>NZ_CP139976.1:4800000-5400000 GCF_034424625.1 Janthinobacterium lividum | reverse complement strand
TTGACGGAAGAGCAAATGCTGAACTTCCGCAAGGAAGTCGACGGCAAGGGCCTGTCTTCGTACCCGCATCCAAAGCTGATGCCTGACTTCTGGCAGTTCCCGACCGTGTCGATGGGCCTGGGCCCGCACATGGCGATCTACCAAGCGCGCTTCCTGAAATACCTGCACGCACGCGGCATCGCCAAGACCGACAACCGCAAGGTCTGGGCCTTCTGCGGCGACGGCGAGATGGACGAGCCGGAATCGCTGGGCGCGATCGGCCTGGCCGCGCGCGACATGCTCGACAACCTGGTCATCGTGGTCAACTGCAACCTGCAGCGCCTGGACGGCCCTGTGCGCGGCAATACCAAGATCATCCAGGAGCTGGAAGGCGAATTCCGCGGCGCCGGCTGGAACGTCGTCAAGGTCATCTGGGGCCCGGGCTGGGACGCCCTGCTGGCACAGGACAAGGAAGGCATCCTGCAGCGCGTGATGATGGAAACCGTCGACGGCGAATACCAGAACTACAAGGCGAAAGATGGCGCCTACGTGCGCAAGCACTTCTTCGGCAAGCATCCGAAGCTGCTGGAAATGGTTGCCAACATGACGGACGACGACATCTGGCGCCTGACCCGTGGCGGTCACGATCCGCACAAGATCTACGCGGCATTCAAGATCGCCCAGGAACACAAGGGCCAGCCAACCGTCCTGCTGGTGAAAACCATCAAGGGCTACGGCATGGGCAAGTCCGGCGAAGCGCGCAACACGGCGCACCAGACGAAAAAACTGGACGACGAAGCCATCCGCGAAATGCGCGACCGCTTCTCGCTGCCTATCCCTGACGACAAGCTGGCCGACATCCCGTTCTTCAAGCCGGCCGACGACGCGCCGGAAATGGTCTACCTGCACGAGCGCCGCAAGGCCCTGGGCGGCTACCTGCCGCAGCGCCGCCAGAAGTCGGAAGAAACCCTGCCGGTGCCTGGCCTGGACGCCTTCAAGAACGTGCTGGAAGCGACGCCGGAAGGCCGCGAAATCTCGACCACGCAAGCGTTCGTGCGCGTCATTTCGACCCTGCTGAAAGACCCGAACCTGGGGCAGCGCGTGGTGCCTATCCTGGTCGATGAATCGCGTACCTTCGGCATGGAAGGCCTGTTCCGCCAGATCGGCATCTACAACCCGAAAGGCCAGTTGTACGAGCCGGTCGACAAAGACCAGGTCATGTACTACCGCGAAGACAAGGCTGGCCAGATCCTGCAAGAAGGCATCAACGAAGCGGGCGGCATGAGCTCGTGGATTGCCGCGGCGACGTCGTATTCGACCAACGACCGCATCATGATCCCGTTCTACACCTTCTACTCGATGTTCGGCTTCCAGCGCATCGGCGACCAGGTGTGGGCTTCGGCCGACATGCGCGCCCGTGGCTTCCTGATGGGCGGCACGGCTGGCCGTACGACCCTGAACGGCGAAGGCTTGCAGCACGAAGATGGCCACAGCCATATCTTCGCCGCGACCATCCCGACCTGCATGCCGTACGATCCGACCTTCAGCCATGAAGTCGCCGTCATCATCCAGGACGGCCTGCGCCGCATGATCGCCAACCAGGAAGATGTGTTCTACTACATCACGATCATGAACGAAAACTACGCCCAGCCAGGCATCAAGCCAGGCCAGGAAGAAGGCATCCTGAAAGGCATGTACAAGCTGCAGGAAGGCCAGGCTGACGCCAAGCTGCGCGTACAGCTGATCGGTTGCGGCACCATCCTGCGCGAATCGATCTTCGCCGCCGAATTGCTGCAAAACGACTGGGGCGTGGCTGCGGACGTGTGGTCGGCGCCGTCGCTGACCCTGGTGGCCCGCGATGGCCAGGATGCGGAACGCTGGAACATGGTCAACCCGTCGAAAGAGCAGCGCGTGCCGTACGTGACGTCGCTGATGCAGGACACGGACGGCCCGATCGTCGCCACGACCGACTACATGCGCGCGTTTGCAGAACAGATCCGCGCCTTCATGCCGAAGGGCCGCACTTATAAAGTGCTGGGCACCGATGGCTTTGGCCGCTCGGACAGCCGCGCCAAGCTGCGCGAGTTCTTCGAAGTGAACCGTTATTATGTCACCGTGGCCGCGCTCAAATCGCTGGCAGACGAAGGCAAGATCGACGTGTCGGTGGTGGAGCAGGCGATCGCCAAGTACGGCATCGACGCGAACAAACCGAATCCGGTGACCCAGTAATCGTTGTGCGGACCCGATGATGCCAGGGCGGTGCGAAAGTGCCGCCCTGGCGTGTGTGCGGGTCCATCTGACAAATAAAATAACGGAGCAAGCTATGAGCATTGTGGAAGTCAAAGTCCCGGATATCGGCGATTTCAAGGAAGTCGAGATCATTGAACTGATGGTCAAGCCAGGCGATACGGTCAAGGTTGACCAGTCCCTGATCACGGTCGAATCGGACAAGGCCAGCATGGAAATTCCATCGAGCCACGCCGGTGTCGTCAAGGAATTGAAAGTCAACGTGGGCGACAAGATCGCCGAAGGTTCGCTGGTCCTGCTGCTGGAAGTGGCGGATGATGCGTCCGCTACGGCCGCGCCTGCCGCTGCACCGGCACCCGCCGCTGCAGCACCTGCACCTGCCGCTGAAGCCGCCCCCGCCGCCGCTGCACCTGCCGCCCCTGCCGGCGCGCCTGCGCTGGTGGAAGTGACCGTGCCCGATATCGGCGACTTCAAGGAAGTCGAAGTCATCGAATTGATGGTCAAGGTCGGCGACAGCATCAAGGTCGACCAGTCGCTGCTGACGGTCGAATCGGACAAGGCCAGCATGGAAATCCCATCGAGCCATGCCGGTATCGTCAAGGAATTGAAAGTCAAGGTTGGCGACAAGGTTGCCAAGGGTTCGCTGGTACTGGTCGTGGAAACGACGGGCGGCGCTGCTCCTGCCGCTGCTGCACCTGCACCTGCCGCGCAAGCTGCCGCCGCACCAGCGGCCGCCGTCGCTTCGGCGCTGGCGCCTGCCGCAGCACCTGCTGCCGCACCAGCTCCCGCCGCCGCGCCTGCCGCAAATGGCAAGCTGGCGCACGCGTCGCCATCGATCCGCAAGTTCGCGCGCGAACTGGGCGTGGACCTGGCCCGCGTGGGCGGTTCCGGTCCGAAAGGCCGCATCACCCAGGAAGACGTGCAGAACTTCGTCAAGGGCGTGATGTCGGGCGCCGTCGCCGCGCCAAATGCGCCGGCCGCCAAAGCCGGTTCGGGCGTGGGTCTGGACCTGCTGCCATGGCCGTCGCTGGACTTCAGCAAGTTCGGCACGACCGAATTGCTGCCGCTGTCGCGCATCAAGAAAATCTCGGGTCCGAACCTGCACCGCAACTGGGTCATGATCCCGCACGTCACGCAGTTCGACGAAGCGGACGTGACGGACCTGGAAGCGTTCCGCGTCGACACCAACGCCGCCAATGCGAAGAACAAGGATGCAGCCAAGCTGACCATGCTGGCATTCGTCATCAAGGCGTCCGTCGCCGCGCTGAAGAAATTCCCCGCGTTTAACGCTTCGCTCGACGCCAAGGGCGAAAACCTGATCCTCAAGCAGTACTACAACATCGGCTTCGCGGCCGACACGCCGAATGGCCTGGTGGTACCGGTGATCAAGGGCGCGGACCAGAAGTCGGTTTCGCAGATCGCCCGCGAAATGACGGAACTGTCGCTGCAAGCGCGCGAAGGCAAGCTGAAACCGGCCGACATGCAGGGCGCCAGCTTCACGATTTCGTCCCTGGGCGGCATCGGCGGCACGCACTTCACGCCTATCGTCAATGCGCCGGAAGTGGCGATCCTGGGCCTGTCGAAAGCCTCGATCAAGCCGGTATGGGATGGCAAGGCCTTCCAGCCACGCCTGATGATGGGCACCTCGCTGTCCTACGACCACCGCGTGGTCGATGGCGCGATGGGCGCGCGATTCTCCGTGTACCTCGGCGAAGTCCTGGCCGACATGCGCAAAATTCTGCTGTAAGGAGCGATTGATGAGCACAGTAGAGGTAAAAGTACCGAATATCGGCGACTTCAAGGAAGTCGAAGTCATCGAACTGATGGTCAAGGTCGGCGACACCATCAAGGTGGACCAGTCCCTGATCACGGTCGAATCGGACAAGGCCAGCATGGAGATTCCATCGACCCACGCGGGTGTCGTCAAGGAAGTCAAGGTCAAGGTCGGCGACAAGATCGCCGAAGGCAGCGCGCTGCTGGTGGTGGAAGCAGCTGAAGGTGCGGCTGCTGCCGCTCCTGCGGCGGCTCCTGCACCTGCGGCAGCAGCTCCGGCGGCTGCCCCGGCGGCAGCACCGGCAGCCGTTGCCGCCATCCCGGCCGGCAATTACAGCGGCCAGGTCGACATCGATGTCGACATGATGGTATTGGGCGGCGGTCCCGGCGGCTATTCGGCGGCGTTCCGCGCGGCCGACCTGGGCATGAGCACCGTCATCGTCGAGCGCTACGCCACCCTGGGCGGCGTGTGCCTGAACGTGGGCTGCATCCCGTCCAAGGCGCTGCTGCACGTCGCTTCCGTCATCGATGAAACGGCGCACATGTCGAACACGGGCGTGACGTTTGCCAAGCCGACCATCGATATCGACCAGGTCCGCGCTTACAAGGAAGGCGTGATCAAGAACATGACGGGCGGCCTTGCCGGCATGGCCAAGGCGCGCAAGACGCAAGTCGTCACGGGCGTGGGCCAGTTCCTCTCCGCGAACCATATCGAAGTGACGGCAGGCGACGGTTCGAAAAAAGTCGTGCAGTTCAAGCAAGCCATCATCGCGGCCGGTTCGTCCGTGGTGAAGCTGCCATTCGTGCCGGAAGACCCGCGCATCGTCGATTCGACGGGCGCGCTGGAATTGCGCCAGATCCCGAAACGCATGCTGGTCATCGGCGGCGGCATCATCGGCCTGGAAATGGCGACCGTGTATTCCACCTTCGGCGCGCGCATCGACGTGGTTGAAATGATGGATGGCCTGATGCAGGGCGCGGACCGCGACGCCGTCAAGGTGTGGCAGAAGTTCAATGAGAAGCGCTTCGACAACATCATGACCAAGACCAAGACGGTGGCCGTCGAGGCGCTGCCGGAAGGCATCAAGGTCACGTTCGAAGCAGCCGAAGCGGGTGCCACGGCACCGGCGCCGCAAGTCTACGACCTGGTGCTCGTCGCCGTGGGCCGCAGCCCGAACGGCAAGAAGATTGCCGCCGACAAGGCCGGCGTGCAGGTGACGGACCGCGGTTTCATCAACGTCGACAGCCAGATGCGCACCAACGTGCCGAACATCTTCGCCATCGGCGACCTGGTGGGCCAGCCGATGCTGGCGCACAAGGCCGTGCATGAAGGCCACGTGGCAGCGGAAGCCGCTGCCGGCCAGAAGTCGCACTTCGACGTCAAGGTGATCCCGTCGGTCGCCTACACGGATCCGGAAGTGGCATGGGCCGGCATCACGGAAGACGAAGCGAAAGCCAAGGGCATCAAGGTCGAGAAGGGCCACTTCCCTTGGGCCGCTTCCGGCCGCGCCGTGGCCAATGGCCGTGCCGAAGGCTTCACCAAGCTGCTGTTCGACGCGGAAACGCACCGCATCATCGGCGGCACCATCGTCGGCACGCATGCGGGCGACATGATCGGTGAAATCGCGCTGGCCATCGAAATGGGTTGCGACGGCACCGATATCGGCAAGACCATCCACCCGCATCCAACCCTGGGCGAGTCGATCGGGATGGCTGCGGAAGTGTACGAAGGCGTGTGCACGGACTTGCCGCCGCCGCGCAAGCGCTGATAAAGAGTTAACTTTCAGTATGAAAAACCGGGACATGTTCCCGGTTTTTTTATTTCCCTTGACCTGCGGCATAGTAAAACGTGGCGCAGCGGTGTCTTGTGAAAATTGGTGAGTATTGCCGTGTGGAAAAAGTGGCAGAATGGAGGTCTGTAACCATGTTTTGCTTTTGCTTCAACGGAAGCGTGTGATTTTTCCAGGAATGTTGCCAGCGTGGGATACGGTCAAATTCCGCTGTACTGAGAGAGTTTTGCAACGATGAAAAAATTTACCGCCCTTCATATTGCCGATGTCCGTTTGCGCCGGGCCGATGAGCAAGAGCAAGCCGTGATGCTGCATGCCTTGTACCAGGATGTGGCTGCTATCCTGGCGGCAGGCAAGAAGATCGATGCGATTTTCTTCACGGGCCAGCTGGTGGCGCTGGACGCCTGTGCCGATACGACGCCCGTGTATGTCTACGAATACTTCCTGCGCCCCTTGCTGCAGGCGGCCAGCTTGCCCGGCGCGCGTTTCTACCTGGTGCCGGGCAGCCGCGTGCAGGGTGTCGCGGCTGCGGCGCTGGGCAATGCCGGCTTCAGCTTTTTCTCCGCCGACGAGCACGCCAGCGCCGAGCAGCGCGCGTACTACAAGAATATCCACGCCGTGTTCCATGGCCACCAGCATACGGGCGATGCCAGTTCGCTGATGAAGTCGCTGGGCATCCTGTTCAAGAGCAATCCCGGCAGCCTGTACAGTGCGCAGGGCCAGATGGCGGCGTTTGCCGTGCTCGAGTTTGGCACGGGCGCGGCCGATGGCGGCGCGGCTGGCACGCAGTGGACGGTGTCCCTGCGCGAGTTCGATGACGTGAGCAAGAACTTCGCCCTGTCGGTGCTGTACACGCCGAATGGCCAGGAAACGGGGCAGATGGATGCCGAGTATGTGTTTGCCACCTTGCTGCCGCAACTGGCAGGCGAGCGCGCCTATCTCGATGGCTTGCTGGGCAAGGCAGGCGTGCCGCAGCGCGTGGACGCCGGCGTGGCTGCCGATGCGCGCGAATTCCTGATCGAACTGGCGTTCGTGATGTTCGAAGCCAAGACCGTCTTCCTCAGCGAGGCGGAACTGGAGCGTTTTGCCAGCGACTATTGTGGCGTGAAGGGCTGGAGCATGGCGGCCGGGGATTGGCTGGCGCCGCTGTATGCGCATGGCTTGCTGTTGCGGACCGATGGCCAGGTGGCGTTTTCCTTCGATTACTTCCGCACGTATTTCCTGGCGCAGCGCTTTGAAACCTCGTTCGACCTGATGCGCTATGGCCCGGATCGCTACGATGGAAGTGAGTCTTCACTCAGTGTGGATGGCGCGTCGGCGGCCCAGCCTTTCCTGCGGGCGCTGGGCTTGAGCGATGCACGCGCCGAAGCGGCGCTGCCGGAAGATTGCAGCCGCCCTGGCTGAATTCCCCGGCCAGCCATCCCGCATCAGTCCGCCAGCGGCTGGCGCAGGGTGCCACGCAGGAACAGGTCGAGACTGACCGCCACCTTGGCGCGCAATTGCGCCACATCCGGTTGTGCCTGTGGCGGAAACAGCAGGCGCGACATCTGGTCGCCCAGCAGGCAATTGAGCAGGTGCAGCGACAGCATGGCGGCCGTCAGCTCCGCGCGAAACAGGGGCGCGATGTCGGGGCGGCTGAAAAACCTGGTCAGCATCTCGCGCGTCTGTCCCGGCCCCACCTTGTAAAACGTTTCCGCCAGTTCCGGGTGCGTGGCCGCTTCCGCCACCACCATGCGATTGAGGCGGATGGCCGCCGGCATGGTGACGAGTTGCACGAACAGCAGGCCGAACTCGCCCAGGATGGTGGGCAGGGGGCGCATATCCGTTTCCAGCGCCGGCATGGTCGAGAAGTAGGCGGCGCGGCGCAATTCCACCACGGCATTGAACAAGCCGGACTTGCCGCCAAACTTCACATAAATCGTGCGCACGGCCACATGGGCTTCGCGGGCGATCATTTCCAGGCTGACCTTTCCATACCCCTTTTCCAGAAACAGGCAGCCTGCCGTGTGCAGCAGGTTTTCCATGCGCGCTTCCATGTCGGCCGCGCGCGGCCGGCCGGCTGGCTTGCCGCAGCAGGAAAGCTCCTGGGCGTCGTCGGATTCTTTATCGGTAGGCAAGGTATCGCTGAGGCCGGGATCGGACATGGTCTGGGTCTCTTTATAAGGTGGAAGGTAAGTGATGGCTCACACTGTAGTGCAAATTAAAATGAAATGCAATCGTTTCATTTCTTGACTTTGGCTTTTCTTTGCCCAATAATGAACATACATCATTTCATTTCCGGAGCAAGTATGTCCAACCAGCCAGGCCAGGCAGAGCACAAGGTGCTGAGTGCCGTCCCACCCGCGGCCCCTGCCGCACCTTCCGCGCCCGCCGCTTCCGCCAGCTCCGCACCACCTAACAACCGCGTGAAAATCATCGCCGGCCTGATCGTCCTGGTCGCCCTGGGCGCTGGCGCCCGCATGTGGTACCGCAGCCACTATTTCGTGGAAACGGAAAACGCCTACGTAGCCGGCCACGTGCATCCCGTCTCGGCGCGCATTTCCGGCGTCGTCACCAAGGTCTTCATCGACGACAATCAAATGGTGAAAGAGGGCGACGTGATCGCCGAACTCGACCCGTTCGACCAGCGCGTGAAAACCGAGCAGATCGCCGCGCAGATCGCCAGTGCCGAACAGCAAGTGCTGCAGGCCGATGCGCAGATCGCGCAAGTGCAGGCGCAAGCCAGCGGCGCCCAGGCGCAAGTGGCGCAAGCGGATGCACAATTGCTGCGCGCAAAACAGGATGCGGACCGTTATGGCCAGCTGTACACGAGCCAGATGAAAGCCGTATCGAAAGCGGAACTCGACGCGGCCAACGCGGCCCGCTCGAGCGCCGTGGCCGACCTGGCCGCCCGCCGCGACAGCGCTTCGGCCGCCAAGGCGCAGATTGGCGCGGCGCAAGCTGCGCGCGACGTGGCCAAGGCACAAGTGGCCGTGCTGCGCGTGCAATTGAAGGACGCCGAACAACAGCTGCAATACAACCGCATCCTGGCCCCCGTCGCCGGCCGCATCGGCAAGCGCAACGTGGAAACGGGCATGCGCGTGCAGCCGGGCCAGCAACTGACGGCCATCGTGCAGGACAACGTCTGGGTCACCGCCAACTTCAAGGAAACACAGCTGGCTGACCTGCACCGAGGCCAGAGCGTGCACGTGACCATCGACGCCATGCCGGGCAAGAAACTGGTGGGTACCGTGGACAGCTTCGCGCCTGCCTCGGGCGCGCAATTCGCCCTGCTGCCGGCCGATAACGCCACCGGCAACTTCACCAAGATCGTCCAGCGCGTGCCCGTGAAAATCGTCTTCCAGCCGGAAGACATCAAGGCCATGAATGGCCGCCTGGTGCCGGGCATGTCGGTGATCGCCGAAGTGGAAGTGAATCAGCCTGAAACGCAGCCGGCTGCGCGCCACGCCGCCGCTCCCGCTGCCCAGACTGCCACCCGCTAAGCTTCCATGAGCAGCCCCTCCACCACGCTGGCGAAGCCGCCAGCGTTTCCCGTGATCGACGAGAAAGTCTCCGGGCGCACCTGGCTGGCGGTCGCCGCCGGCATGCTGGGCGCCTTCATGGCGGTGCTCGACATCCAGATCACCAACTCCTCGCTCAAGGATATCCTTGGCTCGCTGTCGGCCACCCAGGAAGAGGGCTCGTGGATTTCCACGGCCTACCTGGTGGCGGAAATCATCGTCATTCCCCTCACCGCGCTGCTGGCGCGCGTGTTCGGACTGCGTACCTACATGATCGGCACCACCGCTTTCTTCCTGCTGTTCTCCACCCTGTGCGGGGCGGCCTGGAACCTGGAAAGCATGATCGTCTTCCGCATGCTGCAGGGGTTCACCGGCGGCGCCCTGATTCCGATGGCGTTTACCCTGGTGATGCTCAAGCTGCCGCCATCGAAGCGCGCCGTCGGCATGGCCATCTTTGGCTTGACGGCGACCCTGGCGCCGGCCATGGGACCGACCCTGGGCGGATACCTCTCCGAGCTGTATGGCTGGCCATCGATCTTCTACATCAACTGGGTGCCCGGCGTGCTGCTGATCGTCGGCATGATCTATGGCCTGGACAAGGAGCCGCTGCAACTGAAGCTGTTCTGGAAGGCCGACTGGCTGGGCATCTTCTTCATGGCCCTGGGCCTCGGTTGCCTGACCATCTTCCTGGAAGAGGGCAATTCGAAGGACTGGTTCGACTCGGGTTTCATCATCGCCTTTGCCGCGCTGGCCCTGACGGGCATCCTGGGCTGGGTCGTCACCAGCGCCACGCGCGCCGAACCGTTCGTCAACCTGGCGCTGTACGGCCAGCGCAATTTCCTGGTCGCCACCGTGCTGTCGGCCGTGACGGGCATGGGCCTGTATGGCTCGGCCTTTTTGCTGCCGCTGTTCCTGGGCCAGATCGCCGGCTACTCGCCGATGCAGATCGGTGAAGTCATCATGTGGGTGGGCTTGCCGCAGCTGTTCATCATGCCCTTCGTCGCCAAGCTGTCGTCGACGGTGGATAACCGCATCCTGTGTTCGATCGGCCTGCTGCTGTTTGGCGGCTCGTGCATGATGAATGCCTACATGGACGCTTCCACCGGCTACGACCAGCTGCTGTGGTCGCAGGTGGTGCGCGCGCTGGGCCAGCCCTTCGTCATGCTGACCCTGTCGAACTTCGCCATGAAGGGCATCGCACCGAAGGACATGGCATCCGCTTCGAGCCTGTTCAACATGACGCGCAACCTCGGCGGCTCGATCGGCATCGCCTTGCTGGCCACGGCCCTGAGCACCCGCGAGCACTTCCATTCGCAGCGCCTGGGTGAAGCGATCAATGCCTATTCCAGCGCCACGCAGCTGCGCATCGACCAGCTGACGTCCTCGTTCATGGCCAAGGGCTATGACGCCGTCACGGCCGGCAACCAGGCCTTGCAGGCGATCGATGGCATCGTGCGCCGCGAAGCGTATGTGATGGCCTATAACGACGGCTTCTTCCTGATCGGCGCCATCCTGCTGGCCTGCATCGTGCCCCTGTGGCTGGCCGACAAACTCAAAGCCCCCGGTGGCGGTGGCGGCGGTCATTGACCGCGTACGCAAACACCTCAAGAACAAGAAGGTACACATCATGAACACAGTTATGACCAAAATCGCCGCAGCCGCCTCGCTGGCCGTGCTGCTTGCCGCCTGCGGCACCGTGGGCCAGGATTTCAAGGCGCCCGCCAATCTGGCCGGCATCGACACGGCCACGTTCCGCCATGGCGCGGGTAGCGCGGACGCCGCGCAATTGCCGGCCGAATGGTGGAACGTGTTCGGCGACGATACCCTGAACCGGCTGGAACAAGCCGCGCTGCGCGACAACCCGAGCGTGAAAGCGGCCGGCGAGCGATTGCTGCAGGCGCTGGCGCAAAGCGGCACGGCGCGTGCGAACCAGGGGCCGAGCGTGAACGTCAGCACGGGCATCTCGAACTCGCGCACCTCGGCCAACACCTCGCAGGGCCTGGCCCTGGGCAACCGCTCCATCAGCGGCAACAATTTTTCAGTGGGTGGCACGCTGTCGTACGAAGTCGACTTGCTGGGGCGTGTCAAGCGCATGGTCGAAGCGGCCGATTCGCAGGCGCTGGCGGCGCAGGCGGACCGCGACGGCGTGCTGCTGATGCTGTCGGCGCAAGTGGCCAGCAACTACTGGCAGCTGCGCGGCCTCGATGCGGAAATGGCGATACTGAATGGTGCGCTCGATACGCGCCGCGAATCGGCGCAGCTGGTCGAGGCGCGCTTCAACGCGGGCCTGACGAATGAGCTGGACCTGGCGCGCGCGAAAGTCGAACTGTCGAACGCGCAGGCCGACCTGCATGAAGTCAAGCGCCAGCGCAACCAGCTGGAAAACAGCCTGGCCACCCTGACGGGCAAGCCGCCGTCGGCGCTGCAATTGCCGGTCGCCGCCGATCCGTCGATCTTGCCGCTGCCGCCAGGTATCCCTGTCGGCCTGCCAGCCAGCCTGCTGGCGCACCGCCCGGACCTTGTTTCCAGCGTGGCGGGCCTGCGCGCGGCGAATGCGCAAGTAGGCGTGGCCGAAGGCGCGTTTTATCCGACGCTGCAATTGACGGGCAATTTCGGCTATGCCTCCGAAAAGCTGCGCGACCTGGCGCAGGGCGGTTCGCGCCAGTTCAGCTTTGGTCCGCTGGCCCTGTCCCTGCCGATCTTCGACGGTGGCCGCAACCAGGCCAACCTGGAGTTGAGCAAGGCGCGCTATGCGGAAGCCGTGGCGAACCATGAAACCAAGCTGTTGACGGCCTTGCGCGAAGTGGAAGATGCGCTGTCCGACGTGGAGCAGCGCCAGTTGCAGGGCGACGCCCAGGCCCTGTCGCAGGCAGCGGCGGCGCGCGCCTACCTGGTGGCGCGCACGCGCTACGAGCGTGGCATCTCGACCTACCTGGACGTGACGGACGCGCAGCGCAGTTCGCTGGCAGCGGACCGCGCCGCCGCGCAGATCAAGACCCAGCGCCTGCTGGCGACCGTCGCCGTGGCGAGGTCTTTAGGTGCCGGCTGGCAGCCGGACGGCGAACTGGCCAAGCTGGCGTCGGCGCCCGCCGCAAAGGTGAACTAAGCTTCCCGGTTACGTGAGCGTGGCCGGCGGCGGTGTCGCCGCCGGCCCGTAGCGTTCCAGCAGAAAATCAATGAAGGTCGTCAGTTTCGGCGTGGGCTGGCGGTCGCGCGCATACACGAGGTGCATGGGGCGCGGCGCCGGCACGTAGTCGGCCAGCAGCGGCACCAGCCTGCCGGCGGCGATATCGCCGGCCATCAGGATTTCCGCCTGCATGACGATGCCGAAGCCGTGCAGGGCCGCTACGCGCAGCGCCTGCCCATTGTTCGAGCGGAAGCGGCTCTCGCGCACGGGGCTGCCATCGTCGTCGCCGCTCCTGGCCAGGCGCCAGCGTACATGGCGCGTCCATTGCATGAAGTCCAGGCATTCGTGGCGCGCCAGGTCGGCCGGCGTGCGCGGCGTGCCGTGTCTGGCCAGGTAGGCGGGCGCGGCGCAGATCACCATGGCATACGGCCGCAGCGCGCGCGCCACCATGGCGGAATCTTCCAGCTTGCCGATGCGGATGGCCGCATCGAATCCTTCCTCCACCAGATCCACCGTCCTGTCGTTCAGGTTCAATTCCAGGCTCACTTCCGGATAGGCATCGAGGTAGTCGGCCAGCAGCGGCGCGATGCACTCGCTGCCGAACGACACGGGCGCCGTGATCTTCAGCTTGCCGCGCGGCGCCGTGCGCATGGCTTCCGCGCCACGTTCGGCCGCATGGATGCTGGCCAAAATCTGGCGGCACTGCTCCACATACTGCTGGCCGATTTCCGTCAGGCTTTGCCGCCGCGTGGTGCGCGCCAGCAGCCGCGTGCCCAGCCGCTCTTCCAGATATTTGATGTGCTTGCCCACCATCACGGGCGAGATCCGGAACGCCTCGGCGGCGGCCGTGAAACTGCCCGCATCGACGACGGCGACAAAAATTTCCATGCTGCGCAATTTATCCATGGCGCCTTGATTGCAAACTGTAGGTTAGTAATCTTGTAAATTCTAGCGCATTTATTCCTTTTTGTAAGCGGCGCATACTGGCTCCATCGTTCAACCAGACTAGGAAGCATCATGAAAATCGTTATCATCGGCGCCAGCGGCACCATCGGCACAGCCGTCGCCGCCCAACTGGCGCAACGCCATGAAATCATCGAAGTGGGCAGCCGCAGCGGCACGCACCAGGCCGACATGGGCGACATCGCACAGGTACGCGCCCTGTTCAAGCGCATCGGCAAGGTCGATGCCGTCGTCGTCACGGCCGGCAAGCTGCATTTCGGCCCGCTGGCCGAATTCACGCCCGAGCAATTCCGGCTGGGCCTGGACAGCAAGCTGATGGGCCAGGTCAACGTGGCGCTGGTGGCGCAGGAATACCTGAACGACGGCGGCTCGATCACCCTCACGAGTGGCATCGTGGCCGAGCAGCCGATCCGCTTCGGCACGGCCGCCACCATGACCAACGCGGCCGTGGAAGGTTTCGTGCGGGGCGCCGCCATCGAGTTGCCGCGCGGCGTGCGCATCAATGTCGTCAGCCCCACGGTGCTGGCCGAATCGCTGGAAGCGTATGGCCCCTTCTTCTACGGCTTCGAACCGGTCGCCGCCAGCCGCGTGGCGCTCGCTTACAGCCGCAGCGTGGAAGGGGCGCAGACGGGGCAGGTGTACAAGGTCTGGTAAGCCGCTTGCCATGCCATGGGGCAGGTGGGACAATCGCAGGCTGAACAAGGAAGCGGCCGCGCCGTGATGGTGCGGGGCGCTTGCTTGCTGTGAACCACACACCGAGGCCCCATGAAAAACATCCTGATTCCCCTGCTGATGGCCGCCGCCGTCGGCAGCGCCTGCGCCGCAACGCAAGCGGCCGCACCCGCAACCCCGGCCACCGCCGCGCAACTGACGGCCATGAGCGCGCGTTATGCGCCCGTCGCGCTGACGGCCGATGTTGCGCACCTGTCCGCAGGCGACCGCGAGGCCATCGCCAAGCTGGTTGAAGCGGCCAAGCTGGTTGACGTGCTGCAGCTGCGCCAGCGCTGGTCCGGCAATGAAGCGCTGTGGGCAGCCCTGAAGAAAGACAAGTCGGCCCTGGGCCAGGCCCGTTTGAACTATTTCTGGATCAACAAGGGCCCATGGTCGGTGCTCGATGCCCATGCCTCCTTCATGCCTGCCAGCTATGCTGGCATCGCCATTCCCGCGCACAAGCCGGAAGCGGGCAATTTCTATCCGCAGGGCGCCACCAAGGCCAGCCTGGAAACGTGGATGAACGGCTTGACGGCGGACGACAAGCAGCAGGCGCAATGGTTCTTCACGACGATTCGCGCGGGCAAGGACGGCAAATACCACACAGTAAAATATTCGGATGAATACAAGGTGGAACTGAAGCAGTTGGCCAAGCTGCTCGACGAAGCGGCCGCCGCCACGGACAACGCATCCCTGAAGAAATTCCTCACCCTGCGCGCCAAGGCTTTCCTCGACAACGACTATCTGCCGTCCGACTTCGCCTGGATGGACCTCGATTCACCCGTCGACATCACCATCGGCCCGTACGAGACGTATAACGACGAATTGTTCGGCTACAAAGCCGCGTTCGAAGCCTACGTGAACATCCGCGACCAGGCGGAAACGCAAAAGCTGAACTTCTTCGCCAGGCACATGCAGGAACTGGAAGACAACCTGCCGCTCGACGCCCGGTACCGCAATCCGAAAGTGGGCGCGCTGGCGCCGATGGTGGTGGTCAACCAGGTGTACGGCGCCGGCGACGGCAACATGGCCGTGCAGACGGCCGCCTACAACTTGCCGAACGACGAGCGCATCATCAGCGCGCGCGGCTCCAAGCGCGTGATGTTGAAGAATGTGCAGGAAGCCAAGTTCAAGGCCACCCTGACGCCGATCTCGAAACTGGTGCTCACGCCCGAGGCGCAGCAGGACGTGGACTTCAATTCCTTCTTCACGCACATCCTCGCGCATGAAATCATGCACGGCCTGGGCCCGCATGCGACCACGGTGGACGGCAAGCCATCGACGCCGCGCCAGGACTTGAAGGAAGCCTATTCCACCATCGAGGAAGCCAAGGCGGACATTACCGGCCTGTTCGCGCTGCGCTACATGATGGACAAGGGGCAACTGAACGACACCCTGGGCCAGGGCGAGGCGGCCGAGCGCAAGCTGTACAACACTTTCCTTGCCTCCGGTTTCCGCACCCTGCATTTCGGCTTGACGGATTCGCATGCGCGCGGCATGGCCATCCAGATGAATTACATCCTCGACAAGGGCGGCTTTGTATCGCTGGGCGACGGCAAGTTCGGCGTCGATTTTGGCAAGATCAAACAGGCCGTGATCGACCTGGACCGTGAATTCTTGACCATCGAGGCGACGGGCGACTATGCGCGCGCGAAAGACCTGATGACCAAGTACGTGGTGATCCGCCCCGAAGTGCAGGTGGCGCTCGACAAGATGAAGGCCGTGCCCAACGATATCCGCCCGGAATTCGTCACGGCCCGCGCGCTGGACAAGGCGGCGAAGAAATAAGCTGACCTTGATTATTATCAGTGTGAAAAGCCGGTGCCTCTGCGCCGGTTTTTTTTCGTCTTTATTTATGAAAAGTTGCCAGTTTTTCCTTGTGGAAATATTTTCACCGCTTACTCTGCAGCGGTATATCCTCTTTTCCCCGCCGACCCCATGCCAAATCCGCTCTTGCTGATGAGCTTGCTCACCGTTTTGTCTCCTGTGTCCGCCGTGGCTGCCGCCAAGCTCACCGATCTGGAAACCCGCTGGCTGCAGGCGGGCCAAGCCGTCATCGCGTTTGCGCGTGCGCAAGGCTTGCCCATCGATATCATCGTGCAGCCGCAGGATGCCCCCGGCGCCGTGCCGCTGGCGCTGGGCTACGCAGCAGGGCGCTGCAAGCTGGTGCTCTCCTTGCGCGGCAATGCGCAGGCGGACAGTGTCCTGCAAGGCGTGCTACCCATGCGCCACGGCCTGATGATGGAAGCGATGACGGCGCATGAGATCGGCCACTGCCAGCGCTATGCGCAGGGCGACTGGCATGCCTTGCCACGCGGCTTTGTCGAGCCGCGCAGCATGCAGCGGAGCAAGTTGACACCGCTGGCGCAGGAGCTGCGCGAGACGCGCCGCGAAGAGGGCTATGCGGATCTGGTAGCCCTGGCGTGGATGCATGGACGCCACCCCGGGCAGTATCAGGATGTGCTGGCCTGGATGCGCGGCGTGCGCGCGGCTGGCGATGGCGCAGGCGGTTCGCACGCCACGCAAGCCTGGCTGGCGCTGGCCGCTGGCGCGGGTGTATTTGATGAGTCCGTTTCACCATTTGAACAGGCGCAAGTATTGTGGCGGAAGGGCTTGAGCGGCGACAAATAAGCGATGATTTTTATGCGAATGGACTGTCAGCGTGTGCTGTCGCACGGAGCTTTGCGCGCGGCAGGGGTCTAATCTGGGCATCAACTAACCAGAGAGGAACCATCATGAACAAAATGATCGCACTCATGCTGGCCGCCAGTGCCAGCGCCCTGCTTGCCGCCACGCCCGCGTATGCGCAGGATGCCTCGTACAAGAGTTTGACGGACAAGGCATCGGCCGACTACAAGCAGGCCAAGGCCGCCTGCGACGCCCACAGCGGCAACGCGAAAAAAGTCTGCGTGGAGGAAGCCAAGGTGGCGCGCGCCAAGGCCGATTCGGACGCCGTGGCGCAATACCGCAACACGCCGCGCGAACTGGGCAAGGCCCGCAAGGATGTCGCCAATGCCGAGTATGACCTGGCCAAGGCCAAGTGCGGCGACCGCACGGGGGCCGATAAAACCACGTGCATGACCGATGCCAAGGCGGCGAAAACGGCCGCGCTGGCCGATGCCAACACGGGCGCCAGGGCCGGCACCAACGTGGCGCAAAATCCGCCTGCCACGATGAAGGAAAACTGCGACGCCATGGATGCGACGGCCAAGGCCGCTTGCGTGACGCGCAATGCGGCCGGCAGCACCAAGACGGCCGTGGCCGACTCTGTCATCACGACGAAAATCAAGGCTGACCTCGTCAAGGACAACGACTTGAAAGCACTCGATGTACACGTGGAAACGGTCAACGGTGTCGTCATGCTCAGCGGCTTCGTGCCTTCGCAGGCGCAAGTGAAAAAAGCCGCCGACCTGGCCCGTGGCGTGGAAGGCGTGACGGATGTGAAGAATGGCTTGAAGGTGAAGTAAGCCGCATTCTGTCGATGCGTTAAAGCCGGGACTGGAGCCGCACGCAGCAGTGTGGCTCCAGTTTTTTTTGATTGTATAAATTACGATCATAATATAACATGAGAAAAATCCAGTCGGCTGATGCTGACCGGCATTCACTTTTTCTCATGAGGACGGCATGCTTTCCCTATCTTTTTCGCAATGGCTGGAGCGGCGCGGCGTGCACTTTGCCTGGGTCATCGTCGCCATTACTTTCCTCACCGCCTTGACGTCGTCGGCCGCGCTGGGTTTGCCGGGCGCGCTGATGCAGCCCTTGAGCCGCGAGTTCGGCTGGGATGCCGAGCAGATTTCCTCGGCCCTGGCCGTGCGCTTCGTGCTGTTCGGCCTGATGGGGCCGTTTGCCGCCATCCTGATGGAGCGTTTCGGCTTGCGCAATGTCATCTGCGTGGCTCTGGGCCTGATCGCAGCGGGCATGCTGCTGGCCACGCGCATGACGCAGTTCTGGCACCTGGTCGCCCTGTGGGGCATCCTGCTGGGTCTCGGTTCGGGCATGACGGCGCTGGTCTTGAGCGCCGTGGTGGCGAACCGCTGGTTCGAGACGCACCGTGGCCTGGTGGTGGGCGTGCTGACGGCCAGTTCGGCCACGGGCCAGCTGCTGTTCCTGCCCGTGGGCGCCTGGCTGATAGAACACTACGGCTGGCGCACGGCCGTCATGCCCGTGTTTGCCGCCTGCGCCACCGTCGCCGTGCTGGCCTTCCTGTGCATGCGCAACCGCCCGCAGGACGTGGCCTTGCGTCCCTACGGCGCCGACCCGGCCACGCCCCTGGTGGCGGCGCCGGCGGCGACAATGACGTTTGCCACGCCGTTCATGATCCTGCGCAGCGTGGCGGCGAACCGCACCTTCTGGATATTGTTCGGCACGTTTTTCATCTGCGGCCTCAGCACGAATGGCTTGATCCAGACGCATTTCATTTCCCTGTGCGGCGACTCGGGCCTGTCAGCCGTGCCGGCCGCGTCCGTGCTGGCCATGATGGGCGCGTTCGACCTGTTTGGCACCATCTTGTCCGGCTGGCTGTCGGACCGCTATGACAACCGCAAGCTGCTGTTCTGGTATTACGGCTTGCGTGGCTTGTCGCTGTTCTGGCTGCCGTATTCGGAATTCACCTTGTACGGCCTGTCCCTGTTCGCCATGTTCTACGGCCTGGACTGGATCGCCACCGTGCCGCCGACGGTGAAACTGGTGGGGGCCACGTTTGGCCGGGAGCGGGCGGGCATGGTCTTCGGCTGGATCTTCGCCGGCCACCAGCTGGGCGCCGCCGTGGCCGCCTACGGCGCGGGCCGCATCCGCACCCTGATGCTGACCTACAATCCTGCCCTGTTCGCGGCCGGCGCCGCCTGCCTCGTCGCCGCGCTGCTGGTGCTGGCGATCCAGCGGCAGAAGGCGGCCGTGGCCTCCGCCCAGCCCGCATGAAAAAAGCCAGGCCCGCATGAGCGGAGCCTGGCTTTTTCATTTTTTCAAGATTTCAAGAACGCCTCAGAACACGTTCAGGGCAAGGCGCATTGCCGAAGGCAGTACGAATAGTACGACTAGGCAATGCAACGCCGCCATGGACTGTTCTGTGGTGTTCTTATTTTAAGTATTTGGCCAGCCAGCCCTCGACTTCGCTATAGAAGAAGCGGCTGTTCTCGCCCTTCAAAATCCAGTGGTTTTCGTCCGGGAAGACCAGCAGTTTCGCCGGCACGTTCAGGCGCTGTTGCACGGCAAAGTTCATCAATGCATTGTTGGCCGGCACGCGGTAATCGAGCTCGCCCACGGTGATCAGGATGGGGGTCGTGAAACCCGTGCCTTTTTCGTGGTTGCCCGCTTGCATGACGGGGCTTTGCTCGCGCCACACGGGCAGGTTCGACCACACGGGGCCGCCTGCATTGGTTTCACGGCCGAAGCCGCCATCGCTGGTACCCCATTGCATGATCAGGTCCATTTCGCCCGCATGCGAGACAATGGCCTTGTAGCGCGTGGTGGTCGCTTGCAGCCAGTTGGCCAGGTGGCCGCCATAGCTGGCGCCGCCGGCAGCCAGTTTCGTGCTGTCGATAAATGGATATTTCTTGATGGCTTCATCGACGCCCTGGTTGACTTCATCGCCAGGGCCCTTCAGCGGATCGAACTGGATAGCCCGCGAGAATTCCTCGCCATAGCCGGTGGAACCCTTGTAGTCCGTCAGCAGCACGACATAGCCGGGCTTGGCCAGCAAATGATAGTTCCAGCGCAGCACGAACTGGTCGCGCCACATGCTGGCCGCGCCGCCGTGGATGACGGTAAACAGCGGGTATTTCTTGTTCGGGTCAAAGTTGGCCGGCTTGACGAGCATATTGTGGATCTGGCGGCCGTCGGCCGTGGTGAACCAGAAGTGCTCGGGCGCCTGCCAGTCGATTTTACTTGCCTTGTCCGTGTTGAAGGTCGTCAGGCGCTTCGGCTGCTTGCCGTTGAAGGCGTAGATTTCCGGTGGATTGATGGCGGATTCCCACACGCCCACCAGGGCCTTGCCGCCGCTGCTCAGCGAGTTGATGGTACCCGTCGGCAAGGATGGTTCCTCGCGCACGTCGCCACCCCTGGCGTCGATCGAGTACAGCTTTTCCAGGCCAGCATGTTCATAGCTGAAGATGACGCGCTTGCCGCCTTCGGGCAGCACAAAGCGCGAAATCGAGCGGTCCAGCTTGGCCGTCAGGATGGTCGGCGCAGGATTGCTCATCGGCCAGGCGAAGCTGGCCAGGCGTTTCACGTCATACACTTTGCCCGGCGTTTGCGCGTCGCTGAGCGCGAACAGCGTCTTGCCGTCGGCCGCGAATTTCAGGGAGCCATAGCTGTGCTTGTCCTGCGTCAAACGCTGCGCTTCACCGCCCGCCACGGGCAGCAAGTACAGTTGCGAGACGACGGCTTCGCGCTGGGCCGCATCGCGGTTGGTGGCCGCATTGAAGACGACGGCCTTGCCGTCCGGCGTCCAGACGGCATCCAGCGATTGCCCCTCGTCGCCCTGGCCGCCGCCAAAGCCCGGCAGGGTGACCAGTTGTGTGCCCGACAGGATGTCGCGCGGGGTTGCTGCGGCGTCGGCGTCGACGATGAACAGCCGCACCTGCTTGTCGGTCAACCATTTGTCGAAATAGCGGGGCGCCGTCGTTTCATACGAACGGGCGCTGTATTTGCGCTCCTTGCGCTCTTTCGCGCTTTGCTTGACGTCGGCTTCCGTCTTGTTGCCTGGATAGATATCGCTGATGAACAGCAATTGCTTGCCATCCGGGCTCCATTTCGGCATGCGCGCGCCCAGGGTGAGCGAGGTCAGGCGCTGCGCTTCGCCGCCAGCAGCCACGTCGAGGCGGTAAATCTGTCCCGCGTCATCGCCGTCGCGCTTGGCAACGAAGACCAGCTGGCGGCTGTCCGGCGACCAGGCCACGGCGCTTTCGCCGCCCTTGGACGAGGTCAGGCGGCGCGCAGGGCTGTCGTCAAGCAGCGACTTGATCCACAGGTCCGACGATTGGTCTTGGCTAGAGTAGGCGCTGTCGACCACGGAAAACACGGCCCACTTGCCGTCCGGGCTGGCGACGGGCGCGCCCACCCGTTTCATCAGCCACACGTCTTCATGCGTGATGGCGTGCCTGGCATCGGTTTGCGTGGCGGCAACTGGGGTGGTGGCCTTGGTATCGGCGGCGTGGACGGTCGTTGCCAGCGAGGCGCAGGCCGCTGCGATCAGCAGGGAGCCGAGGGAACGGCGAAGACGGGGTGAGGTCATGGGCGTGGTCCGGTAATGAAAAAAGTACAGCGGGCAACATTATTGCCCATCGTTTCCTGCACTGCCAAGGTTGTGTACCGTTACTTACCACGTGGGACGGCCGCGTATCGGGCGGGCGCGCCATGGCTGATCAGTTAAACTTGTTCTTTTACTGATGCTACCTGTGGCCGGCCATGAAAATTAGTCTACCCTTATTGAAAACGATATTGCTGGGCGCGAGCTGCCTGCTGGCTGCCCCGGTTTTTGCCGCGGCGCCCGCACCGTACCCGAATACCAGCGCCATGGGCGTGGGTCACGCGGAAAGCACGGCCTGGTATGCGGGTTGCCTGAAGGTCAAGGATGCGGCGCCGCCGCCTGCCGACTTGCCGGCGCCGTCCGCCGTGGCATCCCTGCAGCAGTGCCAGGCAACAGACCTGTATTACGATACCAAGAGTATGTCCTCACCCAAGCCGGCGGACTGGCGT
The DNA here is from genome assembly GCF_034424625.1 of Janthinobacterium lividum. Classification (NCBI taxonomy): domain Bacteria; kingdom Pseudomonadati; phylum Pseudomonadota; class Betaproteobacteria; order Burkholderiales; family Oxalobacteraceae; genus Janthinobacterium; species Janthinobacterium lividum. The sequence goes on along the minus strand of NZ_CP139976.1, from coordinate 5,378,215 downwards.
CCTGCGCGCCATTGCGCCATGGCCACGCAGAACAGCGCTGTCCTGATGATGCTGTACCAGAATGGGCAGGGCGTGCAGAAAGACCCGTTGCTGGCGCTGAAGTACGCGTGCAGCATCGATGCGGCGCCAGCCGAGATGCAAGGGCGCATCGAACACTTGCAGAAGATCAATGCCAGCGGACGCGGCATGATCGATTTGTGCGACGACATCACCAGCGGCTACATGATGGGCGTGTGCAGCGCCATCGATGCGCGCCAGAAACAACGCGTGCGCACGCAGGCGACAGGTAAAGTCAGCGCAAGCATGCCTGCCGCGGCGCAAGCGTCGCTGCAAAAACTGCAGGCGGCGGCAAGCAAGTTTGCCGATGCGCGCGCGGACTATGAAACGGATTTGAGCGGCACGGCCCGCGCCGCCCTGAGCATCGCCGCCCGCACGGCCGAGCTTGATCTGCTGGCGCACGATTTGCGCGAGTACGAAGCGGGCAAGCTGCCAACCAGCATGTCCAGGGAACAGGCGGCGGCGCTCGACAAGGAACTCAACGCCATCTACGGCAAGCTCATGAAGAAGCCGGCGCAAACCCATGCGGGCGCCGTGGGCAAGGATGGCATCCGCGCCACCCAGCGCCTGTGGCTGGCATACCGCGATGCGTGGATGAACTTTGGCGCCGTGCGTTATCCATTCGTGACGAGCGACAGTTGGGCCGGCCTGCTGACGTCGCGGCGCAATGTGCAACTGCACGACTTGCTGGAGAATTGAAGCATGCGTGAAGCCTATTATCACGAAGATGATTTTTGCATGATCGAACTGCTGCCGCTGGATAATTTGCAGCACTGTCTGACGCAGATGGGCGAGCAGCAGGCATTTGCCGACGCGCACCGCAGCGGCGCCGGCTGGACGCAGATGTACGTGCCCGAGGCGCCGCCATCGCCGCTGCGCGCGCTGGGCCTCACGGCGGACCAGTTGCGCCTGGCGCTGGCCGATGCCTTGCCGCCGTACGACGCCGTGTATACGGGCTACAGCAGCTACCGGGTGGAATGCAAGAATGTGCTGGCCTTTGGCGGCGAGACGACGGAGACCCTGTTTGCTGGCCTGGACGGCGACGGCATCGTGTGCGACCTGTGGTGCAGCGACGCCATGCCTGAACTCATGCTGCTGCCCTTGAAAGAGCAGCTCCTACTGGCCGACTGGGGCGCAGGGTTGGCGTGTCCGCTGTCCGATGGGGAATTGTTTGCCCGGTATCTGCAGGAATACGAACTGGGCTGATTACTCGCAGGCGATGGCGTTCGGCTGCGCCACCTTCACCACCGACGCCAGGCGCGCCATGTCGTTGCCATCGCCTTGCTCCACATACGGTTGATAGGTGTCGATGACGATGCGCGCACGCGCTTGCCAGCCGCAATTGTCGGCCTGGCGCGCGGGCACGCGCAGCAGCCGGCGCGCCTCGCCATCGTTGGAAAAACAGAACCACGCATCGTGCGTGGCGGCAGGGCGGGGCAGGCGGCCCCACTGCGCCTTGTCGGGCGCGAAGCAGACGCGGTTGCCGATGATCTGCAGGCTCATCTCGTCCGTGCGCGCGCTGTACTGGCCGTCGAGCACGATGGGCGTTTGCGCCTGCGCCTGGGCAAGCAGGGGCAGTGCGCACAGCAGGAGATGGGGGGACAGCAGGGCGGCAAGTTTCACGGTGTATCTTTCCGGATCGGCATGGGATGCACCAGTATAGCTGCCATGCGCTGTTACGCTTCAGCAAAAAAGCATGGCCTGACAAAGCAAGCACAAGTGCAATAAACTGTGTATTTTCAAATAATAAATATCTGTATATTGAAGTGCATCAATGGCGCGCTGCGCGCCATCCCGCATAGTTTTGCCTGCAAGTGGCGTGTCGCCATGTTTGCCGGACACTAGAGGAGAGCATGCGATGCATTCCAGACGAGAGTTTGTTGGCGCGGCGGTCGCGCTGGGAGCCTTGGGCCTGCTCGCTGGCGGCAAGGTGCTGGCGCAGTCGGATGCATTCGATACTTTGCTGCGGCAAGCCATCAACGATCCGTCGCTGCTTGATGCGACGCGCACTAGTCGCGAAGGCTTCGGCGAGCAGTACGAATCGCGGGCCATTGCGCCGCGTACTCCCTTGTCTTCGCGGGCAATCTCGGAAGCCGCCATCACGCTCATTACCACCTTCGAAGTGACCGACCGCGCGCGCTACGAGGCGAAGTTCCAGCAGCCGATCTGGCCCGCCGGCGAGTCGGGCGTCACGATAGGCATTGGCTATGATTTGGGATACGTCACGGCCGACTGGCTCAACGAAGACTGGGAAGCCCGGCTCGCTGACGGCGAACTGGCAACATTACGCAAGGTCTGTGGTTTGAGGGCGGAAGAGGCCCGCGATGCCTTGGCGCAGGTACGCGACGTAGCGGTTCCGTGGGACATCGCCGATCAGCAGTTTCGTACGCGCCTGTTGCCGCGCTACGTGGCGCTGACGCTGGCGCGCCTTCCCAACACGGACAAGCTGTCCGATGACAGCCTGGGTGCGCTCGTGTCGCTGGTCTACAACCGCGGTGCCAGCTTCCACAAGGATGGCCCGCGCTATCGCGAGATGCGCATGATCCGCCAGCACATGGTCAACGAAGCCTACGATGCCATCCCCGCCGAGTTGCGGTCCATGGCGCGGCTGTGGACAGGCGTGCCGAATATGCGCGGCCTCGTGCTGCGGCGCGAGCTTGAGGCCGCGCTGTTCGAGCGTGGCCTGAAAAGCGCTTAGGTCCGCCCCGGCATCCACCCTGGCCAACCGAGGAGTTATATCGTGCATCCGCTCAAACGCATCCTAGCCCTGCTCTGCATCCCCGTGTCCGTGCTGCTGGCCTTCCCCTGCCAGGCACAATCTGGCCCGCCCAAGCGTGTCGCCTTATTGATCGGCAACTGGGATTACGATCAGAACGGAAAATTCGATCCCACTCCATCGGGCGATTACATTGCCGACCTCAAAAATCCCTGCAGCGATTCGGATCTGGTCAAGAGCCAGCTGGCCAAATTCGGGTTCGAGATCCATGACTATTGCAATGTGGACCAGGCGACCTTCAACGCCCGTGTCGCCGACTTTGCCAGCAGCCTGTCGGATTTGCCCAGGGGATCGATTGTCTTCCTCTTTTATTCCGGCCATGGCATGCAGTACCACGGTCACGCGTTCACGGTGCCGGTGCTGTTTCGGATGGATCATGCCGCATTCAAGAATGACGGCGACCTGGAGCAATTCAAACTGCTGCAAAAGAACGCCAACAACGTCGCCGAGATGCTGCAGAAATTGCCGGATGATAAGAATGTGGCACTCGTCGTGGCATTGGACAAATGCCGCGACGTGCCGGTCGACGAAAAGGTCACCTATAGCGAGGCCGTGTCGATCCGCACCGGGCCGAACACGCTGATCCAGTACGCCACCACCGCCGGCGACCGCACGCCCGACAATGACGGCAAGGGCCATAGCGCCTATGCGCTGGTGTTGGCCGACGAACTGTCGAAAGGCGGCGACATAGGCGATATCATGGCCGCCGTCGGCATCCGCGTCTGGCGCCTGTACGACAGCGGCAAGCGCGACACTTATGCCGAAACCAACGTTGGCCCTGCCTTCTCCGCCCTGAAGTTCAATCCGCTCAAGGCCGGCATGTCAGCCGCGCCGCGCAACGTGGCGGCGACCGTCAGCCGCAAGCGCCTGATGGTGCGCGATCGCTACGATGGCGTCACGCTCGACATCTTCTGGTGTGAAGGCGATGGCGAGCAGGCGCGCTATGCCTTTGCCACGTCGCTGGCGCGCGACATTGCCATGCGGGCCAGCGAGTTGGGCGTGGGGCGCGTGATGGTCAAGCCCCTGTCGCAAGACATGAACAATAACAATGGCTACAACGTGCATCGCAATATCATGCGCTACGACCAGGCGTATCCGCTCGAGCGGGAAATGCTCTTCAAGATCGCCAGTGCCTATCCGGTCGGTAACTTCCTTCCGCAGCGCGGCGTCGGCGTGAATGGACAGGCGACCCAAAACTATGTGTCGGCATTCGTGTGCGGGCGGCTGGCCGACGGGCGGGCCGATGTGGCTGCATTGGAGCATGCCAGCGGCAAGCGCTAAGCTGGGCAGGCGGCAAGCGCAAAAAAGGGCTACGCGCCGAAGCGGGTAGCCCTGATCTGTACTGCTGTATTCGTGGTAGGCCGTGCGGGATTCGAACCTGCGACCAACGGATTAAAAGTCCGCTGCTCTACCAGCTGAGCTAACGACCCGAAAGAGGCCGCATTATATATCAGTTGAAAAAGAATGCAAAGCATTCCTGTGAGAAAGTGCTGGCCCGCTAATGCAGGGCTGCCGTGAGCTTCAGCACTTCGTCGATGCTGGTCGTGCCATCGATGATCTTGCGCGCGCCGGCGATGCGCAGCGGTGTCATGCCGTCGAGGATGCTCTGGCGGCGCAGGGCATGCAGGTCGGCGCCTGCCTTGACCAGCTGGCCGAACGTTTCCGTCACGCCCAGCAGTTCATAGATGCCGGCGCGTCCCAGATAGCCGCTGTGCCGGCACAGGGCGCAGCCGACGGGGCGGTATGCGGCGGCTGGCCGCTCCAGCTGGCCGCCTGTCAGGCGCTGCCACGCCGCGGCACCGGGAGCCGTGTCCAGCTGCTTGCAGCCCGGGCACAGGCAGCGCAACAGGCGCTGCGCCAGCACGCCGGCCAGGCACGCTTCCAGCAGATAGGCGGGCAAGCCCAGTTCCAGCAGGCGCATCACGGCCGAGGGTGCGTCGTTGGTGTGCAGGGTCGAGAGTACCAGATGCCCCGTCAGCGCCGCCTGGATGGCCATCTCGGCTGTGGCCAGGTCGCGGATTTCGCCCACCATGATGATGTCGGGGTCTTGCCGCATCAGCGCCCGCACGCCATCGGCAAACGACAGTTCGATGCCGGCCTGGGTTTGTACCTGCATCTGGTTGAAGGCCGGTTCGACCATTTCGATGGGGTCTTCCACCGTGCATACATTGACTTCGCTGCCGGCCAGCGCCTTCAAGGTGCTGTACAGCGTGCTGGTCTTGCCCGAACCGGTGGGTCCCGTCACCAGCACGATGCCGTGCGTGCGCGCCGTCAACTGGCGCCAGCGTTCGGCGTCCGTCGGCGGAAAGCCCAGCTCGGCCAGGCTCTTGACGGCCACTTCCGGGTCGAAGATGCGCATGACGAGCTTTTCGCCGAAGGCCGTGGGCAAGGTCGACAGGCGCAGCTCGATTTCCTGGCCCTGTACATTGCGCGTCTTGATGCGCCCATCCTGGGGGCGGCGCTTCTCCACCACGTCCATACGCCCCAGCAACTTGATGCGCGCCGTCATGGCCAGCAATACCACGGGCGGCAACTGGTAGGCCTGGTGCAGGCGGCCGTCGATGCGCAGGCGCACGAGCCCCGCGTCGCGCTTCGGTTCCAGATGAATGTCGGAAGCGCGCTGGGCAAACGCGTATTGCCACAGCCAGTCGACGATGCGCACCACGTGCTGGTCGTTGGCGTCGAGGCTGGTCTTGTTGCGCCCCAGTTCCACCAGTTGTTCGAAATTGTGGCGCAGCGCCAGGTCTTGCGTGGAGGCTTGCCGGGCCACTTTGACGGAACTGGCCAGGCTGAAAAATTGCGCGATGGCGTCGGCGATGTGCAGCGGGTTGGCGATGACCAGGCTCAGCTTGCGCGGCGCCAGGTTTCCCAACTGTGCCTGCCAAGCGAGCGCATATGGCTGGGCCGTGGCGATGACGATGCGCTCAGGCGTGCTTTCCACGGGCAGGATGTTGAAGCGGGCCGCATAGCCGGCCGTCATGACGTCGGCCACCTGGCTGAAATCGATGTGCAGGGGATCGATGCGCACATACGGCAGGCTGGAGCGTTGCGCCAGCCAGGCGCACAGGGTATCGAGCGTGAGTGCGCCGTGGGCGATGCTGCACAGCGGATGCAGGGCGGGTGCCGGCAGCAGGGCGGCCTGGGCGTCGATGGCGGCCGCTTGTGCCGCATCGAGCAAGCCGTCTTCCTGCAGCCAGGCCAGCAGCTGGGGCAGTTGCAGCGGCGTATCGGGAGAAGGAGGGGATGCGGGCATGGCCGGCGCCTTTCCGGGCTGCCGGCCATGCCTGGACTTGCCGGCGGTTACAGGGTGCTGACGATGCCCTTGACCCAGGACTTGGCGGGCAGCTTGGTCTCGGCGACGATCTGCTTGGCGCGTTCGAGCAGGGCGGCTTGCGCTTCCGTATCGAGTGCCACTTTCGTCTTGAAAGCGATCGCCACCACGTTCCCATCATGGACTTCCGGCAGGCAGATCACCTGTTCAAACGCAAACTTCATCGCCTTGATGTTCTTTGCGTAGCTGGGATGGTCGCCGAACAGGTTGACCGTCATGATGCCGTGCGGCGCCAGGCAGGCGCAGCAGGCGGAATAGAACTCGGCGCTGTCGAGCACGGGGCCGCGCGCCGTGGCGTCGTACAGGTCCACCTGCAGGGCGTCCAGGGTGCCGTGGTTGGCGTCGTCGTTGACGTAGTCGAGCGCATCCATCTCGCGCACGTGCAGGCGCTCGTCGTTGGGCGGCAGCTTGAACATCGAGGCGCAGATGGTGATGACGGACGGATTCAGTTCGATGGCCTCGATCTGCGCCTGTGGGAACTGGCGGTAGCAGAACTTGGTCAGCGCAGCCGTGCCCAGGCCCAGCTGGGCGAGGCGCTGCGGCTGTTCGATCCACAGCATCCACGCCATCATCTGCTGCGCGTACTCGAGCTCCGGCCAGTCCGGCTTGCGGATGCGCATGGCGCCCTGCACCCATTCCGTGCCGAAATGCAGATAGCGCACGCCATCCATTTCCGACAGGGTGACAGGGGCATAGCGGGGCTTGCGCGCAGGGCGCGAGGATTCGACTTGTTCGATGGATTTTCGTTTGATAAGCATAAGGCGGCCTGAAAGTGTGCCGCATTATAGCCCGCGCCGGGGGGGGCATAAAAAATGCCGGCCCCATGAGAACGACTGGGACCGGCATTTTAAATTGCTGTGCAACGACGCCTAGCAGCTTATGTCAGGCATTACTGTTGAGCAGGCTCGATGGAGACGCGCAGACGGATGCGTTCGCCCGGATCGTAGGACATGATGCTCGTGTAGTTGCGGCCGCGGTAGTCGTAGGTGACCTGGTAGCCATTGTTGCGCGATTCCCAGTGGTCGACCTGACGGCATTGCTTGACGGCTTGTTCCTGCATGCCGCCCTGGTAATTGTTCTGGTTGTCGACACGGTCGCCGACGACGGCGCCGGCAATCGCGCCAGCGGCTGCCGCAGCTGTGCGGCCATTGCCGCCACCGACCTGGCTGCCGAGCAGGGCGCCGGCGATACCGCCGACGATGGAGCCGCCAGCGCTGCGCTGTTGCGGCGGTGCCTGGACTTGCACGTATTCCGTGCGGCATTCCTGGCGTGGGCGGTTGATCTGTTCCACCTGCGGCACGACGCGCACGACCTTGCCGAAATCTTCAAAGTCGGCGGCCTGGGCGAGTGGCAATGCACCGATACAAAGGGCTGACATCATCAATTTGGCTTGCAAGTTCATTTGTAACCTCGTTATGTAGAGAATCTTTCAGGGTATTTTTTACAACTTGGGACTATAGTAATCCCGCCAGACGGGGACAAGTGTTTCGCATGGCAACAAAATGTAACAGCCCAAGCCCCTTGCCCCACAGTCTGTAACATGCACTTTCAATCGATACAAGATGTTGAAATGACTTGAAACCAGCGGTTTGTAACAAATCTTGCGTTTGACATCATATTCGGGTTGATTCATGCAGGACAACACGTTACCCTAATACGCGTATGGCTTATATAAAATCGCACTGAATCGCATAAAAGTTGATACAGATCGAATCACCGCGTGCGCATTGACCCGCGTGCGGGGATGCAATAAGAAGAGCAGCTAGAAGAGATCCATACATAACAGGTCGATTTGAGGGAAAAATGAGTTTGTTACTAACCGTGCCGCCCAACCTTGTCCAGTCCATCCGTGCCTTTCGCGTGACCGAATTACAAGACGAGGCGATCCGTCTCGGGCAGCACTTTTTATATGCGCATTGCAACGCTGGACAGACCAAACAACAAGTCATCGGCATTATTGCAGAAGCATTCCTGTTTCCGAAAAACCTGGCGAAGAATTTCGATGCCCTGCGCCTGTGCCTGACGGACACCATGTCCAAGGCCGGCACGCAAACGGGTTTCCTGGTGGTGCTCGAGCAATTGCCAAATACACAAAAATTCGACAAGGAAGCGCGCGAGATCCTGCTCGACGTGTTCCGCGACGCGGCCGACTACTGGGCCGAGAAGAAAGTCCCGTTCCGCGTCTTCTATTCGTTCGAGTAAATACTTACTCTTGCCGCGGCGCCGTCAAACCGGCTTCCCGCGCAGGTGAGAATCGGCATCTTCGGGCGGCTGCGGCGCGCCGGCGCCCATGTTGCGCCGCAACAATAATGCCGGCCTTTCTAGATTCGCATCGCCATAGCGGGTACAATGCGCGCTATGAAAAATATCGTTATCCTCATTTCCGGACGCGGCAGCAACATGGAAGCGGTCGTGCGCGCGGCGCAAGCCGAGCAATGGCCAGCCCGTATTGCCGCCGTCATCAGTAACCGGGCCGATGCCCAGGGACTGGTTTTTGCCGCGGAACACGGGATAGCGACGGCAGTCGTTGCCAACAAGGATTATGCCAGCCGCGAACAGTTCGATGCGGCGCTGCAAGCTGTGATCGACGGCTTTGCCCCCGACCTGGTCGTGCTGGCCGGTTTCATGCGCATCCTGACGCCGCCCTTCGTCGAGCATTACGCGGGGCGCATGCTCAATATCCACCCGTCGCTGCTGCCGCTGTTCCCGGGCATGGCGACGCACCGCCAGGCGCTCGAGGCAGGCGTAACGGAACACGGCGCGACCGTGCATTTCGTGACTGCCGAGCTCGATCATGGCCCGGCCGTGGCGAGCGCGAAAGTCCCCGTCTTGCCAGGCGACACAGAAGAGAGCTTATCGGCGCGCGTGCTGGTAGAGGAACATCTGCTTTACCCGCGCGCCATCCGCCTGTTCATTGACGATAAACTGTCAGTCGAGCATGGCCAGGTCCGCGTGGACCCTCAATAAAATATTACAGGAAGAATAACAATGAGATTGCCACCAGCGATACTTGCCAATGCTGAAGAAGTATTGCGCGAAATTTTACGTTTCACGGCCCCGGCCGACACCACCCTGTCGCGCTATTTCCGCGACCATCCGCGCCTCGGTTCGCGCGAACGCGGCGCCATCGCCGAAGGCATTTATGCCGTGCTGCGCAACAAATCGTTCTTCACGGACTTCGCCGAAGCGGGCAGTGGCCCGACCATGCGCCGCCTGACCATCCTCGGCCTGGCCGAAGCCGTCGGGGCGGACTCCCTGGGCGGCCTGACGGAAGAAGAAGTGGAATGGCTGGAACGCATCACGCAGATCGACCGCAGCCTGATGCCGTCGAATATGCGCGCCAACATGCCGACCTGGCTGTTCGACAAGCTGATCGCCCAGTTCGGCGAAGCGGAAACCATGAAGCTGGCCGATGCGCTGAACGCGCCGGCGCCGCTGGACTTGCGCGTGAACTCGCTCAAGGCCACGCGTGAGGACGTGATGCTGGCCCTGGCCGAAGCGCCTATCCTCAGCACGCCGACGCCGTTTGCGCCGCTGGGCTTGCGCGTGATCAAGAAGCCATCGTTGCAAAACCTGCCATTGTTCCAGAGCGGCGCCATCGAAGTGCAGGATGAAGGCAGCCAGATCCTGTCGCAGATCGTCGGCGCCAAGCGCGGCGAGATGGTCGTCGATTTCTGTGCCGGCGCGGGTGGCAAGACCCTCGCATTGGGTGCGCTGATGCGCAACACGGGCCGTCTGTACGCTTTCGACGTGTCGGAAAAGCGTTTGGCCAAGCTGAAGCCGCGCATGGCCCGCAGCGGCCTGTCGAACGTGCATCCGGTGCAGATCGCGCATGAGCGCGATGCCAAGATCAAGCGCCTGGCCGGCAAGATCGACCGCGTGCTGGTCGATGCGCCATGCAGCGGCCTGGGCACCCTGCGCCGCAATCCGGACGTGAAATGGCGCCAGCAGCCGAACTCGATCGTGGAATTGCAAGCCAAGCAGGCTGCCATCCTGGCCGGCGCGGCGCGCCTGGTCAAGGGCGGCGGCCGCCTGGTGTACGCTACCTGCAGCTTCCTGAACGAAGAAAACGACTTTATCGCCGAGCAATTCCTCGCGGCCCATCCGGACTTCACCCTGGTGCCGATGAGCAAAGTGCTGGCCGAACAGAAGATCGAGCTGGAAATGGGCGACTACCTGAAATTGTTGCCGCATCTGCACCAGACCGATGGCTTCTTCGCCGCCGTGTTCGAACGCAAGGTCATGCCGAAAAAAGTCTACGCCGATGAAAAGCCGGCCGACGACGTTGACGCTGAACCAGCCGAATAAGGCAGTCACGGGCCGCCGCTGCAGCATCGCAGCGGTGGCCATGCACTTGCGCCGGCCTGTCTGGCACAAGCTGTGGGCACCCCGCCCGGATATTTCCCCGCACCATCTTCCAGACCCCATCCGCCATGAACGAAACCCCGCTGCTCAACCTGATCACTGACTTTGTCGACGATTTCCGTCAACCGGCCATCCTGTGGCAGGCGCTGGTCATCGTCGCCTGCCTGGCGCTGAGCTGGCTGCTGGTGCGGCAGTTGCGCGTGTTCCTGCACCAGCGCGCGGAAGCGGCCGCCACGCCGGCCACGCCGGAAACCTTGCAGCGCACCGATAGTTTCATCCGCATCCTCACGCCCGTGCTGGCGGCCATGCTGCTGGGCATTGCGCAGCATTTCCTCGCCAAGTTCCAGTCGGTCAATCTGCTCAGCATTGCCATCCCCCTGTGCACCTCGATGGCGCTGGTGCGCTTCGGTTTTTATGTGCTGCGCCGCATTTTTGCCCGCCATGGCGACATCAGTCCCACCATGCTGCTGCTGGAAAAGATATTTACAGTCGTGGTGTGGGCCGGCATGGCCCTGTACATCACGGGCCTGTGGCCGGAATTGCATACCTTCCTGGAAAGCATCGTCGTGCCGCTGGGACGCAACAAGGTGTCCGTGGCTGCCATCTTGCAAGCCGCTATTTCCGTGGCCGTGCTGCTGGTGCTGGCCATGTGGGCCGGCACCTCGCTCGACGAGCGCCTGATGAAAATGCAGGGCCTGCACACTTCCTTGCGCGTGGTGATGTCGCGCATGGGCCGCGCCGTGCTGATCCTCGTTTCCGTGCTGGTCAGCCTGTCGCTGGTGGGCATCGACCTGACGGTGCTGTCCGTGTTTGGCGGCGCCTTCGGCGTGGCGCTGGGCTTTGGCTTGCAAAAGATCGCCGCGAACTTCGTGTCCGGCTTCATCATCCTGCTGGACCGCAGCCTCACCATCGGCGACATGATCACGGTGGGCCAGTTCACGGGCAAGGTCACGCAAATCAATACGCGCTATACTGTGTTATTGGGTGGCGATGGCGTTGAATCCATCGTGCCGAATGAAATGCTGATTTCCGGCGGCGTGCAGAACATGTCGCTGAGCAACCGCATGGTCTGGCTGTCGACGGCCGTGTCGGTGGGCTATGAAACGGATCTAGATGTCATCTTCCCCTTGCTGGAAGCGGCGACGGCCAAGGTGCCGCGTGTGTCGCAAAGCAATCCGCCATCGGCCACCCTCGTGCGTTTCGGCGCCGACGGCCTCGATGTGCAGATCGGCTTCTGGATCGCGGACCCGGAAAACGGCACCGGCGGCGTGAAGTCGAATGTGAACCGCGCCATCTGGCGCACCTTGCAGGAACATAAGGTCACTGTACCGTTTCCGCAACGCGAATTGCGTATTGTTGGTACGCCTCCTGCCCCGCTCGCCAGCGCGGCAGAGGGTGAGTCCGCCCCATCCGGCACCCAGCCTTAACCTCGCTGCCTGCCTCCGATTTTGCCTGACCGCACCCATTAGGGCGTACAATCACGCCTAAAATTAACTCTGCCGGACCTCCAGAATCACTGGAGCGACCGTGCGCACGCCCTGTCCACTTGGAGTAGCAGTAATGACATTGAGTTCCGTTTTACACGACGTTTTGCAGTTCATGGCAACTGGCATTACCGATCTGTCCGCATGGCAAGTTTTCCTGTACACCATGGTGGTCACGCATATCACGATCGCCAGCGTCACGATTTACCTGCACCGCCACCAGGCCCACCGGGCGCTGGAGTTGCACGCCATCCCTAGCCATTTCTTCCGTTTCTGGCTGTGGCTGACGACGGGCCAGGTGACCAAGGAATGGGCGGCCATCCACCGCAAGCACCACGCCAAATGCGATACGGAAGAAGATCCGCACAGCCCCGTGACGCGCGGCATCAAGAAAGTCTTCTGGGAAGGCGCCGAGCTGTACCGCGCTGAATCGAAGAACATGGAAACCATGGCCAAGTACGGCCATGGCACGCCGACGGACTGGATCGAGCGCAACCTGTACACCAAATACAGCTGGCTGGGCGTGGTGTCCCTGTTCGTCATCAATTTCATCTTGTTCGGCGTGATCGGCATTTCCGTGTGGGCCGTGCAAATGATGTGGATCCCGATCACGGCGGCCGGCATCATCAACGGCATTGGCCACTACTGGGGCTACCGCAACTACGACTGCGCGGACGCGGCCACCAACATCATTCCGTTCGGTATCCTGATCGGCGGCGAAGAGTTGCACAACAATCACCATACATATGCGACGTCGGCCAAGCTGTCGTCGAAATGGTATGAAATCGATATCGGCTGGGCGTATATCCGCGCGCTGGAAATGTTGGGCCTGGCGAAGGTGAAAAAGCTGGCGCCGGAGCCGAAGTTCTCGCACGGCAAGCTGGAAGCGGATTTCGAGACCTTGCAGTCCGTCATCGCCAACCGCTACGACGTGATGGCCAAGTATGCGAAATCGATCAAGCATGCCTGGAAGGAGGAGCTGGAACACCTGAAGCACAAGGCCGAGCTGGAAAAGCGCTTCCTGAAATCGTCGCGCAAGCTGATGCAGCGCGAGCCGGGCAAGCTGGCCGATGCGCACCATGAGCAGTTGTCGGAGTTGTTCCAGCACAGCAAGGCGCTGGAAACCATGCACCACATGCGCGTGGAGCTGGGCGCCATCTGGGAACGTTCGCACTTTACGCGTGAGCAATTGCTGCAAAAGCTGCAAGACTGGTGCACGCGCGCCGAAGCGTCTGGCATCAAGTCGCTGCAAGATTTCTCCTTGCGCCTGCGCAGCTATGCCTGAGTAAGCTGTCGCGTCATATCAAGGCCCTGGTTTCCAGGGCCTTTTTTTTCGTCCAGGCAGAAGGGGAGAACGGCGAGATGAAAATCAGGGCGAAAAAAAACCGCTCATCGGAGCGGCTCTTTTTACAGAACACAATATCAATTACTTGATTTTGGTTTCTTTGTACGTTACGTGCTTGCGTGCTTTAGGATCGAATTTCATGATCTCCATTTTCGCAGGCGTCGTACGCTTGTTTTTGGTGGTCGTGTAGAAGTGACCCGTACCGGCGGTCGATTCTAACTTGATTTTGTCGCGGCCTGATTTTGCCATGATAGCTCCCTTATTCTGCTAATTAGACTTTTTCGCCACGAGCGCGCATATCGACCAATACGGCGTCGATGCCGACTTTATCGATGACGCGCAGACCGGCGTTGGACAAACGCAGGGAGACCCAGCGGTTTTCAGATTCAACAAAAATACGACGATTCTGCAAGTTAGGCAAAAAACGACGTTTGGTTTTGTTGTTTGCATGGGAAACATTGTTGCCGACCATCGGCTTCTTCCCAGTGACTTGGCAAACACGTGCCATGGCGCACTCCTTAAAGATATTCCAAATTGGAAAAACGAGAGTATATCCAAAATAAGCAGATTTATCAATGACTTGCGAAAAACAATTGTGTCATGTTGTATTGAAATAATTTAACAATTTGACTTTTCCCCTTCGTCATAGGTGGAAGCACTGGTAAACAGCCCTGTTTACTGTTAGATAAGCGTCTTGCTGCTGTCACGTATGTCCTTGTTTACACATGGTTAACTGCTGCCTGGCCAGCCCCGGCCTAGATCTGGCCGTGTTCCGAGAAGGAATGTACTTGCCGCCCGGCCACGACGAAATGGTCGAGGATGCGCACGTCCACCAGCGACAACGCTTGCACCAGCGCGCGCGTCAGCAACAGATCCGATTCGCTGGGTTCGGGCGTGCCGGACGGGTGGTTGTGCGCCAGCATGACGCTGGCCGCGTTGTGCAGCAGGGCCTGCTTTACCACTTCACGCGGATACACGCTGGTGTGGGTGAGGGTGCCACGAAACATTTCCTGGGTGGTGATCAGGCGGTTCTTGACGTCCAAAAACAACACGTGGAACGCTTCATGCGCCAGGTGGCCCAGGGTCAGGCGCAAATAGTCTTTCACGGCGTGCGGCGAATTGAGGGCCTGGCCCGCCTGCAAGTCTTCGATGATGGCGCGCCGCGCCAGTTCCAGCACGGCTTGCAACTGGGCAAACTTGGCGCTGCCCATGCCGTGCACGGCGGAAAAACTCACGAGGCTGGCGCCGAATAGACCCCGCAGCGAGCCGAAGTGCTCGACCGTGTCGCGCGCCAGTTCCACGGCGCTCTTGCCGCGCACGCCCGTGCGCAGGAAGACGGCCAGCAATTCCGCGTCCGACAGCGACTGCGCGCCATCCTCGATCAGGCGCTCGCGCGGCCGTTCGCCGGCCGGCCAATCCTTGATGCCCATCTTGCCTCCCGTTCGCGCCCGGCTCGTCGTGGCGCCTGCCAACGATTGTCGCGCCTTCCCCGGGCGGCCATGCTGCGCTAGCTCGTCTTCATGGCGAATCATATGAAAAAAACAAAAACCAAGATGCCCGGCCTGGCCATTTTCAAGCGCTATCATTTGCCTGTTGTTGCACTTCATGCAAGTTGCAGCGGCGGGGAGTCAGGGCCCTGAACTCAATGTCTTCCACTTGTTTTACAGGAGTCGTCATGCCGTACATCAAAGTTATCAATGGAGTCATGCAAGAGTTCAACGCCGCCGGCGTCAACACGGGCAAGGTCAGCGGCATCGGCCTCAATGCGCACGCGTATCTGGAGCACCGCAACTGGAGCGTTACCGCACCTCTGACGCCGGACGTGAAGAATCCTGATTACAGCACGGATTTTCCCTATCTTGCCGCCAACGGCTTCAAGTACCTCCAGGTGATGCTGGCGCCTTTCAACGGCGAGGATGGCGGTTGGAACTGGGGCGAGGTCGTTGGCAAGCCCAATTTCGCCACCGACAACACGCTGACCGCGCTCAATATCAAGCCTGAATACTGGGCCGCGATCCAGGCGCTGCTCGATTGCGCGCTGGCCAATGGCATCGGCATCATCGCCTGCCCATTCTGGAATCCCTACGCCGTGCCGCAATTGGTGGGCGAGGCGGGCCCTGCGGGCGCTAAAAAAGACGAGCAGGCCGCCGCCGCGCGCGTCGCACTGGCCAATCCGCAGTCGAAAACACGCCGCTACATGCGTGCCTTTGCGCAGGCTTTTGCGCAGCACTACAGCAACCATGCCGGCATCGCCGCCTGGATGGCTGCGCAGGAACTGATGGGCGTGACGGACATGAGCTTGAGCGTTTGCCGGGAAATCATCCAGGAGACGGCGCAATTGCTGCGTGACAACGATGGCCTGGCGCGCATGATTTCTTCCGGTAACGCGGGCATTGCCCATACTTCGCCCCGGCAAGGCTCGTTGCAGCAATACGTCACGGAAACCTTGCCATTGATGAATCCGGACCCGGTCGACTGTCTTTGTGAAAACCTGTTTCTGGGTAATGAATATGTGAGCAGCGCCCTGGACAACAGCGCGGATCTGCCGGCCGACTTCGTCTCGTCTTCGCTCGCTTACCTGCAAGTGATGCAGCGCGCGGCCAAGGCCTTGGGCAAGCCGTATTATCTTGGCAGCTTTTGCCTGTCGGAAAAGCAGGAGCAGGCGTTGCAAGATACCGAACGGCAAGACAACTTGCACGCCTTGCTGAGCGCCATACGCCGTACGGGCGTGCAACTGGCATGCTATTGGGACTGGAACGGCGGCAAGCCCATGGCAGACGCCGGTCTGAACCTAGTGGAAACACCCGCCTACAGCAACGGACGCAAGGCCGTCTGGGACGCCTTGCGCGGCGACGACGCCGTCCGTCAGGCGCCGCCCACGCCTTGCTTCGGCGTCAAGAAAACCTTGCAGTTCCAGCCGGGCCTCCTGCTTACCGTGCCGTCATCCGTGCGCTACGAGAGCGCCGATTTTTCGCTGTCGTATTGCATCCGGCAACAGGCATTTTCCACGATGGTGGGCCGGGGCGGGGCGTTTGTCGCGCGCCAGGCGAACCTGAAAGGATGGACGCTGCTGACGCAGGATATCCAGACGTTCCTGTTCCTGCGCAACAGTGCCGGTGCTGGCTTCAATAACAATGGTCACGGCGTGAACGTGGATAGCGCCAACCGCTGGTTTCGCTGCACCTACACCGTCAAGCATGATGGTTCCATCAGCCTGTATGTCGATGATTTCCTGATGTCGCAGGGCAACAAGATGGCGACGCCATTCGTGCAGGCCAGCGGCGCGCCCCTGGTGATCGGCCGCACCGTGGATGCGCTGGAGCAGGGCGCGCCCGCCTGGCAGTTGTCGGACGTCATCCTGTACGACCGCGTGCTGACGCCCAAGGAAGTGTATGACTATGGCCAGTATGGCATCGTGCACCGGCCCGTGGGACGCTGGAAGCTCGACGGCAACCTGGAGGACAGCTCCGGCTTCGGCAATCACGCCAGCACGGCGGGCGGGTTGACGTACGTCAACGTCTGATTCGCCGATCCGGCGTCGGATGTGTTGCGCGGCCATGTTTTTTGACAAAAGCATGGCCGCGCCGAGATGGCATGGGGCGCGCTGGCTCAGGGTGGCTTACAATATCGTTTTGCACCAGTTACCTGAAAACTACTATGTCCAACGAGCAACCAGCAGTCGTTACCGAAGCGGCTTACCTCACCCTGCATTATCGTCTTGCTACTGTTGACGGTACTGATATTGTCACTACCTTCAGCGGAAATCCTGCTACCTTGATGCTGGGACAGGGCCAACTGGCGCCATTCCTCGAGCAGCGTTTGCTGGGTTTGCCTGAAGGCACGCACCAGACATTCGAGCTGGCCGCCGGCGAAGGCTTTGGCGAGCGCAATCCGGAGCTGGTGCAGTCCGTCTCGCGCGCTACCCTGGACGAGAACTCGGTGCCCGGTGCCGACTACAAGATCGGCGACCTGGTCGACTTCGCCGCCCCGGGTGGCGGCCGCTTTGCCGGCGTGCTGCGCGAAATGCGCGACGACTCGGCCCTGTTCGACTTCAACCATCCGCTGGCTGGCCAGCCGCTGCGCTTTGAAGTCAAGCTCATTTCGGTCCTGTAAGGAGTAGCGATGGATAAAGAACTGTTACTGGCCCAGCCCCGCGGTTTCTGCGCTGGCGTCGACCGGGCGATCGAAATCGTCGAACGCGCCTTGCAGCAATTTGGCGCACCGATCTATGTGCGCCATGAAATCGTCCACAACGCCTATGTGGTGGCCGACTTGCGCAACAAGGGCGCCATCTTCATTGACGACCTCGATGACGTGCCTGCTGGCAATACGCTCGTGTTTTCCGCCCATGGCGTGTCGAAAGCCGTGCGCGCCGAGGCGGAATCGCGCGGCCTGAGCATTTTTGATGCGACTTGCCCGCTGGTCACCAAGGTGCACATGGAAGTGGGCAAGATGCGCCGCGAAGGCCGCGAGATCATCATGATCGGCCACGATGGCCATCCCGAGGTCGAAGGCACGATGGGCCAGGCCGACATGGGCATGCATTTGGTGGAAACGCTCGAAGATGTGGCGAAACTGCAGGTCGCCAATCCGGAGAGCCTGGCCTATGTTTCGCAAACAACGTTGTCAGTTGACGACACTAGCGACATTATTGCGGCCTTGAAAGCGAAATATCCGAATATCGCCGAGCCGAAAAAAGGCGACATCTGCTACGCCACCACGAACCGCCAGGAAGCCGTGAAATTCATGGCCCCGCAAGTGGAAGTGGTGATCGTCGTCGGCAGCCCGAACAGCTCGAATTCGAACCGCTTGCGCGAAGTGGCCGAGAAGATGGGCACGCCGGCCTATATGGTCGACAATGCCTCGCAAATCGATCCCGCCTGGCTGGAAGGCAAGCTGCGCGTGGGTGTGACGGCTGGCGCCTCGGCGCCCGAGGTGCTGGTGCAAGCCGTCATCGACCGCCTGAAAGAGTGCGGCGTGCGTAGCGTGCGCCCGCTCGACGGCGTGCAGGAAGCCGTCACGTTCCCGATGCCGAAAGGCCTCGATGGCATCAAGCGCGACGTCGCCTGAGTCTGTACGGCTGTTGAGTATCGATGAAATAGTTACCTCAAAACCGAATTTAATTCGGAAATGATCGATTTATTCCAAGCTTAGTTTTTGCAAAAGATCGTTATGATTGCCTCAAGCTTGAATATGTTGTCGTTATGACTAAGCAAGGTCACGCCCGTTTTCAGTGCGTGCACCATGCTGGTGAGAACGGTCCAGGGATGGCACTGCAGGAATTCTTCCTCCGGTGCCGTTTTTGTATCAGCGACCCATGTTCTGGCGGAAGTTGTTCCCGAAAAATGCATATTTGATAGGGCAATCATGGATACATTCATCCAGCAGATCATTAACGGCTTGGTGTTGGGCAGCATGTATGCCTTAGTCGCCCTCGGTTACACAATGGTGTACGGCGTTCTGAACCTGATCAACTTCGCCCATGGCGACGTGCTCATGATCGGCGCCATGGTGGGCTTGACCATCCTCAAGCTGCTGGGCATCTATGTGCCCGACTGGCCCGGTTACCTGAAACTGGCCACCGCCATCCTCGGCGCCATTCCCATCTGTATTCTGGTCAATATCATCATCGAGCGGGTCGCCTACCGCCGCCTGCGCAACGCCCCCCGCCTCGCCCCCCTGATTACCGCCATCGGCGTCTCCATCCTGCTGCAAACCTTCGCCATGATGATCTGGACGCGCAATCCCTTGCCCTTTCCGCAATTGCTGTCGACCGACCCCATCAACATAGGCGGCGCCGTGATTTCGCAAACGCAAGTGCTGCTGCTGGCCCTGGCCGCGCTGTCGATGGGCGGATTGGTGTTGCTGGTGGAAAAAACGAAAATGGGCCGCGCCATGCGCGCCACGGCGGAAAACCCCCGCGTGGCAGGACTCATGGGCGTCGATTCCGACAAGGTCATCGTTGCCACCTTTGCCATCGGCGCCGCGCTGGCGGCCGTGGCGGGCGTGATGTGGGGCGCCAACTATGCGTCCATCCAGTTCTCCATGGGCGCCATCCCCGGCTTGAAGGCCTTCTGTGCGGCCGTGCTGGGCGGCATCGGCAATATCTATGGCGCCATGCTGGGCGGTATCTTGCTGGGCATTATCGAGAGTCTGGGCGCCGGCTATATCGGCGACATCACGGGCGGTTTCCTGGGCAGCCACTACCAGGATATCTTTGCCTTCGTCGTGCTGATCATCGTGCTGACCCTGCGCCCGTCCGGCATCATGGGCGAACGCGTGGCCGACCGTGCCTGATGTGAAACTGGGAGAATAAATCATGGCACTACTCGATTTTGACGCTAAGAAAAATCCGACCAAAGCCTACGCCGGCATGCTGGGCCTGGCCGCGCTGCTGATGGTGTTCCCGTTTTTTGCCGCCCAGTTCGGCAACTCGTGGGTGCGCATCATCGACATGGCCTTGCTGTACATCATGCTGGCCCTGGGCCTGAACATCGTCGTCGGCTTTGCCGGCCTGCTTGACCTCGGCTACATCGCTTTCTATGCCGTGGGCGCCTACCTGACGGCCTTGCTGGCCTCGCCCCAGTTCGCCATCCTGCTCGAATCGGTGGTGAACCAGTATCCGGTGCTGGGCGAAACCCTGGTGCAGCTGATGGGTCCGGAAATCCGCGAAAACGGCATCCACCTGTCGATCTGGATCATCGTGCCGCTGGCCGCCTTTGTTGCCGGCCTGTTCGGCGCCCTGCTGGGTGCGCCCACATTAAAACTGCGCGGCGACTACCTGGCCATCGTGACCCTGGGCTTTGGCGAGATCATCCGCATCTTCATGAACAATTTGAACGACCCGATCAATTTCACGAATGGGCCGCAAGGCATCAATCTGATCGACCCCATCCGCATCTTCGGCGTCAACCTGGCGGGCGAGGCGGGCACCAACAGCACCGTCATGGTGGCCGGCTTTTCCATGCCGTCCGTGAATGCCTATTACTTTTTGTTCCTCTTCCTGTGCATCGCCGTCGTGTTCGTCACCAAGCGCCTGCAGCATTCGCGCCTGGGCCGCGCCTGGGTAGCCATCCGCGAAGACGAGATCGCCGCCAAGGCCATGGGCATCAATACGCGCAACGTGAAATTGCTGGCCTTTTCCATGGGCGCTTCGTTCGGCGGCGTGGCCGGCGCCATGTTTGCCTCGTTCCAGGGTTTTGTTTCGCCGGAATCGTTTTCGCTGACGGAGTCGATCGCCGTGCTGGCCATGGTGGTGCTGGGTGGCATCGGCCACATCCCCGGCGTGATCCTCGGTGGCGTGATCCTCGCCTCGATACCGGAAGTACTGCGCCACGTGGTGGAACCGGCCCAGCAGGCGCTGTTCGGCCACGTGGTGATCGAGGCGGAAGTGCTGCGCCAGCTGCTGTATGGCCTGGCCATGGTGTTGATCATGCTCAACCGTCCTGCCGGCCTGTGGCCATCGCCGAAGCACGAAGACCGGCCCGACCACGATGTGGACCAGCCGAACAAATCCACCGGCGTCGTGTCCGCTTAAGGGAGGGAATCACATGAGCGAACAGATCATTCTCAATATTGCCGGAGTAAACAAGCGTTTTGGCGGCTTGCAGGCGCTGACCGACGTGGGCATCACCATCCGGCAAGGCCAGATCTACGGCTTGATCGGCCCGAATGGCGCCGGCAAGACGACGTTTTTCAATGTGATCACCGGCCTGTACCAGCCCGATACGGGCACCTTCGAACTGGCCGGCAAGCCGTATTCGCCGTCCGCGCCGCACAAGGTGGCCAAAGCGGGCATCGCGCGCACCTTCCAGAACATCCGCCTGTTTGGCGACATGACGGCACTGGAAAACGTCATGGTGGGGCGCCACGTGCGCTCGCACCAGGGCGTGTTCGGCGCCATCTTCCGCCACAAGGCGGCGCGCGAGGAAGAGGCGTCCATCCGCAAGCGGGCCATGGAGCTGCTCGATTTCGTCGGCATCGCCCAGTTCGCCAGCCGCACGGCGCGCTTCCTGTCGTATGGCGACCAGCGGCGCCTGGAAATCGCCCGCGCGCTGGCCACTGATCCGACCCTGCTGGCCCTCGATGAGCCGGCGGCGGGCATGAATGCGACGGAAAAGCTGGCCCTGCGCGAGTTGCTGGTGAAAATCAAGGCGGAAGGCAAGACCGTGCTGTTGATCGAGCACGACGTGAAACTGATGATGGGACTGTGCGACCGCATCACGGTGCTCGAGTATGGCAAGCGCATCGCCGAAGGCTTGCCGGCCGAAATACAACAAAACCCGGCCGTCATCGAGGCTTACCTGGGGGGATCGCACGCATGAGTAATATATTGAAGGTGGCGGGCCTGCACGTGGCCTACGGCGGCATCAAGGCGGTGAAAGGCATCGACCTGGAAGTGAACGAGGGCGAGCTGATCGCCCTGATCGGCGCGAACGGCGCCGGCAAGACGACGACCTTGAAAGCCATCACGGGTACTTTGCCTGCCTGCAAGATCGAGGGCACGATCAGCTACTTGGGCGAGTCGCTGAAGGGCACGAAATCGTTTCACCTGGTGGAAAGGAAACTGGCCATGGTGCCGGAAGGGCGGGGCGTGTTTACCCGTATGTCGATCCGCGAAAACCTCATGATGGGCGCCTACACGCGCACGGACAAGGCGGGCGTCGAGGACGATATCGCCCGCTGGTTCGACGTGTTTCCCCGCCTGAAGGAACGGGCGGCGCAGATGGCCGGCACCCTGTCAGGCGGCGAGCAGCAGATGCTGGCCATGGCGCGTGCCCTGATGAGTCATCCGAAGCTGCTGCTGCTCGATGAGCCATCGATGGGCCTTTCGCCCATCATGGTCGAGAAAATTTTCGAGGTGATCCGCAAGGTGTCGTCCGAAGGCATCACGATTCTGTTGGTCGAACAAAATGCCCGCCTGGCCCTGCAGGCGGCGCACCGCGGCTATGTGATGGATTCCGGCCTGGTCACCATGGGCGGCAACGCGGCCGCCATGCTCGACGACCCGCGCGTGAAGGCGGCGTATCTGGGGGAGTAAGAGGGATCAGGCATAAAAAATGCCCCAGCTGGGCTGGGGCATAATGGCATCCGTCGGGGAAGTACGGGATGGATGCCTGGAGGAGCTGTTAACAACGGACCGCCGTAGCGGTCGCGCAGGAATTACTTGGCAGCGCGCGGCACGACTTTTTCAGCCGCTTGCGTGAACTGGTTCACGGCCGAGGTCAGGTTCGCTTCGATGGCTTCGACGGCTTGCTTGCTGGTTTTCGAGAATTGCTCGTAGCCTGCATTGGCGTTGCCGATGGCGCTTTTCAGGATGGCGACGGCGTTTTCCGAACCGGCTGGCGCGTTCTTGGTGACTTCTTCCACCAGCGACAGGACTTTGCGGTTGGTTTCAGCGATTTGCGATTCAGCAGCTTTGCTGAATTCGGCTTGCGTGCCGGACGTGATGGCAGCCAGGTGACGGCCGTAAGCGATGGCTTTTTCAGCGCCAGGCTGGGCTTGGGCAGCGGTCAGCGAGAAGAATTCTTGTGGATCTTTTGCCGACAGCAATTGCTTGGCGGCGGCGGTCGATTCTTCCAGCGTTGCCTTGGCAGCGGTCAGGTTCAGTTCGACGATCTTTTCGATGCCTTCGAAGGCTTTGCCCGTCAACGACGAGAACAGGGCGAATTGGGCTTCCAGGTTGGCTTTGGTAGCGGACGAAAATTGCTCAGGAATTGAAAACATATAAATCTCCAAAAAATCGAAATCTGGTTAATTTGATGCTGCGTGTACCGTTTGGGAAAGCAGGTGAATCTAAATTTTTCAAGCTGAACAAGAATTGTGCAACGCAACAAACCCTATTCTACGGCGAAAAAAAACGAAGTCAAGCGATTCTTGTGCGATGCAACAATTGAATAGATTTGCGTCAAAAGCCATTGTTTCTAAAGAGAAATATTTGATTTCTGAGTGTTAATGGTTTAGCCCTAAACCATTATTTCCCCGCCTTTCAGGACGGGTGCGGCGCAGCATGCTAGACTTTGCCTCCCGCACTGGCGCAGCGCCCCGGTGCCGATCCTGTTTCCCGAGTTGATACCATGTCCAATCTTCCCGCCGCGGCTGGCGCCAGCGGCAAAGCCTCTTTCCTGACGACCCTGGCGCCGATGGCCTTGCCCGGCTTCTTCGTGTTGTTATGGAGCACAGGTTTTATCGTGGCCAAGTTCGGCTTGCCGTATGCGCCGCCGCTGACCTTTTTGCTGCTGCGCTTCCTGGGCGTGCTGGTGATCCTGCTGCCGCTGGTGCTGCTGTTGCGCGCGCCGTGGCCCGTGGGCCAGTTCCGCCAGATCGCCGTGGCCGGCATATTGATGCAGGCCGGCTACCTGGCCGGCGTCTGGTGCGCCATCAAGCTGGGCATGCCGGCCGGCCTCTCTGCGTTAATTGTCGGCATGCAGCCCGTGCTGACGGCCTGCGCCGCGCCCCTGATCGGCGAATCCGTGCGCCCGCGCCAGTGGCTGGGCCTGTTCTTTGGCTTGCTGGGCGTGGCCCTCGTCGTGTATGCGAAGATCAACCTCGTGGGCCTGACGGTGGAAAGCGTGCTGCTGTGCGTGTTCGCCCTGCTGTCGATGACGGCCGGCACCATGTACCAAAAACGCCACTGCCCGCAATTCGACTTGCGTACCGGCACGGTGGTGCAGTTTGCCGCCTCCATCGTGGTGGTCTTGCCATTCGCCCTGTATTACGAAGGACTGGACTTGCATTTCAGTAATGTGCAATGGACGGCGAATTTTATCGGCGCCCTGCTGTGGTCGGTACTCGTGCTGTCCATCGGCGCCATCTTCCTGCTGTTCGCCCTGATCCGCCGCAGTGATGCGACGAAAGTGACGGGCCTGCTGTACCTGACGCCGCCCACGACGGCCGTGATGGCCTGGCTGATGTTTGGCGAAGCCTTTAATATGCTGGGCATCGCCGGCATGCTGGTGGCCGTGGTCGGCGTGGTGTTCGTGGTCAAGAAATAGACTAGATATAGCGGGAGAGCAGGGCAGTGAGCAAGCAAGCATCTGAAACACAGTCGGCGCAGCAAGCCGTGGACGCCGTCATCGTGTCGCGCCGTTCGATCCGCGCCTTTTTGCCCACGCCGGTGGCGCAGGACGATATTGCGCGCATCCTGGAGGTGGCGGCGCGCGCGCCATCGGGCGCCAACATGCAGCCGTGGAAAGTGTATGTGCTGTCGGGCGAAGCGCGCCTGCGCCTGTCGCGCCGCATCCTGGCCGCCTACGACGCGCCCAAGGCAGCCGATGCGCCCGCGCGCACGGCGTCGTACACCTATTACCCGCGCCAGTGGACGGCGCCGTTCATCGAGCGCCGCCGCAAGATCGGCCTGGACCTGTACCAGCTGCTGGGCCTGGAGCGTGGCGACACGGCCGGCATGGCGGCCCAGCATGGACGCAATTTCCAGTTTTTCGATGCGCCCGTGGGCCTGATCTTTACCATCGAACGGGTGCTGGAACAGGGTTCCTGGCTCGACTACGGCATGTTCTTGCAAAACATCATGCTGGCAGCGCGCGCGCGGGGACTCGATACCTGCCCGCAAGCGGCCTTCATCCATTACCATGACATCATCCGCGACGAGCTGGGCGTGCCGGCCAGCGAAATGGTGGTGTGCGGCATGGCCCTCGGCCATGCCGACCCGGACAAGGTCGAGAACCGCCTGAACACGGAACGCGAGCCGCTGGCCGGCTTTGTTAAATTCATGGACAAATAGACATTACTGGCGACGGACACGGTCAAACAAGCGGTTAAGGATGAGTTTGTTTGCTGATCGCCAACGATTTGTATTTCATTGCTGCAATAAATACTGTCCTAACTGTTAAATAGACTTGCGATTACTCTGCATTTCGCTACACTGCAATAAGGCAACAGCTTCACGGGGAATTATCGAATGGCTAAGTTTAAACTTGCGCTGGGTATCCTGGCTTCCCTGCTGTTTGCGCTGGCGCCGGCTGCGGCCGTGCACGCCAAGGAAGCGAACGGCAAATCCTCTGCGTCCAAGAAACAAAATACCAAGAAAGTCAAAGTCGTGCTGCGCAAGGGCGCGACGGCCGCGCCGCGCGAAAAGACCGTGCGCCGGGTCGTCATGGTGCGCGGCAAGCGCAAAGTCATCTATCAAAAAGTCAGCAGCGTGGCCGTGCCCATGGCCGCACCGATGCCGACCATGGGCGATCTGGCCGGCCTGAACCTGACGCGTGATCCGCTCGACCTCAAGTCCAGCGTGGCGCTGGTGCTGGACCAGGCCAATGCGGAAGTGCTGTTTGAAAAGAATTCCAATGTGGCCTTGCCCATCGCCTCCATCACCAAGATGATGACGGGCCTGGTGGTGGTCGAAGCGCGCCAGGACATGGATGAAGTGCTGACGATCACGGACGAGGACGTTGACCGCGCCAAGTTCAGCAGTTCGCGCCTGAAAGTGGGTTCGCAATTGACGCGCGCGAATATGCTGCACATCGCCTTGATGAGCTCGGAAAACCGCGCCGCCTCGGCGCTGGGCCGTAACTATCCGGGCGGCTTGCCGGCGTTTGTCGACGCCATGAACAGCAAGGCGCGCCAGCTGGGCATGATGGATACGCATTATGTCGATTCCAGCGGCCTGTCGAAAATGAACGTGGCCAGCGCGCGCGACCTGGGCAAGCTGGCCATGGCCGCCTTCCGCCATCCGCTGCTGCGCGAGTACTCGACGGACCCGAAAGCCATCGTCGAAGCCAGTGGCCAGCCCATGCAATTTGGCAATACGAATCACCTGGTGGCCAACCCCGGTTGGGAAATCGGCTTGCAAAAGACGGGTTTTATCAATGAGGCGGGACGTTGTTTGATGATGCAGGCTGTCATCGAAGGACGGGCCGTGATCATGGTCTTCCTCGATTCCAAGGGTAAGCAGTCGCGTACGGCCGATGCGGGACGCATGCGCAAGTGGCTCGAAGCACTGAAACCAGCCAATATGAGCCTGCCCGGCGGCTAAAAATATACAGGGTAGCGTAGCTGCCCTGTATATTTAGTCTTGCGGGATATAGCCCAGCGTGACGGAAATCTGGTTCGCCGTTTCCACCAGGTCCACCAGCCACTCATCCTGCAGACGGTCGGCCGGTGCCGAGATCGACAGGCCGGCGATCAGCTTGCCGGAGTCGTCGCGGATGCCGGCGGCCATGCAGCGCACGCCCAGTTCCAGCTCTTCATTGTCGCGCGCATAGCCGCGCTCGCGCACCAGGCTCAGTTCGCGCTCGAGTTTTTGCAGATCCGTGATGGAATTCTTGTTGTGTCCGGCCAGGCCCGTGCGCGTGGCATACGCGCGGATGGCTTTCGGCTCGTCCACCGACAGGAACAGCTTGCCGGTCGAGGTCAGGTGGAGCGGGCCGCGGCCGCCGATGGCGCGCACCACCTGCATGCCCGAGCGTTCGGAAAAGGCGCGGTCGATGTAGACGATCTCGTCGCCCTGGCGCACGGACAGGTTGATGGTTTGCTGGGTTTTCTTGTGCAGCTGGCGCATGAAGTCCAGCGCCGCTTCGCGCACGCTGAGGCGGCTTTTCACCACATTGCCCAGTTCCAGCAGGCGCATGCCCAGCCGGTACGTGCCCGGTTCGATGCGGTCGACAAAGCGCGTCAGCACCATGTCGTTGAGAATGCGGTGCGCCGTCGAGGGGTGTAGGCCGGAAACCTTCGACAATTCCTTCAGGCTGACCGGGTCCGAATATTTCGCCAGGGCATCAAGCAGGGCGACCATGCGTTCGATCACCTGTATCGTTGTCTTGGGGGCCGCGACCGGTTCAATTTTCATGATGGATTTGGTGCAATGCAGTATTCATGCTTCTTTATACCATAATGTGAAAAAATAGTGAAATGTTCCGAGATATTCAGCGAATAAATGGTCACAGTGCTATGTCGCCCCCATAATGTGCCCACTGCACTTGATTTACATATGGAAAACTATGCAACCTGTAAATGAATTCAAAAGTAAGAGTGGCTTGAAGCGGATTTTTTCCGCTTTTTTCTACTCGCTTGATGGCTTGAAAGCGGCCTGGCGCCACGAACACGCGTTCCGCCAGGAACTGGGCCTGTTCGTCGTCGGCACGGTGATCGCCTTGCTGCTGCGCATCTCCGCCTTTGAAAAACTGGTGCTGATCGGCGTGCTGCTGCTGGTGCTGATCGTCGAACTGATCAATTCCGCAATCGAAGCCGTGGTCGACCGCATCTCGCTGGAGCGCCATCCGCTGTCGAAGAACGCCAAGGACTTCGGCAGCGCGGCCGTGCTGCTGACCTGCATCCTAGCCTTCGCCACCTGGGCTGTTGTCCTGTTCAACCGTTTTTATTGAACACCTGTCAAAACCTACTGCGCGTCGGTATAGGCAGCCTGTGATGCTCACTGTGCGTTCGCACAGTTGCGCTTCTCGACCGCCTCTCCCTTCCGCTCGCTACGGTTTTGTCAGGTGTCCTTGGTCTTAACCGCTAAATCCCCGTTGCGCGCCGTCCATATGCGAAAAATGTATATCAAACGGCGAAACGCTTCGTTCTCTTTGCGGCCATAGCGCCGTAATCTGGTGGTTCTGAAAGTTCAACCACTCGGGGATCTTAGATGCTGTCGAAAAAAATCATCATTGCCGCCGCCATCAGCGCGTTTGCCATTCTGCAAACGGCGCAGGCTGCCGATATCACCCTGCTCAACGTGTCGTATGACCCGACGCGCGAGCTGTACCAGGATGTGAACACGGCATTTGCCAAGGAGTGGAAAGGCAAGACGGGCGACAACGTCAAGATCAAGCAATCGCACGGTGGTTCCGGCAAGCAGGCGCGCGGCGTCATCGATGGCCTGGAAGCGGACGTCGTGACCCTGGCCCTGGCCTATGACATCGATGCGCTGGCCGAGCACAAGCTGCTGGCCGCCGACTGGCAGAAGCGCTTGACGCACAACAGCTCGCCGTACACCTCGACCATCGTGTTCCTGGTGCGCAAGGGCAACCCGAAAGGCATCAAGGATTGGAATGACTTGATCAAGCCGGGCGTCTCCGTCATCACGCCGAACCCGAAAACCTCGGGCGGCGCCCGCTGGAACCACCTGGCAGCGTGGGGCTACGCGCTGCGCCAGCCGGGCGGCAACGAAGCGAAGGCCAAGGATTTCCTCGGCAAACTGTACAAGAACGTGCCCGTGCTCGACTCCGGCGCGCGCGGCGCCACCACCACGTTTGTTGAGCGCGGCATCGGCGACGTGCTGATCGCCTGGGAAAACGAGGCCTACCTGGCCGTCAAGGAACTGGGGCCGACCAAGTTTGACATCATCACCCCGTCCGTCAGCATCCTGGCCGAGCCGCCCGTCGCCGTCGTCGACAAGTTTGCCGACAAGCACGGCACGCGCAAGGTGGCCGAGGCTTACCTGAACTACCTGTACACGGACGAAGCGCAAGACATCATCGCGAAGAATTACTATCGTCCGGCAACGGACAAGGCGGCGAAGAAATACGCGTCGCAGTTTGCCAAGGTCAACCTGTTCACCATCGAGCAAGTGGCGGGTGGCTGGACGGCGGCACAGAAGGCGCACTTTGCCGACGGCGGCATCTTCGACCAGATCTACCAGCCTAAATAATATCGGATGGCACGATTGCCAGACCGTTACTAAAAGGATCCACCATGGCGCTGCGCAGCTTTTCCGATTACCGGGTACTGATCGTGCCGGGCTTGCATAACAGCGGTCCCGAGCACTGGCAGAGCCGCTGGCAGCGTCTGTATCCGCAATTCGAGCGGGTCGAGCAGGACGACTGGAACGCTCCCGACCTGGCCACCTGGTCGGCGCGCCTGGACCAGGTACGGCGGCAGGATGCGCGCCCGACCCTGATCGTGGCCCACAGCTTCGGCTGCCTGACGACGGCGCACAGCCTGGCCCGCGATCCGCAGGGCGTGGCTGGCGTGCTGCTGGTGGGGCCGGCCGATCCCGACAAGTTTGGCGTGGCGAAGGCATTGCCGCAAAAGCGGTTGCCTTGCCCCGGCATATTGATCGCCAGCCAGACCGACCCATGGATGACGGCCGAACACGCGGCGCAGTGGGCACGGCGCTGGAATTGCAAGTATATTGATGGCGGTGCACTGGGTCATATCAACGCCGAGTCGCGCCTCGGTGACTGGGTCTACGGCCAGGCGCAACTGCAAACACTGTTTGATCTGGCGCAAAGCGACAAGCGCCACCGTCAGGCAGCCTGATTCGACGCACATCCCATTGCCACACAACCTCACAAGGAGATCACGATGACTTTACGCCTGGGCGATGTCGCCCCTGATTTTGAACAAGACAGCTCGATCGGCCCGCTCAAGTTCCACGAGTGGGCGGGCAATTCCTGGGTGGTGCTGTTTTCCCACCCGGCCGACTTTACCCCCGTGTGCACGACGGAACTGGGCCTGACGGCCAAGCTCAAACCGGAATTCGACAAGCGCAACGTGAAGGCCATCGCGCTGTCCGTGGATGCGGCCGAATCGCACAAAAGCTGGATCAAGGATATCGAAGAGACGCAAAACACGGTGGTGGGCTTCCCCATCATCGCCGACGTCGACAAGAAAGTATCGGTGCTGTACGACATGATTCACCCGGAACAGTCTGTCACGGCCACCGTGCGCTCCGTCTTCATCGTCGATCCGAACAAGAAAGTGCGCCTGATCCTCACGTATCCGCTGAGCACGGGTCGCAACTTCAATGAAATCCTGCGCGTCATCGATGCCCTGCAACTGACGGACGGCTACACGGTGGCCACGCCCGGCAACTGGAAAGATGGCGACGACGTCATCATTCCATTGACCGTGCAAGACCCGGACGTGATCAAGCAGAAATATCCGAAGGGCTTTACGGCCGCGAAACCATACTTGCGCCTCACGCCGCAGCCAAACAAGTAAGAACGGGGTCAGATCCTATGGGTCTGACCTCAGCCGTCAAGGTGTTGGGTTAAGTGTGTGCCCAACCCCACCCCAAAAGCCGGGGTCGGACCCACAGGGTCCGACCCCTTTTTTTTCGCCCAGCGTTTCCATCGGCAACTATGCAAAATCCATCTAAGCAAATGAGAAATGGTTAGTTCTTTTTATAACGATTGCATGTGATTATTGCGGCCTATAACTCAAAAATGTAATAAGAAGGAGTTTCTATGTCTGCAGCATCAGCAGCACCGCTCAAGGCGCGCGGAGCGCCGTTTCGGGTCATGCCGGGGTTTAAGCTGTCACTGGGCTTCACGCTCTTTTACCTGGCCTTGATCGTCCTCATTCCGCTGTCGTCGGTGTTCCTGAAAACTTTCACCATGACGTGGGACGCCTTCTTCAGCGCCGTCACGTCCGACCGCGTGATGGCGTCGTACCGCCTGACGTTTGGCGCTTCGCTGATCGCCGCGCTGCTGAACGTGGTGTTTGGCGGCATCCTGGCCTGGGTGCTGGTGCGCTATAAATTCCCCGGCAAGCGCATCATCGACGCGCTGGTCGACTTGCCGTTCGCCTTGCCGACGGCCGTGGCCGGCATCACCCTGACGGCCTTGTATTCGTCGAACGGCTGGTTCGGCCAGTTCATCGAAGGCGTGCTGGGCATCAAGGTGGCATTCACGCCGCTGGGCGTGGTGGTGGCGCTGACCTTCATCGGCTTGCCGTTTGTCGTGCGCACCGTGCAACCGGTGCTGGAAGACGCGGAAAAGGAACTGGAGGAAGCGGCCGCCAGCCTGGGCGCCAATTCCCTGCAAACGTTTATCCGCGTCATCTTCCCCACGATTTTGCCATCCTTGCTGACGGGCTTTGCGCTGGCTTTCGCCCGCGCCACGGGCGAATACGGTTCCGTGATCTTTATCGCCGGCAATATGCCCATGGTGTCGGAAATCACGCCGCTGTTCATCATTACCAAGCTGGAGCAATACGATTACGCGGGCGCCACGGCCATCGCCGTGGTGATGCTGGTGGTCTCCTTTTTGCTGTTGTTGACGATTAACCTGCTGCAAGCATGGACGCGCGGAAAGGCGAAGAAATCATGAGTACGAATACGACTGCCATCGCTGGCGTGGACCATGCGCGCCCGACGGCGCGCCGCTTCGAGCCGAATGTCGGCCCCGTCGTGCTGGAACCATTGTG
Organism: Janthinobacterium lividum; assembly: GCF_034424625.1. Taxonomy (NCBI): domain Bacteria; kingdom Pseudomonadati; phylum Pseudomonadota; class Betaproteobacteria; order Burkholderiales; family Oxalobacteraceae; genus Janthinobacterium; species Janthinobacterium lividum. Next base: position 5,346,752 of record NZ_CP139976.1, on the reverse strand, counting down.
GGTGCGCACGGTATTGATCACCATCGCCTTGCTGTTCCTGACGACCTTTTTGATCGTGCCCCTGGTGGCCGTGTTTGCGGAAGCGTTCAAGAAGGGCTGGGAGGCGTATATCGCCGCCATCATCGACCCGGACGCGATTTCCGCCATCAAGCTGACCCTGATCACGGCGGCCATCGCCGTGCCGCTGAACCTGGTATTCGGCGTGGCCGCTTCCTGGTGCATCGCCAAGTTCGACTTCCGCGGCAAGAGTATCTTGCTGACCCTGATCGACTTGCCGTTTTCCGTCTCGCCCGTGATTTCCGGCCTGATCTATGTGCTGATGTTTGGCGCCCAGGGCTGGTTCGGCCCGTGGCTGCAGGCGCACGACATCAAGATCCTGTTTGCCGTGCCCGGCATCGTGCTGGCCACCATTTTTATTACCTTCCCGTTCGTGGCGCGTGAACTGATCCCGCTGATGCAGTCGCAGGGCAGCGAAGAGGAAGAGGCCGCCATCGTGCTGGGCGCGTCGGGCTGGAATACCTTCCGCCGAGTCACCTTGCCGAACATCAAGTGGGGTCTGCTGTATGGCGTGATCCTGTGTAACGCCCGCGCCATGGGCGAGTTCGGCGCCGTGTCCGTCGTGTCCGGCCATATCCGCGGCGAAACCAACACCATGCCGCTGCAGGTGGAGATTCTGTACAACGAGTACAACTTCGCCGCCGCGTTTGCCGTCGCCTCGCTGCTGGCCCTGCTGGCCCTGGTGACCCTGGCCTTGAAAGCCTTCATTGAGTGGCGTTTGAACGAGAGCGACGCCGACGATTCCGCCTTACGTTCTACGGAGCACTGATATGACCATCGCAGTTAAAAACATCCACAAGCGTTTCGGCGATTTCGTCGCCCTCGACAATATCTCGCTGGACTTTCCCGCCGGCGAACTGACGGCCCTGCTGGGTCCATCCGGTTGCGGCAAGACCACCTTGTTGCGCATTATTGCGGGCCTCGAACATCCGGACAGCGGCCAGGTGCTGCTGGACGCGGAAGACGCGTCGAACCGCCACGTGCGCGAGCGCCAAGTCGGTTTCGTCTTCCAGCATTACGCGCTGTTCAAGCACATGACGGTATTCGAGAACGTGGCCTTCGGCTTGCGCGTGAAGTCGCGCAGCGAGCGCCCGTCGGAAGACCAGATCCGCCGCAAGGTGAAGGATTTGCTGGAACTGGTGCAGCTGGACTGGCTGGCCGACCGCTATCCGCCGCAGCTGTCGGGCGGGCAACGCCAGCGCATCGCCCTGGCGCGCGCGCTGGCCGTCGAGCCCCGCGTGTTGCTGCTGGACGAACCGTTCGGCGCCCTGGATGCCAAGGTGCGCAAGGAATTGCGCCGCTGGCTGCGCCGCCTGCATGACGACTTGCACGTGACCAGCATTTTCGTCACGCATGACCAGGAAGAAGCGCTGGAAGTGGCGGACCAGGTGGTGCTGATGAACAAGGGCACGGTCGAGCAACTCGGTTCCCCGGAGCAAGTCTACAACCACCCGGCTTCGCCCTTCGTGTATGGCTTCCTGGGCAACGTCAACCTGTTCCACGGCCGCGTGCACGACGGCGTGATGGCCACCGGCGACGCCAGCTTCGAGGTGCCCGATTACGCGGGCGTGAGCGACAGCAAGGGCACGGCCTATGTGCGTCCGCACGACCTGGAAATCGACCGCTACACGCAGGGCGCGGAAGGCATCGTCGTGAAACTGAGCCGCGCCCATGCGATTGGCCCGCTGGCCCAGCTGGATTTGCAGCGCGTGGATAACAGCGAGCTGATCGAAGCTGTGATGTCGAACGAGCGTTTTACCCATCTGCAGCTGAAGGAAGGCGAGACATTGGTTGTCCGCCCGAAACGCCTCCATGTATTTGTTGAACCCACCCGAACTTGATACAGGATAGCCATGAACTTTCAACAATTGCGATCGATCCGCGAAGCGGCCCGCCGCGGCTATAACCTGACGGAAGTGGCCAACGCCCTGTTCACGTCGCAGCCGGGCGTGAGCCGGCAAATCCGCGAACTCGAGGATGAGCTGGGCGTGGTGATTTTCGAGCGCAACGGCAAGCGTTTGACGGGCTTGACGGAGCCGGGCAAGGGCATCCTGAAGATCGTCGACCGCCTCTTGATCGAGGCGGAAAACCTGCAGCAGGCCAGCCTCGAATACAGCGGCCAGACCAGCGGCACCTTATCGGTGGCGGCCACGCACACGCAGGCGCGCTATGCGTTGCCGAAAGTGGTGCAAAGCTTCCGCGCCGCTTTCCCCGACGTGCGTATCGCGCTGCAGCAAAGCGCGCCCGAGCACATCGCGGAATGGGTGTTGTCCGGCAAGACCGATATCGGCATCGCCACGGAAGGCTTGAGCCAGTTCCCCGACCTCGTGTCGTTCCCGTGCTACCGCTGGAGCCATTTGATCGTCGTGCCGGACGGGCACCCGCTGCTCGAGCATTCGCCCATCCGCCTGGAAGACCTGGCGAAATATCCGCTGATTACCTACGACAAGGGTTTCACGGGACGCGGCCATATCGACGACGCCTTCGCCAAGGCGGGCGTGGCGACCGATATTATTCTCACTGCCATGGATTCCGACGTCATCAAGCAATACGTGGCGCTGGGCCTGGGCGTGGGCATCGTCGCCTCGATGGCCTTTGACCATGGCCGCGACAAGGGTCTGCGGGCCGTGGAAGCGTCGCATCTGTTCGCCACCAACACGACGCGCCTGGCCGTGCGCCGCGGCGCCTACCTGCGCGCGTACGCCTATGAGTTCATCCTGCAACTGGCGCCGGACCTGACGCGCGAAGACATCGACCGTGCCATGGCGGGCGAGGACGCCCTCTAGGCGATGGCTGCCCTTTGCGCGCGCGTCAGGCTGGCCACGGCGCGCGCGTAGCTATCCTGTACCAGCTCCGCCAGATAATCGGCCGGGAAGCGCGCCACATCCACGATCGTCACCCAGTGAAAGCGGCCCATGTAACGGGCCGGTTTCACGCCCGGCATGTCCGTCAGTTCGATAAAGCGCCCGGCGCTGCCCCGCAGGCTGAAGCGCCACTGCTCCGGTGCGCTGGTCTTGAAATAAGCAAATTTTTTCCCCGCCACTGCATACACGAGGATATTCGACGGCGCACCGTACAGCACGGCTTGCGCGCCGGGCAGGGCCGCGCAAAATTCCTTCAATTCATCTATTGTCATTCGTCAACCGCCATGAATTGTTGCGTGTTGTGGTCGAAGGCATAGGCCGCGCCGGCCGGAGCATCCAGCAGGGCAATAAAACGGTCGTCCACGCTGAGCACGGCGCCCAGCGACACGAGGGCCACGTTGGCGCTGTCGTGCATGTAGTCGTCGCTCTCGTCGTTGGCCGTGAAGCGCCAGCCGCTGTCGTCGTCGTTGTCCGGCTCCTCGCGGTACAGATAACCGACGGGCGCGCCGTCTTCCAGCACTTTTTTCGTCACGAAGCACAGGCCCGCGTAGCGGTTGACGAGGTTATCGTCATCGTCGTGCTGGGTATTGATGATGTGGCGCGCATCGAAGGCGACGGGGTCTTTGGCCTGTAAATCCTGGATGTAGCCGGGCATGTTGTCGAGCTTGCCGGTGAAGTGGCCATGCGGTTCGACCGTATCCACCAGCACCCACATGCGCTCGGCGCCCGGCGCTTGCGGATCGTCGCTGTGGAAGGCGAAGATCAGCTTGACCACCTCGCCGGGGCGCACCTGGGCGATGGCCTCGGGTGGCGATTTATAGAAAGTGTAGGGATGGCGCGCCGCCAGTTCGGCGGCGTCGGCCAGGTGCCAGCTGGGCATGGTTGCTTATCCGTGATCAAAAAGAGTAAGACCCATGGTAGCCGATTGCGTGTCAGGATGACCACGCATACCTTCCGGCTTGCCATTGGTACAGGGCGACCCTGCCACTTTACATGTGCTGAGATACAACAATCCTGTTCCCCGGGACGGCGAGCGCTCATGGCAACGATGGCGGCAAGCCCCGTGATAGCAGGCCTCGCCAATAAATTGATAAGACCAATTGAAATTTTCAATGGCCGAAGATGTTTCTTTTATTGCATTTAGATTTCCTGGATGATATCTTTTGTCCAATCGCAAAAAAATATAACAAAAATATAATCAACATTGTAGTTTTTGAAATTCATCGATAGGGGAAACTATGAACATGACTAAACATGCCGTGCTGGGTCTCTGCCTTGCTGTCTCGGCTTGCCTGGCGCCATTGGCCCAGGCTGCTAGCTGGGTGGAAATCACCGACCCTGCCATGAGCGGCTTCCTGGTGGGCGGCAATACCGTCACCTATGGCAGCGTGGCAGCGGACGCGGTCTGGGTCTATGACGGCGCCAACCCGGCCGGCGCGCAAAGCGCGGCCGCCATCAAGAGCTTGGTCAGCAGCAAGTTTGGCCTGCCCTCCAGCGGTGCAGGCTCGTTGGTCTTTGCCGCCCAGGGCGACCTGGCCAGCAGCAAGTCCGGTTCGTTTACCGTCAACTCCAGCTTTGACTACCTGGCCGTGCATTATGGCCGTGGCGAACTGTTGTTCCACTGGGACACGCCGCTTGCCGCGAATACGGTCTTCAGCATTGCCAACCTGCCGCGTGGCCTGAGCAATTTCCGCGCGTACAACTCCGTCTCTGCCGTGCCTGAGCCAGCGACTTACGGCATGCTGATGCTGGGCCTGGGCCTGGTCGGTTTTGTCGCGCGCCGCCGCCGCGCCTGAGCCTGATGCGCCTGCGGGCGCAAGACATGAAAAAGCCCGGAAACGCGATGCGTTCCGGGCTTTTTGCATGGCAGAGCGCTATTTACCAGCTATAGCCAGCCTTGGCGTAGTAGTAGCGGCCGTTGAAACCGTTCGGCGCGAAGATGCTGTAAGGCTGGGTGCCGTTGACGTTCAGGTTGCCCGCGCTCGTCACTTGCGCCGGGTAGCGGTTGGTGACGTTGTCGATGCCGGCCACCAGGCGCCAGTTCTTGCCCAGTTTCACGGAACCGGACACGTCCAGCACCCATTGCGGGTCATACGTCTGGTCCAGCTTGACATCGTTCTGTGGCACGGTGAAGCTGCCGTAGCGCGTCACGACGCCATGCGCATTCCAGATGCCGAAGCCGTAGTCGGCGGCCAGGCTGAACTTGTCCTTCGGCGAGGCCACCGTGATGCGGTCGATGCTCTGGCGGTCGATCAGTTTCAGGTTGTTGGCCGTCAGGATGGCTGGATTGTCGGCGATTTTCTGTACCGTGCTCTTGTTATGGTTGTAGGCCACGGTGAGATCGAGGCGGTCCTTGTCCTGCAGGTCGATGCGGTAGGTGCTGACGATGTCCACGCCTTCCGTGCGCGTGTCGACGGCGTTGGTGAAGTAGCGCGCCGCGCCCACGCTCGAGCCTTGCGTCGCCAGCTGGGCCTTGAGCTTGTCGTTCAGCGCCAGGTTGGCCGAGAACAGGATGCGGTTGTCGATGTCGATGCGGTAGGCGTCTACCGTCGTGGTGAAGTTGCGGTTAGGCTGGAACTGCAGGCCCAGGCTGTAGTTGCGGGCTTTTTCCGGTTTCAGGTCCTGTGCGCCCAAGGCGCGCGCCTGCGGCGTGTTGACGGCAAAGGTGCCCGTCTCGATGGCCGTATTGTTGCCGTTGATGACCTGGAAGTTGGTGGTGGTGATGGTGTAGTACTGCTGCGCCAGCGATGGCGCGCGGAAGCCGCTCGATACGGTGCCGCGCAGGGACAGCGCGTCCGTGAAGGAGTAGCGGGCCGAGCCCTTGGCAGAGGTGGTGCTGCCGAAATCGCTGTAGCGCTCATGGCGCAGGGCCACGCCGCCCGACAGTTTCTTCGTCGCTTCCGCTTCCAGATTCACATAGATCGATTCGTTGTGGCGCGAGTGGCTGCCTGCGTTGACAGGGCGGAAGCCGGCAAAGCCTTGCGAGCCGCCGCCTGTGTACGACGCTGCGTCGCCGGCGCCGATGCTGTATTTCTCATGCCGCGCTTCCGCGCCGACGGCTACAGTCAGCGGACCCGTAAAGTAAGAGACGGGAAACTCGCGCGCCGCGTCCAGGTTGAATACGGTCTGTTCATTCTTCAGCGAGCCGGCATAGAAATGCGTGGGGCTGTTCGCGCCCAGCGACTGGTTGACCGTGTTGTCCAGGTCCAGTTCGAACTTGTTGCTGCCGTAATTGATGCTGGCATCCCAGCGCCAGCCGGCCGCTTCACCGCGCAAGCCCGTGACGATGGACTGGTCCGTCAGGGTGCTGTTTTGCAGCGGCAAGAAGCCTTCCGGATAGATCGGCGTGCGCTGCGAGTAGACCTTGGTGACGGGGTCCTGGATCAGGGCCGTGCGCCAGGTGGCGGCGGCCGACGTGTCGCGCTTGCCATAATTGCCGAAGGCATACCAGTCGATATTGTCGTTGATGCGGTATTCGCTGTTGAGGAAAATCGTTGCCGGCTTGCTTTCCGGATCGCCATAGCGCTGGTTGACCTTGCCGTAGCGCGGTTCCAGCGGATTGCGGAAGTCGGCGCCGGCGCGGTTGGTCGGGTCGCGCTCCGCCACTTCCGCCGAGACGCGCACCCAGCCGTCGTCACCGAGGGCGAAGCCGGCCGAACCCTTGATGGATTTTTGCTTGCCGTCGCGTTCCTGCGTCTGGCCATAGCCCACTTCGATATCGCCGCCGGCCGCGCCTTTTTTCAGGATGATGTTGATTACGCCGGCGATCGCATCGGAACCGTACTGGGCCGCCGCGCCATCGCGCAGCACTTCCACGTGGTCGATGGCGGCCAGCGGGATGGCGTTCAGGTCGACGGGCGCCGAGCCGCGGCCCAGGGAACCGTTGACGTTGACGACGGCCGAGGTGTAGCGGCGCTTGCCGTTCACCAGTACCAGGGTCTGGTCGGGCGACAGCCCGCGCAGCTGGGCCGGACGCACGGCGTCGCTGGCGTCGGCGCCCGTGGCGCGGGCAAAGTTCAGCGATGGCAGCAGGCGCGCCAGCACGGTGGCCAGCTCGCCCGAACCCGTGCTTTGCAGGTCGCGCGAGGTGAGGATGTCGATAGGCGATTCGGAATCGATGGTGCGGCGGTTCTTGGCGAAGGTGCCGGTGACCACCACCGATTGCAGTTCACCTTCGGCCGGCAGCTCTTGCTGCGCTTGCGCCTGCATTGGCAGGCTGAAGCAGGCGATCAGGCTGGCGGCGATAACGGTTTTCACGGGCAGGGCGGGAAGCTGGGAGCGGGCGGTGCTTGAACTCATCGACAATATCTCTTCGGTTGGTGGATGCGCGAACCATGGCGGTCCGGTGATGACATCAGAGTAACAGTGGGCCTGTGGCGTGCTTACGAATCGTTCTGTCTATCGATATGCAATAAATGTCTGATACACGTCCAAATGGCGCGGGTAGCGCATATGGCCTCGTTTCCAGCATACGACCGGGCACGGCAAGGCCGCAATGCTGCACAGCAGTAAATTGCCAGCTGTTGTATAAATACGACTATCTGCGATGGGCGTGGGGAGCCTGGCGGCGGCATGCGCCGCCAGACGGAGCGCGCCTACTGTCCCGGATTGGGCAGACTGGCGTGGATGGCGTCGACGGCCGCCACCAGTTCCGGCGACAGGGTAACTTGATGGGCGTCGATATTTTGCTGCAGCTGCGCCACGCTGGTGGCACCGATGATGGTCGAGGCCACGAACCAGCGCGAGTAGCACCAGGCCAGCGCCAGCTGCGCCGGCGTCAAGCCGTGCGCGCGGGCCAGCGCCGCATACTGGCTGGCTGCCGCGATGGTAGCGGGGCGCACGTAGCGGGGACTCCAGCCGGCCGGGAAGCGCGTCAAACGGCCCTTGGCCTGCGGATCGTCGATATATTTCGCCGTCAGCTGGCCGAACGCCAGCGGGCTGTAGGCCAGCAAGCTGACATTTTCCCGGTGGCAGGTTTCGTCGAGCAAGCTCGTCTCGAAATGGCGCGCCGTCAGGTTGTACAGGTTCTGGATGGCGGCGATGCGCGGCAAGCCTTTCAGCTCGGCCTGCTTGATGTATTCGCACACGCCCCACGACGATTCGTTCGACACGCCGATATGGCCGATCTTGCCCTCGTCGACCAGTTTGCCCAGCACGGCCAGGGTGTCTTCGATGGCGACCGAGGCGTGCTCCTTGCGCGGGTTGTACGCGCTGGCGCCGAAGATGGGCAGGTTGCGGCTGGGCCAGTGCAATTGATACAGGTCAATGTGCTCCGTCTGCAGCCGGCGCAGGCTGTCCTCGACGGCGGCGCGGATGTTGACCGCGTCGTGGTCCGTCTTGCCCTTGCGTATCCAGTGCATGCGCGAATTCGGCCCGGCCACCTTGCTGGCCAGGACGATCTGGCTGCGCTTGCCGCTTTTCTTCAGCCAGCTGCCGATGTAGCGCTCCGTGCTGCCCTGCGTCTGCGCGCTGGCCATCACCGGATACATCTCGGCCGTGTCGACGAAGTTGATGCCCCGCTCGAGCGCGTAATCGAGCTGGCTGTGCGCTTCGGCTTCGCTATTCTGCTCGCCGAAGGTCATCGTGCCCAGGCAGATCTTGCTCACCTCCAGGCTGCTGGAACCCAGCTTGACCCTGGCGATCATGTCGCCTGTTTGCCGCGCAGCGCGCGCGCGCAATCCTTGATCAGCGCGGGACCGGCGTAAATCAGGCCGCTGTACAGCTGCACCAGCTGCGCGCCCGCCTCGAACTTGGCCACGGCGTCGCTGCCCTGCATGATGCCGCCCACGCCGATGATGGGCAGCGCATCGCCCAGTTCGGCCTTCAGCAGGCGGATGACATTGTTCGACAGTTCGAACACGGGCGCGCCCGACAGGCCGCCCGCTTCGGCGCCGTGCGGCATGCCTTCCACGGCGCTGCGCGACAGGGTCGTGTTGGTGGCGATGACGCCATCGATACGGTGGCGCGTGAGCGACTCGGCAATGCTTTTCACCTGTTCGCCATCCATGTCCGGCGCGATTTTCAGGGCCAGCGGCACGTAGCGTTTGTGCTTGTCCGCCAGGCGCGCCTGGGCATCTTTGAGCTGCGACAGCAGGGCGTCGAGTTCCGACGCGCCCTGCAGCTGGCGCAGGTTCTTGGTGTTTGGCGACGAGATGTTCACCGTCACATAGCTGGCATACGGGTAGACTTTTTCCAGGCACAGCAGATAGTCGTCGGCCGCCCGCTCGATGGGCGTGTCGGCATTCTTGCCGATGTTCAGGCCCAGCACGCCGGCGCGGTCCTGGTAGAACTTCGACGCCTGCACGTTGGCGACAAAGGCGTCCACGCCGCCATTGTTAAAGCCCATGCGGTTGATGATGCCCTGCGCTTGCGGCAGGCGGAACATGCGCGGTTTCGGATTGCCCGCCTGCGCGCGCGGCGTGACGGTACCCACTTCGATGGAACCAAAGCCCAGGTCGGCCAGCGCGTCGATGTAGGCGCCATCCTTGTCCAGGCCGGCGGCCAGGCCGACGGGATTGGGGAAGGTGATGCCCATCACCGTGCGCGGGTCGGCTGCCGGTTTGCCGGCCAGCTTCGTCAGGCCCAGCGCGCTGGCGCGTTTCAGGGCGGGCAGGGTGAGATGGTGGGCCGCTTCGGCATCCATCGAAAACAGCAGCGGGCGGGCGAGGGAGTACAGGAATTTTTCAGACATGGGGCGCTTTGAGTAGGTGTGCGGGCCGCCGGGAAGGGCTGGCGGCACGCGAAATAAGTGCCGTATTTTACCGTGTTCCACGCAGCGGTCGGGTGTATAGTTCTTGTTGGCCAAATGCAATATTGATCCATTGATAATCCGCATCCGGCCTTGGACTTTCCTGTTTCTTCCCTGTTCTGTTTACTTCATAAGCGAGACATCGATTGAAAAAGACACGCATCTTGACGGCCATCGCGGCCGCCAGCGCACTGCTGCTGAGCCACCCGGCCCTGGCCCTGCCCAATACGCAAGACACCCGCATGCTGAGCGAACCAGCCGTCTCCAGCCGCCACATCGCCTTCATCTATGCGGGCGACCTGTGGCTGTCCAACCTCGATGGCGGCGGCGCGCGGCGCCTCACTTCCGATCTGGGCGACAAGTCCAATCCCGTGTTCTCGCCCGACGGCAGCCTGATCGCGTATAGCGCGAATATCGACGGCAATGTCGACGTGTACGTGATCGCGGCGGCCGGCGGCGTGCCGCGCCGCCTGACCTTCCACCCGGGCGCGGACCTGGCGCAGTCGTTCACGCCCGATGGCCAGGCCGTGATGTTCACCTCGCCCCGCGCCGCCTTCAACAACCGCTTCCAGAAGCTGTTTACGGTGCCCGTGGCGGGCGGCGTGGAAACCCAGCTGGAAATCCCCAACGCCTCACGCGCCGCCTATTCGCCCGATGGCAAGCGCATCGCCTACAACCCGCTGGCGCCGGCCTTCAAGCAGTGGAAGCGCTACCGGGGCGGCACCAATTCCTGGCTGTGGCTGTTTTCATCCAGCGACAAATCCATCGAAAAAATCCCCCAGCCCACCACGCGCTCGAACGACGTCGACCCCATGTGGCTGGGCGACACCGTGTACTTCCGCTCGGACCGCAACGGCGAATTCAACCTGTTTGCGTATGACGTCAAGACGAAAGCCGTGCGCCAGCTGACGCGGCACGCGGATTTTCCCGTGCTGAACGCGTCGGCCGCGAACGGCACCATCGTCTACGAGCAGGCCGGCTATTTGCACGCGCTCGACATCGCCAGCGGCCAGGCGCACAAGCTGAGCATCGCCGTGGCCAGCGACCTGGGGCAGACGCGCCCGCGCTGGGTCAAGAACGCGAAATATATCCGCGACGCGTCGATTTCGCCGTCGGGCGCGCGCATCGCCTTCGAGTACCGGGGCGAGATCGTCACCATCCCCGCCGACAAGGGCGATGTGCGCAACCTGACGCAGACGGCCGGCGCCCACGAGCGCACGCCGATCTGGTCGCCCGATGGCCGCTCGGTCGCGTATTTCTCGGACGAGTCGGGCGAGTATGAACTGCATGTGCGGGCGCAGGATGGCAAGGGCGCCGTGCGCAAGTTCAAGCTGAATGGCAGCGGCTTCTATGACAACGCCGTCTGGTCGCCCGACAGCAGGAAGATCGCGTTTGCCGACAATGGCTGGAGCATGTATGTGATCGACGTCGGCACGGGCAAGGTGCAGAAGGTCGCCACGGAGCCGATGTATGGCGTCGACAAGAGCATGCGCGCCTCGTGGGCGCCCGATTCGCGCTGGCTGGCCTACACGCTCAATTCGCCCACCTACACGCGCAGCGCCTACATCTATTCCGTCGAGCAGAACAAGTCGATGCCCGTGACCGATGGCTTGTCCGACGTGGCCCAGCCCATGTTCGACAAGAGCGGCAAATACCTGTATTTCTTCGCTTCGACGAACGCTGGTCCCAGCAACAACTGGTTCTCGCAGCAGAATGAAGACAACCTGGTGACGCGCACCGTGTGGATGGCCGTGCTGCGGCGCGACTTGCCGTCGCCCCTGATCAAGGAGAGCGACGAGGAAAAGGCCGCCAGCGCGGAGAGTAAAAAAGACACGGCAAAGGCAGAGCCGGAAGCGAAGAGCGAACCGAAGGTCGATCCGAAGACGGGCCGCGACGACCCGAAAGTGACCGTAGCGCCCGTGGCGCCGATCAGCATCGATTTCGACGGCATCGCCACGCGCATCGTCGACTTGCCGCTGCCGGCCGCGCAGTTCTCCAGTCTGACGGCGGGTGCCGCAGGGCAGATCTTTTTGCTGCGCGAAAGCGACGGCAAGAAGGCCGTGCAGCGTTTTGACCTGAAGGAGCGCAAGGCGGAAACCGTGGTGGCGGAAGCCGATGATTTCGAAGTGTCGGCCGATGGCAAGAAGCTGCTGTACCGCCAGAAGGACAATTGGGCCATGGGTAGCGCCACGGGCAAGCTGCTGGCGCCGGGCGAAGGCAAGATCAAGGTCGACGCCATCGAAGTAAAGGCCGATCCGCGCGCCGAGTGGACGCAGATTTTCAACGAGGTGTGGCGCATCAACCGCGATTACTTCTATGACCCGGGCATGCATGGCGTGGACTGGAAGGCCATGCGCGACAAGTACGCCGTCTTCCTGCCCGAGCTGTCGAGCCGCGCAGACCTGAACCGGTTGATCCAGTGGATGTGCAGCGAGCTGGCCGTGGGCCACCACCGCGGTGGCGGTGGCGATGATTTTATCGAGGCGAAGAAGGTGCCGGGGGGCTTGCTGGGCGCCGACTATGAAGTGCGCGATGGCCATTACCGCTTCAAGAAAGTGTATGGCGGCTTGAACTGGAATCCGGCCCTGCGCGCGCCGCTGACGGAGCCGGGCCTGAACGTCAAGGCGGGCGAATACCTGCTGGCCGTCGACAGCCGTCCTTTGCTGCCGCCGACGAATATCTACAGCGCCTTCGAGAACACGGCCGGCAAGGCGATCGACCTGACCGTGGGGCCATCGGCCGACGGCAAGGGCGCGCGCACGATCACCGTGGTGCCCGTGCCGACCGAGGATGCCTTGCGCAACCGCGACTGGATCGAAGGCAATATGCGCAAGGTGAATGCGGCGACGGGCGGCAAGGTGGCGTATGTGTATGTGCCGAATACGGCGGGCCTGGGCCACACCTACTTCAAGCGCTATTTCTTCCCGCAGGCGGACAAGCAGGCCATCATCGTCGACGAGCGTTTCAATGGCGGCGGCAGCGTGGCCGATTACTACATCGAGATCCTGCAGAAGAAGGAAATCGCCTGGTGGACCATGCGCTACGGCGCCGACATGAAGACACCATCCGCTTCGATCCAGGGGCCGCGCGCCATGCTGATCGACGAGACGGCCGGTTCTGGCGGCGACCTGCTGCCATGGATGTTCCGCAAAAATAACATGGGCCCGCTGATCGGCAAGGCCACCTGGGGCGGCCTGGTGGGCGTGCTGGGCTTCCCCGTGCTGATGGATGGCGGCTTCATCACGGCGCCGAACCTGGCGTTCTGGACGCGCGAAAATGGCTGGGGCGTGGAAAACGAAGGCGTGCCGCCCGATATCGACGTCGAGCAAACGCCGGCCGACGTCATCGCCGGACGTGATCCGCAGCTGGAAAAGGCGATCGAGGTGATCCAGGCCGAACTGGCAAAGAACCCGCCCGCGCAGCCCAAGCGTCCGGCGTTTCCGGACAAGAGCAAGTAGGTCGGATTAGGCGCGAAGCGCCGTAATCCGACACCATTGTTGGCATCGCAGTGTCGGATTACGCGCTTGCGCGCTAATCCGACCTGCCAAATAATCCCAGGTTTACAGGATTACCCACTGCCCCTTGATCCGTGCTTCCAGCGGCTTGAAGTTGATTTTATAGGCCATCTTCGGGCTTTGCGCGATCCAGTAGCCCAGGTAGATGTAGGGCAGGTCCAGTTCGCGCGCCTGGGCGATTTGCCACAGCACGTTGTAGGTGCCGTACGAGGCGCCCGGCACGTCGGGGTCGAAAAAGGTGTAGACGGACGACAGGCCATCGGCCAGCACGTCGATGATGCTGACCATGCGCAGGATGCCTTCGGCATCGCGGAACTCCACCAGGCGCGTGTTGACCCGGCTTTGCAGCAGGAATTGCGCATACTGGTCGCGGCTGTCCTGGTCCATGCCGCCGCCCGCGTGGCGCGTGCTCTGGTAGCGCAGGTACAGTTCGTAGTGCTCGTCGAGGAAGGACAGGGTGGCCACGCCCGCCTGCAGGTCGGCGTGCCGGCTCCAGGCGCGGCGCTGGTTGCGGTTCGGGGTGAACTCGCCCGTCACGACGCGTACGGGAATGCAGGCCTGGCAGCCGTCGCAATACGGGCGGTAGGTGAAAATGCCGCTGCGGCGAAAGCCGTTGCGCACCAGTTCCGAATACACGTCGCTGTTGATCAGGTGCGAAGGCGTGGCCACCTGCGAGCGTGCCTGGCGGTCGTCCAGATAGCTGCACGGATAGGGCGCCGTCGTGTAGAACTGCAGGGTGGCAAACGGTAGTTCGTTCAGGTGCGTCATGCTGATCCTGTCTGGTCTGTCCGCGGCAATGGAAGTCTGCGTGGAGATATCATAGCTTTTTTATGCCGGTGGTGCAGCTTGCCAATCCGTGATTTGCGCTGCTTCAATGGCGACGCGCACATGGGCGAGGAAGCGCGCGCGCGAAATGGGCGCCGCGCCCAGCGAGGCCAGGTGCTTCGTTTCTTGCTGGCAGTCAATCATGGCCACGCCGCGCGCGTGCAGAAAACGCACGAGGTGCGCCAGCGCGATCTTCGAGCCATCCGTCACGCGCGCGAACATCGATTCGCCATAGAACATGCGCCCGATCGACACGCCATACGCGCCGCCGACCAGTTCTCCATCAAGCCACAGTTCCGACGAGTGCGCGTAGCCCAGCTTGTGCAAGCCCGTGTAGCCGGCGATGATTTCGTCGGAAATCCACGTGCCCGGGCCATCCTTGCGCGGCGCCGCGCAGGCGCGCATGACGGCGTCGAAATCGCCGTCGAAGCGCAGCTGCCAGCGACCGTCCGTGGCGGCGCTGCGTTCGACCTTGCGGATCGCCTTGGCCAGGCTGTCGGAGACCTTGAAGTCCCCCGTCATCAGCACCATGCGCGGATCGGTGCTCCACCACAAAATAGGCTGGCCTTCGGAAAACCAGGGGAAGATGCCGCGCCGGTAGGCGTCGAGCAGGCGCGCGGGCGACAGGTCGGCGCCGGCCGCCAGCAGGCCGGGCGCCTCGTCGGTCAGGGCGCGCGAAACGTCGGGAAACGGGGTGTGGGTATCGAGCCAGGGAATCATGCGGCGTCAAAGGTGGCAGTTGGTGGAGGCTTACTCGGGGGCTTGCTCTGCATCCGTGCGCGCCATCGGGCGCGTGATGTCGCCCGTATGGAAACCATAGCTGCCGCCTTCGCGGATTTTCACGCGGTCGGCAAAGAACAGTTCCAGGGTGGCGCGGATGGTGGGGAAGGCCAGGTCATCCCAGGGTATCTGCGCTTCCGTAAACATCTGCACGTCCAGGCTTTCGATGCCCGGCGCGAAATCGAGGTCGCGCAGGCGCGCCAGGTAAAACAGGTGCACCTGGTGCACGCGCTGCACGTTCAGAAGTGAAAACAGGGGGCCCAGTTCGATATTCGCGCCCGCTTCCTCCACCGTTTCGCGTTCGGCCGCGTCGGATGTCGTTTCATCGTTTTCCATGAAGCCGGCAGGCAGGGTCCAGTAGCCCAGGCGCGGCTCGATGGCGCGCTTGCACAGCAAGACCTGCAGCTGGCCATCCTCTTCCCACACGGGGATGGAGCCGACCACCATTTTCGGGTTCTGGTAATGGATGGCGTCACAGTTGGCGCAGACATAGCGCGGACGGTTGTCGCCTTCCGGAATGGAGAGGCTGACAGGATGGGCGCATTCGGAGCAGAATTTCATGGGCGGGCTTGGGAAAATGGAAGTCTAGTGTAACGCTTACTGTACACCGATTGCGCGCGGCGTGGCGTGTCGGGAGGACACAATGCCAATCGGCAATTGGCCGGGGTTTTTAATTAAATAGCTCTATTGCAGCCTAAGTTGAGATAGCTATTGCCTAAGCCACCCGTTTGCCCTTATAATTCTTGTGCGGGGTGGAGCAGTCTGGCAGCTCGTCGGGCTCATAACCCGAAGGTCACAGGTTCAAATCCTGTCCCCGCAACCAATACCGGAAAGCCGCTGATTCTTGCAAAAGATCAGCGGCTTTTTCCATTGCTGGACAACGACAATATTCGGCAGACGGGGCAGGAATGACATTGTCAATTCACGCCTTTACGCCGCGCAACAATCTGGTATATAATTCGTCTGCGGGGTGGAGCAGTCTGGCAGCTCGTCGGGCTCATAACCCGAAGGTCACAGGTTCAAATCCTGTCCCCGCAACCAATTCGAAGCCGCTGATTTCTCGCAAGAGAATCAGCGGTTTTTTCGTTGTGCGCTGCAGGTCACTCCTGCGCCTGGCGTGCATACACCACCAGCCGCAGATGGCGGTCCGCATCGATGGTGAGCGAGGTATGTTCATATGCGACCTCCCCGCCGTCGATTGTCAGGCGGCGTACGCCGGCACATGGCGCATGCACGTCGTGGCGGCGCCACCATAACTTGAATTCGGGCGAGACTTTTTCCAGTTCCTCCACCAGCGCGTGGATATCCGCTTCCTGCGTGGCGCGCGCATAGTCGCGGCGAAAGCTCGACAGCATCAGCGGCGCCTGCTCTTCCCACGCCGCGAAGCGGGATCGCAGCAGCGGGTCGGTAAACAAGAGCCACAGCAGATTGCGCCGCGAGGCAGCATGCGCGCCGAAGCCAAACAGGGTGTCGGCGCCCCCGTTGAACGCCAGCACGTCCCAGCGCAAATTGAGCACATATGCCGGATGCGCCAGCTCGTGCATCAGGCGGCGCACCAGCGGCGGCACTACGCAAAACGTCTTGCCCTCTTCGGCCGGCGGACGCGCATGCGCCAGCAGGAACAGGTGGCGGCGCTCGGCCGCGTCCAGTTTCAGCACCTCGGCCAGCTTGTCGAGAAAGGCGCTCGAGACGCCGATGTCGCGCCCCTGCTCCAGCCAGGTGTACCAGGTCAGCCCCACGCCGGCCAGCGCCGCCACTTCTTCGCGGCGCAAGCCCGGTGTACGCCGCCTTCCACCGCCGGGCAAGCCCACGTCTTCCGGCGACAGGCGTGCGCGCCGCGCCTGCAGGTAGGCGGCCAGTTCGTGGCGGGTGCGGGCCAAGGTGCGCATGGTGATGCCTTTCCGGTAAGCCTGTTGCTATCAGTAATAGCATAAACAGTTAAATTGTAATTGTTTATATTGTATTCCAGAATGCCTGCTTTCTTTCCGAAAGCTTGCCCATGTCCGACTCTTCCTCCTCCAGTAGCCTCGCGCCTGCCATCGCCGCGCTGCCTGCCACCGTCTACCTGATCGCCATGGGCGCGTTCGCGCTGGGCATGGCGTCGTATGTGACGGCGGGCCTGATGCCGATGATTGCCAGTGCCTTTTCCATCTCCCTGGCGATGGCCGCGCAACTGGTGACGGCGTTTACGCTGGCCTATGGCCTCGGCTCGCCGCTGGTGGTGGCCTTGTTGCCGGCGCGCGCGCAGCGCTCGGGCCTCCTGATCGCCCTGGCCGTGTTCGTGCTGGCGAACGGGGCCAGCGCGCTGGCGCCTGGTTTCAGCGGTTTGCTGGCATGGCGCGCCATTGCCGGCGTCGGTGCTGGTGTCTACCTGGCGCTGGGCATCGCGGCGGCGGCCGGCGTGTCGGCGCCGCAGCAGCGGGGCAAGGCCATCGGCGTGATCATGGGCGGCATGGCGGGCGGCACGGTGCTGGGCGTGCCCTTGAGTTTGCTGCTGGCGCAGCAGCTGGACTGGACCGCGGCCCTGTGGCTGGTCGCCGTCCTTGGCGGGCTGGCGCTGGCGGGCTTGCTGTGGAAGCTGCCCGCGCTGCCGGCGGTGCCGGCCACGTCGCTGCGCCGCAAGCTGGTCTTGCTGGCCGATGGGCAGGTGCTGTCCATCCTGCTGGTATCGCTGCTGGCGGCCATCGCCAGCCTGGGCATGTACACGTTTATCGCGCCGTTGCTGGCGTGGTCGGCGCAGGGGGCGGCGCTGTCCACCACTCCCTTCCTGTGGGCCTGGGGCGTGGGGGGGATCGCGGGCAGCGTGCTGGTCGGACCGTGGGCGGACAAGGTGGCGGCGCCGAAACTGACCTGCTTCATCTTGCTGCTGCTGGCGCTGGCCTTGTGCGCGCTGCCGCTGGCGGCCGGCTGGTCGGCCTGGCTGATGCTCGCGCCGATCGCACTGTGGGGCGCGGCTGGCTGGGCCCTGCAAGTGCCGCAGAACCAGCAACTGCTGGCCGTGCGCGCGCGGCAGGGCGATGGCAACCTGGCCATCGCCCTCAACGAATCGGCGCTGTACCTGGGCAGCGCCATTGGCGCGGCCACCGGCGGGGTGCTGCTCCTGCTCGACTGGCCCATGTGGCTGCTGGCGGCCGGTGCCGCCCTGGTCGCCGCCGCAGCGTTGCTGCTGCAGTTGCCTGCCGCGCGGCGGACCTAAGCCTTTTTCGCCAGCTGCATGCCTACGGGCAGGGCGCGGATGCGCTTGCCCGTGGCCGCGAAGATGGCGTTGCACAGGGCTGGCGCGATGGGCGGCGTGGCCGGTTCGCCCACGCCGCCCAACTCCATGTCCAGGGTGCCCGGCACCAGGTGCGTGTGGATCACGCGCGGCGCGTCGGCGGCGCGCAGCACGGCGTAGTCGTGGAAATTGCTTTGCTCGACCCGGCCATTCTTGAAACTGATTTCGCCGCTCATGGCCAGCGACAGGCCCATGATGCAGGCGCCCTCGATCTGCGAGCGCACGCGGTCCGGATTGATTTGCGGGCCGCAATCCATGGCGATGTCGACCCTCGGCACGATGACTTCGCCGGCCGCATTGATCTCCACTTCGATCACGGCCGCCACATAGGTGACAAAGCTGTAGGAGACGGCCAGGCCCAGCCCCCGTCCCTTGGGCAGCTTGCGGCCCCAGCCCGCCTTGGCCGTCACCAGCTCGATCACGTGGCGCATGCGGCCGATGTCGACCGGATACTTCGCCGGATCTTCGCCATAGTTCCAGCCGTCGGACAGGTCGGCCGGGTTGATCTTGCGCGCGGGGCCCAGCAGCGCGAGCAGGTAGTCGCGATGATCCTTTTTTGCCGCATGCGCCAGTTCGGCCGTAAACGACTGGATGGCAAACGCGTGCGGGATATTCGACACGGAACGGAACCAGCCGATGCGCGTGTGGGCCGGCACTTCGGGCACTTCGACGCGGATGTTCGCAATGGCGAACGGCACATTGATGGCCGACATGCCCAGCTCGAACGGCGCCTGCCTGCTCGCGCCGGCGGCAAAGGTCGAGGTGATGGTGGGCGCGGCCGTGCGGTGCAGCCAGGCCGTCGGCATGCCTTTCGCGTCCAGCGACGCTTCCAGCCGTTCGACCGATACCGTGTGCAGGTAGTCGTGCTGCAGGTCGTCATCGCGCGTCCACGTCAGCTTGACGGGCGCGCCATCCATGGCTTTCGACAGCAGCGCCGCCTCGACGGCGAAATCGGGTTTCGATTTGCGCCCGAAGCCGCCTCCGAGCAGGGTCACGTGGACGGTCACGTCGTCATACGCCAGGCCCAGGGCCTTGGCCACATTGCTGCGCGTCGCCTGCGGCGCCTGCACGCAGGCCCATACTTCGGCCTTGTCGTTGGCGATGCGCACGGTGGCGGCGGGGGGCTCCATGGTGGCGTGGGCCAGGTGGGGCAGATAGTATTCGGCACTGAATGTCCGCGCGGCGGGAGCGGCGGCCAGCGTGGCCACCGTCTTGCCCTGGTCGCGCGCCGGGCTGGCCGGCTGTCGCACGGCCGCTTCCAGGGTTTTGCGGAAGGTCTTCGAATCGTAGCCGCCGTTCGGGCCATCTTCCCATTCCAGCACCAGCGCTTCGCGGCCCTTGATGGCGGCCCAGGTGTTGCTGGCGATGACGGCCACGCCGCCCAGAGGACTGAACATGGCTGGCGGCGGACTGCCCGCCAGTTCGACGATGCGCAGCACGCCCGGCACTTTCAGGGCCGCCGTCTTGTCCACGCTTTTCAGCTTGCCGCCAAAGACGGGAGGGCGGGCGATGACGGCGTACGCCATGCCGTCGAGGCGCGTGTCGATGCCGAAGTGGGTATTGCCCGTGACGATGTCGTGCAAGTCGATGCCGCGCGTGCTGGTTTGGCCGATGTAGCGCAGCTCGCCCGCCGTTTTCAGGCTGATGCGCGCGCGTGGCGGCACCGGCAATTTGGCCGCCTCTTCGGCCAGGGCGCCAAAGGACAGCGAGCGTCCGCTGGCCGCATGCACGACCGCGTGGTTGACGGCTTTGACTTCCGTCACGGGTACGTCCCAGCGCACGGCGGCCGCCGTTTCCAGCATCAGGCGCGCGGTGGCGCCCACGTGGCGCATGGCGCGGAACGAGTGGCGCATGCTGCGCGAGCCGTCTGTATCCTGGCTGCCGTAGCGCGCTTCGTCGGCGGTCGCCTGCTGCACGCGCACCTGCGCCCAGTCGGCGCCCAGTTCGTCGGCCGCCACCATGGGCAGGCTGGTGCGGATGCCCTGGCCCATTTCGGAGCGGTGCGCCACGATGGTGACGATGCCGTCGGCACCGACCGACAGGAAGACCAGGCTGTCGTCGACCACGCCGCCAGCCATCTTCTCGCCGCCGTATTTGACGGCATCGGCCGCCATCACGAGGCCGGAAGGGCCGGCCACCAGGGTCAAACCGGCCAGCGCGCCGGCGGCCTTGAGCCAGTTGCGCCGCGCAGGCGAATGTGCGGCAGGAGTGTCATGCATGCTCATTTGGCCGCTCCTTTCGCGTGGATGCTGGTCGCGGCCTGCTTGATGGCCGCGTGGATGCGAGTATAGGTGCCGCAGCGGCAGATATTGCCGCTCATCGCTTCGCGGATTTGCTGGTCGTTCGGCCTTGGGGTCTTGTGCAGCAGGGCCGTGGCCGACATGATCTGCCCGGCCTGACAGTAGCCGCATTGGGGCACGCCGTGTTCCTGCCAGGCCTGCTGCAGCGCCAGGCCGACCTTGTCTTCGCCCACGGCTTCGATGGTGGTGATATTCTTGCCGGCGGCGGCCGACATCGGCGTCACGCAGGAGCGGATGGCTTCGCCATCGAGGTGCACGGTGCAGGCGCCGCACAGGGCCATGCCGCAGCCGAATTTGGTGCCGGTCATGCCCAGTTCGTCGCGCAGGGCCCACAGCAGGGGCGTGTCTTCAGGCAGCGCAAGCTCGTGCTGCTTGCCATTGATGGTCAGGGTCGTCATGTGTATTCCTCGGTGTGGGATGGTGCGGGAAAGCGCGACGGCCATCCACCATACGGATGAGCTCATCAGTACGGGATGGTAGCACCGCCCGCCCTGCGCTGCAGGACATGGGGCCGGTGGCATACTGCGGCTTCTGATATTGGAGTTTTCATGACATACCTCACAACGGCGCCGGGCTTGCCCGACATCCTCGCTCCCGGCTTGCAAGTGGTTTTTTGCGGCCTCAATCCGGGCGTGGACGCGGCGGCGGCCGGCCACCATTTTCTCGGCCGCGGCAACCGTTTCTGGCCGGTGCTGCACCTGGCCGGCTTCACGCCGCATCTGGTGGCGCCGCAAGACGATGCCAGCGTGCTCGGTTTCGGGCTGGGTTTGACGGCGGCCGTCGGGCGCCCGACCAGCCGCGCGGACCAGGTGGGGGCGGACGAGTTTGCGCAAGCGGCGGCGGGCCTGCAGCATAAACTGGCATTGCTGCAGCCGCAGTGGATCGCATTCCTGGGCAAAGCTGCCTACGCGGCGATGACGGGGAAACGCCAGCTGGCGTGGGGCGAACAGCCGGAGCGCTTCGGCGGCGCGCGCGTGTGGATATTACCCAATCCCAGTGGGCTCAATCGCGGCTATTCGAAGGAGCGGCTGGTCGACGCGTATGCGGAACTGCGGCGTGCGCTGGACTGATACCGGGCTGGCGTTCAGCGCACTTGCGCATGGATGGCGGGGCTTAGCGGGCTTGCTCCAGCTGCGCATACACGGCGTTGGCGATCTTGCCCAGCTCCCGTTTGGGCAGGCTCGCTGAGAGGGCGTAACCAAGCTGGCCGTCGATCCAGTAAAACACGCTCAGCTCCTTTTCCTGCGTGTAGCGGAAGGCTGTTTCCTGCCTGCCTGCCCGTTCTTTCGCCACATACAGGGTCAGGCGCTTGCCGCCGGCATCTTCATACATGAATTGCGCCACGGGGCCGTCGCCATCGCCGGGCAGCAGGCGGCCGCCGATCAGGTGATAGCCGAGCGGTGACAGCGCGGGCGGCTGCAATTTGCTGTCCAGGCGTTTCGACAGCCATTGCACCAGGTGCGCCTCCTGTTCGACACCCACTTCCACGGGATGGCGCACTTCGGGCGTGTAGACGGCATGGGCGATGGCGGCGCTGCGCGCCAGCGACATCGGGCTGGCGCTGGTGGTCCGCATGTCGCCGCCATCGCCGCGCAGCAGCCAGCCGCCCGCGCCGCCTGCGATCACCAGCACGATGGCCGCTGCCGCCTGCATGGCGTGGCGCTGCCAGGCGCCGTTCGCCGACGGTGGCGATGCCGCTTGCAGCAGGTCCGGCGGCACGGCTTCGTCCAGCACGGGGTCGAACAGGGCACGCAATTGCCGGTTCTGTTCGCGCCAGGCGTCCACCCTGGCGGCATCCTCGGGGTGTGCGTGCAGGTGGGCGTCGACAGCCGCGCGCTGCGCCTGGGGCAGGACGCCGTCGGCCAGGGCGTGCAATTGCGCTTCGCTGATGGCTTGCGTTGTCATTTCACGACTTTCAGGGTAGGGGCGCCATGGCTGCCGGCGGGGCGGCCATCGAGCAGTTCGCGCAGCCGCTCGCGCCCGCGCGACAGCCGCGACATGACCGTGCCGACGGGGATGCCCAGGGTGGACGCCACCTGCTCATACGGCATCTGTTCAAGCGCGACAAGCAGGATGACTTCGCGCTGCCCCAGCGGCAAACGGGCCAGCGCCGCATCCATTTCGCCGATGGCGATGGCTTGCCCCGGCGCGTGCTCCGGGGCGGGCAGCAGGGCGTCGTCGTCGAGTTCCTGCAGCGCCAGGCCGGGGCGGCGCAATTGATCCACGTGCAGGTTGTGCATGATGGAAAACAGCCAGGGCCGCATCTCGCCACCCCGTTGCCACTGGTCGAACTTGCGCCAGGCCCGCTCCACGGTGTCCTGCACCAGATCGTCCGCGTGCACGGCGCCCACCAGCGCGCGCGCATAGCGGCGCAGGCCGGGCAGGCAGGCTTGCAGTGTGCGGCTGTCCTCTTGCGTGGTCATCGTGGCGGCGGGAGGGGGGCTTAGGGCTTGACGACGTGCCACACGTTCTTGAAGTTGTCGCCGGCCACGTCGCCCGGTTTCTTGTCTTCCTTGTACAAATACAGGGGCTTGCCCTTGTAGGTCAGCTGCATGGCGCCGTTGTCTTCGCGCTTGATGCTGCCATACGGGGCGGCGGGCGCCGCTTCGGTGGCGATGACGGCGGGCCAGGCCACCAGGCAGCCGCCGCTGCAGGCGCTCTTGCCGCTGTCGGCGACATCCTTGTCGAACACATACACGGTCATGCCGCTGGCGTTGACCAGCATGCCGTTGGCCGGCATGACGTCGGCGGCAAAGGCCAGCGGGGCGGACAAGGCGGTGAAAAGGGCGGTGGCGGCAAAAGTGGTAAAGCGCATGATGGTCTCCTTGAGGTTTTGAGGGCTTGCAAGGGATAGACGCGTGCCGCCCGCCGTTTATTCCCGCGCAGGCAAAATATTTATTTCCGGCGCATGCAGGCTGGCCCACAGGTGGGCGGCCGCCATGGTGCGGTGCGGCGCGTACTGGCGCAGCCACTGCTCCGTGCGCGCCATGTCCGGCTTGCTCTCTTCGCCGAGCAGCTTTTGCAGGGCGGCGCGGATGGCCACGTCGCCGTGCAGCGAGCAGTCGGCATAGCCGTAGCCGCGCAGCAGCGCGTAATTGACGGTCCACGGGCCGATGCCCTTAACGGCCAGCAGCGCCTGCGAAATGGCCGCCACGTCGCCGGAGGGCGGCAGCTCCAGTGACAGCTCTCCGTCGTTGACGAGGTTTGCCAGGCGCAGCACGGTTTCTGCCTTGGCGCGCGAGAATTTGCGGCTGGTCAAATCCTCGATTTCCAGCCTGGCCACGTCGCGCGCCTCGGGATAGCACCACAAGCCGTCTCCGTGCTGGCGTCCCGCCTGCAAGATGAAGGTGCGGCGCAGGGCGATGGCGAACGGCAGGTTGATCTGCTGGCCGATGATGGCCCAGGTCAGCGCCTCGAAGGGGCTGGCCGATTGCACGATGCGCAAGCCCGGATTGCGCCGGACCAAAGGCGCCAGCAGCGTGTCGCCGGCGGCCAGTTGCGCGAACGGCTGCGGGTCGATGCGCAGGCCGAGGATATTGAGCAGGGCGCCGTGCAGCGGCGTTTGAAGACCGGCAGCGTCATCGCTGTCGATCTCGGCGCGGCAGACGGCGGCAGCGTCCGTGAACGCCACGTCCAGCACCACGGGCACGCCGCGCAGCAAAATGCCCTTGCGCAGGCCCGTCGGCGTGACTTGTTCGGCCACGGCTTCCCCGTCGCGGCTGTGGAAGGCGATGACATCGTCGCGGCGGTAGCCGGCGGGAAGGGGGAGGGTCCAGTGCAGCAGGGTCATGGTGGGCCAAAGTCAAAGACGGTATCAGGGAGGCGATGCGGACGCACCGCGTTTCTTGCTGTTTGCCTTCAGCGCGCGCAGATGTCGCTGGTGGGCGGACTCAGGGCCGCCGCGTGCTGGATCTGCAGGGCGTCGGGCACGCCATTTTTCACGGCCGTCAGTTCGGCCAGGATGGAAATGGCGATTTCGGCCGGCGTCTTGCTGCCGATGTACAGGCCGATGGGGCCATGCAGGCGCGCCAGCTGTTCCGCGCTGACGTCGAACTGCAGCAGCCGCTCGCGGCGCCTGGCGTTGTTGGCGCGCGAGCCGATGGCGCCCACGTAAAACGCTGGGGACTTGAGCGCTTCCATCAGGGCCAGGTCATCGAGCTTGGGATCGTGCGTGAGGGCGACGACGGCGCTGCGGCTGTCGAGCTTTAATTCCAGCACGAGATCGTCGGGCATGGCGTGCAGCAGGGGCACGCCGGGCACGTTCCAGCCGCCCCGGTATTCCTCGCGCGGGTCGCAGACGATGACGTGGTAATCCATGGCCGTGGCGATTTGCGCCACGAAGCGCGACAGCTGGCTGGCGCCGATGATCAGCAGGCGCCAGCGCGGGCCATGCTGCGTGGTGAGTACGCCATCGTCCAGTGCCAGCACGGCGCCCGGCGTGGCGCGCTGCAGGGCGACGGCGCCGCTGCGCAAGGCGAGGCGGCGCTCGACCAGTTCATGGGCTTCCAGGCGCGCCAGCAGTTCGGCCACGCGGCTGCCCGCATGCAGCGGCTCGATGGCCAGTTCGATGGTGCCGCCGCAAGGCAGGCCGAAGCGGTGCGCCTCGTCGGCGCTGATACCGTAGCTGACGATTTCCGGCAGCGTGCGCACGATGCCATGCACGCGCACGGTGTCGATCAAATCATCTTCGATGCAGCCGCCGGAAACGGAGCCGACCACCGTGCCATCGTCGCAGATGGCCAGGGTGGCGCCCACGGGGCGGGGGCTGGAGCCCCAGGTCTTGATGACGGTAACGAGTTCGCAGCGGTGGCCGGCGTCGAGCCAGGCGGCGCTGGTTTTCAGAACTTCAAGGTCGATGCTGTCCATGGCGCGCAGGAGGAAAGCCGCAGGTACGCGGCAAAGTATGGAAAAGTATTCAAGATTGTGGATATACTACCTGTTCCATCACCCTGCGGAGAATTTTCATGTCAAATGAAGTCAAGACGCAAGAAGAGGGTATTCCCAAGTTCGGCAAGCTGCTCATCGTCCTGTTTTTAGCCGTGGTGTTCTGCGGTGCCCTGACCTGGATCATGGGCACCTACTTCCCCAACTTCCCGGGCGCCTGAGCAAACCCTGTTTGATCAGGATGAAGAACGTCTGACAGAACCGTAACGAGCGGCAGCGATTTGTGGCCGAGAAGCGCAACTGTGCTTGAGCACAGTGAGCATCGCAGACCGCAAAGCGCGACGCGCAGTAGGTTATGGTAGGCGTTCTAAGGCTTGAGCGGTTTCTTCGCCGCCTGCTTGGCGCGCACGTCGGTGACGGCGCGGTTGACGGCGGCCATGCGCGAGTTGGTGCCGGGATGCAGCGCCGTGTAGCCGTTGGCGACTGTCGCCGGCACTTGCGTGGCCAGGCGCTGCCAGAAGCGTGCGGCGTTATCGACGTTGTAGCCGGCGCGCGCCAGCAGGTAGATGGCCAGGGTGTCGGCTTGCACGTCGAGTTCCTGCGGCATGGCCTTGATGCCGGCGGCGCCCGTCAGCATCGACACGTCGGGCTGCACGGCGCCCAGGCTGTCGATGATGCTGCCGGCCGTGCCTGCCGTGCGCTGGCTGCGCGCGTGGTCAAGGATGTTGTGCGCCATTTCGCGGGCGATGACAAAGGCGATGCCTTCGTCGTTTTGCGCCGCATTGACCATGCCGCGCGTGAGCATGATGCGCGAACCGTCCGAGTAGGCGTTGACATTGTCCGCATTGCCCAGGGCGACGCGGAAGGCGCAGGCGCGCGTGACGGGAATTTTCAGGTCCTGCTGCTGGCCATCGCGGGCGATGGTCATGTTCAGGCTCGCGCTTTTCGAGGCCAGCGGGCCGACGATGGCGCCAAACGGGCCTTCCGCTTTCGGGCCGGCCGGCAGCGGCTTGCCTTCGGCGGCCAGCAAGCCGTCGCCCTTGCGCAAGCCGGCGCGCGCTGCGCCGCTGCCCGGCAAGACGCCGGAGACCTGCATCTGTTCGCCGTAGCCGAGCGCCGCCTGGGCCGCGTCGGCATAGATGCCAGGGTAGGAATACTTATTCTGCGCCGTGAAGCCCAGCAGGTTGCGCGCATACGTCTTGCACAGGTCCGCATTGTTGATCAGCAGGGGCGCCGAGACTTTCGACAGGCGGTCCTGCAGCGCCACCATCTTCACCAGTTCTTCCTGCGCCGCCTTTTGCTGCGCCGTCGGCGCGGGTGCATCGGGCGCCGGCACGACGTTGAACGGGCCGCTGACATGCGTCGCTGGCGTGGTGCAGGCAGAGAGAAGGGCAACGCAAGCCACCAGCAGTGGCGAGGCCAGATGGCGCAGCGAAGTCGGGGCTGGGATCAGATGGCGGAAACCTGGCATGAGAAAATCCTTAATGTTTGCCGGTGCTGCCGAAACCGCCAACACCGCGTTCGCTGTCGCCGAATTCCTCGACGACGTTAAAGCCCACTTGCAGCACCGGCACGATAATCAGTTGCGCCAGGCGTTCCATGGGATTGAGCGTGAAAGCGCTCTGGCCCCGGTTCCAGGTCGATACCATCAGCTGGCCCTGGTAATCGGAGTCGATCAAGCCTACCAGATTCCCCAATACGATGCCGTTTTTGTGGCCCATGCCGCTGCGCGGCAAAATCATGGCCGCATACGACGGGTCGCCGATGTGGATGGCCAGGCCCGTGGGAATGAGCACCGTCTGGCCCGCTTCGATGGTGATGGCTTCATCGATGCAGGCGCGCAGGTCCAGACCGGCGCTGCCCGGCGTGGCGTAGGCTGGCAGCAGTTCTTTCATGCGGGCGTCGAGGATCTTGATGTCGATATTTTTCATTGAAGCTAAGTCGTCTAAAAATGGATTATTTGAGCAGTGAATTTTTTGCCAGCCGCTTCGAGATTTCCGAAATCAGCTGGCGCGCCAGGTTCAGTTTCGAGGCGCGCGGCAGCACGGTATGGCCTTCCTCGTCGAACAGGATGATGGTGTTGTCGTCCTGGCCGAACGTGTTTTGGCCGATGTTGCCGACCAGCAGAGGGATGCCCTTCTTTTCGCGCTTGGTCGAGCCGAATTCCACGAGGTTTTCCGATTCGGCGGCAAAGCCCACGCAGTACGGATAGCCGGCCAGGTTGGTGCGCGCCGCCACGGTGGCAAGGATGTCGGGGTTTTGCGCGAACTGCAGCTCGGGCACGGAGCCGTCGGCCTGCTTTTTCATCTTCTGGTCGCTGGCGTTGGCGACGCGCCAGTCGGCCACGGCGGCGACAGCGACGAAGACATGCTGGCCGTCGACGTGGGCCAGTACCGCATCATGCATCTGCTGCGCGCTTTGCACATCGATGCGGCGCACGCCGAAGGGCGCGTCCAGGGCCGTGGGGCCGGAAATGAGCAGCACCTCGGCGCCTGCTTCGCGCGCCGCGCGCGCCACCGCATAGCCCATCTTGCCCGAGGACAGATTGGTGATGCCGCGCACGGGGTCGATGGCTTCGAAGGTGGGGCCGGCCGTGACCAGCACGCGCTTGCCCGCCAGGACTTTCGGCTGGAAGGCGGCGATCAGCTCCGTCAGCAGCTGCTCCGGTTCCAGCATGCGGCCCAGGCCAACTTCGCCGCACGCCTGCTCGCCGGCGGCCGGGCCGAACAGCTTGATGCCGTCGTCGCGCAGCTGCTGCACATTGCGCTGCGTGGCGGGGTTCTGCCACATTTCCACGTTCATGGCCGGCGCCACCAGCAGGGGCAGGTGGGAAGGACGGGCCAGGCACAGGGTCGACAGCAGGTCGTCGCACACGCCGTGCGCGAGCTTGCGCAGAAAATCGGCCGAACACGGCGCGATCAGGATGGCATCCGCATGGCGCGTCAAATCGATATGCGCCATGTTGTTGTCGATGCGCGCATCCCACTGGCTCGTGTGCACGGGGTGGCCGGACAGGGCCTGCATCGTGACGGCCGTGATGAAGTGGCTGGCCGCATCCGTCATCACCACTTGCACCGAGGCGCCGGCCTTTGTCAGCGCGCGGCACAGTTCCGCCGCCTTGTAGCAGGCGACGCCGCCCGAAAGTCCCAGAACGATTTTTTTGCCGGACAATTCCATGCCGTTCTCCTGCGTGTCTATTTGTTTACCCGGCGCAGTTCATCGATGATGAACAGGGCCGCACCGATGCAGATGGCGCTGTCGGCGATATTGAAAGCGGGGAAATGGCCCCAGCTTTTCCAGTGGAAGTCGAGGAAATCGACCACGTGGCCGTACATCAGGCGGTCGATGGCGTTGCCCAGCGCGCCGCCGAGTATCAGCGCCAGGGCCCAGCAGAACATGCGCTGGCCGGCGTGCTTTTTCAGCAGATAGATGATGTAGATGGCGGCCGCCAGGGCGATGCCGGTGAAGAAATAGCGCTGCCAGCCACCCTGGTCGGACAGGAAGCTGAACGCGGCGCCCTTGTTATACGCGAGCACCAGGTTGAAATACGAGGTGATGACCATCTCTTGCGCATAGCGGAAGGTCTTCAGGATCGTGATCTTGGTGATCTGGTCGAACAGGATGACGATGGCGGCAATGCCCAGCCAGGGCACGAGCGACGCCGAGGATGACGATTTCGATGAAAAACGGTTTTTAGTGGCCATATTTTTCCAGGGAAGATAAAGCCGCCGCCTGGTGGCAGGCGGCGGTTGGAAGCGGGACGCAGGCAGCGCCCCGGGGTGACAGTCTATGCGAAACGGCGCGATTCGCCCTTGCCAAACAGATTGCTGACGCAGCGGCCGCACAGGGTAGCATGCGCGGCGTCCGTGCCCACGTCGCTACGGTAGTGCCAGCAGCGCTCGCACTTCGGCGCCGTCGACGCGGTTACGACCACTTCCTCGGCCGCTTCGTCGGCCACCTCGGCCACCGTGGCTTGCGAGGTGATGAAGACGAACTTCAAGTCCTCGCCCAGGGTGGTCAACAGCTTGTACTTCATCGGCGCGGCCTTGATCGTCAGTTCCGCCTGCAGCGACGAACCGATGGCGCCCGAGGTGCGCAGGTCTTCCAGCTGTTTTGTCACGTCCGTGCGCACGGCGCGCAGTGCCGTGTATTTCTCCAGCAGGCCGGCGGCGTCCGAAACTTCCGGCAGCTGCCACCAGGTTTGCGTGAAGATGGTTTCATCGCTGGCGGCGTAAGCATCCGCTCCGGCGAAGACGGCCCATGCTTCTTCGGCCGTGAACGACAGGGCAGGGGCCATCAGGCGCAGCAGGCTTTGCGTGATGTGCCACAGGGCCGTCTGCGCAGAACGGCGCGCGTGCGACGTCAGGCCCGAGGTGTACAAACGGTCTTTCAGGATGTCCAGGTAGAAGCCGCCCAGGTCTTCCGAGCAGTACGTCTGCAGCTTCGACACCACCGGGTGGAACTCGTAGCGCGCGTAGTTGTTCTCGATCTGCGTTTGCAGCGACGCCATGTTGGCCAGCGCATAGCGGTCGATTTCGAACATTTCCGCCACCGGCACGGCGTCCGTGGCCGGATTGAAGTCCGACGTATTGGCCAGCAGGAAGCGCAGGGTGTTGCGGATGCGGCGATACGATTCCGTCACGCGTTTCAGGATCTCGTCGGAGATCGACAGCTCGCCCGTGTAGTCGGTCGACGCGATCCACAGGCGCAGGATGTCCGCGCCCAGGGTGTCCGAGATCTTTTGCGGCGCCAGGGTATTGCCCAGCGACTTGGACATCTTCTTGCCTTCGCCATCGACCGTGAAGCCGTGCGTCAGCAGGGCTTTGTACGGCGGACGGCCGTTCAGCATCGACGATACGAGCAGCGACGAGTGGAACCAGCCGCGATGCTGGTCCGAGCCTTCCAGGTACAGGTCGGCCGGGAATTGCAGCTGCGTCGAGTGCGAACCATGGCCTTGCGGGCCGCCCAGCACCGTCTGGTGCGTGGCGCCGGAATCGAACCACACGTCCAGCGTGTCCTTGTTCTTGGCGTAGATGGCCGCTTCGTCGCCGATCAGGTCTTTCAAGTCCAGCGCCTGCCATGCCTCGATGCCGTCCTTTTCGATCAGCTTGGCCACTTGCTCCAGCAGTTCCGGCGTGCGCGGATGCAGGTCGCCCGTTTCCTTGTGCACGATGAAGGCCATCGGCACGCCCCACTGGCGCTGGCGCGACAGGGTCCAGTCGGGACGGTTGGCGATCATGCCGTGCAGGCGCGCCTGGCCCCAGTCCGGGAAGAACTCGGTGTCGGCGATGCCTTGCAAGGCCGTTTCGCGCAGGGTTGCGCCGCCGTCCTTCGGCGTCACGTCCATGCCGGCGAACCACTGCGAGGTGGCGCGGTAGATGATCGGCGTCTTGTGGCGCCAGCAATGCATGTAGCTGTGGTCGAACATCTTGACTTCGAACAGCGCGCCCGCTTCGCGCAAGGCGTTGCAGATCGGCTTCGACGCTTCCCAGATGGTCATGCCGCCGAACAGGGGCAGGGTCGAGGCGAACTTGCCGTCGCCCATGACGGGCTTGATGATGTCGTCGTCCTTCATGCCGTGCGCCTTGCACGAGATGAAGTCGTCCAGGCCGTAGGCTGGCGCCGAGTGCACCACGCCCGTGCCGCTTTCCGTGGTCACGTATTCGGCCAGGTACAAAGGCGACAAGCGGTCATAGAACGCGTCGGCCGCATGCAGCGGGTGGCGGAAGCTGATGCCGGCCAGGGCCGCGCCGTCGCACGTGGCGATGGTCGTGCCATCGAGTTTGAAGCGCGCCAGGCTGGCGACGACCAGGTCTTGCGCCAGGATCAGCAGCAGCGGCTGGCCATCGCGCTCGGCTTTCACCAGCGCATATTTGACTTCCGGGTGCACGTTCAGGGCCTGGTTCGACGGGATGGTCCACGGCGTGGTGGTCCAGATGACGATGAAACCGTTATCGGTCGGCAGGGAGCGCAAGCCAAAGGCTTGCGCGATTCGTTCAAGCTCTTCAAACTTGAACCCGACATCGATGGCGGGATCGCGTTTTTCCGCGTATTCCACTTCCGCCTCGGCCAAGGCCGACTGGCAGTCGAAGCACCAGTTGACGGGCTTCAGGCCGCGGTAGACATAACCTTTTTCCAGCAGCTTGCCCAGCGCGCGCAATTCGTCGGCTTCATTGCCGTGCGCCATCGTCAGGTAGGGGTTGTCCCACTCGCCCAGCACGCCCAGGCGGATGAAATCCTTTTTCTGGCGCTCGACCTGCACGTTGGCGTAGGCGCGGGCCTTTTCCAGCACTTCGGCCGTCGGCAGGTTCTTGCCGTGCAGTTTTTCGATCTGGATCTCGATCGGCATGCCGTGGCAATCCCAGCCCGGCACGTACGGCGCGTCGAAGCCGGCCAGCGAGCGCGACTTGACGACCATGTCCTTCAGGATCTTGTTGACGGCGTGGCCCAGGTGGATATCGCCATTCGCGTACGGCGGGCCGTCATGCAGGATGAATTTCGGGCGGCCGGCGGCAGCCTTGCGCACGCGCTCGTAAATCTTCTTGTCTTGCCATTGCTGTACCCATTGCGGCTCGCGCTTGGCCATGTCGCCGCGCATCGGGAACGGGGTTTCCGTCATGTTGACCGGGTATTTGCTTTCAGGCTTCTTGTTCTGCTTGGGCGTGGCTGGCTTGTTTTGATCGGACATAATCTTCTTTAATGGTATGGAGTATATTTTTGCAGCGGGTTGGCGGCGGCAGGTGCCGCCAGGCGGTGGAGTTGGCCGGCGTCAAATTCGGTCGGTGGCGGTAATGGCGCCGCTGCGCTGCTCAAAATACGCGCGCGCCTGGTTCGAGTCGCGCTCGATGGCGGCCGTCAGGGTGGGCAAATCGTCGTACTTCTCTTCGTCGCGCAGTTTTTCCAGGAATTCCACGCGCACCAGCTTGCCATAGCAGGACTGGGCAAAATCAAACAGATGCACTTCCAGCAAGACGCGGCCGCTGTCGTCGACGGTGGGGCGTACGCCGAGGCTGGCCACGGCCGGCAGCGGCACCGGTCCCAGGCCATGTACTTGCACGATGAAGATGCCGGACAGGGCGGGGCGGTGCGCCACGCGCAGGTTCAGGGTGGGGAAGCCGAGGGCGCGGCCCAGTTTCTGGCCGTGGATGACGTGGCCGGAAATGGCATACGGATGGCCCAGCAACTGCGTGGCCAGCGGGAAATCGCCTGCCGCCAGCGCCAGGCGCACGGCCGAGGACGAGATGCGCGTGCTGCCGCTCATCACGGTAGGCAATGTTTCTACATGGAAACCATATTGGCGGCCCGCTTCCTGCAGCATGGCCACGTCGCCGGCGCGCCGGGCGCCATAGCAGAAGTCGTCGCCGACCATCAGCCATTTCACGTGCAAGCCGTCGACGAGGACTTTTTCCGTGAATTCCTGCGGCGTCAAGGCGGCGAACTGGGCGCTGAAGTGCTCGACGACGACACGGTCGATGCCGGCGTCGTCCAGCGATTGCAGCTTGTCGCGCAAGTTGGCGATGCGCTGCGGGGCCTTTGACAGGTCGCCCGCGCGCTGCGCAAAGAATTCGCGCGGGTGCGGCTCGAACGTCATCACGGCCGCTTCAATGCCGAGTTCGGTCGCGGCGCCGCGCACGCGCGCCAGCAAGGCCTGATGGCCGATGTGGACACCGTCAAAATTGCCGATGGTCAGAGCGCAAGGCGCTCGTGCCTGGGCATTGGGAAGTCCGCGGAATACCTTCATAGGAATCTGATGAAAAACTGTGCCAAAAGGGGGATTATACGGACTGTTTCAGGGATGCACACCCGGCAGGGCGGGCACAGGGCGAATTTCACTGCTGAAATAACAAAAAGCGTTGCCGGCGGGTGTGCTGGCAACGCTTTTGGATGGCACTCGACTAGCTGCCTGCAACTCCCGGAGGATGTTGCCTTATTTATTCATCAACGTCCAGTAACGGGCCAGGTCAGCCGCGCCATCCGTGCCCTTGACGGCTTTGAGTGCTGTCGAGGCATTGGACTTCTTGCCGGCGTGAATGTAAGCGATGCCCAGATGCAGCTTGGCTTCTTCCGCATACTTGGCGGTGCCCATTTTCACGGCATCGTTCATCAAGCCCAGGCCCTTGTCGGCCTGGCCGTCGTAGACCAGGGCGAAGCCCAGCTTGCTCAAGCTGTCGGCGTCCTTGTTCTTGACGTATTCCGCTTCCGACTTGGCGGCGTTGGCTTTCAGCTCGGCCTGGGTTTTCAGGGCCAGGTCTTTCAGGCGCTGGTGACGTGGCGCATCGGCGCCGGTACCCAGTACGCCTTTTTTGTAGCCTTGCTCGATGATGCTCAGCGCTTCGCCAGGATTGCCTGCTTGCAGGGCCAGCTGGCTGATTTCCATGTATTCGGAAGGTTTGCTGAACAGGCCGTTGGCCAGGCGCAGGCGCTGGACGTCCAGGGCCAGGCGTTGCGAGAAGCCAGGCTTGCCCGAAACGCGGTTCAGCAGGTCAGCCCAGTAGCTGGTTTTCGGATAGCTCGATGCCAGTTTTTCCAGGGTGGCGACGTAGCCGCCCTTGTCGTTTTGCTTCAACTGGATGTTGGCCAGCATTTGCAGGCTTGCTTCCGAGTTGCCGCCGCGCGATTGCAGCTCTTTCGCCGCTTCGGCGTAGTTGCCGCTGACGTAGTAGGTCTGGATCAGCAGTTCGCGCATCTGGGCATCGTCGCGGTCTTTCAGCGAGCGCTTGATCCAGGTGATGGTGTTCGGCCAGTCCTTGGCGCGGTAGTACATGCCGGCCAGGGCTTGCGTGAATTTCGGGGCTTCGGCGGCGCTCAGGCGGCCGGAATTGATGACGGCTTCAAAGGCCTTGATGGCGGTGCCGTTGTCGCCGGCGGCGGCAGCGGCCGAAGCGCGCACGCGTTCGATCTGGTAGCTTTCAAAGGCGGTCTTGCCGCCGACGCTGTCAGCTTCGCGCAGCTTGGCCAGCGCTTCCTTGTTTTTGCCGCTGCTAGCGAGTTTTTGCGCTTCTTGCAGTGGCTTGCCCACTTCGGCACGCACGGTGTCCGCGGCGTATGCCAGCGAGCCCAGGCCGATTACGGGAGTTGCTGCGGTAAAACCGATAGCGGCCATGACGAGGCCGAGATGAGCGAGACGAAACTTGGACATAAGAAAGTCTTTCAGTAAAAAGCGAATAGGCAGGAAGTCCTGCCTATTCGGATGTAAAGAGAACCTGATTGCTGCAGCTTACTGGAATTGCTCGTTGCCGACCAGACCGATTTTGGTCACGCCCAGACGCTGCGCCGACGCCATCACACCGGCGACGACTTTGTATTCCACCAGCTTGTTCGGACGCAAATGCACTTCCGGCTGGTCTGCTTGCGCAGCAACGTTGCTCAGCTTGGCTTCCAGCGAAGCGCGGTCAGGAATGACCTGATTGTCCCACAAGATCGTACCGTCAAAATCGACATCGATCGTGACGACCACTGGTTCGGTTGTCGGTGGCGGCGGGGTGCCGACCGGCATGTTCAAGTTCACCGAGTGGTTTTGCTTAGGAATCGTGATGATCAACATGATAATCAGCACCAGCATCACGTCGATGAGGGGCGTCATGTTCAGTTCCATCATTGGTTCCGGATCCGCGCCTGCTGCGCTTCCCGAACCGACATTCATACTCATAGTGTTTCCTTTAAGAAGTCCAACGAAGCACCGGGCGAAACTGCCGCCCGGTCAGCTTCTGGCGGCGGCATCCCCATGTTGCCGGGACGCCGCCGCCAGTCGCTATCAGCCCTTGTCAGGTGGTTCGGTGATGAAGCCGACCTTCTGGATCCCGGCACGTTGGGTCGTGTAAATAACCCGGCCGATCGATTCGTAGCGTGTTTCTTGGTCGCCACGAACGTGTACTTCCGGCTGCGGTACTTTCACTGCTTCAACTTTAAGATAATCGAACAATTCGTTCGTGTCTTTCAGTCTGGTCTGGCCCAGGTAAATCTCACCGTCCTTGTTAACAACGATGTTGACGTTTTCTGGCTTGCTTTGAAGGGCTTGGTTGGCCTCGATCGGCAGATCGATTTTCTGCAATTTGAGGACAACCGGACTGGTGATCAAGAAAATGATCAGCAAAACCAACATGATGTCGACGAGCGGCGTCGTGTTGATTTCTGACATTACTTGATCTTCATCTCCGCTGTCGGAGCCGACGGACATCGACATGATTCTTATCCGATCTTTTTAGCGCCGGCAGCACGGCCAGCTTCGCTGGTCGACATTACGCCGGAAACCAGAACCGAGTGAACGTCGGCGCTGAACGAGCGGATGTCTTCCATTGCGGATTTGTTACGACGAACCAGCCAGTTGTAACCCAGAACGGCAGGAACGGCGACCAGCAGACCGAAAGCGGTCATGATCAGTGCTTCACCAACTGGACCTGCAACTTTGTCGATCGATGCGTTACCGGTCATGCCGATAGCGGTCAGCGCGCCGTAAATACCCCAAACGGTACCGAACAGACCGATAAACGGTGCGGTCGAACCAACGGTTGCCAGGAACGACAGGCCATCTTGCAGACGCGATTGGACTTTGTCCGAAGCGCGCTGGATCGACATCGTCACCCAGGTCGACAGGTCGATTTGTTCCAGCAGGGCGCCGTCATGGTGTGCGGTTGCCTTGGTGCCCGATTCAGCGATGAAGCGGAATGGCGAGCCTTCGCTCAGGGTTGCCGAACCAGCAGCGATCGAAGGAGCTTTCCAGAATTTGGAAGCGGCTTCTTTGGCTTGCTTGAAGATCTTCATTTGATCCAGCAGTTTGGTGATGATGATGTACCAGCTGCCGATCGACATGATGGACAGGATGATCAGGGTAGCGCGTGGCACGAAGCCGCCGTCCCATACTGCGGACAGGCCGAACGGGTTGTGCACTTCTTCGGTTTTGGCTGGAGCTGCTGCATCAGCGGCTGGAGCTGCTGCGTCTGCTGCTGGAGCGGCTGCATCTGCAGCAACTGGTGCTGGTGCAGCGTCTGCCGCAGGAGCCGAAGCGGCAGCCGATGCTGGCGCGTCAGCGAATGCCGGAGCTGCTACCAGAGCGGTAGTAGCGGTAACGGACAACAGAACCGCGGCAAAAAATGCGGACAAACGGGTATTCTTAAACATGCTTCCTCCAAAATTAAAAATAACAGATCGCTGAACGTAATGACAACGAAATCATAGTGTGAGACAGGGGATAACTGTCTCGGGTTTTAATCCAGCGACCAAACGTATTGCATTTGCTGCCAGCCTTGTTCCGGCTTGCCGTCAACTGTTGCCGGCTTAAATGTACAGCGGCTAATACCTTGCACCGCGGCTTTGTCCAGGTCTCTGAAGCCGCTGGACTTCACGATCTTCGAATCAGCGACCTTGCCGTCTACACCGATCAGGAACGACAGTGTCACCACACCGGTTTCCTCATTGCGCTGCGACGACTTTGGATAAGCCGGTTTTTCGCAGACACTGAAGTCAACCACGGCCGGTGTACGCACCGATTTGGCTGGTCCAGGAGTTGGCGCAGGCTGTGCAGGCGGTGCTGGCGGTGCCAATACATTCGTGGCTGGCTTCACAGCAGTCGTATTTGCAATCACGTTCTGTTGTGGCGGCGGCTGCTGCACGTTCACCTCGACTGGCGGAATGAATGGCGGCGGTGGCGCCTTCATTTCTGGCGGCGGTGGTGGCGGTGGAAGATCCTTCGGTGGAGGCGGTTTGACTTCCTCGATAATCTTGGTTTCAACCGGTTCCATCATTTTGGTAACTAACCGCTTGCCCAAGCCCGTCGCGATCCCGTAAGCCGCGAGAACGTGCAGCAGGACAACGACAGTTATGCCTGTGTAGTTCTTGGGACTTTTCTCGTTCGAAAAATTCATGCCTGCTTTCTCCAAATACCATCTCTTGTCTTGCAACTGAACCCCAAAATGACGACACAAAGCTCCAGCCGTATCCGGGACGTCGCCGAATTATACATACGAATTCTTTATTTTACACAGATTTTTAACGCCTAAAACCGGTTAAATTTTTGGCGCTTTTGCGCCCTGAAAACGTACTTGCTTATGTCATCTTTGCACGCTTTCGGACAGAAAAAAAGGCGGTCTTATCGGTTTTTTACAGCCGTTTTGGACGACCGCTGCTAAGTTCTCCGATGTGCCTATATGGCGGAATTATATTTCGTGATATCCAATATGGAAACTGCTAAATTTGGAGAAAAATCTTTCTTTATGGAAATGTTTTGGCTCTGAACCAGACCACTTAGCCTTAGCTGCGCACCAAACGGGTGCGGAACGCACTTCACCCAGGTCAAAAAAGGCGCTCCTGGAGGCCTATTTGAGGCCGTCAGGCCATACTGAATTCCTATACGGGCATAGGAAGCGCTTATATTCTTGCTATTGATTATTATCAACAAAACATTTCATGGCCGGACAACCGGGTCATCGCGCCGGTTGCGCTTCTCGCGCCGGCAATTCAGGGTGCCCAGGACCACGCCCTGGGGATCGACCGTATCGAGGTGCACATCGAAGCCCCACAGCCGCGCCACATGCTTGAGCACCTCGGCTGCCTGCTGGTTCAGCGGGCGGCGCTGGAATTGCGTGTGGCGCAGGGTCAAGGCGCGGTCGTCGCGCGTATTCACGGACCACACCTGGATGTTCGGCTCGCGGTTGCCCAGGTTGTACTGCTCGGCCAGCTGCTGGCGCACGTAGCGGTAGCCGGCATCGTCATGGATGGCGGAAATGGCCAGTTTTTCATTCTTGTCGTCGTCAAGCACGGCAAAGAAGTGGAATTCGCGGATCAGCCGCGGCGACAAATACTGGGCAATGAAGCTTTCATCCTTGAAATTGCGCATGGCAAAGTCCAGGCTCTTGCGCCAGTCGCTGCCGGCCATGTCGGGAAACCAGGCGCGGTCTTCGTCCGTCGGGTGCTCGCAGATGCGGCGGATGTCGCTCATCATGGCAAATCCCAGCGCATACGGGTTGATGCCGCTGTAATACGGGCTGTCGATGGGCGGCTGGTAGACCACATTGGTATGGCTTTTCAGGAATTCCATCATGAAGCCGTCACCGACCACGCCTTCGTCATACAGCTGGTTCAATATCGTGTAATGCCAGAAGGTGGCCCAGCCCTCGTTCATGACCTGGGTTTGCCGTTGCGGGTAGAAGTACTGGGAAATCTTGCGCACGATGCGCACCATCTCGCGCTGCCATGGTTCCAGCAGCGGCGCGTACTTCTCTATAAAGTACAGCAGGTTTTCCTCGGGTTCGGGCGGAAAGCGGGGCGCGGCCTTGCGCTGGTCTTCCTCGTCCTCGTCATCCTCGCGCCGGGGCAGGGTACGCCACAGCTGGTTGATTTGCGACTGCACATAGGCTTCGCGCTCTTTCTGGCGCGCATATTCCTTCGCCATCGACAGTTTCGCCGGGCGCTTGTAGCGGTCCACGCCATAGTTCTGGATCGCGTGGCACGAGTCGAGCAGCAATTCCACGGCATCGACGCCATGGCGCTGTTCGCATTCGGCGATGTAATTCTTGGCAAACACCATATAGTCGATGATGGCGTCCGCATCCGTCCAGGCGCGGAACAGGTAATTGCCCTTGAAGAAGGAATTGTGGCCGTAGGCCGCATGCGCGATCACCAGCGACTGCATGGTCAGGCTGTTTTCCTCCATGAGATAGGCGATGCAGGGGTTGGAGTTGATGACGATCTCGTAGGCGAGGCCCATCTGGCCGCGCTTGTAGCTTTTCTCGGTAGACAGAAAGTGCTTGCCGAAAGACCAGTGGTTGTAGGAGACGGGCATGCCCACCGAGGTATAGGCATCCATCATCTGTTCGGCCGTGATGATTTCCAGCTGGTTCGGATAGGTATCGAGGCCAAACTGTTTCGCTACGCGGCGGATTTCCTCGTGGATTTGCTCGATCAGCTCGAACGTCCATTCCGACTGCTCGGGCAGGGCGTTCGGGTGGCGCAGGCGCACGAACGGTTCGCCCGGGGTGTTGCTGGCGCGGTCAAAGGCTGCACTCATCATTTCACCTGTTTCTTGAACAGTTCGCGGAAGACCGGGTAGATATCGGCCGGCGTGACGATCTTTTGCATGGCGAAATGGGCGTGATGGTCGAGCACGCCCGCGTATTGCTCCCACAGGTTTTGCTGCGGGCCATCCGTGATCTCGACATAGGTGTAGTACTGCACCTTGGGCATGATGGTGTTGATCAGCAACTGGCGGCACAGCACGGAATCGTTGTCCCAGTTGTCGCCGTCGGACGCCTGCGCCACATAGCTGTTCCATTGCCCGGCGCCATAGCGCTCGTCGATGATGGTGTTGAGCAAGTGCAGGGCGGAGGATACGACGGTGCCGCCCGACTCGCGCGAATTGAAGAATTCATGCTCGTCCACTTCGGCCGCCGCCGTATGGTGACGGATGAAGACGACTTCGATCTTGTCGTAGACGCGCTTGAGGAACAGATATAACAGGATGAAGAAGCGCTTGGCCGTGTCCTTGCGCGACTCGTCCATGGAGCCGGACACGTCCATGATGCAGAACATGACGGCTTGCGTCATCGGCTTGGGTACCTTGACGCGGTTGCTGTAGCGCAAGTCGAACGGGTCGATGAAGGGAATGGCCAGCAGGCGCGTGTGCAGGTGGTGGATCAGGCGGCGCAGTTCCGTCACCAGCGGGTCGCTGTCGGGCGCGCCTTCGTGCAGCAGTTCGGCCAGGTCTTCCTCGGCCTGCGCCAGTTGCTTGCGGGCGCCGCCGCCGACGGCGATGCGCCGTCCCAGCGCGCCGCGCAAGGAACGCAGCACATGGATGTTCGATGGCGTGCCCGACATATTGTAGCCGGCGCGCTGGTTCTTGAATTCCGTGGTGGCCGTCAGCTGGGTTTTCACCATATGCGGCAATTCCAGGTCCTCGAAGAAATAATTCATGAATTCTTCGCGCGACAATTCAAAGATGAAATCGTCTTCCGTCGTCTCGTCGCTATTGCCCGCCTTGCCCCGCCCGCCGCCACCGCCGCCTTTCGGCCGGGCGATCTGGTCGCCTTTCAGGTATTCCTTGTTGCCGGGATTGACCACTTCCCATACGCCGCCATGCGCGTGGCCGAACGATGGTTCGCCCACGTCCTTGACGGGGATGCTGACCTTCTCGCCATTCTCGACGTCCGTGATCGAGCGCCCCTTGATGGCACGCCCCACGGCATCCTTGATCTGGCCCTTGTAACGCCGCAGGAAACGCTCGCGGTTGACGGCGGATTTATTCTTGCTTTGCAAGCGCCTGTCGATGAGATATGTCAAAGGGTGCCTCCTTGCCTCTCGTCTCGCGCGCCCCGCCATCCATCGGGCGGGAGCGCGCCTTCGCTGTCCGCGCTATGACGACTTGCGTACGCGCAAGTACCATTCGCATAACAGGCGTACCTGCTTGGCCGTATAGCCTTTTTCCACCATGCGGGCCACGAAGTCGGCGTGCTTGTTGGCATCGTCGGCGCTGGCCTTGGCATTGAAGGAAATCACGGGCAGCAATTCCTCCGTATTCGAAAACATTTTCTTTTCAATCACGGTGCGGAACTTTTCATAACTGGTCCAGGCGGGATTCTTGCCGCCGTTCGAGGCCCGCGCGCGCAAGCCGAAGTTCACGATTTCATTGCGGAAATCCTTCGGATTGGAAATGCCCGCCGGCTTCTCGATCTTTTCCAGTTCATTGTTCAGCGATTCGCGGTCGAAACTTTCGCCCGTGTCCGGATCGCGGTATTCCTGGTCCTGTATCCAGAAATCGGCAAACGTCACATAGCGGTCGAAGATGTTCTGTCCGTATTCCGAATAGCTTTCCAGGTAAGCCGTCTGGATCTCCTTGCCGATGAATTCCACATAGCGCTGCGCCAGGTGCTCCTTGATATAGGAGAAGTAGCGCTGCTCGAGTTCCGGCGCGAATTGCTCGCGCTCGACCTGCTGTTCCAGTACATATAATAGATGCACGGGATTGGCGGCCACTTCGGAATTGTCAAAGTTGAACACTTTTGACAGGATCTTGAAGGCAAAGCGCGTCGACAAGCCGTTCATGCCTTCGTCCACGCCCGCGTAATCGACGTATTCGTGCATGGACTTGGCTTTCGGGTCCGTATCCTTGAGGTTCTCGCCATCGTAGACGAGCATCTTCGAAAAGATGCTGGAGTTTTCCGGGTCTTTCAGGCGCGACAGGATGGCGAACTGCGCCATCATGCGCAGGGTGCCGGGCGCGCATGGGGCCTTGACCAGCGAGGAATTGGCCACCAGCTTGTCGTAGATCTTGATTTCATCGGAGACGCGCAGGCAATACGGCACCTTGACTATATAGATACGGTCAAGAAACGCCTCGTTGTTGCGGTTGTTCTTGAAGGTCTTCCATTCCGACTCGTTCGAGTGGGCCAGGATGATGCCGTCGAACGGAATCGCGCCGAAGCCTTCCGTGCCCTTGTAGTTGCCTTCCTGCGTGGCCGTCAGCAGCGGATGCAAGACCTTGATCGGCGCCTTGAACATTTCCACGAATTCCATCAAGCCCTGGTTGGCCAGGCACAGGCCGCCCGAATAGCTGTAGGCGTCCGGGTCGTCCTGCGCATAGTCTTCCAGCTTGCGGATGTCGACCTTGCCCACCAGCGAAGAAATATCCTGGTTGTTTTCGTCGCCCGGCTCCGTTTTCGAGATGGCGATCTGTTTCAGCACGGACGGGTAGCGCTTGACGACGCGGAACTGGTTGATATCGCCATTGTATTCATGCAGGCGCTTCACGGCCCACGGGCTGGGGATGTTGCGCAGGTAGCGGCGCGGGATGCCGTAATCCTCTTCCAGGATGGTGCCGTC
The DNA here is from genome assembly GCF_034424625.1 of Janthinobacterium lividum. NCBI lineage: Bacteria > Pseudomonadati > Pseudomonadota > Betaproteobacteria > Burkholderiales > Oxalobacteraceae > Janthinobacterium > Janthinobacterium lividum. The sequence goes on along the minus strand of NZ_CP139976.1, from coordinate 5,304,696 downwards.
CTCTTCCTCGTTGAACAGGCCCAGCGGCGATTCGTTGACGGGCGAGCCTTTCAGGCAATAGAAGGGCACATGCTCCATCAGCGACTTGAGCTTTTCCGCGATCGACGATTTGCCGCCGCCGACAGGCCCCAGCAGATACAGGATCTGCTTGCGTTCTTCCAGGCCTTGCGCCGCGTGGCGGAAATACGAGACGACTTGCTCGATGACTTCCTCGGTGCCGTAGAACTCGCGGAAGGCGGGATAGATCTTGATGATCTTGTTGGCGAAGATGCGCGACAAGCGCGTGTCGTTGCGCGTGTCGACCAGTTGCGGCTCGCCGATGGCGGCCAGCATGCGTTCGGGCGCGCTGGCATAGGTCAGCTTGTCCTTCTTGCACAGGGCCAGGTATTCGGTGAGCGACATTTCCTCTTCGCGGGTGCGCTCGTAGCGTGCTGCATAGTTATCAAAAATGGTCATGTCAATGTCCTTTAATGTAAACCTGTACTGCCAGTCACCATGGCCGCCCGCCTGGCACTCGCCTGGGCTTGCCGTCTGAACTTTTCCTGTACCCCGTATCGATTTTTATTGTTGTTTCAAGCCCGGCTGTCTTTGCGAGTCCGGATTGCCCGGACCAAAAAACTGGCGCTTGATGCCGTGTGCTGACGTAGCCAGCCGGCTTTTTTTTCACTGTTGATAGCGCTTGTTGCACCTACCTTTACCCCATGAAATTTATTATTGCTCTAAAGGATCAGGAAGTCAAAAGATATGTCAGCATATCCTTAATACTTGTTTGTAAATTGTTGATTTAATTGGATAAATCATCAGATTTTCCATCAATTTCGATGAACCTTTTTGTACCTTTTAAATCATCATACGACAATTCGCCAGCGCGTGCCGGAGCCGGCCATGGCGCTGCCGCGGCCTGCGCCATGGCGGCCGGGCGCCGGTGAGGCTGGCCATCTTGCGCTAAGATGCCTGCATGTCTGATGGCCCTGCGCGCCGCGCGTGCGTCTTCCGCGCCGCGCCCGGCGCGTGCGAGCCAGCATTTTTATCGTCACCCTATAAGGAACACCCATGATGAACCCCCAATTGCGCGCGATCGTCCGCGGCATGCCGAAGGCCGAACTGCATATCCATATCGAAGGCTCGCTGGAGCCAGAACTGATTTTCGCACTGGCCGAGCGCAATGGCGTGCCGCTGGGCTATGAATCGGTGGAACACTTGCGCAGCGCCTATGCTTTTACGGATTTGCAGTCTTTTCTCGACATTTATTACGCTGGCGCAAGCGTGCTCTTGAAAGAGCAGGATTTCTATGACATGACGCAAGCCTACCTGCGCCGCGCCGAAGCCGATAACGTGCTGCACACGGAAATCTTCTTCGACCCGCAAACCCACACGGCGCGCGGCGTGGCCATGGCTGACGTGATCAACGGCATCCACCGCGCCTGCCAGGACAGTCCCGTCAGCGCGGCCCTGATCCTGTGCTTCCTGCGCCACCTGAGCGAGGAAGAAGCGTTCGAGACCCTGGAAGACGCGCTGCCGCACCGCGACAAATTCATCGGCATCGGTCTCGACTCGTCGGAAGTGGGCAACCCGCCCGAGAAATTCTCGCGCGTGTTTGCCCGTTGCCGCGAGCTGGGCCTGCACCTGGTGGCCCACGCGGGCGAGGAAGGTCCGCCCGCCTACATCCGCACGGCGCTCGACGACTTGCAGGTCGAACGCATCGACCATGGCGTGCGCTGCCTGGAAGACGCGGAACTGACGGCCCGCCTGGCGCGCGAACAGGTCGCCTTGACGGTCTGCCCGCTGTCGAACACCAAGCTGCGCGTGTTCGACCAGATGCATGACCACAACCTGGTGCAACTGCTCGACGCGGGCCTGCTGGTGACGGTGAACTCGGACGATCCCGCGTATTTCGGCGGCTACATGAACGACAATTTCGACGCCATCTTCGACGCCTTGCCGCTGGGCCTGTCCCACGCGCAACGCCTGGCGCGCAACGGTTTCATCGCCGCCTTCCTGCCGCAAGCGCAGAAAGACGCCTTCCTCGCTACCGTCGATGCGTATTTCGCCCAGCACGCGGCCGCCCACGGCATCGCGCAATAACATCTTCATAAAGACCCGCCGCCCATGTTCCGCCTCTCCCTGAAAATGACCGGCCGCGACTGGCGCGCCGGGCAACTGCGTTTCCTGCTCGTCGCGCTGATCGTCGCCGTGGCGGCCCTGTCGGCCGTGGGTTTCTTCGTCGACCGCCTGCGCGCGGGCCTGAACCGCGACGCGCACCAGTTGCTGGGGGCCGACCTGGTCATCAGCGCCGACCAGCCCGTCAATGCCGCATGGCGCGCGGAAGCGCAGAAGCGCGGCTTCCTCCTGGCCGACACGGTGACGTTTCCCAGCATGGCGCAGGCGGGCGAGGGCGAACAGTCGCTGTCGCAGCTGGCGTCCATCAAGGCCGTCTCGCCCGGCTACCCGCAGCGGGGCAAGCTGAAAATCACGACCAAACCGAGCGAGGCGCAGGATGCCGTGGGACGGCCAACCGACCAGGTGCCGGCGCCCGGCACCCTGTGGGTCGATGCGGCCATCCTGTCCAGCCTGAACGCCAGGCTGGGCGACACCCTGACCCTGGGCGACAAGGCATTTACGGTCACGCAACTGATCGCCAGCGAGCCGGACCGCGGCGCCTCCTTCCTCAATTTCGCGCCGCGCGTGATGCTGCCCCTCAGTGATCTTGCCGCCACGGCGCTGGTGCAGAACGGTTCGCGCGTGTCATACCGGCTGCTGCTGTCGGCTCCACCCGCTAAGGCGGCCGAGCTTGCGCAATATCAAACCTGGCTGGAAAGCCAGATCAAGACGCAGGCCATCAAGGGCGTGCGCATCGAGTCGCTGGAATCGGGCAGTCCGCAGATGCAGTCGACCCTGGACCGCGCCGACCGTTTCCTGTCGCTCGTCGGCTTGCTGTCGGCCATGCTGGCGGCCGTCGCCGTGGCCATGGCGGCGCGCCGCTTCATGCTGCGCCACCTGGACGCCTGCGCCATGCTGCGCTGCCTGGGCTTGACGCAAAACCAGGTCACGGCCATGTACGTGATCGAATTCCTGCTCGTTGGCCTGGCCGGCAGCGTGGTCGGCGTGATGGTGGGCTTCGGCGGCCACCTGGTATTGCTGGAGCTGTTGGGCAAGCTGGTGCAGAGCGACTTGCCGTCCGTCTCCATGCTGCCCGCGCTGCAGGGCGTGGCCACCGGCATGCTGTTGCTGCTGGGCTTTGCCCTGCCGCCGATTTTGCAGTTGCGCAATGTTCCCCATAACCGCGTGATCCGCCGCGAACAGGAGCCGCCGCAGGCGCTGGCCGTGGCCACGTACGGCCTGGGCATCGCCGCCTTCGTCGTGCTGCTGTTGTGGCAGGCGGGCGACGTGAAACTGGCGCTGCTGACGGCGGCCGGCTTCCTCGGCGGTTTCGCCCTGTTCGGCCTAGCCGGCTGGCTGGGCATCCGCTCGCTGAAAACCCTGCGCGGCGCCTTCAATCACCAGGGCTGGCGTTTTGCCGTCACTTCCCTGCAGCGCCGCCCGGGCGCCACCGTCATCCAGGTGGTGTCGCTGGCGCTGGGCCTGATGGCCTTGCTGCTGCTGACGGTGGTGCGCGGCGACCTGATGGTGGCCTGGCGCAATGCCACGCCGCCGGACGCGCCGAACCGCTTCATGATCAATATCCTGCCGGAACAGAAAGAGCCGATCGCCGCGCGCCTGGCCCAGGCCGGCGTGGCCAACGCGCCCTTGTATCCGATGATACGCGGGCGTTTGGTGGCCGTGAATGGCAACGCCATCACGGAAACCACCTACGAGGATGACCGGGCCAAGGGCCTGGCCGACCGCGAATTCAACCTGTCGACGATGGCCACGATGCAGGAAGAAAACAAGCTGGTCGCCGGCAAGTGGTTCGGCAATGGGCCCGGTGCGCCGGCCGAGGCATCGGTGGAGGAGGGCATCGCCAAGACATTGAAACTGAAACTGGGCGACAAGCTGCGCTTCGACATCGCCGGCCAGCCCGTGGAAGCGGCCATTACCAGCTTGCGCAAGCTGGAATGGGGCTCGATGCGCGTCAATTTCTTTGTCATCATCAATCCGGCCGCGATGGCGGACACGCCGCAGACGTGGATCACGGCCTTTCACCTGCCGCCCGCGCAGGCGGACCTGGGCAATGCCTTGCTGCGCGATTATCCGAACCTGACGGTGGTCGACGTGGGCGGCGTGCTCAAGCAAATCCAGGGCGTGCTGGACCAGGTGGTCACGGCCGTGGAATTCCTGTTTGCCTTCACGCTGGCATCGGGCTTGCTGGTGCTGTATGCGGCCCTGATGGGCTCGCAGGACGAGCGCACGCGCGAAGCGGGACTGCTGCGCGCGCTGGGCGCCACGCGGCGCCAGCTGGCGCAGGCCCAGTTGATCGAGTTTTCGCTCGTCGGCGCCCTGGCCGGCTTGCTGGCGGCATCGGGCGCGGCCGCCATGGGCTGGGCGCTGGCCACGTACCAGTTCAAGTTCGCCTGGAGCTTCGCGCCCGGCGTGTGGGCCTTTGGTTTGCTGGCCGGTGCCCTGTGCGCGATTGCCGGCGGCTGGCTGGGCTTGCGTAACGTGCTGAAACATCCTCCCCTGCAGACCTTGCGGGAAGGCTAGTCTTAAGCGCTGACGCTATCGCCTGCGCCCGCCCGCAGAAATTGCGCGTAGGACATCACCGGCTGCCCCAACTGGTGCGCCGGCACGTCGAACAGGGCCCAGAAATACGTCATGCGGCCCAGGCAGATGGTGGGCGCGGCGCAGTAGCGGAACCAGTTTTCGCCGATCTGCGCCGCGTACATGCCGTCGCTGTCGGCGTCGGAGAAGTAGGGAATCACGCGCATTTCCAGCAGGGCCAGCAGCAGTGACTCGGGCGCGTCGCTGTCGCGCGCCATTTCGTACTGCGTATGCAGGCTGCGTTCCGTCTCGATGATCATCAGCTTGGCGTGGCCTTCGCGCGTGAAGAACAGGATGCCGCTGGGATTGGGGAAAATATAGTATTCGACAAAGCCATGGCGCTGGCACAGCTCGTGCACGACGGCGGCCAGCGCTTCGTCTTGCAGGAAACTGTAGTCGTGCAGCATCAGCAAGTCGCGCACGGTTTCCGATTGCTGCAGGAAGAATTCGCGCTGCAGGGCAACGATTTCCTGTTCCAGGATGTCGAGCGCATCGTCGTCGCTCTTCTTGATGTAGCGGTCGATCAAGCCCCGGTTGAAGGCCGTCACGGCCACTTTTTCATCGGCCGCGCCCGTAAATAGAATCTTCTTGCACGGCAAGTCGCGCACGGCCTGGCAAAATTCCAGACCATTCATCTGCGGCATCGAATAATCGACCACCAGCACGGAGGGCACGGCAAAGCGCTGCGCCTGGCCGCTGATGCGCCAGATGCGTTCGATGTCGAGCGCCACGTTGCACTGGTCGGGCGGCAGGTTTTGCGTGTCGAAGTTGACGTGCAGCGGCGTTTCGCCCGGCTGCGCGCTCTGGCGCAACCAGTGCAGGGCGCTGCTGGTGTCGTGGAAGGTCTTGCGCGCCAAGCCGGGATCGAGCTGGAACGCCAGGCTTTTCAGGAAGGAATCGCTGTCGTCGATCAATACGGTCAGGGTCGGATGGGTGTAGACGGGCAGTTGCATGCGTCACCTTGCGGGGGAAGAGGGTTGGAAGCGGGCAGGCACGGGCTGGGGGAATTCCAGGATGAAAATCGCATAGGCATGCTCGCGCGACACGCAGCGGATGCGCGCCTGCCAGGCGGTGACGATCTGCCGGCACAGGGCCAGGCCGATGCCGCTGCCGTTATGTACGGGATAGGAGTAAAAACGCTCGAAGATCAGTGGCAGGCGGTTCTTCGCGATGCCGCAGCCCGTATCGATGAACAGCAGCCTGGGCACGGGGCGGGCGCCGTCGATGATGATGCGCACGCGTCCCTTGCCTGCCCGCTGGATGGCTTTCAGCGCGTTTCTCAGCAGATTCAGCAGGATCACCACGCACAGTTCGTCCTGGCCGGCGAACTGGAAGTCGGCACGCACGTCCACCTTGACGCTGCTGCGCTGGCTGTTGCTGGTAAATGGGTAGCGCTTGAGCACGGAGTTCACCATCTCCAGCATCGATAGCGCCTGGCTAGGCTGGAGGTTGCGGTTCACGGCACTGGCGCTCATCAGGAACAGATCGATCATGTGATGCATGTGGCGCACTTCGAACTGGATGCGCGACAGGGCTTCCTGCAACGGGGGCATGTCGTCCGCCTGGTCGGCCAGCTGCGGCAGCAGCCGGCGCATGCCCCGCACATTGGCTTCCACGCTGGTCAGCGGCGTGCGCAGCTCGTGCGCCACGGAACCGAGCCCGGCCGCCAGGCCTGCCAGCCGTTCCAGTTCCAGCACCTTGCTGCCCACTTTCACCACGGACAGCGCGGCAATGGTGAACCAGTGCACGGGCAGTTGCTGCAGCACTTCACGTTGCAGCAGGAAGCCGCCTTCCCCTTGCAGAATGACGGCGAGGCAGGCGGCGCTGGTGCCGATCAGGTAGGCGCAGCACGCCAGTTTCGTTTCGAAATGAAACAGCACGACCAGGCCGATCAGCAGCGATTCGCTCCAGATGGACGACGCATGGTTCATCAAAAACATGAAAGTAAAGAAGAAGGGCAGGATGTAGCTGAGCGCGAACAGCAGGTAACGCGACAGCCAGCGGACCGAGAAGCGGCGGGCAAACAGGCCAGCCATGCAAATGCCCACGCCCGTCAGGCGCAGGGTCAGGTTTTCATAGGCTTGCGGAAAAAAGTAATGCCACAGCAGGTAGTACAGCGGCATCGCCACCGTGCCCACGGCGGCCAGCATGGCGACCCGGCCGGCCAGGTCCTCATGCGGCACGCGCTCATGCAGCAGCGAATGGAGCAGGCGCCTGCGCCAGTGTGTCCATCGTCCTTGCAATTGCTGCGTCATGACTCTGCCTAGATTCTCTTTAGAACATTATCATCGCGTAAATTTTCCTGGTTGAACGGTTATCTCGTCGGACATTGATATACGTCAATGGATGGGTTTGCAACACGGTCAAGGCTTTAATTTGCAGCAAACCTTTCCCTAGGAGAAAAACCATGACCATCGCTACCAGCGTGCATACCCCATCTTTCGCCCGTGCCGAACACTGCCTGCCCGACTACATCGTGCGGCGCATGGATGCGCATCACATCACGCGCATCGAAAAACTGCTGGGCGGCCAGCATCCCCATGCATGGCAACCGACCCCCGCCCATGCTATTTTCCTGGCCGGCAATGACTACCTGTCCATCGCCGCCGAGCCGACGCTGGTGGCGGCGCAGGTGGCATCCCTGCAGGCGCATGCGGGCGGCATGCTGATGTCGGCCGTGTACTTGCAGGAAGGCAGCGAACAGCACCGGCTGGAAAGCCGGCTGGCCCGCTTCATGGGCTGCGAGGATGGCATCCTGGCGCAGTCTGGCATGGCGGCCAACATCGGCTTGCTGCAGTGTATCGCCGGCCCCGGCATTCCCGTCTACCTGGACATGCAGGCTCACGCGTCGCTGTGGGAAGGCGTGCTGTCGGCCCAGGCCCAGGCCGTGCCCTTCCTGCACAACGACATGACGCACCTGCGGCGGCAGGTGGCAAAGCATGGCCGCGGGGTGATTGTCGTCGATGCCCTGTACAGCACCAACGGCAGCCTGGCGCCGCTGCTGGAGCTGCTCGATATCGCCGAGCGCAGCGACTGCGTGGTGGTGGTCGACGAGTCGCATTCGCTGGGCACGCACGGCCCGCAGGGCGCGGGCCTGGTGGAAGCCTGGGGACTGGGCCACCGCGTGCATTTCCGCACGGCATCGCTGGCCAAGGCCTTCGCGGGCCGGGCCGGTTTCATCAGCTGTTCCAGCCGCTTCAAGGGGTATTTCTTGTCCGAATCACGCCCCGCCATCTTCAGTTCCTGCCTGCTGGCGCATGAGCTGGCGTGGCTGGGCGCGGCGCTCGATTTCATCATGGCCGCCGACGAGCGCCGCGCCACCTTGCGGCGCCACACGCTGCAGGTGCGTGACGGCTTGCGCGAGCTGGGCTACAACGTCAGCGATGGCACGGAGCAGATCGTGGCGCTGGAGGCTGGCGGCGAACCGGCCACCCTGGCCCTGCGCCAGGCGCTGGAACGGCACGGCATTTACGGCGCCATGTTTTGTGCCCCGGCTACGGCGAAGAACCGCGCCATCGTGCGCCTGACCCTGAATGCGGGCTTGCGCGAGGATGAGTGCGCAAGAGTGCTGGCCGCCTGCGCCGCCATTCGCGACGAAACGGGCGTGGAGCACTGGCAGTCGACACGGCGCCTGCGCAAGCTGGCGCTCGTGTAAGGGCGATGCGTCAGCCGTTCGCTGGCTGGCTGCCGGCGATGCCGGCCAGCAGCATGGACAGCGGTGTCAGCTGTTCCGCGCTGGCGCTGCCCAGCAATTCCTGGCCCAGTGCCTGCGCTGTCGCATCGGCGTGGAGCAGCAGGGCTTGTCCCGCTTCCGTGATGACGGCATAGCCGACGCGGGCATCGCGCGCATCGGCCTGGCGCGCCACCAGGCCGATTTTTTCCAGCGGCATCAAGGAGCGCGTGATGCCGGACGCCGTCAGCGCCAGGCGTTCGGCCAGGTCGATGCGGCGCAGGCGGCCGCCAGGCGCGCGCTGCAAGTGGTACAGCAATTGATAATCGCTGAAGCTCAGGCCATGCAGATTGCCCAGGATGCTGTCGAAGCGGCGCACCAGCACGGCCTGGGCGCGCGCCAGGCGCAGGCAGAAGTCCAGCGCGCTGGCACCGTCCGGCGGCGGGGGAGTGTGATCGATCATGACGTCCTTTCAATTCGCTGCGAAGTGCTTGAGTGCGCAAGTGTAAAGCATGGCCGCTCAATAGCGTGCCTGTCCCTGCTCCAGCAGCTGTGCCTGGTACAGCGCCAGCAGGGCGTCCAGTTCGGCATCCGCATCGAAGGCGGGATCGTCGGGCACCTTGACGGCATCGAGCAGCTCGAAACGGAAGGCCGCCGCGCCGTCGCGTTGCCAGTCCGCCTGCAGTAGCGCATTGCGGTGCTTGCCCAGGTTCAGTTCGAAGCGATGGCGGTTCAGCGCGCCAGGGGCATTGCGGCTGCGTTCGAGCAGGGTGCGTCCGCTGGGCAAGTGGCGCAGCGCGATGATGCCCAGCGCGGGCGCTTGTTGCCGGTAGGCCGCTTTCAGGGCCGCTTGTCGTGTTTTATCCATGCTGTGACTGCCTCAAGGTTGGACTGCGTAATCGCCGGTCCCGATGCGGGGGATGTCCGTCCACAGGATGGCGGCCACGGCGGCGGCCAGCAGCAGGGCGCCGCCAGCGCAGAACAGCTCGCCCACGCTCAGGTGGCGCAGCAACGCGCCCGTGGCCGCCGCCGACAGGGGCGCCAGTCCCAGGAAGATGCCCATGAACAGTGCCATTGCCCGGCCCAGCATGGCGGGCGCCACGCGCCGCTGTATCCACGTAAAGATGGCTACCTGCACATAGCCGCCCAGCATTCCCGTGACGGCCAGCAAGGCCGCGCCCTGCCAGACCGTGCCGATTTGCCCCAGCGCCATCAGCAGCAGGCCCACGACCGCATCGACCAGCAGCAGGGTGGCGCCGAAGCGGCGGCGCAGCCAGGCGCCTCCCAGGCTGGACGCCAGCATGCCGGCCAGGGTGCCCGCACCGTGCGTGCCCATCAGCACACCCAGCGCCGCGGCGCCGTGCAGACGCTCGCTGGCCAGCACGGGCAAGGCCACTTGCAGCGGCCCCATGACGAAGAAGGCCACCACCGCCCAGTACACATAGCAGCTGCGCAAGGGAATGTCGCGCCACACCATGGCCAGGCCCGCCACCATGTCGCGCCACATGCCCTGCGCCGCCGCCACGGCCAGTGGCCGCAGGCTGACTTGCCGCAAGGTCCAGGCCGAGAACAGGAACGTCAGCGCATCGATGGCAAAGGCGGCGGCCAGCGCCGCCATGCCGGTGTGCCGGGCGCCATCGTGGGTGCCGAGCACGAGCGCCGCCAGCAGGGGGCCGGCCAGCAAGGACAACTGGCGCGCACCCATCTGCAGGCTGTTGGCCGCTTGCAGTGACTGCGACGGCACGGCTTGCGGCAGGATGGCCGTGCCGGCGGGAATGCCGAAGGCGGAAGCGATGCCCAGCGCCAGCGCGGCCGCATACGCCAGCGCCAGGCTGGCCTGGTCCAGCAGCAGCAGCCCGGCCAGCGCCAGCAGGATGGCGGCATTGGCCAGTTTGCTTGCCAGCAGTACGCGCCGGGGCGAATGCCGGTCGGCGACCGTGCCACCCAACAAGATGAGCACGGCGCGGGGCGCGCCCATCAGGGCCACGGCGATGCCCAGGCTGAGGCTATCGCCCGTCAGGCTCAGCACCAGCCACGGCAGGGCCAGCATGCTGAACTGGTCGCCCAGCATGGACACGAGGCCGCCGCCCAGCAGCCAGCGGAAGTTGGTATTGCGCATCAAGTGGGATTCTGCGGTGGTCGACATGCTGTATCTTCCCGTGTTTAAAGATTGCATAGTAGTTGATATAAGCTTGAGTAGTCAAGTATATTGCTTTTTATTGTGGCAGCGACAGCTGCCGCCGCATGAGGCGCCAGCGCTTGCGCTATCATGGCGGCCATGACTGATACCACTGCCCCCACCCTGTACGAGACCATCGGCGGCGCCCCCGTGCTGCGCGAAATGGTCGACCGTTTTTATGACTTGATGGAGCTCGAAGCCGAGTTCGCCGGCATCCGCGTCATGCATCCGCCATCGACGGACGGCTCGCGCGACAAGCTGTATTTCTTCCTCACGGGCTGGATGGGCGGACCGGATTTGTATATCGAGAAATTCGGCCACCCGCGCCTGCGCGCCCGTCACTTGCCCTACGCCATCGGCACCAGCGAGCGCGACCAGTGGCTGCGCGCCATGGCCTGGGCCATGGAAGACACGGGCATCGAAGAATCCTTGCGCGTACGCCTGATGGAATCGTTCTATCAGACGGCCGACTGGATGCGCAACAAGCCTGACTGACACCCATGAGCCCAATCGAGTTTTACAGCCTGCTGGGCGCCGCCATCGTCGCCATCGTCCTGTTGCTATTGATCTTGCTGCGCCCGCGTGGCGCGGCCGGCGATGGTGCCACCACCCTGGCCCTGGTGCAACAGCACCAGCAGCAAAGCCTGGAGCGCATCGACCGGGTCGAGCGCGAAGTGCGGCTGCAACTGCAGGCATCGGCGCAAGCGACGCGCCAGGACCTGGCCACCGGCCTGGCGCAATTCCAGGCGGCGACCTTGCAACAGCTCGACAGCCTGCGCACGCAGATGCAGGCGCAGGGGAAAGTCGGGCGCGAAGAGCAGGCGCAAAGCCTGGCGCGCTTTGCCGAGAGTACCAATCAAACCCTGGCCCAACTGACGGAATCGAATGCGCAGCGCATGCTGGAAGTGCGCGCCACGCTCGAGAACAAGATCCGCGATTTGCAGGCCGACAATGGCGCACGCCTGGAAGAGATGCGCAAGACGGTCGACGAGAAACTGCACGCCACCCTGGAAACGCGCCTCAGTGCGTCGTTCCAGCAAGTGTCGGAGCGGCTGGAAAAAGTCCACCAGGGTCTCGGCGAGATGCAGCAGCTGGCGCTGGGCGTGGGCGATTTGAAGCGGGTACTCACCAATGTGAAGACGCGTGGCACCTGGGGCGAAGTGCAGCTGGAAATGCTGCTGGAGCAGGTACTCACTGTCGACCAGTATGCGAAGAACGTGGAAACCGTGGCCGGCAGCGGCGCGCGCGTGGAATTCGCCTTGAAATTGCCGGGCCTCTCCGATGGCGGCCCTCCCGTGTGGATGCCGATCGATGCGAAGTTTCCCAAGGAACAGTACGAGCGCCTGGTCGAGGCGGCCGAGCGGGCCGATGCCGACGGCGTGGCCCTGGCCGGACGCGAGCTGGAACGGGCCGTGCGCGGCGAAGCGAAAACCATCGCGGAGAAATACCTGGCGCCGCCGCACACCACCGACTTTGCCATCCTGTTCCTGCCCACGGAAGGCTTGTATGCGGAAGTGTTGCGCCGCCCGGGCCTGGCCGACGAATTGCAGCGCGTGCACCGGGTCAGCATCGCCGGACCGTCCACGTTGACGGCCTTGCTCAACAGCCTGCAAATGGGTTTCCGCACCCTGGCGCTGGAAAAGCGCTCGTCGGAAGTGTGGCAAGTGCTGGGCGCCGTGAAGACGGAGTTCGGCAAGTTCGGCGACGTGCTGTCGCAAACCCGGCTGACCCTGGAAAAGGCGGCGAAGAATATCGAAAGCGCGGAAGTGCGCAGCCGGCAGATGGCGCGCAAATTGAAATCCGTGGAAGCCTTGCCGGGCGAGGCGGCCGCCTTGCTGCTGGGTAAGGCGGACGCCGTCGACGGCGAGTAGCGCGCCGCCTCAGGCCGCCCGCACAGTGCGGCGGCGCAGCGCGCTGTAACCGACCAGCGCCAGTCCCGCCAGCAGCATGGCCCAGGTTTGCGGTTCGGGCACGGCCGGCAAGACCGTCGGCACCGTGGGCGGAAAGGTGGGGATGATCACGGTGGGCGGCACGATGATGCTGCTGCCCTGGTCCGGCGGCAGACCGCCGCCACCACCGCCGCCGCCCATGCCGGCCGGCGGCGTGATGCCGCCGACGGTGCGCACATAATTGTTGAAAGGCAGTAATGGAATGCTGGCCACCTCGGGCGGCATGGCGCCGCCCGTGAAAGAACCGCCGCGCAAGGCGTCGGGATTGTCGATCAGTGGCACGCCTGCCGCTTCCGGGGCGGCGGGGGCGGCCGCAACAGGCGCTGCACCGCCGGGCGCGGCGCCTGCCGCCGGCGGCGCCGACGCGGGTGCCTGCGTGATACGGCTGACGTTACGGCAAATCGTCGGCACGAGGATGCACTGGCCCTGTACGCAATACACGAGTCCCCGTTCCTGCATCTGTTCGCTCCAGCCTGCACGTGTGACATTGCGGCAAACGCGGCCAGGGCCGAAATGCATGTCGCTGATGCGCGTGTTGTAGTTGCCCTTGCCGCGGATGGCGTCGCGGCTGATCACCACGATCTCATCATACTGGCGCGCGCGCATGCGCTCCTTCAATTGTTCGCGCACTGGCGGCGCGATATCCGTATAGCGGTCTACCGCCGCCACCACGTCACCCATGAACGGGTCGACGCCTGGACGGTTCCAGTTACAGTTATCCAGCACACCGGCGCGCGCGATGCCTTTCGCGCTGGCGGTCAAGGGCGCCAGGGACAAGGTAGCAAGCAGGCATGCCACGCCCAGCATGCTGGCTCCCGCGATCCATGAGCTGTGTCTCATTGTTAGTTTCCTCATGAAAACAATATCAAAATTGAATTTTATACAAGTTTGAATGTTATCACCAAAGAAACTTCAATATCAACTAATAAATAAAATTATTACAATTAGTGTTGTCTTTATTGATTTATTCGTTGTGGAAATGATTAATATTTTTATCTTGATAGCCGAACAGTTGCCGTGCAGGATAAATTGATTGCGAAGGGGAAATGCGAACGGCCCGCGCAGGGCGGGCCGTTATGAAGAGGAGGGCGAAACGCAGGTGACGCAGCGTGGAATGCGGCCCGGCCAGCGCGTCAGCCTGGTCGGTGGTAGTACATCAGGTCAATCCATGGAACAGCACGATATCGACCAGGTCGCCGGCCGCCACGTGGCCTTGCGCTTCGTGCAGCACGATCATGCAATTGGCTTGCGTCATCGAGCGCAGGATGCCGGAGCCTTGCGCTCCCGTCACGCGCACGTGCTGGCGCCCGTCCGCGCCCCGTTCGACGATGCCGCGCTGGTATTCCGTGCGGCCCCGCTTCTTGCGGATGGGCGCTTGCGCCGCCACCTGCAGCAGCGGCAGGCTGGCCGTGTCCGCAGCGGCGCCCATCAGGCGCAGCAGGGTCGGGCGGGCGAGGAAATAAAACGCCGCCATTACGGCCACGGGGTTGCCGGGCAGGCCCAGCAGTAGTGCCGATTCGCCTTCGCTGGCAATCCGCCCGAAGGCCATGGGGCGGCCCGGGCGCATGTTGATTTGCCAGAAGGCCACTTCACCGAGGCGCGCGAGGATGTCGCGCGTAAAATCGGCCGCGCCGCTGGACACGCCGCCCGACGTGATGATGACGTCGGCCGAGGCGCAGGCGCCGCGCAGGGCCGCTTCCAGCGCTTGCGGATTGTCCTTGACGATACCCATGTCGAGCACTTCGCAGCCGAGGCGGGTCAGCATGCCCAGCAGGGTGTAGCGGTTGCTGTCGTAGATGCAGCCCGCGTCGAGCGGCTCGCCGATCGAGCGCAATTCGTCGCCGGTGGAAAAGAAGGCCACGCGCAGGCGCCGGCGCACGGGCACCGTGGCGATGCCCAGCGAAGCCAGTAGCCCCAGTTCCGCAGGACCCAGGCGTTTGCCCTGCAGCAGGGCAGGCTGGCCCTGCATCAGGTCTTCGCCCTTGAAGCGGCGGTTGTCGCCGGGGCGGATGCAGTCCGGCGCCACGGTGATGTGCTGTGCGCTGGCGTGCTGCACCAGTTCCTGCGGCACCACGCTGTCGCAGCCGTCCGGCATGACGGCGCCCGTCATGATGCGCGCGCATTGGCCGCGTCCAATGTTGACCGTGCCTGGACGCCCGGCCAGGATGGTGTCGACCACGGCCAGGGTGACAGCAGTGTCGCCACCGAGGTCGGCGCCGTGCAGGGCGTAGCCATCCATGGCGGAATTGTCGTGAGCGGGCACGCTGATGGGCGAGATGATGTCGGCCGCCAGGATGCGCTCGAACGCTTGCGGCAGCGGCAGTTCCTCGATCTCGGCGACAGGCGCGACGGTGTCGGCCAGGATGGCTTGCGCCATCGGCACGGACAGGCCCTGCGCCTGCAGGGCCGCCAGCTCGTCCGGGGTATTGATGTTGCCGAACGCGCTATTGTTCTCGAAGAGCACCTCGGCCAGTTTCAAGGGGCCATGCCAGGTGCGCATGCGGCGCTCTCCGCCGCGCAGATACGCATCGAGCTGGGACAGGGCGGAAGTCTTGACGAGACAGAAGACGGGGTGCGGACGGCGCACCGTCTGGCCCGTCGCGGGATCGATGTCCTCGGTGACGGCGATGGCCAGGTCCGCATTGTGCTCGGCCAGGCCGGCGGCCAGGCGCGCTGCCAGGTCGTGCGGCAGCAATGGCGAGTCGCACGGCACGGTGAGCAGATAGGGGGCGGTGGCATGCTGCATGCCGCTGTGCAAGCCTGCCAGCGGACCGAGCTGGCCGGGCAGCGCATCGGGCCACACGGGCAGGCCGAAGCGCGCATAATCTCCGGCATCCGCATGGACACTGATGGCCAGCTGGCCCACTTGCGGCGCCAGGCGCTGAAGCACGTGGCGGACCAGGGGCTGGCCATGCAGGGGCAGCATGCCCTTGTCGCGCTGGCCCATGCGCGTGCCGAGGCCGCCGGCCAGGATCAGGCCGGTAATGTCGTGTTGATTGATCATGAGAGGCGAAAATGTGGATGCATACGCCATGGTAGCAGCGGCAGGCGTGCGCCGCTCCCGATTCAGCCGCCGATGTACGACATTTCCACTTTCTTTTTACCGTGCTCAAGTGCGCCGCCCGTCAAATCCGTCTGGCTGGTGCGCAATTGCGAATAGCGGTCGCCGCGGCCACGCCACAGCTGCGCCACGGCCGAGGAAATTTCCGCATCGCTGTGGCCGCCGCGCAGCAGGCTGCGCAAGTCGTGGCCGCTGCTGGCGAACAGGCACGTGTACAGCTTGCCTTCGGTCGAGAGGCGGGCGCGGCTGCAGTCGGCGCAGAACGCTTGCGTGACGCTGGAAATGAGGCCGATTTCGCCGCTGCCATCCGCATAGCGCCAGCGCGCCGCCGTTTCGCCCGTGTAGTTCGGGTTGATGGGCAGCAAGGGCATCTGCGCGCCGATACGGCGCACGACTTCTGAGGAAGGGATGACTTCTTGCAGGTTCCAGCCGTTCGAGGCGCCCACGTCCATGTATTCGATGAAGCGCAGGATGTACGGCGTGCCCTTGAAGTGGCGCGCCATGGGCACGATTTCCTGCTCGTTCATGCCGGCCTTGACGACCATGTTGATCTTGATGGGGCCGAGTCCTGCCTGGTGCGCCGCATCGATGCCGTGCAGCACGTCGGCCACGGCAAAGTCCACATCGTTCATGCGCTTGAAGGTGGCGTCGTCGAGCGAATCGAGCGACACGGTGACCCGGTTCAGGCCCGCATCCTTGAGCGCCTGCGCCTTTCTTGCCAGTAATGAGCCGTTGGTTGTCAAGGTCAGGTCCAGCGGCTGGCCCGACGGCGTGCGCAGTTCGGCCAGCATGGCGATGAGCTTTTCGATATTCTTGCGCAGCAGCGGTTCGCCGCCCGTCAGGCGGATCTTTTCCACCCCGTGCGCGACGAACAGGCGCGCGATGCGCGTGATTTCCTCGAACGACAGCAAATCCGTGTGCGGCAGATACACGTGGTTCTTGTCGAACACGTCCTTCGGCATGCAGTACACGCAACGGAAATTGCAGCGGTCGGTAATCGAGATGCGCAAGTCGTGCAAGGGCCGGCCCAGGCTGTCGGCCACATTGCCGCTGGGGCTTTCCAGCTGCGCAGGGATCGCCGGTGCCCCGTTGCGGGCTTCGGCGAGGTAGATAATCTTGTCAGCCATGAAAGGTGATACCACTTACGTTGAGTCGTTCAAGGCAGATACGATAGCACGAGGCCGAAGATGGCACAGGCGAGCAGCAATTTGATGGTGCCCACTTGAAACCTGATCAGCGCCACGCCGGCCGCCAGCGCGATGAACATCGCCAGCCAGTCCCAGTGCGGCAGCGGGTTTTCTTGCCAGAAGACATGGCGGCCAAAGAACAGCGCCAGGCTGGCGATGACGCCCACCACGGCTGCCGAGATGGCCGTCAGGGGCGCGCTCAGGCGCAAATTGCCGCGCGACGCTTCCACCAGCGGCGCGCCGGCCAGGATGAAGATGAACGAGGGCAGGAAGGTGAACCAGCTGGCGACGAGCGCGCCGCACACGCCCGCCAGCCACAGCTGCTCCCCTGTCACGGCATGGCTCCAGCCGCCGACAAAACCGATGAAGGCGACGATCATGATCAGGGGGCCGGGCGTCGTTTCGCCCAGCGCCAGGCCATCCATCATTTGCGCGCTGGTGATCCAGTGGTAGTGCTCGGCGGTGCCCTGCACCAGGTAGGGCAGCACGGCATACGCGCCGCCAAACGTGAGCAGGGCCGCCTTGCTGAAAAACACGCCCATCTGCGCCAGCGGCTGGTCCGCGCCGCCCGCCAGCGCCAGGCCCAGCCAGGCGAGGAAGGCCAGGGCCAGGCCCACGGCGGCCGTGCCAAGCAGGCGCGGCCAGCTGAAGCGCGCGTGCTCCGGCGTGGGCGTGTCGTCATCGATCAGGGCTGCGCCGTAGCGGGCTGCGCCGACATGTTGCGTGCCGCCCAGATGAAAGTGGCCCGGCAGCCAGCGGCCGCCCGCCATGCCCAGCAGGGCGGCGGCGAGCACGATCAGCGGAAATGGCAGCTGTAGCGCGGCGATGGCGACAAATGCGCCCGCCGCGATGGCGATCAGGCCGGGGCTGCGCAAGGTGCGCCGGCCCAGACGCCAGGCGGCCGCCAGCACGATGGCGACGACGGCCGGCTTGATGCCGTACAGGACGCCGGCAATGGCGCCCACATGGCCATACGCCATGTAGAGCCAGGACAGCACGATCAGCACCAGCAGCGAGGGCAGCAAAAACAGCAGGCCCGCCACCAGGGCGCCGCGCGTGCGGTGCATCAGCCAGCCGATGTAGATGGCCAGCTGGGTCGCTTCCGGCCCCGGCAGCAGCATGCAGTAGTTGAGGGCGTGCAGGAAGCGCTGCTCGGAAATCCAGCGTCGCTTTTCCACCAGCTCCGCATGCATCATGGCGATTTGCCCGGCCGGGCCGCCAAAACTGACGCAACCGAGCTTGAGCCAGTAGCGGAAGGCGCTGCGCAGGCTGACGGGGGCGGGAGCTTGATTGGCGTTCTCGTGCATGGCGGGCGGATGGCTGGCAAAGAAGTGGACGTAAAAAAGGGGAAGCCTGAGCTTCCCCTTTCATCATTGGCGGCTGGGCGAACCCGGCGCGCTTATGGACGTTGCGTGTTGACCTGGATCAACGGCTCATCCGATTGCGGCGGCAATGGCTTGCGTTCGCGCGGCTTGCGCACGGGAGCAACTGCCTTGGCAGCCGCTTCCTGCGCCAGGCGCAGTTTTTCCGGATCGGTGGCAGCCAGGGTCAGGCCGGCCGAACCGAGCACTGCGCTCAAGTCCAGCGGCGCGGCGACTGGCGCAGCAGGAGCCGGAGCAGGAGCAGGAGCCGGAGCAGGAGCCGCCACAGGGGGTGGCGCCGGAGCAGGTGCAGGAACAGGGGCGGGAGCCACTTCGGCAACCACCGGGGCCGCTTCCACCACGGCCGGTGCCGCTTCGGCGACTGGCGCTTCTTCAGCTACGGCGACGGTTTCCACGACAGCAACCGTTTCCACGACTGGCGCCGCTTCGACGATGACTTCCGCTGGAGCAGGCGCTTGCGCCGGTGCAGCTTCCGTTTTCTCGGCAAAGCTGTACTCGGCAGCTGGCACTGGTTCGGCAGCGGCTGGTTCAGCTTGCGCTGCAGCCGCTTCCACAGGGGCTGGCGCTACGATCACTTCAGCGGCTGGTGCGGCTTCTTCGACCTTGGCGATGTCCGCGACCTTGGCGATTTCGACCACTTCGACCACTTCAGCCACGACGGCAGGGGCGGTTTCGGCAGCAGCTTCCACTGGCGCAGCGACGGCGACGACAGCGGCGGCAGCCACGACGGCTACTGGAGCGGCATCGGCGGCAGCTTCCGGCGCCGGAGCAACCGTGAAGCTGATTACCGGTGCGTCCTGGCCTTCGTTTTCACCGTTTGCCGATTCGATCAGCTCGCCCGTTTCGCGGTCGCGGCGGTTGCGGTTGCGGCCACCACGGCGGCGGCGGCGGCGCGGTTCTTCGCCTTCCACGTCGTTTTCCGTCTCTTCGCCTTCAGGACCGGCATTGGCCGGCGCTTTCAGCAGGTTCGCCGGTGCGGCGTCGGATTCCGGGCCGTTGGACGGCACGATGACATTCACTGCGCTGGCGGTGGCGCCAACCAGTGCCAGCTCTTCAGCTTTCACTTCAGCAACAACAGCCTTGTCGGCGCGTGGTTCGCGGCCTTCGCGTGGCTGGCGTGGCGGACGTTCGGCGCGCTCTGGACGTTCTGCGCGTTCCGGACGCTCGGCGCGCTCAGGACGTTCGCCCCGTTCGCGTGGCGCTGCCGTTGCATCGCCGCCTTCGCGGGCTTCACGCGGTTCGCGTGGCGGACGCGGTGGGCGTGGCGGACGTGCCGCTTTTTCCAGTGCTTCCGCTGCTGCATCGTCCTGGGCTGGACGGCCCTGGCCCGGTTCGCGTTCTTCGCGGCCAGGCTTGCCGTTGCGGCCACGGCCACGCGGGCCACGGCTGTTGCGGTCGCCGCGGTCGGCGCCGGCCGGCTTGGCTGGTGCGACAGGGGCGGGTGCCGGTGCCACCGGTGCCGGGGCGCCGGTGAAGAAGCTGATGATCTTGGCGATCAAGCCCTGTGGTGCGGCAGGCGCGGCCACGGGAGCCGGTTTCGCTTCGACGGGCTTGCGCTCGACCAGCGGTGCCGGCTGGTCAGGGGTGATCGTCTTGACGACGGCTTCCTGGCGCGGCTTGGCTTCTTCCTTCTGGCGCTTGCTGTAAGCCATGTCGGTTTCAGCGCTTTCAGCCAGGTTGTAGCTGGCCTGGCTGTCTTCCAGACGCGGATCGTCGTGCTTGATGCGCTCGAGCTTGTAGTGCGGCGTTTCCAGATGCTTGTTCGGAATCAGGATCACGGCGATGCGGTGGCGGTTCTCGATTTTCAGTACTTCGCCGCGCTTTTCGTTCAGCAGGAAGGCGCCCACGTCCACGGGCACCTGCACGTGGATGGTGGCCGAGTTTTCCTTCATCGCCTCTTCCTGGATGATGCGCAGCACCTGCAGGGCGGACGACTCCGTATCGCGGATGTGGCCGGTGCCGGAGCAGCGCGGGCACGTCACGTGCGAGCCTTCGGACAGCGAAGGGCGCAGGCGCTGGCGCGACAGTTCCATCAGGCCGAAGCGGGAAATCTTGCCCATTTGTACACGGGCACGGTCATGGTGCAGCGCATCTTTCAGACGCTGTTCCACTTCGCGCTGATTCTTCGCCACTTCCATGTCGATGAAGTCGATGACGATCAGGCCGCCCAAGTCGCGCAGACGCAGCTGGCGGGCCACTTCTTCGGCCGCTTCGCAGTTGGTGTTGAAGGCGGTCGTCTCGATGTCCGAGCCGCGCGTGGCGCGGGCCGAGTTGACGTCGACGGACACCAGCGCTTCCGTGTGGTCGATCACGATGGCGCCGCCCGATGGCAACGGCACGGTGCGGCTGTAGGCCGTTTCGATCTGGTGTTCGATCTGGAAGCGCGAGAACAGCGGCACGTCGTCGCTGTAGCGTTTTACGCGGTGCACCATGTCGGGCATCACGTGGCTCATGAACTGGTGCGCCTGGTCGTAGATCTCGTCGGTGTCGATCAGGATCTCGCCGATGTCGGGCTGGAAGTAGTCGCGGATGGCGCGGATGACGAGCGACGATTCCTGGTAGATCAGGAAGGCGCCGTTGGCCGACTTGCCGGCGCCTTCGATGGCGCGCCACAGTTGCATCAGGTAATTCAAGTCCCACTGCAGCTCATCGACGTTGCGGCCGATGCCTGCCGTGCGGGCAATGACGGACATGCCAGCAGGCAAGTCCAGTTTATCCATGGTTTCGCGCAATTCCTGGCGCTCTTCACCTTCCACGCGGCGCGATACGCCACCGCCACGCGGGTTGTTCGGCATCAGGACCAGGTAACGGCCGGCCAGCGAGACGAACGAGGTCAGGGCGGCGCCCTTGTTGCCGCGCTCTTCCTTTTCCACCTGGACCATGATTTCCTGGCCTTCGCGCAGCGCTTCCTTGACGGAAGCGTTACGCACGTCCACGCCTTCACGGAAGTACGTGCGGGCAACTTCCTTGAAAGGCAGGAAGCCGTGGCGGTCTTCGCCATAGCTGACGAAGCACGCTTCGAGCGATGGCTCGATGCGCGTGATCACGCCCTTGTAGATGTTGGATTTGCGCTGTTCGCGCCCGGCTGTCTCGATATCGATGTCGATCAGTTTTTGTCCGTCGACAATCGCTACGCGCAGTTCTTCTTGCTGCGTGGCATTAAACAACATGCGTTTCATTTTTATAACTCCGCGACCCGTAGGCCATCTCAAAGCCGCTTCCGGGGAAGCGGCGAAGTACAGGGATATATGCGAGAACGGGAGTGCTGGCGGGGGAAATGCCTAGGCGTGCGGAGCAACAACGCGTACGAGGTATACGTTACGGCCGCAACAGGCGCGGTGAGGTCGATCGTCATGCCGAGTGCACAGGACACTTGCAACTCATCTGAAGCAGCCCGGATGTCGGGGGCAGAGAATGCAAGTGGTCAGCAAATTCAGAGCCAAATCGTAAGCCGGCTCATTACAGGGATCGCGATGGCGAGGCTTGGCCTCAGCCTATTCATCGACAACCCTCAGTATTGTGGCCGCATACGGGGTTTGGCGAAAACGGCAAGCGTTATCAACTTCATCAACCCGCGAGCCCGACTCGATAAGTCGCGCTAACGGGTACTTATCCTTATAATCCAATACACTCACTTCAGCATCTCCACGCGTTATCCGATTACAACTACGGTGCAACCTTGATTCGCGCAGGGATGGTGCATATACATTTTTTTCCACCGAATTTGCAATTTGGCGAGGCCGGTGGAGACGCCCCTGTGTAAAATGTGCTTTTATTCTTACACTCGCAGCAGCCAGGGCCGCAGCAAAAACAATTATATATTCAAAATGAAGGACTTAGAGAGATTTCTGGGAAGACATAGTAAATGAAGAGTCAAAATGATGTTGTTCCCCCTTCAACACCCCCGGTTCAGCCGCAAGCCCAATTCGTAACGATCGCCGAGGAAGAAGCAGGCCAGCGCATCGACAACTACTTATTAAGAGTGTGCAAGGGAGTGCCTAAAAGCCACATCTACCGGATCTTGCGATCGGGAGAAGTGCGGGTTAATAAAGGCCGTATCGATCAGCTGTACCGTCTCGCCGCCGGCGACGTGGTGCGCATTCCCCCCGTGCGCGTGGCCGAAAAGGCGCCCACGGGCGCGCCGGCCGCCGAATTCAAGATCATCTTTGAAGATGCGCAGCTGCTCGTCATCGACAAGCCGGCCGGCGTGGCCGTGCATGGCGGCTCGGGCGTGTCGTTCGGCGTGATCGAGCAATTGCGCGCTTCGCGCCCCGACGCCAAGTTCCTGGAACTGGTGCACCGCCTGGACCGCGACACGTCCGGACTGCTGTTGCTGGCAAAGAAACGCTCGGCGTTGACGAACTTGCACGAGCAGATGCGCGATGGCGTCACCGACAAGCGCTACCTGGTGCTGGTGGCCGGCGACTGGAAGAATGCGCGCCAGCATATCAAGTTGCCGCTGCATAAATATACGACGGCCGAAGGCGAGCGACGGGTGGCCGTGCAGGCCGATGGCCTGGCGTCGCACACGGTGTTTTCACTGTTGCATAAATATCACAACTTCGCCTTGCTGGAAGCGGAATTGAAGACGGGACGCACGCACCAGATCCGCGTGCACCTGTCTTCGTCCGGTTTTCCCATCGCCGGCGACGATAAATATGGCGACTTTGCCCTCAACCGTGCGCTGTTGAAAGCCGACAGCACGCGCGGCGCCCTGAAACGCATGTTCCTGCACGCGCACCAGATCACGTTTACGCATCCGGAAACGGGCAAGACGATGACCCTGAACGCGCCGCTGGCTGCCGAATGCGAACGTTTCTTGGTAAGCTTGGGCAAACCATTGGCCGTTGCCCCACGTTAAGTGTGGCCGGGACTATCCACAAGATAGTCAGGCCATTATTCATTCTCAAGGAGCCGACGGCTATGCCGTCGGGAAACATGGCAAGAAAGCAATTTGATCTGATCGTCTTCGATTGGGACGGTACCCTGATAGACAGTACCTCGACCATCGTCAAGTGCATCCAGGCGTCGGCCAAAGACCTGGGCTTGCCAATTCCCACCGAGTTGCTCGCTTCGCACGTGATTGGCCTGGGCTTGCAGGAAGCCATGCAGCTGGTGATGCCCGACGTGGAGCCGAAATTCCATGCGCGCATGGCCGAGCGCTACCGCTATCACTACTTGTCGCGCGACCATGAGCTGGCCTTGTTTCCCGGCGTCTACGAGATGCTGCAGGATTTGTCGCAGCAGGCGTATTTCCTGGCGGTGGCCACGGGCAAGAGCCGCGTCGGCCTGAACCGCTCCCTGAATGCCGTCAAGCTGCTGTCCCTGTTCGATGCGACGCGTTGTGCTGACGAAACCTTTTCCAAGCCCCATCCGGCCATGCTGCAGGAGCTGACGCGCGAACTGGGGCAGGATATGCGCCGCACCGTGATGATCGGCGACACCAGTCATGATTTGTTGATGGCAAGCAATGCAGGCGCGGCCAGTATTGCCGTAGAGTATGGAGCGCATCCTGTCGAGCAGTTGCAAGCTTGCCATCCCCTGTATTCGGCCGCCACGGTGGCCGACCTGCATCAATGGCTGAGCGAGCACGCATGATGAACGATGTTGTCGATGTATTCATTTGCGCCGCCGACGCCGTGGCCGATGGCGGCAAGGGCGTGCGCTTTCCCGTCTCGGCCGGTGGCGAAGCGACCACCGGTTTTGTCGTGCGTCATGGCGGCAAGGCGTATGGCTACCTGAACCGCTGCGCCCACGTGCCGATCGAGCTGGACTGGGCTGAAGGCGAGTTTTTCGAGTCCAGCGGCTTGTACCTGATGTGTTCGACGCATGGCGCCATCTATGTGCCGGAAAGCGGCTACTGCGCGGGCGGCCCCTGCAAGGGCGGACGCCTGCGTCCGATCGCCGTGGCCGAGCGCGATGGCCAGCTGTACTGGCAACCCGACGAATATGTCCAGCCACTGCCGGCCTGAGGCCGGGACGGGCTTTCTGTAATTTAAGCAAAGTGAACCATGAGCGATAACACGAATGACAAGCTGGCCAGCAGCGCGCCAGCCGCCGGCCACGGCGCCCCTGCGGGACACTGGGAGCGCGACGTGCTGGAAAAGCTGGTATTTGCCACTTTGCAAGAGCAACGCGCACACCGCCGCTGGAGCATCTTTTTCAAGGTCTTCAGCCTGCTGATCGTGCTGTTCGCCCTGTGGGTGTTTTATGACTACAACACGGCCGACGACAGCGAAACCCTGGGCCGCCACACGGCCCTGATCGACATCAGCGGCGCCATCGAGTCCGAAGGCAGCGGCTCGGCCGCCGTCGTCATCCCCGCGCTGGACAAGGCGTTTTCCGATGCCGGTTCGGTGGCCGTGGTGCTGCATATTAATAGTCCGGGCGGAAGTCCCGTGCAGGCCGGCATGATCGTCGAAGAGATGCAACGCCTGCGCAAGGGCTATCCGGACAAGCCTTTATATGTGGTGGTCGATGAAATGTGCGCCTCGGGCGGCTATTACATCGCCGCCGCCGCCGACCGCATCTACGTCAACAAGGCCAGCGTGGTCGGTTCCATCGGCGTGCTGATGGATGGCTTCGGCTTCACGGGCGTGATGGAAAAGGTCGGCGTCGAGCGCCGCTTGCTGACGGCGGGCGAGAACAAGGGCTTCATGGACCCGTTCAGCCCACTGACGGAAAAACACAAGGCGTATGCGCAGAGCATGCTCAATGAAATCCACCAGCAATTCATCGACGTCGTGCGCACGGGACGGGGCAAGCGCCTGAAGGAAACGGCCGATACCTTCTCCGGCCTGTACTGGACGGGCGCGAAAGCCGTGGAAATGGGCCTGGCCGACGATTTCGGCACGGTCGACAGCGTGGCGCGCGATATCGTCAAGGCGGAAGACATCGTCGACTACACGCAGCATGAAGGCTTGCCGGAACGGGTGCTCAAAAAGTTTGGCGCCGCCATGGGTGCGGGCGCCATGAAGGCGGCCGTGCAGCAGTCACAACCGGCGTTGCGTTGAAGACATCACTCTTGGCTGGCAGGCAAGCCAATCGAGAATGATTTTCAATAAGGTGGTAAATTGGCTTGAAAACGGGGCTGCTTGGGCTATAGTGAAAGCGTAGTTCTTTTCAAGGAGGGGCGATATATCAACTATGTTGTCAGTACTAACTTGATTGGCAGGTCTTGGAACTACTCGCCGCATCGCAGATGTGGTTTTGAGTGAATTTACATTCCTCACTAAAGTCCCGATGGGGCTTGGGAACGGCGGCGCAATGCCGCCGTTTCCTTTTGTGTGTGCTGGATGGGCCGGTGTCGGCGGATGGGGCTGGGTGCGCTGGCAAGGCAGGCATGCGAAGGCAGGGCATGGCTGGTCGGACGGGCCGCGCTCAGACGGCGCAGCCGTTGCAGTGCGCGGGCAGCGGCTGCCTGGCTGCCGCAGCGCCGACGCTGGCGTTGGTGTCGGACGGTATGTCCGCCATGGCAGGCGCGGTCACGCTGTCGGTTTCCGCGTCCGCGTCCGCATCCGCGTGCGCAAAACCACCCAGTTCCAGCCAGCACATGAAATGGCATTGCGCCTCGGCATGCCAGTGCGTCTGGCTGGCTGGCGATGGCGGCGCGTCCGCATCCTGCGGCGCAGGGGTGCTGCTCCAGCGTGCCACGCCGAGTCTGACTTTGTGCATGGCCGCCTGTTCCGCAGCGATGCGCTGGCGCATGTCGGCGATGCTGCCTTGTAAGGCGATGGTATCGGTATGCTTCATACAATGTCCTTGTGGGTCGTTGCCTGGTTATTATTCCTAAAGCTCGTTAGGCGGATTCCTACCGAAGTTTCAGTCTATCAATGCGATATTCCGAGCGCTTGATATTTCTCAAAGGAATCAACCATTTCTCGCCAAATCTCACCTTGTTCTTTTTGGTATTTCTGCGTGTGCCATGGTTTCATGCTGCCTGGACCGCCGCGCGGGCGCCAGGTGCCGCCGCTTCACGCTGCCAGCCGCTTCTGGTAAAGTCACGCCCATGAGTAAATTATCCCTAGACCGCATCCTGCAATCGCAGGGTTTTGGCACCCGTAAATATTGTCGTTCCCTCATCGAGGATGGCGATGTCGTCATCGATGGCGTCACCCAGACCAATTACCGCACCACCGTCGAGACCGAAGGCCTGGTGCTGCACGTGTTCGAAGAAGAGTGGGTGGTCCGCCAGCACCTGTACCTGGCGCTGAACAAGCCTGCCAACTTCGAATGCTCGCGCAAGCCCAGCCATCACCCTGGCGTGCTGACCTTGCTGCCGGAACAATTCACCTGGCGCGAAGTCCAGCCCGTCGGCCGGCTCGACCACGATACGACCGGCATGCTGCTGATGTCCGACGATGGCCCGTTTATCCATGCACAATCGTCGCCGAAGCGCCACGTTCCCAAGATTTACCAGGCCACCACGCAAGAACCCGTAACGGATGAACTGGTGGCCCTGCTATTGGCTGGCGTGCAATTGCACGACGAACCGGCCCCGCTGGCGGCCCTCGTCTGCGTCAAGCGGGGCGAGCACCAGCTGGAAATCGTGCTCGAGCAAGGCAAATACCACCAGGTCAAGCGCATGCTGGCCGCCGCCGGCAACCATTGCAGCGCGCTGCACCGTTCCGCCATCGGCAGCCTGACCCTGGAATCGCTGGGCATCGCCGAAGGCGAGTGGTGCTACCTCACGCCCGAGCAGATCGCGCTCCTGGCCTAGTCCCTTCCTGATCGCCAAAGCCGGGGATGCCCCGGCTTTTTGGCGTCTTTAGCCTCCATTGCCTGCATTTGACGAAGTTTCCCGCCCATGAAATTAGCTACCCTGAAGGATGGCACGCGCGACGGCCAGCTGGCTGTCGTCTCGCGCGACCTGAAAACGGCCCATCTGGCCGATGGCATTGCCTCGAGCCTGCAAAAGGCGCTCGACGACTGGAGTTTCATCGCGCCCCAGCTCGATTTGCTGTACCAGACCATCAATAGCGGCCGCGGCCATCGCGCCTTCGAGTTCGACCCCGCCAACTGCATGGCGCCCTTGCCGCGCAGCAGCCTGCGCGTTGCCGGCGCCTCCTACCTGCCGCAGATCGAGCGGGCCTGCAAGGCCGCAGGCCGCGAGGTACCGGCCAACTTGCGCGACGCACCGCGCATGTACCAGGGCGCCAGCGACGATTTTCTCGGTGCCCACGACGAGATCATCCTGGCGCACGAGCAATGGGGCATCGATTACGAGGCAGGCATCGCCGCCATCACGGACGATGTGGCCATGGGCTCCACGCCCGACCAGGCGCACCTGAACATCAAGCTATTGATGCTGGTCAACGACATCACCCTGCGCAACCTAGTGCCGGACGAGCAGGCGAGTGGTTATGGTTTCCTGCAAGCGAAACCGGCCATGGCCTGCTCCCCTGTCGCCATCACGCCTGACGAGCTGGGCGATGCCTGGCGCGGCGGCAAGGTGCATCACGCCCTGCGCTGCAGCCTGAACGGCAAGTTGACGGGCCAGCCCCACGCGGGCGCCGACATGGCGTTCAATTACCCGCAATTGCTCGCCCATCTGTGCCAGACGCGCAACGCGCGCGCCGGCAGCGTGGTCAGCGCGGGCGGGGTCGCCAACAAGGAAGTCAAGAAGGGGTTTTCCAGCATCGTTGAACGACGTAACCAGGAGATGATCGCCGATGGCGTCGCCAGCACGCCATTTCTGTTGTTTGGTGATGTTGTTCGATTGGAGATGCTGGGGGACGACGGCAAGTCCTTGTTTGGCGCCATCGAGCAGACCGTGAAACAGGCCGAGGCGAGAAAAAGCCGTTAGGAACCCCGAGAAAATGGCCATGACTGCGTTGCAACCCCTCGCCGTACTGTTCGTACTGTCTTCGGGGCTGCGCCTTGCCCTGACCATTTTTCGGTCTCCTTTGAAGTGGGCGCCTGCGGCTGTTTCATTTAGGCAAAGGAAAAGCAGGGGATTCGCCCTCCTTTTCCCTTGATGGCGTTGCGGTAATTGAACCGATAATGCCACATGCCCAGTCCGTATTGCGCCTAGCCAGGCCGCAGGACTTCACCGGAGTTGATTGATGTCGGAAGACAGCGACGCAGAAAAGACCGAAGCCGCGTCACCGAAGCGCCTCGAGCAGGCGCGTGAGGAAGGCGACGTTCCGCGATCGCGTGAAGTGGCAACGTTCACTGTGCTGATGGCGTCCGGCTGCTGCCTGTGGTTTGCCGGCGACGCCATCGTGCGGCGGCTGACGGCTGTCATGGTTTCCGGGCTGACCCTGGACCGGGAGCAGATACTCAATCCCGATGCGATGATGTTGCGCATCGGCTACGACGTGGGCTCCGTCTTGCTGACTTGCCTGCCGTACGCGCTGGCCATCATGCTCGTCGCCCTGGCCTCGCCCGTGCTGGTGGGCGGCTGGCTGTTCAGTTCCAAGGCGTTCACCCCCAATTTTGGCAAGCTCAACCCGATTCGCGGCCTGGGCAACATGTTTTCGAAGAATGCGCTGGTGGAATTGCTCAAGGCCATCGCCAAGACCCTCGTTGTCGGCGTCGTCGCCTGGATGGTGATGCAGCATCAAAAGGACGCCGTGCTGGGCTTGTCGGTGGAATCCTTGCGCGCCGGATCGGCTCATCTGATCAGCTTGCTGATCACGGCCTTTTTGCTGATCGTCGGCGCGCTGGGCTTGATTGCCGCCATCGACGGTCCGTACCAGATGTGGCACTACGCCAACAAGATGAAAATGTCCTTGCAGGAAGTCAAGCAAGAGTCGAAAGAGTCGGACGGCAATCCGCAGATCAAGGCGAAGATACGCCAGATGCAGCATGAAATGTCGCGCCGCCGCATGATGGCCGATGTGCCGACGGCCGACGTGGTGGTGACCAATCCTACCCACTACGCGGTGGCCTTGAAGTATGGCGAGAATTCGCGCGGCGCGCCGCAGGTGGTGGCCAAGGGCATCGACGAGGTGGCGGCGAAGATCCGCGAACTGGCCGGCGAACACAAGGTTGCCATCCTGGAAGCGCCGGCCCTGGCGCGCGCGCTGTACAAGCACACGGATATCGGCGACGAGATCCCCGAGGCGCTGTATGGCGCCGTGGCCGAAGTGCTGGCTTACGTGTTCCAGCTGCGCAGCTATGGCAAGGGTCAGGGCGAGCGTCCCGACAAGCCGAAGAAGCTCGACGTGCCGCCCGAGCTTGACCCGCAGAACCCCGCATCGCAGACACCGCCCGCAGCAGGCGCGGCAGACAATAATAAAGGAAGTACACCATGAACGGCCTGAGAATGCCAGCCTGGCTCAGTGGAATGGGCGGCAACGCCAGCAAGGGCATCGCCGCGCCGGTCATCATCATCATGCTGCTGGCGATGATGGTGCTGCCGCTGCCTGCCTTTATCCTCGACATCTTCTTCAGTTTCAATATCGCGCTGTCGATCATCGTGCTGCTGACGGCGCTGTACACGGTCAAGCCGCTCGACTTCATGGCCTTCCCGACCATCCTGCTCGTGTCGACCATGCTGCGCCTGTCGCTGAACGTGGCGTCCACGCGCGTGGTGCTGACGGAGGGCCATACGGGCGCCGACGCGGCCGGTAAAGTGATTGAGGCGTTCGGTCACTTCCTGATCGGCGGCAACTACACGGTCGGTATCGTCGTGTTCATCATTTTGACGATCATCAACTTTACCGTGGTGACCAAGGGCGCGGGCCGTATCGCCGAGGTGGGCGCCCGCTTCGCGCTGGACGCCATGCCTGGCAAGCAGATGGCCATCGATGCCGACCTGAATGCCGGCCTGGTCGGTGAAGACGAAGCGCGCCGCCGCCGCACGGAAGTGGCGCAGGAAGCGGAATTCTATGGCGCCATGGATGGCGCCAGCAAATACGTGCGCGGCGACGCCATCGCCGGCATCATGGTTACCGTCATCAATATCGTCGGCGGCTTGCTGGTGGGCTTGTTGCAGCACGACATGGGCTTTGCCGACGCGCTCAAGAACTACACCTTGCTGGCCATCGGTGACGGCCTGGTGGCGCAGATTCCTTCGCTGATCATTTCCACGGCGGCTGGTATCGTCGTTTCGCGCGTGGCCAGCGAACAGGACATCGGCACCCAGCTGGTGGGGCAGCTGTTTGCGAAACCGCAAGTACTGTATATTACCGCCGCCATCATCGGCGGCATGGGCCTCATTCCCGGCATGCCGAACATGGTCTTCCTGTTGCTGGCCTCGCTGCTGGCCGGTGCCGCCTTTCTGATCAGCAAGAAACGCATGCAGGAAAAAGAGGCGGCCGAAAAACCGGCCGAAGTGCCGCAAGCGACCGTGGCGCCCGAGCAGGAAGAAGCCAGCTGGCAAGACATCATGCCCGTCGATACCCTGGGCCTGGAAGTGGGCTACCGTTTGATTCCCCTGGTCGACAAGACGCAGGGTGGCGAATTGCTCAAGCGCATCAAGGGCATCCGCAAGAAATTTGCCCAGGAAGTGGGTTTCCTGGCGCCGCCCGTACATATCCGCGATAACCTGGAACTCAAGCCGTCCGCCTATCGCATCACCCTCAAGGGCGTGGAAGTGGGCGTGGGCGAAGCGTTCAACGGCCAGTTCCTCGCGATTAATCCCGGCATGGCCAGCGGCACCTTGCCGGGCCTGGCCACGAACGACCCCGCTTTCGGCTTGCCCGCCACCTGGATCGACGCGAGCTTGCGCGACCAGGCCCAATCGATGGGCTACACGGTGGTCGATGCAGGCACCGTGGTGGCCACGCACCTGAACCACCTGATCACTTCGCACGCTTCCGAGCTGCTGGGCCGCGCGGAAGTGCAATCGCTGCTCGACCACCTGGGCAAGGAGTCGCCGCGCCTGGTGGAAGACCTGGTGCCGAAGATGCTGTCCCTGTCGACCTTGCAGAAGGTGCTGCAGAACCTGCTGGCCGAGGGCGTGCACATCCGCGACATGCGCACCATCATCGAAACCCTGGCCGAGCATACGGTCAGCACGCAAGACCCGAACGACCTGACGGCGCTGGTGCGCGTGGCCCTGGGCCGCGCCATCGTGCAGCAACTGTTCCCCGGCTCGGCCGAACTGTCCGTGATGACCCTCGACAGCCGCCTGGAGCGGCTGCTGATGCAAGCCATGGGCAATGGCGGCGACGGCGCCGGCATCGAGCCGGGCCTGGCCGACACCATCGCGCACCAGGCGGGCCTGGCTGCGCAGCAGCAGGAAGCGCTGGGCCTGACGCCAGTGCTCTTGGTGCCGGCGCCGCTGCGCGCCTTGCTGTCGCGCTTCCTGCGCCGCGCCTTGCCGCAGCTTAAAGTGCTGTCGCATGCGGAAGTGCCGGAAACCAAGACCATCCGCGTCACGGCGCTGGTGGGGGCGCAGTAGTTGACAGCATTAGTACCGGGTCTGACCCGCCGGGTCTGACCCCGGCCCTTGCCTTTGGTCAAATAAACATCAATTTCCTCTCGGCAAACTGAATAACGGGTACTTTCCCGTCCTGTTCCTTCGATCGTTTCCTGCAAGCATCGCTAATAATGGAAACTGTCCGGGTGATCTGTGTCCATGTGGAAGACAGCACTCAAGCAACAGGAGTCGATGATGGTCACACAGTTCAGCCAATATTGCGCCACCCCCGCCGTGGGAGGCCGGTCATGAATGTGAAGAAATTTACGGGCGCCTCGTCGCGCGATGCGCTGCGCAAGGTGCGTGAAGCGCTGGGCCCCGATGCCGTGATCCTGTCGAACCGCCAGGCCGATGGCGTGGTGGAAATCCTCGCGCTGGCCAATGACGATGCCGCTTCGCTGGCGTCGCCGCCGGCCGCCTCCGAAATGGCCCAGCCCCGTCCCCAGTTGCAGACCCAGTTCGCCACGCCGCAGCGTCCGGCCGCCCCGGCCCAGCGCCCGGCTGCGCCACGTCCCGCCGCACCGCGCCAGGCTGCCTCCGAGCCAGTGGACATGGCCCGCATGCAGCAGATGATGGCCAGCGCGCTGGCGCACGTCAAAGAGAACGCCGCCGCCGAGATGAGCGGCATGATGAATGAAATCCGCGCCATGCGCGGCATGATGGAAACCCAGCTGGCGGAAATCTCGTGGGGGTCGACGCAGCAGCGCGAGCCGCAAAAAGCCGTCGTGCTGCGCGAAATGCTGGCCGCCGGCTTCTCGGCCAGCCTGGCGCGCTACCTGATCGACAAGCTGCCGGCCGGCCTCGATGGCGCGCAAAGCATGCGCTGGATCAAGACCGTCCTCAGCCGCAACCTGAATACGGTGGCCAATGAAGACGCCATGCTGGAGCAGGGCGGCGTGTTTGCCCTCGTGGGCCCGACCGGCGTCGGCAAGACCACCAGCACGGCCAAGCTGGCGGCCCGCTGCGTGATGCGCCACGGCCCGGAAAAGCTGGCCCTGATCACCACCGATGCCTACCGTATCGGCGCGCACGAACAGCTGCGCATCTACGGCAAGATCCTCGGCGTGATGGTGCATTCCGTGAAGGACGAGGCGGACTTGCGCATCGCCCTGAAGGAATTGAAGAACAAGCACACGGTGCTGATCGATACGGTCGGCGTGAGCCAGCGCGACCAGATGGTCACGGAGCAGGTGGCCATGCTGTCGGGCGCCGGCGCCGATGTGAAACGCCTGCTGTGCCTGAATTCCACGGCGACCCAGGAAACCCTCAACGAAGTGGTGCGCGCCTACCAGGGCAGCGGCCTGGCCGGCTGCATCATGACCAAGCTCGATGAAGCGGCCTCGATCGGCAACGTGCTCGACGTGGTGATCCGCCAGAAGCTGAACCTGTTTTATGTGTCGAATGGCCAGCGCGTGCCGGAAGACCTGTACCTGGCCGACCGCGGCTACCTGATCGACCGCGCCTTCAAGCTCAAGCGCGATGCGGCGGCGACGCAGTTTTCCGATGCCGAACTGCCGCTCCTGATGGCGCAGGCGGCCGCCCGCAATAATGAAGCGCGCGGGGTGCACCTTGGCTAATTTCGATTTCGACCAGGCCGAAGGCTTGCGCCGCATGCTGGCCGGCCCGCAGCCGCGCGTCATGACGTTCCTCTCGGCCACGCCGCAGGACGACAAGGGCGCCATGCTGGTCAATCTGGGCGCGTCGCTCGTCTACGGCGGCAATGACGTGCTGCTGCTCGACGCCAGCGGCGGCAGCGATGGCGTGGCGGCGCGCCTGGGCCTGGCGCACGGCGCCAGCCTGCGCGACGTGGCGCGCCAGCAGTGCGGTTTGAACCAGGTCATCCACCAGGTGCCGCAAGGCTTTGGCGTGGCCAGCCTGGGTGCGCGCAACCATTTGATGGACAGCATGGACTATGCGGGCGAGGACGAACTGCGCCGCCTGGGCAAGACGTTCGAGGTGCTGGCGCGCCAGAGCGGCATCGTGCTGGTCGACGGCGTCGTGGCAGACGAGGGCGATTGCTTCCCCGTGCCGCTGATGGCGTCGTCCGATATCGTCGTGCAAGTCTCGACCAGCGCTACCTCGATCAAGGCGGCGTACTGCCTGATCAAGCGCCTGAGCCAGGAACTGGGACGCCGTCCGTTCGGCATTCTCGTCACCGGCGCTTCCGAATCCGAGGCAAAAGTGGTATACGATAATATGGCGCAGGCGGCGAGCCGCTACCTGGCCGTGAAGCTGACCTCGATGGGTTCGGTGCCTGCCGACGAGTATCTGCACCGCGCGGCGCGGCTGGGCCGCAGCGTGGTCGATGCGTTTCCGCTGGCGGGCGCGTCGGTGGCGTTTCGCGGACTGGCCGAGCGGCTGGCCCGTTCGGCGGCACCGGTGCTTGGCGGCACCTTGTACCAGACGGGGAGCCCGCACCAGTTCAGCGCCTGAATCGAACCGTAGCACCAGATAAGATGAGAAAACAATAAGCAGCCTATGTACACGGTCAAAGGGAAATCGAACAAGGACTATTTGCTGACGGAGCACATTCCGCTGGTGAAGCGTCTGGCGCACCATATGAAGGCGAAATTGCCGCCTTCGGTCGAGGTCGATGACCTGATCCAGGCCGGCATGATAGGCCTGCTCGATGCCATTAGCCGCTATGAAGAGACACATGGCGCGCAGTTCGAGACGTATGCCGTGCTGCGCATCCGCGGCGCCATGCTCGACGAATTGCGCACCAGCGACTGGTTGCCGCGCAGCATGCGCCAGAACATGCGCAAGATCGAAGAGGCGATGAGCACCTTGCAGCAGCGCCTCGGCCATCCGCCGACGGAGTCGGAAGTGGCGAAGCTGCTCAAGATGTCGCTGGCCGACTACCAGGAAATGCTGGGCGACGGCGGCGGCCACCAGCTCGTGTACTACGAAGACTTTCATGACCCGGACGGCAATGACAGCTTTCTCGACCGCCACTGCGTGGACGAGGACAGCGACCCCTTGCGTTCCCTGCTCGATACCGATTTCCGGCAATCCGTGATCGATGCCATCGACGCGCTGCCACCACGCGAGAAAATACTCATGGGCCTGTATTACGAAGAAGAGCTGAACCTGAAGGAGATCGGCGCGGTGATGGGCGTGTCGGAATCGCGCGTCTCGCAGCTGCATACCCAGGCCGTCGCGCGCCTGCGCGCAACCTTGAGGGAGCAGGCGTGGACTGGTCCAGCGTAATCGGGCTGGCGCTGGCGCTGGCGGGCCTTTTGGTCGGCCAGGCACTGGAAGGCGGCAAGATGGCCTCCCTGCTGCAACCGGCCGCCTTTGCCATCGTTGTCATCGGCACCTTCGGCGCCGTGCTGCTGCAAACGCGGCTGCGCACCTTCGTGCGCGGCCTGGAAATGCTGCGCTGGGTCTTCCTGCCACCGGCCGACACGCGTGCCGCGCTGGCGCGCGACATCGGGCAGTGGAGCCTGACGGCGCGGCGCGACGGCCCGCTGGCGCTCGAGCGCCTGATGGAAAACACGGCCGACCGCTTCAACGCCAAAGGCTTGAGGATGATCGTCGACGGCATCGCGCCCGACAAGCTGCGCCAGCTGCTCGACGTGGAAATCTCCGCCTATGAAATGGCCGAACGCCAGGCCGTCAAGGTGTGGGAATCGGCGGCCGGGTATTCGCCTACCATCGGTATCCTGGGCGCCGTGCTGGGCCTGATCCACGTGATGGAAAACCTCACCGATCCGAGCAAGCTGGGCGGCGGCATCGCCGTGGCGTTTGTCTCGACCATCTATGGCGTCGGCCTGGCCAACCTGCTGTTCCTGCCGGTGGCGAATAAACTCAAGGCCATCGTTTCGCGCCGCGTGCTGCAGTACGAAATCACGGCCGCCGTGCTGTACGACATCGCCACGGGCGACCATACGCGCATCATCGAAGAGCGCGTCGCCAGCCTGCTTCACGAGCACTGAGCGAGCACTGACCATGATGCGGCGCGCGCGCAGGAAGTATGACGAGGAACCGGACAACCAGGACCGCTGGCTGATCTCGTATGCCGACTTCATCACCCTGCTGTTCGCGTTCTTCGTTGTCATGTACGCGATTTCGCAAGTCAACGAAGGCAAATACCGCGTCTTCCAGAATGCCATCGGCCAGGCCTTCAGCCTGGAAAAGGGCGCGCCGCCCATCCTCATGGAAGCGCCGCAAGCCATTCCGCTGCCGAACCCGGCCCTGAAACGCCGCACGGAAGCCATCCGCCGCGAGCGCGAACACATGACGCGCCTGGCGCAGGACCTGACTTCCACCCTGGCGCCGCTGGTGAAGGAAGGCAAGGTGCGGGTCACGCAGACGAGCCGCGGCGTGAGCGTGGAAATCAATGCCAGCGTGCTGTTCGACCCGGGCGCGGCGCGCCTGACGGTGGAATCGGACCAGGCCCTGCGCGCCGTCGCCGTACTGCTCAAGGACGATACGCACGACGTGCAGGTGGAAGGGCATACGGACGTCCAGCCGATCAGTAATTCCAACTTTGCCTCGAACTGGGAATTGTCGGCCGCGCGCGCCAGCGCCGTGGTACGCCTGTTCATCGCCAGCGGCGTCAAGGCGTCGCGCCTGACGGCCGTCGGCCACGCCGACAACATCCCCGTGGCGCCGAACGAAACGGCGGAAGGGCGCGCGCGCAACCGCCGGGTCGCCGTGACGATTTTGTCGGGCATCCCCGAAACGGTGACGGAAGTGCCGACGGCGCCGGTGGCGCCTGCGCCAGCCAACTGACGCTCGTCAATTGCGGGCTGCCGCTTGGTACAATCGCGCTTTCTTCCTCTTTTATCGTTCCCTCATGAAAAGCAGCTCCCTGGGCGGTCTCGTCTATTCCACCGAAACGGGCCGCATGTGTCCCGCCTGCCGCCAGCCGCTGGCGCAATGCGCATGCAAGGCGCAAGCCAAGGCGGCGCCCGCGGGCGATGGCGTGGTGCGCGTCTCGCGCCAGACCAAGGGCCGTGGCGGCAAGAGCGTCACCGTGATCAAGGGTTTGCCGCTGGACGCCATCGCGCTGGCCCTGCTGGGCAAGCAGTTGCGCACGCAGTGCGGCTCGGGCGGCACGGTCAAGGATGGCGTGATCGAGGTGCAGGGCGACCATGTCGACACCATCCTTGCCGCGCTGGTCAAGCTGGGCCACCAGCCGAAAAAGGCCGGCGGCTGAGCGTGCGGAGGCGTGCGGCCCGCTGCCGCAGGCCTGTGGTAACGTGCATTTCCTTTTATGCGCCACCTCATCATGAATAGCAAACTGACCGGCATCGCCAGCGCCGCTGCCATCGCGGCGGTACTGGCGCTCGTGTACTGGCCCGCGCCCGACGCCGGCGCGCCGCAAGCGGATGCGGCTGCCGCCAGCGCGCCGGCGGGGCGCAGCCTGGCGTCGTATCTGAATATCGACGCCGCCCCCGTCGCCGATGCCGCACCCGTTCCCGTGACCCTGGCGCGGCAGCTTGCGCGCCTGGCTGCCAGCGGCAGGGCGGAAGACGCGTATGCGGCGTTCAGCCTGATCGACGACTGCATCGTCTTCCAGCACGAAGGGCGCTTGCCGGGCATGGAATTCGAGCTGGGCCGCGAGATGACGGTGGAAGAAAAAGCCGCCCAGCAGCAGCTGTGCGCGGGCCTGACACAGCGCCAGCGCGAGGACCGGCTCGGCTACCTGGCCACCGCCGCCAAGGCGGGCGTGCCGGGCGCGGCCACCCTGTTCCTGTCGGAAGGTCCGTTCGGCGACCGCAGCGCGCTGCGCAACCGTCCCGACGATCCACTGGTGCAGGCATGGAAGCGGCAAGCCATCGCCCAGCTGACGGCGCAGGCGGACGAGGCGGAACTGACCAGCGTGGCTACCCTGATGATGGCGTACTTGCGCGATGGCGAGGTGGTGCGGAAGGATGCGCCGCAAGCGTATGGCTACCTGCTGGCCCTGCGCCAGGTCTACGACGATATCCTCGCGCCCGGCGTCACCAATCCGTATCAGGATGAGTACTGGCACTGGCTGCAGGCGGAGCTGACGCCGGAGCAGCAAGCCGCGGCCAGCGCCAGGGCGCAAGCCATCGTGGCGAAATACCGCCAGCATGCGGGGCGTCCCGCGCACGGTTGAGCTGGCAAGGCCGCTGCGCCTTGCCGGGTTGCTGTTAACTAAGGGGGACTAGCCGATGACGACGCGCCGGCTGGCCGTGTTCGTCGTCGGTTGGCCGCTGGGGCCGTAGAAATTGCCGCTCTGGGCCGGGGGGCGCATGGCGTTCAGGGCGCCTTGCGTATGTACCATATGCTTGTTGACGAGCAGGCTGTTCAGGCGGTTTTGTTCCTTGGCTTCGCGCGTCGTCTCGAGCAGGGCTTTCCACAGGGGCGCCGCTTCCGCTTCGCTGGCGCCCACCAGCCAGTCTTCCATGCCCGCTTCGGCCGCCATGAAACCGGCCGCCGCC
This sequence comes from Janthinobacterium lividum, assembly GCF_034424625.1. NCBI lineage: Bacteria > Pseudomonadati > Pseudomonadota > Betaproteobacteria > Burkholderiales > Oxalobacteraceae > Janthinobacterium > Janthinobacterium lividum. The sequence continues at coordinate 5,266,785 of NZ_CP139976.1, read as the reverse complement.
AGCGCCTGGTGGCGTTGCGCCGCCAGCTGGCTCAATTGTCCTACGAGTGCCGTCTTGCGCGCCGTGAGCTCCGTGATTGCATCGATGTCAGCCGCAACCAGATGCCGCTGTTCTTCTTTCATCAATGCCAGCAATGTGGTCATGAGCTGTTGCTCGTCGCGCAGGCTGGAAAACGGAGTCACTGATTGCATGAGGGAACCTATCTATTTCGTGAGTGCAGCAAGTCCTTGACCGTGTCGAGGAGACCGTCCGCCACTTTTTCTGAGTTGACCTGGAACTGGCCGTCGGCGATCGCCAGCTTGATGCGTTCGACTTTTTTCGTGTCGAACACGGCGCCGCTGCCGGCAGTTGCACTGGCCGCTAATGCCTGTCCTTGCGGCGACAGGCGTACATTGTCCGACGTTGTCGGTGTTGCCTGGGCTTTCTCGGCATTCCGGGCGCCGGAGGTACTCGCGGGCGCCACCGGCAGGCCGGGATTGCTTTTAATGGTGTTGTCGGTAATTTTCACAGCGTGATCCTCGTCTGGTCGAAGTCAAAAAACTCCGGGATATGTGTCATTATCGGCACCTTCTCCCGAAACTTTAGTGCGCCAGACCACAATATCGCTGTCCATCCGTGTTTAAAAGGCGACCTCCACCAAGCCGCCTGCGCGCGCCACGCCGCTGATCTGCTGGCCGCTCTGCGTGCGTACCTGCACCGTCTGGCCATCGCCGGCGCTGCCGATGGCGCGTCCTTCTGATGCCACCTGGAAACCATTGCCACTGGAAACGACGCGTACCAGTTGGCCTTGCATCACCACCGGCTTGCGGCGCAGGGTGTCGAGGCGCATCGGCGTGCCGGGTGGCAAAGAAATATTCGTGCTGGCACCCACCACCTGGGCCATGTCCGTGGCGATGCCTGCCGGCAATGCGGCCAGGTCGCCCTGCATCGTTACCAGCTGGCTGGCGTCGATGGCTTGCCCTTGCGCCAGCGGCACGGCGCTGGCCACGTAATCGCCGACGACGGCCACGTTCGCTTGCAGATAGATGGTCCAGTTGCTTGGCGCCGTGCAGCGCACGCCGACGGTGGTCTTGCCCCAGGCGCGCGCGCCCGGCGCCATGAATGCTTGCGGCGCGGGGCAGGCCGCCAGGTTCAGGCGCGGATCGACGGCGCCGACGGTCACCGTCACCTTGCCGGGCAAGCCGTTGCTTTGTACTTGCAGGAATTGTTCCACGCTGTTGCGCAGCGCTTCCGGCGTCTGGCGGCCGGCGTTTTGCGCCTGGGCCAGCAGTGGCAGGGAGGCAAGAGCGAAGAGGAAAGCAAGCGGTGTTTTCATGGTGATAGGCCTCTGGAATAGTGCCATGATAGTGCGCGCGGCCCCGTTCGAAGCGCCGATTAAGGGGTAAAAGTACGGTCTGATCCGGCGATGGTCTTGCTGGTGGGCGCCGTACTATGTTTCCTGTCATCACTAATCCGCCATCCTTCCGCCATCTCGGGCGCCAGTGGCAGATCTTTCCGGAGCCTGACATGATAGGGAAACTCGACGATTACATGCGCTTCAACGAGACGGCGCTGAGCCTGCGCTCGACGCGCCAGGAATTGCTCGCCTCGAATATCGCCAATGCCGACACGCCCAACTACAAGGCGCGCGATGTCGATTTCGCCGCCGCGCTGAAGGGTGCGATGGCGCGCAAGGATGGCGTGCCGCCGGCCCTGAAGGGCACGGCGCCGCAGCATATGCCGGGCAAGGGCGTGGCCGCGGCTGCGGGCGCAGCCGGCGGCGGCAAGGTCGAGACCCTGGCCGACGGCACGCCGCTGCTGTACCGCGCGCCGGCCCAGGGCGCCGTCGATGGCAATACGGTGGACATGGATCTCGAGCGCAACGCCTTTGCCGACAATGCCATCCGCTACGAGGCGGCCGTGACGTTCCTTAACTCGCAGATCAAGGGCATGCTGACGGCCATCCAGGGAGGACAATAATCATGTCGCTATTTAATATCTTCAATGTTTCCGGTTCGGCCATGAGCGCCCAGGCGCAGCGCCTGAACACGGTGGCCAGCAACCTGGCCAATGCCGACAGCGCCACCAGCGCCACGGGCGAAGCCTACCGCGCCAAGCAGGTGGTGTTCGAAGCCGTGCCCATGGCCAATGGCGCCACGGCCGTCAAGGTGCAGAAGGTGATCGAAGACCCGTCGCCGATGAAGCTGGTCTACGACCCGAAGAACCCGCTGGCCGACGAGAAGGGCTACGTCACCATGCCGAACGTGAATACGGTCGACGAGATGGTCAACATGCTGTCGGCTTCGCGCTCGTACCAGACCAACGTGGAAACCATGAACGCGGCCAAGTCGCTGCTCCTGAAAACCCTCACCATCGGCCAATAAGGCTGACTGATCATTATGGCAACCATCGATACCAATACCGCCGTCACCACCGACCTGATGGCGACGATGAATCCGAAGAAGAGCACGGCCGAGCCAGGCAGTGTCGAAGCGGAAACGAACAAATTCCTCACCTTGCTGGTCACCCAGCTGAAAAACCAGGATCCGATGAATCCGCTGGACAATGCGCAATTGACCAGCCAGCTGGCGCAATTGTCCACCGTGACCGGCGTCAACAAGCTCAACACGACCCTGGAAACCCTGAAGGCCAGCTACCAGCAAGCCGAATCGATGCAGGCGGCCAACATCATCGGCCATGGCGTGTTGACAGCGGGCAAGGATATCAACCTGAGCAAGAGCGCCGCGCTGCTGGGCGTGGACCTGGCCACGGCAGCCGACAAGGTCAAGGTCGTCATCTACAAGGATGGCAAGGAAGTCCATTCCATCGACCTGGGCGCACAGGCGGCGGGCACCTTGCCGCTGGGCTGGAACGGTTCCACCGCCGATCTCGACAAGGATGGCAAGCCGGTCGTGCTGGCCGATGGCGCCTACACCTTCACGGTGGAAGCCACGCGCGGTGGCACCAAGCTCAAGGATGCGACGGCGCTGATGTTCGGTTCGGTCGCCAGCGTGTCGACGGGCGCGAATGGCGTGAAATTGAATGTCCCGGGCGTGGGCAGCATCACCATGGCCGACGTGAAACAGATTCTGTAAGCCGCTTCCCCTTAGCGTGACCCTCTACCCCTAATTTCTACCAGGAGAACACAATGTCTTTCCAACAAGGCCTGAGCGGCTTGAATGGCGCCGCCAAATCGCTGGACGTCATCGGCAACAACATCGCCAACTCGTCGACCGTGGGTTTCAAGCAGTCGCAGGCCCAGTTCGCCGACATTTATGCCAACTCGCTGTATGGCGTGGGCGGCAACCAGGCGGGGATCGGCGTGTCGGTCTCGCAAATCGCCCAGCAATTCAACCAGGGTAACCTGGAAACGTCGTCGAATCCCCTCGACATCGCCATCAATGGCGGCGGCTTCTTCCGTACCAGCGTCAACGGCGCCATCCAGTACTCGCGCAATGGCCAGTTCCAGGTCGACAAGAGCGGCTTCATCGTCAACGCCCAGCTGGCGCAACTGACCGGCTATCCGGCCGACGTCAACGGCAAGATCGTCGCCGGCGCCGTCGTGCCCCTGCAAATCGACCAGTCGGACATGAAGCCCCAGGCAACGACCAAGGTCGACACGCAAGTCAACCTCAATTCGAACACGGCCATGCCGACCACGGTGCCGTTCAAGTCGACGGACGACACCTCGTACCACAAGCAGTTCCCCGTCGAAGTCTTCGATTCGCTGGGCAATTCCCACAACATGGCCAATTTCTATGTCAAGACGGGCACCAATACCTGGGATGTCTACTCGGCCATTGACGGCACGGAAGTAACCAGCATGAAGGTCGCGGCCGCCCTGCAGACGGACCCTGCCTCGCTGGCCGCGCGCGCCGCCTACCAGGCTGCCGCCACGGCCGTGCCGCTGGTGCCGGCCAACGTGACGACGGCCGCCGTCGCCTATGGCAATGCGGTTGGTGCCGCCGTCTCGGCCGCCGCCGCCGCCGCGGGCGCCACGCCGGCGCAACTGGCCGCCATCGCCGCCACCTACGGCAGTGCCGTGCCGAATGGCGTCAATTCGAGCCGCACGCCCGACCAGATCGACGCTGCCATCCGCGCCGTGACCGTGGTGCCAGCCGTCAAGACCGGTTCGCTGGTCTTCAACACGGTCGGCAGCCTGGACCGGGCCGCCATGCTGGCCCTGACGCCGCCGCAAACCTTGCCCGTCACCGTCAACCTGCCGATCTTCCCGGCCACGGGCGCGAATGCGACCCTGTCGGTCCAGGTCGACTTCACCAAGTCGACCCAGCTGGGCACCGCCACGGCGGAAAAGAAAACGGAAGCGGACGGCTACAAGGCGGGCCAGCTGAGCCAATTCATCGTCGGCGACGACGGCGTCATCCAGGGCCAGTATAACAATGGCAAGACGCGCAGCCTGGGCCAGGTGGTGTTGAGCAACTTTGTCAACCCGAACGGTCTGGAGCCGCTGGGCAACAACGCCTGGGTGGAAAGTTCGGCCTCGGGCAAGCCCGTCACGGGCGAGCCCAAGACGGGCAACCTGGGCAACTTGCGCGCCTCGGCCGTGGAAGTGTCGAACGTCGACCTGACGGCGGAACTGGTCAACATGATCACGGCCCAGCGCGCCTACCAGGCAAATGCGCAGACCATCAAGACGCAGGATTCCGTTTTACAGACTCTGGTGAACTTGCGCTAATCGTTTGAACCCCTGACGGCGAAAGGCTGGGGTCGGACCTTAAGGACTTGGCGTCCCCGTCCGACCCCGGTTTTTGCCTTGGGTTGAAGGCAACAGGAGAAATAAAAAATGGACCGTCTCATCTACACCGCCGGCTCGGGCGCCAAGCACATCCTGGACAAGCAGGCGACCACGGCGAATAACCTGGCGAACGCCACCAGCACGGGTTTCCGCGCCCAGCTCGACTCGTTCCGCGCCGTGCCCGTGGTGGCCGACGGCATGATGCCGACGCGCGCCTTTGTCGTCGATTCGACGGTCGGTTCCGATTTCACGCAGGGTCCGATGCAGCACACGGGCCGTGCGCTCGACGTGGCCGTGGAAAACGGCGGCTGGATCGCGGTGCAGTCGGCCGACGGTTCCGAAGCCTACACGCGCAACGGCGCCTTGAAACTCAATGAAAACGGCATGCTGCAAACGCAGGGCGGGCTGATGGTGCAAGGCGATACGGGCCCCATGGCGATTCCGCCCGGCGTGACGGTGGCCATCGCCAGCGATGGCACGGTGGGCACGATTTCCACCGACGTGCCGCCAGGCCCGTCGACGGTGCTGGGCCGCATCAAACTGGTCAACCCGCCCGAGCAGCAACTGGTACGCGGCGACGACGGCCTGTTCCGCCTGAAGGATGGCACGGTGGCGCAAGCCGACCAGGCCGTCAAATTGACCACGGGCGCGCTGGAAGGCAGCAATGTCAGCCCCGTCGACTCCATGGTCAGCATGATCGCCCTGGCGCGCCAGTTCGAAACGCAAATGAGCTTGTTGAAGAATGCCGAGAATAACGCGGCGAAAGCCACCCAGATCCTCGCTTTGAATTGACGGGGGCCACCGCATAATGGTCACATAGAAATAGTCTACAGGGCTGGTTAGCGCTGTTACTGGAGAAAAATCATGATTCGTTCCCTTTGGATTGCCAAGACCGGCCTGGAAGCGCAGCAGACGCAGATGGACGTGATCGCCAATAACCTGGCCAACGTCAGCACCACGGGCTTCAAGAAGTCGCGCGCCGTGTTTGAAGACTTGCTGTATCAAAATGTGCGCCAGCCGGGCGCGCAATCGTCGCAGCAAACCCAGCTGCCATCGGGCTTGCAGATCGGCACCGGCGTGCGCACCGTGGCAACCGAACGCATCCATACGCAGGGCAATCCCCAGGCCTCGGGCAATTCGCGCGATGTGATGGTCAACGGCACGGGCTTTTTCCAGGTGCTGATGCCGGACGGCGCCACCGCCTACACGCGCGACGGCTCGTTCCAGACGGATGCCAACGGCCAGCTGGTCACCTCGGAAGGCTTCGTCATCCAGCCCGCCATCACCGTGCCGACCAATGCGCTGAGCCTGACCGTGGCGCGCGACGGCACCGTGTCCGTCACCTTGCCCGACACCGTTGCGCCATCGCAAATCGGCTCCCTGCAGCTGACCACCTTCGTCAATCCCGCCGGCCTGGAATCGAAGGGCGAGAACCTGTACATGGAAACGGGCGCTTCCGGCGTGGCGCAAACCAACACCCCGGGCACGAACGGCGCCGGCGTGCTGATGCAGGGCTATATCGAGACGTCGAACGTCAACGTGGCCGAGGAAATGGTCAACATGATCCAGACGCAGCGCGCCTACGAGATCAACAGCAAGGCCATCACCACATCCGATCAAATGCTGCAGAAATTGTCGCAACTTTAATTTTCATAGTCGTCATGCCATCCGCCGCCGGATGGCAGCGGAGGTTCGCCATGCAATACCCCATCATCGCTTTGTTCTCTGCAGTCCTGCTGTCCGGCTGCGCCATCACGCCTACGTCCATCGTGCAATATCCGACCAGCACGCGCGCGCCGATGCCGGAACCGGTGGTCGTCAACAATGGCTCCATCTACCAGCCGTCGACCTACCGTCCCGCCTTCGAAGACCGCCGCGCGCGCCACGTGGGCGACACCATGACGATCGCCATCACCGAGCGCACGAATGCCGTCAAGGCGGGCGCCAGTTCCGGCAACAAGTCGGGCAGCGTGGGCTTCAGCACGCCGGGCATGCTGCAGGGCCGCCTGGGCGGCACCGTGGCGGCAAATGGCGCGACGAAATTTGCCGATGGCGACAACCAGTCCGCCAGCAACACGTTTTCCGGCGTGATCGGCGTGACGGTCATTGAAGTGCTGCCGAATGGCAACCTGATCGTCGCCGGCGAAAAACAGATCGCCATGAACAAGGGCACGGAATTCATCCGCTTCTCGGGCATGGTCAATCCCGACACCATCGGCACGGGCAACGTCGTGCCATCGACCCAGGTGGCCGAAGCGCGCGTCGAATACCGCACCAACAGCCAGATCGACCGCGCCGAAATGGCCTCGATGGCGTCGCGCTTCTTCCTCAGCCTGCTGCCTTTCTGATCATGGCAACGTTGACCTTTCCCCGTTTTCTCGCCATCTGCGGCCTGGCTGCCTCGCTGATGGCGCCCGTGGCGCAAGCCGAGCGCATCAAGGACCTGGCCAGCATCGCCGGCGTGCGCCAGAATCAGCTGATGGGCTATGGCCTCGTCGTCGGTCTCGACGGCAGCGGCGACCAGACCACGCAAACCCCATTTACCATCCAGAGCGTGGCGGCGATGCTGCAGCAGCAGGGCATCAACTTGCCGCAAGGCACCAGTTTGCAGTTGAAAAACGTGGCCGCCGTGATGGTGACGACGGCCTTGCCCGCGTTTGCCCAGCCGGGCCAGTTGCTCGACGTGACGGTATCGTCGATGGGCAATGCGAAAAGCTTGCGCGGCGGCACCTTGCTGATGACGCCATTGAAGGGCGCCGATGGCCAGGTGTACGGCATGGCGCAGGGCAACGTGCTGGTGGGCGGTGTAGGCGCGCAGGCGGCCGGCAGCTCCGTCGTCATCAATCACCTGAGCGTGGGCCGCATCTCGGGCGGCGCTACCGTCGAGCGCAGCGTGCCTTCGGCCTTGGGCGCCAACAACACCATCCGCCTGGAATTGAATGCCACCGATTTCGCCACCGCCAGCCGCGTGGTCGACGCCATCAATAGCCGCTACGGCGCCGGCACGGCCGCCGCGCTCGATGGCCGCGTGATCCAGGTGCAGTCGCCCAGCGGCAGCGACCAGCGCGTATCCTTCCTGGGCCAGCTGGAAAGCATCGAAGTCAATCCGGCCCGCCTGGCGGCCAAGGTCATCATGAATGCGCGCACCGGTTCCGTCGTGATGAACCAGTCCGTGACCCTGGAAACATGCGCCATTTCGCACGGCAACCTGTCCGTCACCATCAATGTCGAGCCGCAAGTGAGCCAGCCGGCGCCCTTGTCGGGCGGGCGCACGGTGGTCACGCAGACGGCGCAGATCGATATCAAGAAGGAACCGGGCAAAGTCATGCTGGTCAAGGGCGGCGCCTCGCTGTCCGACGTGGTCAAGGCCCTCAACGCCATCGGCGCCTCGCCGCAAGACTTGCTGGCCATCCTGCAGGCGATGAAAGCGGCCGGTTCGCTGCGCGCCGAACTCGAAATCATTTGATGGGCACGCCATGATCAGTCAAACCGACCTCAGCAATACCGCCGCCTATGACGTCAAGGGCATGGATGGCTTGCGCCAGTCCGCCAAGGCGAAGGATCCCGCCGCCCTGAAAGAGGCAGCCACGCAATTCGAAGCCATGTTCATCAACATGATGATGAAAAGCATGCGCGAAGCCACGCCGCAGGACGGCATCATGGATAGCCAGCAAAGCAAGATGTACACCTCGATGCTGGACCAGCAGACGAGCCAGAACCTGGCCAAGCGGGGCACGGGCCTGGCCGACGTGCTGATCCGCCAGCTGTCGTCGTCGAACCAGGCGCTGGCCGCCGATGGCGCCGAAGCGCCGTCGCCCCGTTCCTCGAGCATGGCGCAGGCGCTGGCCGCCTTCCGCCAGCAGCAGGGCGCCCTGACGGAAGGCGCCGGCAGCGCCGCCGCCAGCGGCAAGACCCTGAGCGACAAGGCCAACGCCACGCAGGCGCCGCACGTGCGCGCCTTCCAGGAAAAGCTGGGCGTGCATGCGGAAGAAGCCAGCCGCGCCACCGGCATCCCGGCCAAGTTCATGCTGGGCCAGGCGGCGCTGGAAACGGGCTGGGGCAAGCGCGAAATCATCGCCCGCGACGGCAGCAGCAGCCACAACCTGTTTGGCATCAAGGCATCCAGCGACTGGAAGGGCAAGGTCACGGAAGCCGTCACCACGGAATACGTGAATGGCAAGGCGCAGCGCAAGGTGGAAAAATTCCGCGCCTACGACAGCTACGCGGACAGCTTCAAGGATTATGCGCAGTTGATTACCAACAACAAGCGCTACGAAAAAGTGCTGGCCAGCGCGGGCGACGCCAGCACGTTCGCCCACGGCTTGCAAAAGGCCGGCTACGCGACGGATCCGAATTACGCTGCCAAACTGACAAAGATTATCAAGAATTCGCTGGTCGGCTGACGCCCCGCCTTGCCCCCGTGCAAGCCGCGCGCTTCAAGTTTTCGCCGCGGCTGCCGTAAATACATTTGACGGTAACCAATAAGACACCATGACTTCGAATCTACTCAGCATCGGTAAGAGCGGTTTGCTTGCAGCGCAGGTGGGCCTGTCGACGACCGGGCATAACATCACCAATGCCAACGTGGACGGTTACAACCGCCAGGTGGTGCTGCAGCAGACGGCGCAGTTCAATAATGCCGGTTATGGCTTTGTTGGCAATGGTACCGAGGTATCGCAAGTCAAGCGCCAGTACGACGGTTTCATGGCGGCCCAGGTGAATGGCGCGCAGTCGGCCACCAGTTCGCTCGATGCGTATTACACGCAGATCAGCCAGATCGACAATATGCTGGCCGACCCCACGGCCGGGCTATCGCCGGCGATGGCCGATTTCTTCAAGGGCGTGCAGGATTTCAGCTCGAATCCATCTTCCGTCTCGTCGCGCCAGGCATTGTTGTCGAGCGCAAATTCGCTGACCGCGCGCTTCCAGGGCCTCAGCGCGCGCCTGACGGAAATCGGCGACGGCGTCAATTCGCAGATCACCTCGAACGTCAAGGTGATCAACTCCTACGCCAAGCAGATCGCGGAACTCAATACCGCGATTACCAACCTCACCGTGAATGAAAGCAATCAGCCCAACGATTTGCTGGACCAGCGCGACCAGCTGATCACGGAGCTGAACAAATACGTCAAGGCAACTGTTCAGCCTGGCGCCGGCAACTCGATTACTGTCTCGATCGGCTCGGGCCAGCCGCTGGTGGTGGGCGACAAGAACTTTGAACTGGCCACCACGCCGTCGCCGACGGACCCGAACCGCCTGGACGTGGGCTATGTGACGGGCACTTCCGTCACCAAGCTGTCGGAAAGTTCCCTCAGCGGCGGTGCGCTGGGCGGCTTGCTGGAATTCCGCAGCGGCAGCCTGGACCGCATCCAGAATTCGCTGGGCAAGGTCGCCATCGCGCTGGCCTCCACCTTCAATGAGCAGCACAAGCTGGGCCAGGACTTGAATGGCGACATGGGGGGCGATTTCTTCAAGCTGCCCGATCCCGTCATCGGCGCCGACTACCGCAATAACGCAACCAGCACGACCGTGCTGTCGGCCAAGGTCAGCGATCCGACCAAGCTGACGGCCAGCGATTATGCCGTCAAGTATGACGGCGCCAATTATGTGGTGACGCGCCAGAGCGACGGTGCGAAAACGACCATCAATCCCTATCCGCAAACCGTGCCGCAAACCATCGACGGTGTGGATTTCTCGATCACGGGCGCGGCTGCCGAAGGCGATAACTTCATGGTCAGGCCGACCGCGCACGGCGCTTCCGACCTGGCCGTGGCGATTACCGACCGCAACAAGCTGGCCGCCGGCGCGCCGATCGCCACGGGCGCGCCCGTCAGCAACACGGGCAGCGGCAAGCTCGGCGCAGGTAGCGTGGACAAGGCGTATCTAACGCCGGGCAACGCGTTGACGGGCACCGTCACCCTGACGTACGACAAGGCGACCACTTCGCTGTCGGGTTTCCCGGCGGGCCAGGCCGTGACGGTGAAAGGCTTGAACGGTGCCACCACCACGTACCCGGCCGGCACGGCGAATATCCCGTACACGGAAGGCGACAGCTTCAGCTTTGGCGGCATCAACGTCAACATGACGGGCGCGCCTGCGCAGGGCGATAAATTCACCATCGCGCCGAACTCGGGCGGCGTGGGCGACAACCGCAATGCCTCCTTGCTGGCGGGCTTGCAGACGAAGAACATTCTCGATGGCGGCAAGGCCACGTTCCAGGGTTCGTACGCGGAAACCGTCAGCTATGTCGGCAACAAGACGCGCGAAGTACAGGTCAGCGGCCTGGCGAGTCTTGCGTTGTTGCAACAAACCAGCACGCAGCAGCAGGCCGTTTCCGGCGTCAATCTCGATGAAGAGGCGGCCAACCTGCTGCGCTACCAGCAAGCCTACCAGGCTTGCGGCAAGGTCATGCAGATCGCCAGTACCCTGTTCGACGTGGTCATCGGCCTCGGACGTTAATTATTCAAGCGGCGGCGCATAGCGCCCCGCCGCCATCAGGAAGGGCAGCATCATGCGCATCAGTACCAAAATGATCTATGACGCGGGCAGCACGCAGCTGAACAATCTGCAGGGCGCGTTGAACCGCACCCAGATGCAGCTGTCGGCGAATCGCCGCAACCTGACGCCGGCCGACGATCCGATCGCCTCGGCGCGCGCGCTGGAAGTGACGCAGTCGCAGACGATCAACACGCAATTCGTGACGAACCGCTCGAACGCCAAGAATTTCCTGTCGCAGGAAGAGCTGGCGCTGGCCAGCACCACCTCGCTGATCGCCGATGTGCAGCAACTGGTGCTGAAGGCTGGTAATCCGGCATTGAAGGATATCGACCGCCAGAGCCTGGCCACGGAGCTGAAAGGCCGCTTGACCGACCTGATGGGCATCGCCAACACGTCCGACAACGCGGGTGGCTACCTGTTTTCCGGCTACAAATCGACCACCCAGCCGTTCAGCCAGACGCCGGGCGGCGCCACCTATGTGGGCGACCAGGGCCAGCGCGAGCTGCAAGTGGGCTCGGCGCGCTACCTGGCCACCAGCGACTCGGGCGCGACCGTATTCGAGAACAATTTGACGGGCAACGGCAAGTTCACCACGGCGGCCGATCCGGGCAACTTCACGCGCGGCGGCGCCGGCATCATTTCCGGCGGCACCGTCACCGATCCCACCAAGCTGACGGGGCACAAATACACGATCGACTTCCAGGTGACGGGCACGGGCACGGATGCCAAGACGACCTATACCGTGACGGACGTGACCCTGGGTCAGACCATCCCGAATCCTGCCGTGCCGGTGGCCTACAAGTCGGGCGACGCCATCAACTTTGACGGTCAGCAAGTCAATGTCGCGGGCAAGCCGGCCGACCTGGACAAGTTCACCCTGGAGCCCAGCAGCAAGGAATCGATCTTTACCACGATTACCAACCTGATCGGCGCACTGGGCCAGCCGGCCACGGGCGACGCGGGGCAGGCACGCCTGACGGCCAGCCTGAACGCGGCGCACGATCTGCTCGACACGGCCTACGACAACGTGCTGTCGGTGCGCGCGGAAGTCGGTTCGCGCCTGAAGGAACTCGATACCCTCGACAGCGCCGGCGACGACCTCGACCTGCAATATGCAAGCACCCTGTCGGGCTTGCAGGATCTGGACATGGTGAAGGCGATTTCCCTGTTCAGCCAGCAGCAGATCACCCTGCAGGCGGCGCAGAAGTCATTCACTTCCATCTCGGGCTTGTCGCTGTTCAACTACATCAGCTAAGCGGCCGGCATCGCAGAATGAGCGGCAAGCCGGGGCAGGGAGGACATCTCCCGCCCCGGCTTTTTTGCGTCTGCAAGATGGCCGTCTTGACAAGATGTGCAGTCAAACTGTGCAGTCTACCTGTCTATCTGTTATAGTAGAGGCTGTTGATCCACCACACGGCTAGCATGCGCACCCCACAAGAAGACCACGAACAAGTTCTACAACTGGCCGGCGAATTGCGCATCCTGGTCGGCAAATTGCGCCGCCGCCTGCGCGAAGAGGCGCACCTGGGCGATGTCAGCATGTCGCAGGCATCCGTGCTCAGCCGCCTCGAACGCGACGGTCCGGCCACGGCCAGCAGCCTGGCGCGCGCCGAAGGCATGCGGCCCCAGTCGATGGCCGCCACCGTGCAAGCGTTGACGGAAGCGCAGATGGTGACGGGCTCGCCCGATCCGGCTGACGGCCGGCAAACCATCTTGACGCTGACGGACAGCTGCCGCGCCTGGATCGCGGCCAGCCGCGCCGCGCGCGAAGACTGGCTGGCGCGCACCATCGAAACCCGGCTCACGCCGGACGAAGTCACCGAACTGGACAAGGCGGTGGCATTACTCAAACGCTTGGCGGAGTGATCCGCTGAATTTTTCACCACGACCCCGGCAAGGAGCCCGCACGCCCAGATGAACAACACATTCCGTTCGCTACGCATTCCCAATTACCGTATCTGGGCCGGCGGTGCCCTCGTGTCGAATATCGGCACCTGGATGCAGCGCACGGCGCAGGATTGGCTGGTGCTGAGCGAATTGACGCAGCACAATGCCAGCGCCGTCGGCATCGTCATGGCCTTGCAATTCGGCCCGCAACTGCTGTTGCTGCCGCTCACTGGCATGGCGGCCGATTTGCTTGACCGCAGGAAATTGCTGCTGTGCACGCAGGCGGCCATGGGACTGCTGGCGCTGGGACTCGGGATATTGTGCATCAGTGGACAGGTAGCACTGTGGCACGTGTATGTGTTTGCTTTCCTGCTGGGCTGCGTGACGGCCTTCGATTCGCCCGTGCGCCAGACTTTTGTTGCCGAAATCGTCGGCGAAGAAGATTTGACGAATGCCGTGGCGCTCAATTCCACCTCGTTCAATGCGGCGCGCATGCTGGGCCCGGCGGTCGCTGGCTTGCTCATCAGCAGTGTTGGCAGCGGCTGGGTCTTCATCATCAACGCCGTCTCGTTTGCCGCCGTGATCGGTTCGCTGTTGCTGCTGCGCGTGGAATTGCTGCGCCGCGCGCCGCGCCTGAAGGCCACGCGCGCCAGCCTGGGCGAGGGTTTCCGCTATGTGCGCCAGCGGCCCGACCTGATGGCTATCCTGCTGATGCTGTTCCTGATCGGCACCTTCGGACTGAACTTCCCGATTTTCCTGTCGACGATGTCGGTGACGGCCTTCCATGCGGGCGCCGGCCAGTATGGCGTGCTCAGTTCCGTGATGGCGTGCGGTTCCGTGGCCGGCGCCTTGCTGGCGGCGGGACGCGGCCAGCCCACGCTGGCCCTGCTGCTGGGGGCGGCTGCGCTGTTCGGCCTGGCCTGCGCGCTGGCCGCCGTGATGCCCAATTACTGGCTGTTCGGCATGATGCTGGTGGTCATCGGCATCGCCGCGCAAACCTTTACCACCAGCGTCAACAGCAGTGTGCAACTGTCGACGGCGCCCGCCATGCGGGGCAGGGTCATGGCCATCGTGCTGGCCATCTCGGCGGGCGGCACGCCGCTGGGCGCGCCCATCGTGGGCTGGGTGGCCGACACCTTCGGCCCGCGCTGGGCGCTGGGCATAGCCGCCCTGTCGGGCCTGGCGGCGGCCCTCGTCGGCGTGCGCTACCTGGTCAGGCATCACCAGTTGCGTTTGAATGTCGACCTGCGGCGCTGGCGCTTCGCGCTCAGCAGCGACCAGCGGTGAGTTAGCGCGCCGGCGCGGCCGGCGCCGGAGGGCGTAATGGATTCGGCGGCGCGGGCGGCGGTGGCCGGTCGCGCGTGGCAAAGCCGCGCGGCAGCAGGCGCGCTGTTTCTATGCCGCGCAGGAACATGTTCTGGAAGGGCGTGGCCAGGTAGGGCAGGACCATGCCGATCACGAGCAAGCCCACGCCCAGGGTGACGGGGAAGCCGATACCGAAAATGTTCAGCTGCGGCGCGGCCCGCGTCAAGATGCCCAGCGCCACGTTGGTCAGCAGCAAGGCAGCGATGATGGGCAGCGAAATTTGCAGGCCGGAACGGAAGATTTCCCCGCCCCAGGCCGCCAATTGCTGGAAACCGCCGCCGCTGATGGGACTCGATGAGATCGGCAGGCTGACGAAGCTTTCCGCCAGCGCCGCCAGCAAGACCAGGTGGCCGTTGACGGTCAAAAACATCAATGTGGCCAGCATGACGAGGAACTGGCTGATGGCCGAAGACCTGCCCTTGGTTTGCGGATCGAAGAACGAGGCGAAGCCCAGGCCCATGGTGAGACTGCTGATCTCGCCGGCCATTTCGATGGCGGAAAACACGATGCGGATGGAAAAGCCCATGGCCAGGCCCACCAGCATCTCCTGTGTGAGGATCAGCAAGCCGGGCAAGGACATCGGGTTGACGGCAGGCAAGGCCGGCACGGTGGGGGCGATGATCATGGCCAGCAGCGCGCCCAGGGTCACTTTCACCGTGGCGGGCACGGCCGCGTTGCCGAACAGGGGAGCGGCCGCGATCAGGCCGAGGATGCGGCTAAGCGGCCACAGCAGTGCTGCGATCCAGGTATTGAGTTCGATGCTGGACAGGGTCAGCATAGGAGGATCAGCGATGGCTGCACTAACCCACCAGGTTCGGGATGCCCGTGAAGACCTGGCGCATGTAGTCGAGCATGACGGATAGCATCCAGGGGCCCGCCACGACGATGGCGACGAAAATGCCGACCAGCTTGGGGATGAAGGACAGGGTCGCCTCGTTGATCTGCGTGGCCGCCTGGAAGATACTCACGATCAAGCCGATGATGAGGGCGACCAGCAGCATGGGCGCCGCCACCATCAGGGTGATTTCCATCGCATGGCGGCCCAGGGTCATGACGCTTTCGGGTGTCATCGTATTTCCCCTAGTAAAAACTCTGTGACAGCGAGCCCAGCAGCAACTGCCAGCCATCGACCAGCACGAACAGCATCAGCTTGAACGGCAACGAGATCGTGGCCGGCGACATCATCATCATACCCATCGACATCAGCACGCTGGCGACCACCATGTCGATGATCAGGAACGGGATGAAGATGGCAAAGCCGATCTGGAACGCCGTCTTCAGTTCGCTGGTGACGAAGGCCGGCACGAGGATGCGCAGCGGCACGTCTTCCGGACCTTGCAGGGCCGGCGAGCGGGACATCTTGGCGTACAGGGCCAGGTCGGCCTGGCGCGTCTGCTTGAGCATGAAGGTTTTCAGGGGATCGACGCCCTTGTCCATCGCCTGCTGCATGGTGATCTTGTTTTCCTGATAGGGCTGGTACGCATCCGTATAAATCTTGTCGAACACGGGGCCCATGACGAACAGGGTCAAAAACAGGGCCAGGCCCACCAGCACCTGGTTCGGCGGCGCCGATTGCGTGCCGATGGCCTGGCGCAGCAGGGACAGCACGATGATGATGCGCGTAAAGCAGGTCATCATCAGCAAGGCCGCCGGCAGGAAGGTGAGCGACGTCATCAGGATGAGCGTCTGCACCGGCAGCGAGTAATTCTGGCCGCCGCCCGGCGCCGGCGTGCTGTTGAAGGCCGGGATGCCTGGCTGGGCCATGGCCCATAGCGGCAAGGCCAGGGCGGCTGCCGCCAGCAGCCAGGTCAGGGGAGTCTTCAAGGTGGACCACGCCATCTGCTGCTTATTTCCCATTGCGTTTTTCGATGGTCTGTTTCAGCCACTCGGAAAAATTGGCGGCCGCGGGGCCGTTTTGCGCCGTGGCCAGTTGCGGCAGATCGCCTTCCTGGCGCGGCATGGTGGCCAGCGCGTTGATCCTGCCGGGCGAGGCGCCGACGACGATCCACTGGTCGGCCACTTCGACGAGGACGATGCGTTCGCGTCCGCCCAGGTTGAGCGAACTGACGACGCGCATCTTGTTGTTGCCGCCCATGACCTTGGGGCCATAGCGCTTCATGAACCAGGCCAGGCCGATCAGGAGGGCCAGCACGAACATCAGCGCCAGGATGGTTTGCAGCAGACTGCCGGCCGAGCTGGTCGGCGCCATCGTCATCGGCGCGCCGGGCGGCATGGCGGGCAGGGCGGAGGCAGGCGCGGAGGCCGGCACCGCTGTGGCGGCCGGCACCGTCGCGGCTGGCGGCGTCTCGCTTGCCACCGCCACGGAAGCGCTGGCGGTGCTGGCCGCCGGTGCCGAGGCCGCTGCCGGTTCAGCTTGGGCAATGCTGCATGCCGCCAGGAGCGGCAGCACGGTGGAAATCAACAGGCCAGGCTTCATTTATTGAGTTTTCGGATGCGTTCGGAAGGCGTGATGATGTCGGTCAGGCGGATGCCGAACTTGTCATTCACCACCACCACTTCGCCCTGGGCGATCAGGCAGCCGTTCACCAGCACGTCCATCGGTTCGCCGGCCAGGCCGTCGAGCTCGACCACGGAACCCTGTGCCAGCTGCAGCAGGTTCTTGATGGCGATCTTGGTGCGGCCCAGTTCGACCGTCAGTTGCACGGGGATATCGAGGATGAAATCGATATCGTTGTGCGTTTCCGACTTTGATGCCTGCTTGGAAAAGTCCTTGAACACGGCGGCGCTGGCCGCGCTGGCCGTATTGGCGGCCTGGTTCTGCAGCGCTTCGGCTTCCGCCTTGGCCTGCTCGGCAATGGCCGCGCCCCAATCGTCTTCCGCGCTTTGGTCGTCTTGGTTGTCAGACATGTGTTTCTCCTGTTGTACAGATACGGACCGCAGCGGCCCGGGTATTTTATTTAGTGGTTATTCATGTTATCGGCATTGGCGAGGAGTTTCTCCACCTTCAATGCATATTGTCCGTTCAACACGCCGTAGGTGCAATCCATCACGGGCACGCCGTCGACGGTGGCGGCGATCAGTTCGGGAATATTCAGGGGGATGATGTCGCCCACCTTCATGTTCAGGATTTCATCGAACGACACGCGCGCCGTGCCCAGCGAGGCCACCAGCTCGACTTCGGCGATCTGGATCTGCTGCGTCATCAGGCGGATCCAGCGCTTGTCCACTTCCAGCGCCTCGCCCTGCAGGCTCGAGGTCAGCGAATCGCGGATCGGCTCGATCATCGAATACGGCATGCAGAAGTGGATTTGTCCGGAAACGGAGCCCAATTCCACCGTAAACGTGGACGCCACCACCACCTCGTTCGGCGTGGCGATGTTGGCGAACTGCGTGTTCATTTCTGAACGGATATATTCAAACTCGACGGGGAAGACCGGTTCCCACGACTTGGTGTACGCCTCGAAGACGATGTCGAGGATGCGCAGGATGATGCGCTGTTCCGTCTGCGTAAAGTCGCGCCCTTCGACGCGCGTATGGAAACGTCCGTCGCCGCCGAACAGGTTGTCGACCAGCAGGAAGACCAGGCCCGGATCGAAGACCATCAGGGCCGTGCCGCGCAGCGGCTTCATGTGCACCAAATTCAGATTGGTCGGCACCACCAGATTACGGATGAACTCGCTGTATTTCGAGACGCGCACGGAACCGACCGACACTTCGGCGCTGCGGCGCAGGAAGTTGAACAGGCCCACGCGCAGCAGCCGGGCGAAACGCTCGTTGATAATTTCCAACGTTGGCATCCGGCCGCGCACGATGCGCTCCTGGGTTGCCAGGTTGTAGGTACGAACTCCCGTGACATCTTCCGGCGCCTGCGCGTCGTCCTGGTCTCCGTTGACGCCCTTCAGAAGGGCATCGACTTCTTCCTGGGAGAGGAAATTATCGGCCATGGCTGCTTATTGAATGATGAATGCGGTAAATAATACGTCCGTCACGTCCTGCTCCGGCCCTTTGTCCTCGAACGGCTGGTTCACCTGATTGATGATTTCGGCCGCCAGCTGCTGCTTGCCTTCCACGGTATTGAGTTCGGATGCCTTCTTGCCGGACAGCAGCAGCAATAAACGGCTGCGCACCTTCGGCATGTTCAGCTTGATGGAATCCATTTCTTCCGGACTGCTCACCTGCAGGGTAAACGCGATCTGCAGGTATTGTTCGCCATTTTCCGGCTGCAAATTGACGGTGAAGGCATCGACGGGCACGAAGACGGGCGGACCTGCCTTGGACGCGGCATGTTTTTTCTTGCTGGGCGCCGATTCTTCTTTATCGGCCTTGCCATGCAGGAAGTACCAGGCGGCACCGCCACCGATACCGCCAGCCACCAGCACCGAGGCCAGCACGATGATCAGAAGCTTCTTTTTCGAGGCGCCGGCGGGAGCCAGGCCTGCATCTGCTTTCGGATCTGCTTTCATTTTTGGATTTGCTTTCAATGGTACTCGAGTGCATGGAAGTGGATCACGACGCCATTATGTCATTATCGGCAAATTCTGCGCAGAAGGATGCAGTGAAAAGAGGGCGGAAGCGCCCTCAACTCGCTGTTTTTAGACGAAAAGTTACGCTGTGGGGCACGCCTGTGGCCCGAGGACGACGAATTATCCTCAGGCAAAGGTATCCACGGCACTCAGGCTGGGCCGGCTGCGTGTGCCAGTGGCCGGTGCGATGGCGATCTCGCCACCGGAGACGCCGCCACCCTGGCCATTGCCGCGGCGTCCGCCAGATGCTTCCCGGTTACCCTGGTCCTGCTGTTCCGGCGTGCCGGCCGAGACCGTGGCGCTGCCAAAGGCGATACCCGCTTCGCTCATCATTTCGCGCAAGCGCGGCATGGCCGCTTCGAGCGCCTGGCGCACTTCCGGCTGGGCCGACATGAAGGCGGCATCGGCCTGGTCATTGGTGACCGTCAGTACCACTTGCACGGGGCCCAGGTCGGGCGGATTCAGGGTCAGCGTGGCGCTCTGGTCGCCGCCGGCTGCCATCCACACGACTTTCTGTCCCAGTTGCTGGTCCCAGGCCGGCGTGCCGACCCGGCCCGCCAGCTTGTCGCTCGGCACGGCCACAGCGGCCGCGGCCTGCTGCAGCGCGCCCGGCTGCAACTGGGCCGCGAGGCGGCTCAGGTCGGCAGGTGTTTCCTTGAGGATCGGCTCGGCCATGGCGGCGCCAGCCTTGGCGGTGGCTGCCAGTTGTGCATCGATGGCCAGCTTGCCAGGTTCGGCCTTGCCGGCCGGCACGCTGGCGCCTGGCGTGGCGGCTGTCTTTCCCTGGGCCTGGAGCAGGCTGTCGGCAAAGTCGCCGCTGTCGGCTTGCGCGATGACGGTGGCGGCGGCCTTGCCGCTGCCCTGGCCGGCTGCCAGCAAGGGCCCTGTTGCCAGGTTCTTGCCCTCGGCCTTGACGCTGGCGCGGGCCGGCAGTTCCGGCGCGGCCTTGGCCGCTGGCGGTTGGATGGCCAGCTGGATGCTGCCCACCAGGGCCAGCATCTCGGCGGCCGGATCGGCTGGCGGCGTGACTGTTACGGCGGGGGCGGCAGGCACGCTGGCCTCGGCCGTGGCGCTGTCGGGTGTCGCCGCCTCGCTCGATGGCGCTGGCGGCTGTTCGCTGCTGGCCGCCTGTTCGGTGTCTGCCTGCGCCGGCTTCGCTTCGGTCGCTGGCGCCTGGGCGGGTGCTGGCGTGGCAGCAGGGCGGGCCGTCGGCGCAGGTGCTTGTACTTGCGCCTGCGCCATATTGCGGCTGGCCTGGCGTTGCTCGATCTGGCGGTTCAGGGTGCGCTGGAAGTCGCCCGCCGTGCCGCTGGTGGCTGGCTGGCTGCGGTTGGCGGCGCCCGGCGTGGCATTCGGCGAGACTATCTGGGAAATCGGGGTTGGCTGGGTTTGCATGATGCTGCCTCAGTGTTGCTTAGCGTTTGTAATAGGCTTGTCGCGCCGCGTGCTCATCCATTGCTTTCTGGTCGCGCTTGTTTTCCAGCTTCAGCGCCTGTTCCTGCGCCCGGTTGTTCAGGGTGGTGTACGACATGCGCTTGCGTTCGGCCAGCTGCCAGCGCATCTTTTCATTGTCGCTGCGCGCCTGCGCATGCTCGACCACTTGCTGCTGGCCCAGGATGGCGCTGTCGAGCTTGACCATGAAGGCCTGGAAGTTGCGGTAAGCCATGGGCGTGATCCCGCTGCTCATGCTGGCCTCGAAGCGCTTGGCATAGTCGTCGCGGTAGCCGGACAGCATGTCGAGCTTTTCGCGGCAATCGTCGAGCGCTTTCAGGGCCGCGCCCAGGCGCTTGGCACAGTCGTCCGTTTCGCGCTGGGCAAGGTCGATCAGGGTTGCAAGTTGGGAAGGAGAAGCCATGACTGATTATATTCCCGCTATGCAAGCCCTAATCACTCGAATAGAGCGGTAAGTTGCCCCAAGCTCTCGTCCATGCTGACCCGCTCCGTGATTTGCTGTTGTAAAAACGCTTCAATCTTTTCATGCAGGGCGATGGCCTGGTCCAGCACGGGATCGGTGCCGGCGCTGTAGGCGCCTACGCTGATCAGGTCGCGGCTGCGTTCATAGCGCGAATACAGCTGTTTCAGCTTGCGCGCCTGCTGCTGGTGCTCGTGCGTGGTGATCGAATGGGCCGCACGCGAAATCGATTGTTCGATGTCGATGGCCGGATAGTGTCCCGCTTCGGCCAGGCGGCGGTTCAGCACGATGTGGCCATCGAGAATCGCGCGCGCCGAGTCGGCGATCGGGTCCTGCTGGTCGTCGCCCTCGGTCAGCACGGTGTAGAAGGCCGTGATCGAGCCGCCGCCTTCCTCGCCATTGCCGGCCCGCTCCACCAGCACGGGCAGCTTGGCGAAGACGGACGGCGGATAGCCCTTGGTGGCAGGCGGCTCGCCGATGGCCAGGGCGATTTCGCGCTGCGCCATGGCGTAGCGGGTCAGCGAATCCATGATCAACAGCACGTTTTGCCCCTGATCGCGGAAATACTCGGCAATCGCCGTCGCATACGCGGCACCTTGCAGGCGCATCAGCGGTGGCGTGTCGGCCGGCGCGGCCACGACGACGGAGCGGGCCAGGCCTTCGGCGCCGAGAATCTGCTCGATGAATTCCTTGACTTCGCGTCCCCGTTCGCCGATCAGGCCGACGACGATCACGTCCGCCTCCGTGTAGCGGGCCATCATGCCCAGCAGCACGCTCTTGCCCACGCCGGAACCGGCAAACAGGCCCATGCGCTGGCCACGGCCCACGGTCAGCATGGCATTGATCGAGCGCACGCCCACGTCGAGCGTGTCGACGATGGGCGCGCGGCCCAGGGGATTGGCGGGGCGCACGTTGATGGGGGCGCTGTCGGTCGTGTGCAGCGGACCCAGCTGGTCGAGCGGACGGCCCGCGCCATCGAGCACGCGGCCCAGCAGTTGCGGACCCACGGGCAGGTGGCGCGCGCGGTCGCTGGGACGGCGGCGCGGGTGCGCCACGCTGCCGGGGCGGGGAATGGCCGGTTCGACGGAAAACACGCGCGTGCCGGGCACGATGCCTTCGACGTCGCTTTGCGGCATCAAGAACAGGCGTTCGCCTTCAAAACCCACCACTTCCGCCTCGACCCGGCCGCCATTCGGCAGCGGTACGGTGCAGGCGGCGCCGACGGCCAGGCGCAGGCCCACGGCTTCCATCACCAGGCCGGCCACGCGCGTGACCCGGCCTGAAATCTGCATCGGTTCGACAAAACCGACCACGGCCGAACAGTCGCTCAGGTAGGCGCGCCAGCGCGCCGCATGGGCGGTGGGGCCTTTGACGGGCTCGCTCACGGCGCCAGCCAGTCCAGGTCTTTGCCCAGCGCATGCGTCAGGCGGTGCCAGCGGGTGGACGTCTGTGCGTCGATCTGGTTGCTGGCCGTGTCGATCTTGCAACCGCCGCGTTCCACGCTGGGGTCTTCGATGACGCGCCAGCCACCCTTGTCGAGTTCGTCTCCGATGCCGTCGCGCACGACTTGCGCGTCTTCCGGGTTGAGCATCAGCAAGGCAGGTTGTTGTAGCACAGGCAAGTATTCGATGGCTTCGCGCACCACGGGCAGCATCAGTTCGGGACGCACGGGCAAGGCCGTCTTCAGCATGCCCTTGGCCAGCTGCAGGGCCAGTTCCATCACGTCATTGGCGATCAGTTCGTCGGCCTGGTGCACGGCCGTGCCGAAGTCGACGGCGATGGTTTGCAGATGCGCCAGCTCGATGGCGGAAGCCGCCTTGCCTTCCGCATACGATTGCGCGTGCCCATCGGCATGTCCGGCCGCATGGCCTTCCGCATAGCCGGCCGCGCGGCCTTCGTCGAAGGCCGTGGCGCGCGCCTCCTCGCGGATGGCGTCGAGTTCTTCCTGCGTCGGATATTCGAGCGGCGGAGCCGGTTCTTCCTCGTGCAGCTCGGCAAATGGGTCGAACTCGGGCTCGGGGTCCGGTTCGAGCAGCTTGCGCGCCGCCACCACGCTGGGACGCTCGTCGCCAAACGAGGTCATTTCCCAGCGCTGGTAGGCGGTTTGCTGCTCTTTGGGAATCAAATTAGACAAACGAATCCTCGCCTTTTCCGCCTAAGACTATCTGCCCCTCGTCCGCCAGGCGGCGCACGATCTGCAGGATCTGTTTCTGCTGCGATTCCACTTCCGACAGGCGCACGGGGCCTTTCGACTCCAGGTCTTCGCGCATCATCTCGCCGGCGCGCTGCGACATGTTCTTGAAGATCTTGTCGCGCAGCTCTTGCGAGGCGCCTTTCAGGGCGATGATCAGCATTTCCGACTGCACTTCGCGCAGCAGCAGCTGGATGCCGCGGTCGTCGATATCGATCACGTTGTCGAACACGAACATTTCGTCCATGATCTTTTGCGCCATGTCGTTGTCGTAATTCTTGATATTGTCCATGACGGAGCCTTCCTGCTCGCCGCTCATGAAGTTCAGGATCTCGGCCGCCGCGCGCACGCCGCCCAGCGACGATTTCTTGATGTTTTCGTTACCGGACAGCAGTTTCGTCAGCACGTCGTTGAGTTCGCGCAAGGCGGCCGGCTGTACACCGTCCAGGGTGGCGATGCGCAAGACCACGTCGTTGCGCAGGCGGTCCGTGAAGTGGCCGAGGATTTCGCAAGCCTGGTCGCGTTCCAGGTGGACGAGGATGGTGGCGATGATCTGCGGGTGTTCGTTGCGGATCAGCTCGGACACGGATTGCGAATCCATCCACTTCAGCGATTCGATGCCGGACGCATCCTTGCCGCCCAGGATGCGCGACAGCAGCACGGACGCCTTGTCGTCGCCCAGCGCCTTGGTGAGGACTTGGCGGATGTATTCGTCCGAATCGAGGCCGACGGTGGAATTGAGTTCCGTCTGCGCGCGGAAGTCGTCGAGCACCTCGACCACCTGCTCGTGCGCGATGCCCTTCATGGTGGCCATGGCGGCGCCCAGTTTCAGCACTTCGCGCGGGCCGAGGAATTTCATGACCTCGGCCGCTTCGCTCTCGCCCAGTGCCAGCATCAGGATCGATGCTTTTTGCAGTCCCGTTGTCTCAGTCATTATTGCCTATCCATGCTTTGATTACGTTGGCCACCACGCGCGGGTCTTCCTGCGCCAGCTTCCTGGCCATCGCCAGGTTTTCGCGATAACCGCGGGCCGTATCTTCTTCCAGTTCTTCCAGCTCCGCTTCGCTGAGCAGGACTTCGTTTTCTTCGCCGTCCTTGGCCAGTTCCGGCTCGATGACGGGCGGCGGCGCGCCGAAATCGTCGATCTTGCGCATCACGGGGCGCAGCATCGGACGCACGATCTTGATGAAGATATACAGCAGAATCAGGGCCGTGATGAGGAATTTCGCCAGTTCCTTGGCCAGCGGCAAGTTGGCCGGGTCGCGCCACCACTCCAGCTTGCCTTCCGGCGCGCGGTCGATGCCGTCGAAGGGCGAGTTGGCCACGCTGAAACTGTCGCCGCGTTCCTTGTTGTAGCCCATCGCTTCCTTCACCAGATTATTGATCTGGACCATTTCGGCTGGGGAAATCGGCTTGACCGTGACCTTGCCATCCTTGTCGAAGGTGCGGCGGTAATTGACGACGACGGCGACCGACAGGCGGCGCAGGCCGCCCATGGATTTCTGTTCGTAGCGCACGGTCTTATCAACTTCATAATTCGTCGTCGATTCCTTCTGTGTCGGCGCCGTCGGTGCGCCGCCCGGGGCGCCTGGTGCCTCGGCCGTCAGTGGCGCCGTTGCCACGCCTGGCGGCTGGTTCGACAGCGCGCCCGGCACGCCGGACGGGTTGGCATTGCCGGCGCCCGTCGATTCGCTCGTTTGCTGGCTGCGGATGGTGGACGCTTCCGGTGGCGAATTCGGCTTGTAGGTTTCGGCGGCCTGTTCGCTTTGCGAGAAATCCACGTCGGCCGTCGCTTCGGCGCGCACATTGCCTTCGCCGACGATGGGCAGCAAGATCGATTCGACTTGCTTGATCACGCTTTGCTGCAACTGCTGTACGTACTTCAGTTGGTTCGGGTCCAGGCTCTTGATGCCGTTGGCGCGGTCCTTGTCCTTTTCCTGGTTCGACAGCAAGGTGCCGGCCTGGTCGACCACGGTGACATTGATCGGCAGCAATTCCGGCACGCTGGACGCCACCAGGTGCACGATGGCGCTCACCTGCAGCTGGTCGAGGCCGCGGCCCGGGTGCAGGTTCAGCAGCACGGAAGCCGTGGGTTTTTGCTGTTCGCGCACGAAGACGGACGGTTTGGGCAGGGCCAGGTGGACGCGCGCCGTGTCGACGGCGGACACCGATTCGATCGATTTCGCCAGTTCGCCTTCCAGCGCGCGCTGGAAATTGACCTGTTCCAGGAATTGCGACACGCCCAGCTTCTGGTTCTCCATCAGCTCGAAGCCCACGTTGCCGCCTTTCGGCAAGCCTTGCGCGGCCAGTTTCAGGCGCGCATCGTGGACTTGTTCGGATGGCACGAGAATGGCGCCGCCGCCTTCGGAAAACTTGTGCTTGATGCCCAGCTGGTCCAGCGACGCGGTGATGGCGCCGCCGTCGCGGTCCGTGTAATTGGAGAACAGGACTTTGTATTCGGGTGGCTGGTTCCACATGTACAGGGCCACGCCGATGGCAACCAGTGCCGCCACGCCCAGGCCGCGCAGGAAATTCTTGCCCATCGGCGTCTTGGCGAAGGCTTGCACGGATTCCACGGGCGAGCGGGCAGGCGCCGGTTCAGGCGGTATGCGGTTTACATCGATTTCTTCGGCTACAGCCATGATTGCCTTCCAGGGCGTGTGGTTTGACGGGTATTCGGTGCTGCGTGGGGGCCGCTTCCTCAGGAGGAGGGGGCGATATGCAGAATTATCCGCCACTGTCACGCGCTTCAATCGTCCAAATAGAAGGCGCTTTTGCCGCCTGCTCGGCCGAGCGGCTGGCGTGGGCGCTGGTATTGTGGAACCCTGGCAACATGTGACGGAAGTTATTGTACCCGTCGTTGCCTGGCAAGCCAGGGTTTTGTTCTCTGGGTGCAACAGGCAAGGAACAGTTATGCAGCAGACCAGAATCGGGAGGCAAAGTGAAAACAGGCGGTATCGATAGCAGCAGGATCGAGGCGATGATCGCGCAACTGAAGTCGGCGGCCACGCGGCCGGAGGCGAAAATACCGGCGATCCAGACCGAGGTGCCGGCAGCGAAGGTGAATTTTGCCGATGCCTTCAAGAGCGCGCTGGACTCCGTGAGCGGCGCGCAAAAGGCCTCGTCGGCGCTGGGCCAGCGCTTTACCATGGGCGATGAAAAGGTCAGCCTGTCGGACGTGATGGTGTCGATGCAAAAGTCGAGCATCGAATTCCAGGCGACGGTGCAGGTGCGCAATAAACTAGTTTCTGCATATCATGAAATCATGAATATGCAGGTTTAACTGTTGATGACCCAAAACGAAGACCGGGGTCGGACCCTCAGGGTCCGACCCCAGCCCTTGCGTTCTGGGTCAACTGACGCTTAGCCCAACCCCGCCATGCGCGCATTACGTTCACGCTCCAGTCGCGTGATATAACGCTGCACGTGCGCCAGCATGCTGCGCGGCAGGTCGACGAACTGGCAGCCCAGGCGGCGGTTCAGCTTGTTGTTCAGCAGGGTCATGTCCAGCGAATTGCGAATTTGCAAAGTCGCGGTGACGATGCCGACGTCGGGCAGGTCGATGCGGCAACCGGGATAGTCCCTGCCGATGGTTTCGCCCAGCATCAGTTTATTGTCGAGGATGGCGATGCCGCCGCAGCTGATGTCGGCCAGCGGGAACAGGGTGTCGGCGCCGCCCAGCGAGGGCGGCAGGGGAATCGCGACGCGCACGGGATTGCTCACGGGCGTCGTCATGCGGTAATACTCGCGCCGCTGCAAGCGGATCAGCGTTTCTGGAATGGCAATTTTCAAGGCGGGCGTGCCGCCGTAAGTGCACTCTTCCACCAGGGCGCTGGCAAACAGGATGCGGATCTTGTCGAGCGAGGTTTCAAACGAGATGCCAGTGGCGGCCACCATGCGCCGGTTCTGGTCGGCGTTCACGGAACGGTCGAGGATGACGGTATCGCGTTCGGCATCGACTTCCAGTATGGAGGTGACGCACACATCGGATTCACCGTGGATCAGCATGCGGATCAGCTGGTTCTTTTCGCTGATGCTGCGCAGCAAGGCGATGATTTCCCGCCGCGATTCCACTTCAAAATCATGCCAGTTTTCGAGGCCGGAATCCATAATATGTGCTTGCATTGATGCCTGTCTATGTATCGGTGAGGTTGACGCTGGTGTCGGGCGGCGGCGGGATCGGCCCGCCATTCGCAGATTCAATATGATATAACCAGGCCAGCAGTTCCGCAATCGCCCGATACAGGCCGGGTGGAATCTGGCGGTCCAGGTCGACATCCATCAACAGCGCCACCAATTCCTTCGATTCATGCACGAAGACGCCGTGTTCGCGCGCCGTGCTGATGATCTGGTCCGCGATCAGGCCGCTGCCCTTGGCCACCACCTTGGGCGCTGGCGTGCCGCTCTGGTAGGCCAGCGCGACGGCCGTCTGCGGCACCTTGCGCCTGGTGTCGTCAAGCATCATCTGCTTCCGCTGGCTCGGCAGCGTCCGGTTTGCCGGCGATCGTCAGCGACGACAATGGCCATCCCGCCGCGTCGAGCGACGCTTCCAGCCGCGCCGCATGCTGGCGCAAGGTGTCGGCGCTGCCTTCGTTGCCCGCTTGCAGCTGGATGGCCACGCGGCCGCCCTGCAAGACCACGTGCGCGGCCAGATCGCCCAGCAGGGGAAACTGGAAGCGCACATTGCTGCGCCAGGCCGTCGCTTCCTCGTCGCCATCGCGGCCATCGTGCTGCTGTCCTTCCGGCGCATCCTTGCTGATATCCCACTGCATCTTCTGGCCGGGCCAGGCTTCGCCCTGCCACTGCACGCGCGCCTGTTCGTGCGTATGCAGCTGTAAATTGATCAGTTGCGCCGAGGCCAGGTCGGTACCCGTTTTGGCCATGTCGCCCTGTGCCGCCTTCTGCATTTGCGGCTCCAGCAGCAGCGACGCCAGCGGCCGCTTGCCTTCGGCCCATTCCGCCACATGCGATTCATAGAACAGGCCGCTGCTGCCGACGGCGTCGCGCAGGTTCTGGGCTACCTGGGCCGGAGCGGCGCCCGGCGTGGCCATCAGCGGCGTCTTGCCGACCAGCGACAGGGGCGCGCCGGGCACGCTTTCGGCCTGGCTGAGCACGCTGCTGATGGCGCGCGCGGTGGTGCTCAGCTCGGGCGCAGGCGTGTCGCCTGCGAGGGCGGGCAGCAGATTGGCTGGCATCAGGGGGGCACGGCTGAGCAGGGTGGCGGCCGTGCTGCTGGCGCGCGTGCCCGCCTGGGCGGCGCCGGCCTGGGGACCACGCGTTTCGGCCGCGTCCGGTTCTGCGTCCGCGTCCGCATACGTCAGCAGGGCGCTGGCGGGCTGGTCGCGGTTATTGCCGATCTGAAAAGAGGGGCGGGGATTGATGCCGATCAAGGTCAGGGGGATTTCCGTACCCGGCTGGGCGCCGGCGGGCAGCTGCATGCGGGCCGGAGTGCCGGCCACGCGCACGAGGAAGCTGCCGTCGCCCATGCGGGCCAGTACTTGTCCCTGCATGGATTTGCCGATGAGTCCCTGCAGCGAGCGCTGGAACTCGGCCTGGCGCGGGTCGGCGACGGCATCGGCCACCCGCGTGGCCTTGACCGGGGTCAAGGGCGTCATGCCGATCGCATCCATCTTCGGCAACATGGCGCCCCCGTGTGCGCTTACGCGCCGTAGGCGTTGGCCAGGCGCCGTTCAGTGCCGGTGCTGTTGATCAGCTTGGACAATTGTGCCATCCATGGCATGGTCAGGTCGCGGATCTTGCGGTCGTCTTCCAGGATCTGCTTGATCAGGGCAACCTTGCGCTGGCGGCCAGCACTTTCCAGCACGACTTTTTCTTCATTCGCCTTCAGCGTGGCTACATGCGCGCTGATGCGCTGTTCCAGCGCTTCGAGCTCGTCCCAGTCGGCGTTGGTGGCGGCGGTTACCATCTGGCCCGTCAGGGTCTGCATGGCTTCGTAGGTGGTCAGGACTTCTTGATTCGTCATCATGGGTCAGGCGCTCGCAAGGCTGGGCATACGTTTCAAATCGGCACCGGGAATGGCGGCGGGGGTGGCGCCGATGGCGTTCCAGGTTTCGCGCAGGTCGGTCAGCAGGCGCTGCACTTCTTCCAGCAGGGTAATATCGTTGTTCAGATTGGCCGTCAGCAGGCGCGCGCTCATGTACTCATACAGGGCGTCGAGGCCTTCGGCGATCTGGCCGCCCGCTTCCTTGTCCAGGCTGGCGCGCAAGCCATTGTCGATGATCTGGATGGCTTTCGAGATGGACTTGCCTTTTTCCGGCACATTGCCCGATTTCATGTGCATCTGCGCGCTGAGCACAGCCACCAGGGCGCCGTCGTACAGCATCACGATCAGCTTGTGCGGCGAGGCCGAAACGATACCCGTTTCCAGGCCGACCTTGGCATAGGCATTGACGCCGCGTTGTTGGGTTCCAAACATATGTTCTCCTGATGGTTGGGCTTAGCGGTTGGCGGCGATGGAGGCCAGCTGCTGGGTCAAATAAGTTTGCGTGGACGTTAATTTGCTCAGCGTCACGTCCAGGCGCGAATACTGGGCGCGGTAGCGCGCCTCGATGGTATTGAGCTTGTCGGCAAAGCGCTGGCGCTGGTCGGCCACATCCTTGATGCTGTTATTGATACCTGTGGTGCGGCCCGTGATGAGGCCGTCCGTACCAAGGAAGGAGGCGGCCATGTTGTTCAGCTGGTAGGCATAGCCTTGCGAAAAGCTCACCGTGCCCCGGTCGCCCAGGCCACCGCCCGTCACTTCGACCTTCAGGCCGTCGGCCGGCGAACCGGGCGCGCCTGTCAGGGTCTGGCCCGAACCGATGACGGGCTGGCCGCCGATGGTGCCGGCCACGTCCGTGCCCTTGGTGGGGGTGATGCCGGCGCCGATCAGCGACTCGACGCCCGTACCGGTCACGCTGGCCACGGCCAGGTTGGAGACGGAACCATACCGGGCCGACGCTACTACCAGGCGGCCGCTGCCATCGATCGAAGCCGTCACCGATCCGCCGTTTTCACTGAAGGTCTTCACCCCGTTGATCGACGACTGGATCATGCCAGCCAGCTGGGCGGGCGTATAGTTACCGGCAGGAATGGTCACGGTGGCCGTATTCTTGGCCGCCGCAGGGTCCGTGTCGTTCAGGGTGACGCTCCAGGTGGTGTCGCTGGCGATCGTCGTCGATGCTGGCAAGGTCAGGGCGCCCTTCAGGGTGCCCTGGCTGGCCATGTTGGTGATGTTCAGCGCATACGTGCCAGGCTTGGTGGCGGCCGTCGAACTGGTGAAGCTGACGTTGCTGTCCGTGGTTTTCCCCAGCGCGGAGAAGAGGCCGGCCACGTCCGAGAAGTTGGCGCTGATGGCCTTGTCCAGCACGGCCGAGTCCAGCACCAGGCTGCCGTCTTTCTGGAAGGTAATGCCGACCTGGTCCAGGGTCTTCAAGTTGCCGGCCAAGCCACTGATCGAGGTGCTCAGCTGCTTGCGCAACTGCGACTGGATCGATTGCGTGGTCGAATCGCCCAGCATGACGCCGGCCTGCTTGGTTTCCGCATTGTAGGACGTCATCTTGGCGATCGACGCGTTCAAGTCGTTGTAAGCCTTGACAAAGGCGGTGACGCTGGTCTTCACCGTCGACGTATCCTTGGAAACGGACAAGGAGCTGCTGCCC
The DNA here is from genome assembly GCF_034424625.1 of Janthinobacterium lividum. Taxonomy (NCBI): domain Bacteria; kingdom Pseudomonadati; phylum Pseudomonadota; class Betaproteobacteria; order Burkholderiales; family Oxalobacteraceae; genus Janthinobacterium; species Janthinobacterium lividum. Next base: position 5,236,052 of record NZ_CP139976.1, on the reverse strand, counting down.
ACCTTCAGCACGTTCAGGGTGACGCCTTCGATGGCGCTGTCGATGCTGTTCGAAGTGTTCGTGATGGGAATGCCATTGACGCTGAGCATGGTGTTCTGCGCGGCGCTGTTCTGTTTCAGGTTTTGCGTGCCCGACGCGTCGTACGACAGCAAGTCGCTCAGCGCGCTGTCGGCTGGCTGGCCATCGCTGCCGCTGAGTGAAATCTTCATGCTTGAATTGGCGCCCGACTTTGCCGAGCTCAGCACCAGATGGTGGGGCTTGTCCGAACCATCGGAAACGATGCTGGCGGTCACGCCCAGACCCGCATTGTTGATGGCGTCGCGGATGCCTTGCAGCGAGTTGTTCGTGGAATCGATGACCACCGTGCCCGTCGCCTGCGTCGCATCCTGGGTAAAGCCGCTACCGATATAGGCGCCGCCCGTGCCGGCCGTCAGTCCGGCCGCGGCCGGATTGCTGCCGGCAACCGTGATGGGGCTGCCGTTGGTCGAACTGAGCGTGATGGAACTGGCGACGGTGACGTTGAAGCCCGTGTTGGTGGCCGTGGACGCATGGCCGATGCCGCCCTTGACGTCGCCCGTCACCACTTCCTCGATCTGGATGTTCGTGCCGTCGGCGCGCGTAAATTGCAAGGTGCCGTCGGCCGCCTTGCCGGTGACGGTGATATTGGCATCGGCCAGCGCATTCGAGATGGCGTTGGGGCCGGCCAGGGTGGTGTCGAGCGAGGCGCCAGTGATGCCTGCGCCCGCAGCTACGCCATTGCCTTGCGTAACGATATTGATGCCGCCGACGGACAGCGCATAGGTGCCATCGGCACCGGTGGCAACATTGCCATAGCCGGCGAACAGGGTGGCGCTGCTGGCGGCCGGCTGTGCAGTGGCCGTCACGCCCGTGGTACTGCTCTTGGCATTGATGGCTTCGGCCAGCGCGCGCGCGCTCTTGATCGTGCTATCCGTGGGAATGGCCGTGCCATTCAGTGTCAGGGAGCCGTTGCTGATGCCATTTTGCAAAGTCGCGCCGCTGAGCGCCGTGCCGTTCATGCCGAAGGTGCCGCCGGCAACTTTACCGAGCTGGAAGGAAATGGTCGTCTTGGCGCCCGAGCCGATGGTGGAAATCTTGCTGGCGTAGCCGGCCGAGGTCAAGGTTTGCGATTGCGCCAGCTGGCTGACATTGATATTGTAGTTGCCGGCCACGGCCTTGGCGCCGGCCGTGGCCGTAAATACCAGCGGGTCGCCAGGCATTGCCGAGACGGCGCGGAAATTGTTACTGTTGCTCAGGCCGGAGAGCGACGTCTGGAAGGCGCCCACGGCGCCGCTCAGGGTGCCCAGCGCACTCAGCTTGGCCTGGTAGGAAGCGGTTTTCTTGTCATAGCCTGCCAGGGGCGCCGATTCGGCGGTCATCAGCTTTTCGATGATGGAGTTCACGTCCAGGATGCTGTTGCCGATGCCCGGGGAGGATAAGGTTGGTGCGATGGCCACTGTCTGCTCCTAGGAAAACACTAATATAAGCTGTTATCGGCAGAATTAATCAGGACTTGAGAGGGGCTTTTATGGCCCTGTTTCCTATTTGCGGAAAAGTCAGGCGGGAAATGCGGAGGACTGTTGCATGAGTGGCATGATAAAAGGCAGGGCCAGACCGGAGGTTATCTGGCTGGCCCTGGCTCGCGCTTCCCTTGCTATGTTGCGATACTGCATTGGTCTTGCGCTTGCTGCCGGCATGGGATCAGGCGCTCTGGCTGATCAGTTGGCCTTTTGCCGAGGCAAATGACTTGGCGATTTCCAGCGCTTCCCGGGTGGGGATCTGGCGCAGGACTTCCTGCGTTTCCTGGTCAATCACTTTGACCACGGTACGCTGGCTGTCTTCGTCGATGGAAAATTGCAAGCCCTGGGTTTTGACCTGTGGCGACTGGTTCAGTTCCGAAACGGCCTGGTCCAACTCTTCGCGGCTCGGTTCCTTGGCTTTGTTGGCCGTCGCGTCGATGCCGGTGTTCGCGCTGCGTACCGTCTGCGGGCGTGCGATAGCCGCTTCCGTGGATGGATAGTTCTTGTCGATGCGCGCTGCGGAGGCGGCAGCTATGGTGTCGATAGTCATGTTGCTCCCCTAGTGAAAATTCCCCTGCCGAAGAAATCCGGCAGGGGAACCTGAGTCCAGCGATGTAGCGTTGCTAATCGAAGATTAGCCGCGCAGCAGGCTCAGCACGCCGTTTGGCAACGAGTTCGCTTGTGCCAGCATGGCGGTACCAGCTTGTTGCAGGATCTGGCCACGGGTCAGGCTGGCCGTTTCTGCAGCAAAGTCGGTATCGACGATGCGGCTGCGCGAGGCAGACAGGTTTTCCGTCGTCGATTGCAGGTTGCTGATCGCCGAGGAGAAGCGCGATTGCAAAGCGCCGTACTGTGCGCGTTGGCTGTTGACCGTGGACAAGGCTGCATCCGTGATCTTCAGTGCCAGCTGAGCGCCATCAAAGGTCGTCACATCCAGGGTGGACACTGCTTTCAGGGTCGAGCCCTTGTTCACGCCTGCAGCTGCACCCGACAGGCCCAAGCCAGTTGCAGTTGTTTCGCTGACCGAGAAGCTGCTGTCGCCGTCGAAGGTGACGCGGCCGTTGGCAACTGCCGATGCCGTCGACGCTGCAACTGTTTGCGGCGAAGCCAGCTTGACACCTTTTTCATCATAGGTGCCCACGCTCAATACCGTATTGGTTTGCGTGTTGGTGATCTGGATGTCTGCGCCACTTGCGTTGCTCAGTTTGATGCCGCCTTGCGAAGCATCGTACTGGGCAGTCACGCCGGTTTTGGCCGTTTGCGCATTGATTGCGTTGATGCCAGCGGCGAAGTCGGCAGCTGTACCGGCAGTGCCAGTGACGGCGAACGATACGGTGACGGCGTCCGCTGGGGCGGAGTTATCCGAATTGATCTTGAAGGAATATGCTTCCACGCCCAACGTCAGGTTGGCGTCGGTACGCGCGTCAGCCGTTACGCCGGTATTGGCAGTTTTGGCATTCACGGCGGCAGCGATCGACTTGGCCGACGAAGTGGTTGCGGTGGCAACGGTTGCGGCGCCAAACTTGCCCGAAATTGCCAGGGCACCAGCGGCGGCTTTGCTGACCGTGCCGGCTTGGACTGCGGCATTTTCCACGCGGTTGTTGCCGTAGGTGCTGGTCAGGAAGTTCGCGCCATTGGCCGAAATCAGTTGGTTGGCATCGGCGCCGACCTGGAAGTTCGCCGTACCCATCGTGCCGTCCAGCAAAGCCTGGCCGTTGAACGAGGTGGTGGTAGCGATACGGTTCAGTTCGGAATTCAGCTGGCCGACTTCGGTTTGCAGCGCTTGACGGTCGCTGGCCGAGTTGGTGGCGTTCGACGATTGCACGGCCAGTTGGCGGATGCGTTGCAGGATGTCGCCCGAGCTCGACAGTGCGCCCTCAGCCGTTTGCGCCAGCGACACGCCGTCGTTGGCGTTGCGGGTGGCTTGCGTCATGCCGTTGATTTGCGACGTCATGCGGTCGGAAATCGACAGGCCGGCGGCATCGTCTTTGGCGCTGTTAATACGCAGACCGGAGGACAGGCGTTGCAGCGAGGTGCTCAAGGCCGATTGCGAGGTCGACAGGTTGCGTTGCGAGTTCAGGGAAGCGATGTTGGTGTTAATTACTGCAGCCATTTTAATTCTCCAGACAGGTACTACATTGCGCTATGTGCTAGTCACGTTGGTCTGCCTCTATACTTTGAAGCAATCAAACCGTCGTTGTAATGTTTATCGGTGGCTGCCTGAAAAAGTTGATAGGGAAAAACATTCTTTATTTTATTTTTTCACCCTCATTTTTCCGTGCCGCGGCACGCTAGACGACAGGTGTGGGAAAAACTTGAGGGTGGAAAATTTTTTATTTTCAGTATTTTGGGCGGCTGCTTTACGTGCACAGGAGTGATGAGGGCCTTCCTCATCATTCTGCAAAGCATCTATAAGCCCCCCCTTTCCCCTCATACTCCTCGTCTTGGCGCAAGGCGTAGCTGGTAATATTGTTACCAAATCGCACATTCCGCCTGCCGTGGCTGTCGTGGCAGCGCGATCTGGCCTAACTTCGAGCTTTTATGATAACGACTGATATGGACGCAAACAGCTCCGCCGCCGCGCCGCTGTCGCAAGAGGTAACACAGGCCATCAATGCGGCGCTGGACATGGCGCAGCAGCATTTGCGTGACAACGAGCTGGACCTAGCCGCACAACTGTTCCTGGCGGTCCTCGAACTGGCGCCGCAGGAGCCATTTGCTAATCGACAACTTGGCTTGTTGTGGATGCGGGTTGGCGACGCGGCCGCTGCCGTGCCTTGCTTTGCTGTCGTACTCGCGGCGCAACCTGATCAATCCACGAGCTGGCTCGACTATATTGAAGCGTTGATCCTGTCTGGCCAGCATGAAACGGCACAGCAAATGCTGGCGCTGGGGCGCAAGCACGGGCTCGATAGCCTGGACGCGGACCGCTTGCAACAGGCATTGCTTTTGGGCATGAATGGCATACCCGATGGGGCAGCAATGCAATCGACGCCGGCAAGGACCCCGTCCGAGTCCGATCAACAGCCGAATGCCCACATGAATGTGCTATTCGATCAGCAACGCTATGCTGAGCTGGAACGTGAGGCGCGCGCGCTGACGCGCCGCAAGGCGAATGACGGCGTGGCCTGGAAGATGCTGGGACTGGCCTTGTTGATGCAGGGGCAGCTCCGCTCCGCGTTGCCGTGCATACAAAAGGCTATCCGGCTATTGCCGCGCGATGTGGAAGTGCAGAACAATATGGGGCTGGTTCTGCAGGAATTGGGGCGGCTCGGCCCGGCGGAGCTCAGCTATCGCCGGGCGATCACCATGATGCCCGAGTTTTTCAGTGCCCATAGTAACTTGCTGATGTTGCAAAGTTACAGCGCCACGAGCGCCACAGGTCGCCACCTGGCCGAAGCCAGGCGGTACGGCAAAGCGGTGGCGTCCAGTGCCAGCAAGCCTTTCGAAAGCTGGTCTTGCCGGCGCGATGCCGCGCGCTTGCGCATCGGCATCGTCTCGGGCGACCTGCGCAAGCATCCGGTCGGATATTTCCTGGAAAGCATGCTGGCATCGCTGAACACGCGGCGAGTCGAACTGATTGCCTATCCGACCGTGATCAAGGTGGATGACTTGACGGACCGCATCGCTCCGCATTTTTCCGCCTGGCGTCCCATTGTCAACAAGACAGACGAGGAGGCCGCGAAAATGATCGAAGCTGATGGCGTGCATGTCTTGCTCGACCTGTCTGGCCATACGGCCGATAACCGGTTGCCGCTGTTTGCCTGGCGGCCCGCTCCCGTGCAGACCACCTGGCTCGGCTATTTCGCCACCACGGGCGTGCAGCAGATGGATTATCTGCTGGGCGACCGCTTTGTCGCGCCGCTGGAAGAGAGCGGCGCTTTCACGGAAACGCTGTGGCATATGCCGGACAGCTATTTGTGCTTCACTCCGCCAGACTTTGATATTTCCGTCAGCCCCTTGCCCGCCCTGGAAAACGGCTTTGTCACGTTTGCCTGCTTCAATAAACTGAACAAGATGAATGATGGCGTGGTGGCCGTGTGGGCCAGGATCTTGCATGCCGTGCCCGGTTCCCGACTGTTTCTGAGAGCGCTGCAATTGGGTGACGCAGCCGTACGCAGCCGTACTATTGCCCGGTTTTCCAGTTGTGGCATTGGCGCCGACCGCCTGCGCCTGGAGGGCGCCTTGCCGCGCGACGAACTGCTGGCCGCCTACCAGCAAGCCGACATTGTGCTCGATCCCTTCCCGTATCCGGGAGGCACGACCAGCATGGAAGCACTATGGATGGGCTTGCCCATCGTCACGCGCTGCGGCAAAAGTTTCCTGTCGCATTTAGGGGAATCGGTACTGCACAATGCGGGCTTGCCGGACTGGGTCGCCGCGGACGACGAGGAATATGTGGCCATCGCGGCCCGGAAAGCCGGAGACCTGGCGCAGCTGGCGGCCCTGCGCGCCGGCTTGCGTGCCCAGGTACTGGCCTCGCCCCTGTACGATGCGCCCCGTTTTGCGCGCCATTTCGAAGACGCCATGTGGGGCATGTGGCAGGCGCGGATGGCTGTGATTGACAACGCAGGAGAACAATGATGGCCCGTACCACCCTGATTACCGGCGGTGCCGGCTTCCTCGGTTCGCACCTGTGCGACCGCATGATCGCCGATGGCCACGATGTGTTGTGCGTGGATAATTTCTACACGGGCAGCAAGGACAATATCCGCCACCTGCTGGGCCACAAGCGCTTCGAACTGCTGCGCCACGACGTCTGGCTGCCGCTGTACGTGGAAGTGGACCGCATCTACAACCTGGCTTGCCCGGCCAGCCCCGTGCATTACCAGAATGATCCGACCTCGACCACCAAGACCTCGGTGCTGGGCGCCATCAACATGCTGGGCCTGGCCAAGCGCAAGCGCGCGCGCATCCTGCAGGCGTCCACCTCGGAAGTGTATGGCGACCCGCAAGTGCATCCGCAACGCGAGGATTACTGGGGCCACGTCAATCCGATCGGCCCGCGCGCCTGCTACGATGAGGGCAAGCGCTGCGCCGAAACCCTGTTCTTCGATTATCACCGCCAGTCGGCCGTGGATATCCGCGTCGTGCGCATCTTTAATACCTATGGCCCGCGCATGCATCCGAACGATGGCCGCGTGGTCAGCAACTTCATCGTGCAGGCGCTGCGCGGCGATCCGATCACCCTGTATGGCGATGGCCAGCAGACGCGCTCGTTCTGCTATGTCGACGACTTGATCGAAGGCATGGTGCGCATGATGAACCAGACGCAGGAAATCGGCCCCATGAACCTGGGCAATCCCGCCGAATTCACCATCCGCGAACTGGCCGAGCTGGTGCTGCGCCTGACGGAATCGAAAAGCGAACTGGTCTTCCGTCCCTTGCCGGCCGACGATCCCGTGCGCCGCCAGCCCGACATCGCCAAGGCGCGCGCCGCCCTGGAATGGGAGCCGACGGTGAGCCTGCATGATGGTTTGAAAGAAACTATTGCCTATTTCAAGAAAGTGATCTTCGCATGAAACAGCAATTGCTCCCGGCAGTGTGCCCGGTCTGTGCCCACACGGTGGCGGCAGCGTTTTTCGACGGCGGCCAGCAAGCCCTGGCCACCCTGGGCTGGCCGGCCAGTGCGGCCGAAGCGCAGGCAATGGCCGTGCAGCCGCACGATTTCGTGCAGTGCCCGCAGTGCTCCCACGTATGGAACCGCGCGTTTTCCTATGACGCCATTCCCTACCAAAACAATCCCAACCGCATGTTCAACAAGGGAGGCATCTGGAAAGGCCACCTGGCCGACACGCGCGACGTGCTGCTGGCCCAGTTACCGGCTTCGCCCACGGCGATCGACATCGGTTGCGGCGAAGGCCATTTTGTGCGCGCGCTGGCCGACGCGCGCAGCGAGCAGGGGCGTTTCATCGGCTTTGATCCGAACGCAACGCCGGAAACGGGCCGTGGCGTGGAGTTTCACGCGCGCTATTTCCAGCCGCTGCAGGACGTGCCCGAATTCGCGCCCGATGCGCTGGTGATCCGCCATGTGCTGGAACACCTGACCGACCCCGCTTCACTGGTCGAGCAGATGGCGTGGGCCGCTTCTCGCTCCGACAAACCAATCTGGCTGTTTGCCGAAGTGCCGTGCATCGACCGGGTCTTCGCCACAGGCCGCCTGGCCGATTTCTTCTATGAGCACATGTCGCATTTCACGACGGAATCGTTCCGTACCCTGATGCAGCGTGCAGGCGAGGTGGTGCAACTGGCGCATGGCTATGACGGCGAAGTGGTGTATGCGCTGGTGCGCCTGCAGATTCCGAAGGCGCTGCGCGACCAGGCGCGCCACAGCAATGCGTTTGCCGTTGCCGCCCAGCGCAGCCGCAAGACCATTGCCGCCCAGCTTGACACCCTGGCCACGGGCGGCCAGCGCGTGGCCATCTGGGGCGGTACGGGCAAGGCCGCCGCCTTCATGCATCAGTTCGGCGCCGATGCGCAGCGCTTCCCGCTGGTGGTCGATTCCGATCCCGACAAGGCCGGCACCTTCGTGCCGGGCCTGGGCCAGGAAATCGTCTACCGCGACATGCTGAAAACAGCGCCCGTCGACGTGGTCATCATCCCCACGCAATGGCGCGCGCGCGATATCGCGGCGGAAATGGCGCGCGAGGGCATTATCGCCAAGTCCATCCTGATCGAGCACGAAGGTGGCTTGATCGATTTCTTTGCCGACGAGCATCCTTACCGCTGATGCTCCCCGCCAAGTGCCCAACTGGCGCCGGAATGCAAAAATGCCGCTCGATGAGCGGCATTTCTATTGGCGCGTACCGTTTGAAGTGGCTCAGTCCGCCACCACCACCCGGTTCTTGCCCGTCTGCTTGGCCTGGTACATGGCGCGGTCGGCGCGCTTGACCAGCTCGGCCTGGTCTTCGTTGGGCAGGCGCAGGGCCACGCCGGCGGAAAAGGTGATCAAGACCTTTTCGTTGTCGTGCAGGAAGAAATGCCGGGTCAGCTCACGCTGCAGGCGCGTCATCGTCGATGACGCCGCCTCGACCGTCGTTTCCGGCAGCAGGATGAGGAATTCCTCGCCGCCGAAGCGGGCGATGACGTCCATCGAACGCAGGGTTTCCTTGACGATCTTTACCAGGTGTTTCAGCGCCGCATCGCCAGCCAGGTGGCCGTAGGTATCGTTCAGGCGCTTGAAATCGTCCAGGTCCAGCATGGCGATGCACAGCGGCGTGCCGCGGCGGTCGGAGCGGGCCGTCTCGCGCTCGAACACGTCGTCCAGGCCACGGCGGTTCAGACTGCCCGTCAGCTGGTCTTCCCGCACCAGTTCGCTCATATGCTGGAGCTTCGCTTCCAGGGTGTGGATGCGCTGTTCCGCATCCTGCACCTCCTGGCGCGCCAGCACCATCTTGTCGCGCGCGCGCAAGGCTTCGTTCTGCACCATGCGCGTTTCACGCAAGACTTCGTCGAGAACGCTGTTCAGTTCGCTGATATTTTCCGCCTGGCTGATCTTTTCCGAATAGCCGCCGATCTTTTCATGGAAGTCGCCCGTGCTGGCCGCCACTTGCCCCAGGCGGTCGATGAAGGTCATCATCATGTTCTTGACCGTCAGCTTGACGTCGGACAGGCTGTGCTTGAGCTGGCCTTGCTTGTAGATGACTTCCTTCAGGCTGCGCGTGGCGTCTTCCAGCGCGCGCTGGTCGAGCGGGCCGGCGATCAGGTTTTGCACGGCATCGACCTGGCCGCGCAGCCAGCTGTCGTCGTCGAGCAACTGGCTGACGTTATCGAGCAGCAACTTGAACAGGCGCAGCAGCAATTCCTGCTGTTCGGCCGTGTCGCCGCTTTTCAATTCGATCTGGTAGCACAGCTGTTTCAGGCGCAGGGCCGCTTCGTTCAGCGCTTCTTCCGTGTGGGCCAGCTTGATGGCCGCGCCCAGCGATTCGGCTTCTTCCACCAGCGCGGGCGTTCCCGTCAGCAAGGTGGCGACGGCAAAGCCCAGGGTGCGGCTGAGCAATTCGCGCAGGGTGCGCGTCTGTTCGCCGTCCGGCAGGGGCGGCAATTCGATGCCGCCGCCTTTCTTGACCTGTTTTTCCGCCAGTTGTGCCAGGGTGCGCGCATAGCTGTCCCAGTCGCGCGCTTTCAGGGCGCGCTGGAAGCGCCGGCCAAAGTCGCCCAGTTCGCCTGCCGATTCGCTCATCTTGGCGGCAAACTGCGTCAGGACGTTTTCCGCGCCGCTTTCCGCGCCTTTTTCTACATTGGCGCTGGCAGCGAGCACGGCTCCCGGCGCGGCAGGGCTGTCCGCCGGTTCGCTGATGCCGGCGATTTCATTGTAGATATCGCGGTAGGCGCTCGGCGTGGGGGCGATGCGGCGGGTGGCCAGGCGGCGAAACGCTTCGCGGGCGATATCGGCCGGGTTCATTGCCGCAGCGGCGGCAGTACTCGTGGCGCCAGCGGGAGCGCTTGCTGGTGAAGATGGCAATTTACTGGACATGTAGGCACAGCCTTTTTAGATATTTCTCATTATCCTCATGATATGCGAGTTGGCAAAGAACTTATTGTGCGAGAAGCAAGGAGAAGTCCTGTCAATTCGCCCGATGCCAGCATGCATGCCGCTTTGCCGTCAATCCACCAGCTGGTTGCGGATGGCGTAATGTGTCAGTTCGGCACTGTTCTTGAGTTTCATCTTGACCAGCAGGCGGGCGCGGTATTCGCTGACGGTTTTCACGGACAATTTCAGCTCTTCGGCGATGGCGCCCACGGCCTTGCCCGAGGCGATCATGACCAGGGTCTGGTATTCGCGGTCCGACAGGGTATCGTGCAAGGCCGTTTCGTGGTCTTCGCCCACCGTGTTGGCCAGTTCCTGCGCCAGCGATGCGCTGATGTATTTCAAGCCCTGCGCCACCTGGCGGATGGCCGTGACCAGTTCGCGCGGCGCGCTCTGTTTCGTCAGGTAGCCGGCTGCGCCCGCCTTGAGCGAACGGATGGCGTACTGGTCCTCGCGGTGCATGGAAAGCATCAGCACGGCCAGTTCCGGCTTTTCCTTCTTGATCTGCTTGAGCACCTCGATGCCGCTGCGGTCGGGCAGGGAGATGTCGAGCAGCAACACCTGGCATTTCGAGCCGCGGAACAGTTTGATGGCGTCGTGGCCATTTTCGGCCTCGCCGGCCACGATGATGTCCTTCGTATCAGCGAGGATTTGCTTCAAGCCCTCGCGCACGATCGCGTGATCGTCGGCGATGAATACCCGGATGGTGGCTTTTTCTTTCATGACTGCGTTGTTTCCTATCTAATTCACCCACTGGCCGCTTCTGGTGGCGGCCCGCTGTGCGCGGGCGCACTGGCTGCAGCCGCTATTATCGCCTCTCGTGGCGTGGTCAGCCGGATTTTTATGCTGAGGATGGTGCCGCCATCGGGCCCATCCATCAGGCTCAGGGTGCCGCCCAGCGCGCTGGCGCGTTCGGCCATGCCGCGGATGCCGAACGATTGCGGCTTGGCGCGATCGGACAGGCGCATGCCGACGCCGTTGTCGGCGATGGTCAGGCGCAGATGCTGGCGCTGCCTGGCCAGGCGCACGCTGACCTTGCTCGCCTGCGCATGCTTGGCGATATTCGTCAGCGCCTCCTGGGCGATGCGGAACAGGCTGGTCGCCTGATCCAGCTCCAGTTCGATGTGCTGGCGGTTCGATATGAACTGGCATTCGATGCCGGCCTGGCGCGCGAATTCCTTCACTTGCCAGTCCAGCGCGGCGACCAGGCCCAGGTCCAGCATGGAGGGGCGCAAGTCCAGCGAAATGCGGTGCACGGCGTCGATGCTGCGGTCGACCAGGGCATCGACATAGTCGGCCTTTTCCTGCAGCAGCGGGTCGTCCGGCGGCAGGCGGCGCGCCAGCATGGCCAGCGCCATCTTGATCGCCGTCAAATTGCCGCCCAGGTCATCGTGCAGTTCGCGCGCCAGGCGCGTGCGTTCGTGTTCCTTGACCTTGTCGATATGCGCAGTCAGTTCGGCCAGGCGGGCGCGCGACTGGCGCACTTCGATCTGTTCCAGCCGGCTTTCCGTGATATTCGTCATGATGCCTTCCCACTGCACCGTGCCGTCGGCCAGCGCGCGCGGCGTGGAGCGCAGGTTGATCCATTTGACGTCTTTCCAGGCATCGATCCAGATGCGGCCTTCCCAGTTCCAGCTCCACAAGGCGTTTTTTGAGGCCTGCATCGATTCCAGATACGAGGCGCGGTCGTCGGCCAGGATCAATTGATAGAACAGTTCCGGACGCGCATGCAGCTGTGCCGGCCCCAGGCCCAGCAGGGCCTGGCAGCCGTCGCTCAGGTAGGCAAAGGATGCCCGTCCATCCGCATGCAGGCAGAACTGGTACACGAGGCCAGGCGTATTCGAGACGATGGCGTTGAAGCGCGACTGCACCTGCGCCAGGGCCGCGGCCGTCGCCTGCGGCGTGTACAAGTCTTCGCCCTCGGCCAGGAGCAGGGCGCGTCCCTGGCGGCTGGCGCGCGACAGTTGCAGGCTGAGCGAATACAGGCTGCCATCGCGGCGGCGCTGCTGTACATGCAGCCGGGCTTGCGCGCCGATGCTGTCGTCCAGGGCCGCCAGCACGGCGGCCAAGTGCTGCGCGTCCAGCTGCGGCGCCAGCGTGAACGGCGTCATCGCCAGCAATTCCTGGCGCGTGTACTGCAAGTTGTCGCAGGCGGCGTCGTTGGCATCGAGCAATTGCAAGCTGGCAGAGTCGTACAGGTAGATTTCCGGCGCCGCCGCGCGCATGGCGGGGGCCAGCTGGAGAGTGTCGTGCATGGAGTCGTCTTTCTTCATCAGCGGCGCGCGCGCCAGAAGGCGGCGAAGCGGCGCAGCACCCTGGCTGGACGGGAATTATGCCGGCCTGGCGTACCCTTGCGCAAGCGTTGCCACCAGGCACGGCGGGCGCGGCCCAGCGTGGCCGACAGGCGGCTGATCCTGCGCCACGGACGCGTGGCGCGCAGGCGGGCGATCCAGCGGTCCTTGGTTTCCATGAACAGGCCATGCCAGCGCGCAAACCACGGCAAGGTCAGCAGAGTGGGGCGCGTCAGGCTGTACAGGCGGGCCACGGCGGCCGCGCCACCCAGCTTGGCGATGACGATCACGCCGATGCCGGAAAACGCATGGCCGCGCGCGATCGCCAGCAGGGCCAGCAGCTTGACGGGAAACAGCAGTACGGCCGGCAGCACGAAGATGGCCAGCGCCCAGTACGGCGGCAGGCGCCTGATCCACGCTTCCAGTGCATGCAGGGGCGGAAATTGCGCCACCACCTGCATGATGCGCGCACCCGTCGCCCACAGCCATTCCTCGATCAGCAGGAAGATGGCGGCCAGGTAGACCAGCGGCGCGAACAGCCAGCGCCTGACTCTGTAGAATTTTTTCATCCGTCTCCGTGTGCGGCGCAGGTTTGCCGCGATTGCCACGATGATACGTCAAAAAAGCCCGTCTGCCCCCGCATCCCGTGTGCCTGCGGGTCCCTGGCGGGGCTACAATAGGCAGATGAATAAAGCCTTTGTAAAAGAATCCGACAACGACGACGATGAAGAAGCGGCCGCGCTGGCGCTGGCCATTCCCGCCGGCGCCAAGAACTACATCACGCCGGCCGGTTACCAGCGCATCAAGGATGAGCTGCTGCAGCTGATCGACGTCGACCGTCCGGAAGTGGTGCGCATCGTCCATTGGGCGGCGTCGAATGGCGACCGTTCGGAAAATGGCGACTATATCTACGGCAAGCGGCGCCTGCGCGAAATCGACCGCCGCATCCGCTTCCTGACCAAGCGCATGGACCTGGCCGCCATCGTCGACCCCAGCGTGCACCATGGCAACGACCAGGTGTTTTTCGGCGCCACGGTAACTTACCGCACCAGCGACGGCGAAACGCACACGATCACCATCGTCGGCATCGATGAATTCGACCCCCTGAACGGCAAGATCAGCTGGATCTCGCCCATGGCCCGCACTATCACCAAGGCGCGCGAAGGCGACGTGATCACCCTCACCACACCGCTGGGCGAGCAGGAACTGGAGTTGCTGGAAGTGACGTATCCGGCGCCGGGGGAGGGGTAGTTTGCGGTGGCGCAGGGCGGGCGCTGACAGGCATGTCAGGCTGGGGCTTTTCCCGATGGGAGTGTCTTATGGCCCGCATCCAGCGTTTGTTTATGCCGGGCATGCCCTTGCATGTGGTGCAGCGTGGGGCGGACAGGCAATCATGTTTCTTTGAGCCTGCCGATTTCCTTTGGTATTGACAACAATTACAACGACACTCGCGTACGCAAGGCTGCGCGCTGCATGCTTATGTGCTGATGACGAATCATGTGCATTTGCTGCTCTCCGTGGATAGTGTCCGGGCTGTCTCGCGCATGATGAAGGCCCTGGGGCAGGAGTACGCTCACTACATCAACTGGCGCCGCCGCCGTACCGGACCGCTATGGGATGGGCGCTACAAGTCCTGTGTCGTGCAGGATACGACCTATCTGCTGGTATGCCAGCGTTATATTGAGCTCAATCCCGTGCGTGCCGGCATGGTGCGCTATCCGGGGCATTACCGCTGGTCCAGCTATCGGTGCAATGCCGAGGGGAAGGACGATGCCTTGGTCCGGCCACATCCACTTTATTTCAGCATGGGGAAAAACCAGGGGGAGCGACGGCACGCCTATGCCGCTTTATTTCATGCCGATGAGGAAGCGGCGCTGCAGGCTTTACGTGCCGCCAGCCGTGGCAATGGGGCGGTGGGAAGTGACGAGTTTGTGAGGGAATTGCAAACCCGTAAAGCGTAAGGGCCGGGGTCGGACCCTGAGGGTCCGACCCCAGTCTTCGCTTTGGGTTTTAGTTACGTTCGCGCAGGATGCGGTTGACCCCGGCTACCCGGCGCACATTGCGCAGCAGGGCGGCCAGGTGGACCCTGTCCTTGACTTGCACGGTGAAGCGCAGCTGGTCGAGGACGTTGTCCTTGTCTTCGTCCATGCCGACATAGATGATGTTGGCGTCGGACTCGCCGATTTCGGCGGCCACGCGGGCGAGGATGCCCCGTTCGCTGTTGATCAGCACCTTGATGCGGCAGTCGAAGCGACGGTTCAGTTCGGTTCCCCAGCGCACGGCGATCCAGCGGTCCGGTTCCTTGGCGCGCTGGCGCTTCGCTTGCGAGCAGTCGCTCGTGTGTACCAGCAGCCCCTGGTCGCGGCGCAGCTGGCCGATGATCTGGTCGCCCGGGATCGGTAGGCAGCATGGCGCCAGCTGTACTGAAACGCCTTCGCTGCCGCAGATGGTGACGGGGTCGAGCTCGCTGCCGCTATTGTGTTCCACCGGCATGCTTGCCGCTTCGCCGCCGATCAGGCCGAAGATATGGCGCGCCACCAGGGTGGCCATGCGCTTGCCGATGCCGATGTCCGCGTACAGCTCGTCCATGGAATTGGCGCTCGATTCGTTGAGCAGGCGTTCGATCAATGGCGCCGGCAGGTCGGCGTCGATGTTCAGGGTGTGCAGCGCCTGCGACAGCAATTGCTGGCCCAGGGCGATCGATTCGGGCAGGTTGATCGTGCGCAAATGGTGGCGGATGGCCGAACGGGCCTTGCCGGTGCGCACGAATGACAGCCAGGTCGGGCTGGGGCGCGACGAAGAATCGGTGATAATTTCCACAATGTCGCCATTGTGCAGCTCGGTGCGCAGGGGCGAGGTTTCGTTGTTGATCTTGACGGCCACGGTCTGGTCGCCGATGCCCGTATGGATCGAGTAGGCGAAGTCGATGGCCGTGGCGCCGCGCGGCAGGGCGATGATCTTCGACTTCGGTGTAAACACGTAGACGGAATCGGGGAACAGGTCGACCTTGACGTGTTCGAGGAATTCGGCCGAGTCGCCCGTCTGCTGCTGGATGTCGAGCAAGGATTGCAGCCAGGCATGCGTGCGCTGCTGCAGATCGGACGGGTTCGATTCGCCGCTCTTGTACAGCCAGTGCGCCGCTACGCCGGATTCGGCCGTGCGGTGCATTTCCTGGGTGCGGATCTGGAATTCGACGGGCGTGCCGTAGGGACCGATGACGGTCGTGTGCAGCGACTGGTAGCCGTTCAGCTTGCGGATCGCGATGTAATCCTTGAACTTGCCCGGCATGGGCTTGTACAGGCTGTGCAGGGTGCCTAGGGTCACGTAACAGTCGGCAAAGCTGCCGACCACCACGCGGAAACCGTACACGTCCAGCACTTGCGAGAACGACAAATGCTTGCTGCGCATCTTCTTATAGATGTCGTACAGGGTCTTTTCGCGGCCCGTGACGTCGGCCTCGAGTTCGGCCATGGACAAGGTGCTTTTCACCGCTTCCATGATCTTGTTGACTACTTCGCGCCGGTTGCCGCGCGCCGCCTTGACGGCTTTCGCCAGGGTGCGGTAGCGCATCGGGTACAGGTGCGAGAACGACAGGTCCTGCAGCTCGTGGTAAATATTGTTCAGGCCGAGGCGGTGCGCGATCGGCACGTACACTTCCATGGTCTCGCTGGCGATGCGGCGCTTTTTTGCCGCCGTCATGAAATCCAGCGTGCGCATATTGTGCAGGCGGTCGGCCAGCTTGATGAGGATCACGCGCACGTCGGACGCCATGGCCAGCAGCATCTTGCGGAAGTTTTCCGCCTGCGCTTCGATCTGGCTCTGGAATTCGATCTTTTCCAGCTTCGACAGGCCGTCGACCAGGTGCGCCACGGGTGCGCCGAAGCGCTCGATCAATTCATCCTTCTTGACGTCCTGGTCTTCCATCACGTCATGCAGCAGGGCGGCCATGATGGCTTGCGCGTCGAGCTTCCAGTCGGCGCAGATTTCGGCGACGGCGATCGGATGCGAGATATACGGCTCGCCCGAGCGGCGCATCTGGCCCAGGTGCATTTCGTCGGAGAAGCGGTAGGCTTCCTTGACTTTTTTCAGGTCGGCAGGGGAAAGGTATTCGGCCAGCTTGTCGGCCAGGTGGCTAACGGAGGCCACGCCCAAGGCGGGCGCTGGCGGTGCTGCGGGGGTATTGCTGCCGGACGTGCCGGTGCCGGGCGCGGAAGCGCCCTGCGATTTTGCCGCCTGGCGAGAGGCCAGGGACGGCAGTGCTGCGGAAGTCGTGTCGGCTGGGGTCAGACTCATAAAACGTCGCGTTGCTTCACAGTGTGAATAAAGGATACGGTAGAACCAGGGGTCAGCACTGTTCCGGCACGCGGCTTCCCACTACATCGGGACCTTTTTCAGCATTTCGATGCCGACTTTACCGGCAGCGATTTCACGCAGTGCGACAACGGTAGGCTTGTCCTTGGCTTCCACCTTAGGGGTGTGGCCTTGCAACAACTGACGTGCGCGATAAGTCGCAGCCAGGGTCAGCTGAAAACGGTTAGGGATCTGCTTCAGGCAATCTTCGATTGTGATACGGGCCATAGTAACTCCTAAATTTTATGCGTGGTGCGGGGCGCTGTGTGAACTGGCGTGCAGACTAATTACTCTGCGTGCAGGCCCAGCTGGGCGAATAGCGATGCGTTGCGGGCCGCTTGTTGCGCAAACCGGCAACGGGCCGCTCTCACGATCGCGCTCAGTTCGGACAAAGCGACCGTAAACTCTTCATTGATAATAACATACTCGAACTCGGGAGCGTGTGCGATTTCGCCGCCAGCCGCCAGCAGGCGGCGCGTGATCACGTGCGGCTCGTCCTGGCCGCGCTTGTTCAAGCGTTCTTCCAGCGCATCGATCGATGGCGGCAGGATGAAAATGCCGGCCGCGCGGGGGAATTGCTTGCGCACCTGGCGCGCGCCTTGCCAGTCGATTTCCAGCAGGATGTCGGTGCCGGCGGCCATTTGCTGTTCCACCATGATGCGCGAGGTGCCGTAGTAATTGCCATGGACTTCCGCCCATTCCAGGAATTCGCCCTGGTCGGCGCGCGCGACAAAGTCTTCCGCCGTCGTGAAATAGTACTCGCGGCCGTGCTGCTCGCCCGGACGGGGCGCGCGCGTGGTGGTCGAGATCGACAATTTGATGCCGGGCTCTTGCGCCAGCAATGCATTGACCAGTGTCGATTTGCCGGCGCCCGATGGCGCGGCGACCACGAACAGGCTGCCGGAGAAGGCGGTAGGGTGGCTCATGCGGATCTTTCCATATGCGTGTGATGGCGGCGTTTGCGCTTGCACGGGCGCCGCCCAATCCGGTATTTTACCAAGAGGCAAGGCGGCGGGCCAGCCCCCGCTGGCGACATGGTAAAAAATCAAGCTGGCCGGGGCGTTTCAGCGGGGCAGCCGTCCCAGCGTGATTTCGCCCGTGTTCAGGACGATGGCCCGGCCATTCACATCTGTACAGTCGCGGTTGCTGATGCGCACGACCGTGCTGTCGACCGACACTTCCGCGCCCAGGCTGCTGCGCGAGCAGATGCGGTAGGAGGCGGCATCGGCGCCCGTGTAGATGGATGCGCCGCGCTCCTTGAGGGCAAAACAGCCGGCCGTGCAGCTTTCGATCGCATATGGCGACGGCAACTGCGCCGTTTGCGCCTGCGCTCCGGCTGCCAGCAGCGCCAGCAAGGCGGCGAATGTCCCTGTGCGTGGCGTGGTCATGGCTTACTCCAGGTTCTGCACTTGTTCGCGCATCTGCTCGATCAGCAGCTTCAAGTCCATCGAGGCGTCGGCCAGCTCCTTGACGGACGCCTTGGCGCCCAGCGTATTGGCTTCGCGATTGAGTTCCTGCATCATGAAGTCGAGGCGCTTGCCTACTTGCCCGCCCTTGGTGAGGATGTGGCGCGTTTCGCCCAGGTGCGCCGACAGGCGTGCCAGTTCTTCCGACACGTCGATGCGGATGCCGTACAGGATGACTTCCTGACGGATGCGTTCCATGGCGTCCTGGCGCGACAGGGCCGAATTCGAGCCCTGGCTGGCCAGGCCCAGCGCATCCTGCATGCGTTCGATGGCTTTTTGCTGGAAGGCCGCCACCACTTGCGGTATCAATGGCGTGATGCGCTTGACGATGGCTTCCATCGCTTCGATGCGCGACACCAGCACCGCTTCGAGCGCCGCGCCTTCGCGCTTGCGGCTGTCGACGAAGGCCGCCACGGTGCGCTTGGTCAGCGCGCCCACGTCCGCCTGCAAGGACTCCTGCCCTACTTGCGCTTCTTCGATGATGCCAGGCCAGCGCAACAGTTCGGCCACCGTCATGACGGGGGCGGAGACAAAATGCTGGCCTACTTCGTTTTGCAGGCGCGCCAGTTCGGCCAGCAGGGGCAGGTTCAGGGCCTGCGTGCCTGCCGTCGCGGCCTTGCGGCCAAAGCTCAGGCGTACCTCGACTTTGCCGCGCGTGATGGCGGACATGACAGCGGCGCGCAAGTCTGGCTCCAGGGCCCGCAGATCGTCGTTGATCCGGAATTGCAGGTCGAGAAAGCGCGAGTTGACGCTCTTGATTTCAATTGTCAGTGTGCCTGCAGCACCTTCGCTGGTGGCAACCGCGTAGCCTGTCATGCTTGAAATGCTCAAAGGATTCCCCGATTTGATCTTGTATACAGTCACTTATACACTTAATCAGCCAGCGCAGGCAATACCGCCCGCGCCGCAAAACAGGACCGAAGAGCACGATGGCCTGAAAATTGCTGAATAGTGTGCGTTTTACGGCATTGTAAAGAAAATTGTGTTTGGCGGGGCAGGATTGTAGGGATCATGTGTGCGCCGCCTGCCATTGCGTCTTGCGCTGTTGCATGACTGCAAATAGACGGGCGCGCGGTGGTAAAATCGCTGCCGCAACCCCAATCACACAGGACATCCCATGACATTTGAATCCCGCCCGAGCGGCCGCGCCGTCGACGCGCTGCGCGCCATCCGCATCACCCGCCAGTACACCAAGCATGCCGAAGGCTCGGTGCTGATCGAGTGCGGCGACACCAAGGTCATCTGCACCGCCAGCATCGAAGACAAGGTGCCGGGTTTCCTGAAAGGCAAGGGCCAGGGCTGGTTGACGGCCGAGTACGGCATGCTGCCACGCTCGACGCACACGCGCATGGACCGCGAAGCGGCGCGCGGCAAGCAGTCCGGCCGCACGCAGGAAATCCAGCGCCTGATCGGCCGCTCGCTGCGCGCCGCCTTCGATTTGCAGGCGTTCGGCGAGCGCACCCTGCACCTCGATTGCGACGTCATCCAGGCTGATGGCGGCACCCGCACGGCCTCGATCACGGGCGCCATGGTGGCCGCGTATGACGCGTTTTCCCAGTTGCAGGCACGCGGCGCGATTGCCGCCATTCCCGTGAAAAGCTTTGTGGCCGCCATCTCGGTCGGCGTCTACCAGGGCATGCCGGTGCTGGACCTGGACTACGTGGAAGACTCGGGCTGCGACACGGACATGAACGTGGTCATGACGGAGGCGGGCCACTTCATCGAAGTGCAGGGCACGGCCGAAGGCGCCGCGTTCGACCGCGCCGGCATGAACCGTCTGCTGGACCTGGCGCAGGGCGGCATCGCCGACCTCATCGCGATGCAGAAGCAGGCATTGGGGATCTGATCTTTACATAGATTTACATCCTGTTGCCCGCCACGCCGGGCAAAAAGCCCACGGCTGCCGCTTTTTGCGGCAGCGGCAGGCCAGGGTGAGGGGGGCGCAAAAGGTTTACAATGTCGGCACTTCAACCGGACTACTGACATGACCCAACGCCTCATCCTCGCCTCCAATAACGCCGGCAAGCTCAAGGAATTCAACGAGCTGCTCTCGACCATCGGTTTTTCCGTCCACGCCCAGGGCGAGTACGCCGTGCCGGAAAGCGACGAACCATTCCACACCTTCGTTGAAAACGCCCTGCAAAAGGCGCGCCATGCGTCGCGCCTGACGGGCTTGCCGGCGCTGGCCGACGATTCGGGCGTATGCGTCAATGTGCTCGGTGGCGCGCCGGGCGTGTATTCGGCCCGCTATGCCGGCGAGCCGAAATCGGATGCGGCCAACAGCGTCAAGCTGATCGCCGACCTGGAAGCGCATGCCGACAAGTCCGCGTACTACTACTGCGTGCTGGTGTATGTGCGCCATGCGGACGACCCGCAGCCGGTGATCGCCGACGGCCGCTGGAATGGTGAGATGATTGCTACGCCGCGCGGCAACGGCGGCTTCGGCTACGATCCGCATTTCTTCCTCCCCGCGCTGGGCAAGTGCGCGGCCGAATTGACGTCCGATGAAAAGAACGCGCTGTCGCACCGTGGCCAGGCCCTGCGCGCGCTGGTGGAAAAACTGCGATGATCCCGATCAAACTGGTGGGCGCCGCCGCCAAGCCGGCAGCCAGGGCGGGAGCCGCTCCCGCGCCGCAGGAAGGCATTTCCGGCGCGGCCGGGGCGGCCCTGAAATACCTGCAGCCGGGCGCGCTGAACCTGACGGCACTGCCGCCGCTGTCGCTGTACATCCATTTCCCGTGGTGCGTGAAAAAATGCCCGTACTGCGATTTCAATTCGCACGAGGTGCGCGGCGACTTGCCGGAAGGGGAATACCTGGCGGCCCTGCGGCTGGACCTGGAAATGGCGCTGCCGCTGATCTGGGGCCGCAAGATCCACACCATCTTCATCGGCGGCGGCACGCCCAGCCTGATGTCGGCGGCGGGCCTGGACCGGCTGATGTCGGACGTGCGCACCTTGCTGCCATTGGAGCCCGACTGCGAAATCACCATGGAAGCCAATCCGGGTACCTTTGAAGCGGAAAAATTCAAGTCCTACCGGGCCAGCGGCATCAACCGCCTGTCGATCGGCATCCAGAGCTTCAATGGCCGCCACCTGCAGGCGCTGGGGCGTATCCACGACGACAATGAAGCGCGCCGCGCGGTGGACATCGCGCACGCCAATTTCGACAATTTCAACCTCGACCTGATGTACGCGCTGCCCACGCAAACCCTGGCCGAGGCGCAGCAGGACCTGGAAACGGCGCTGTCGTTCGCGCCGCCGCACTTGTCGCTGTACCACCTGACGCTCGAACCGAACACCCTGTTCGCCAAGTATCCGCCCGTGCTGCCGGACGACGACGAGAGCGCCGACATTGCCGACATGGTGGCCGCGCGCGCCGCGCAGGCCGGTTACGGCCGCTATGAAGTGTCGGCCTATGCGCAGCCGGGCCGCCAAGCTAAGCACAACCGCAATTACTGGGAATTCGGCGACTACCTGGGCATCGGCGCGGGCGCCCACTCGAAGATCTCGTTCCCGCACCGCGTGCTGCGTCAGGCCCGCTACAAGCAGCCGCGCGCCTACATGGACGCGGTACTGGCCGGTAAGCCGGTGCAGGAAGAGCGCGAACTGGCGCGCGAGGAGATGGGTTTCGAGTTCATGTTGAATACCCTGCGCCTGACGCAGGGCTTTACACCGAACCTGTTCGCCGAGCGCACGGGCCTGGCCATCAACGCCATCGAGCAGCCGCTGAACGCGGCCGAAGCGAAAGGCTTGCTGTACCGCGACCACCAGGTCATCCGCCCGACGGAGCGGGGATTGTGCTTCCTGAACGACCTGCAGCAGATGTTCCTGGAAGACTGACGCGGTCTGATGCGCTAGTGCGCGGTGGCGGCGCGCAGGCGCTGCAGCTTGGCCGCGTACAGCCCGTGCTCGCTGCGCGTGGTGCTGTTGTCCATCGCCAGTTCCAGCTGCCTGCCCGCCTGCGAGAGTTGTCCCATGCGCGCATACGCCTGCGCCAGCCAGAAGTGGAATTCATGGTAGTAGGGATCGCGCGCGATCTCGCGCTTGAACAGGCGCGCCGCTTCCTGATAGTCGGCGGCCTCCATGGCGCGCTGGCCCAGGTTGAAGAAGTGGAACGGAGGTTCCGGCTGCAGGGCCAGCAATTTGCGCCTTAGCAGCTGCGCTTCGTTCGCGCGCCCCAGGCCGTCGAGTGCCTGCGCCAGGTTCGACAGCAGCACGGTATTCGATGGCGAGCGTTCCAGTGCGTAGGCAAGCGTGCGCCGCGCCGGCTCGATGTCGCCGTGGCGCAGCTGGATGATGCCCAGTGTATTGAAGGCGCCCGCAAACGTGGGGTCTTGCAGGATGGCGGCGCGCGCATACCAGTAGGCTTGATCGAGCTCGCCGCTGGCCATGGTTTCGGCGGCGCGATTGTTGAGGTACATGGCCAGGATGGTCGCCTCGCTGATTTGCAGCGTGCGCTGGCCGGCAAGGTCTTCGCCAGGCAGGAAGTCGATGAGCATGATGGCGTCGGCCTCGTAGCCGACGGTATTGCCGGCGGCACGGCGTTCCAGCGCGAGGTTGACGTGGCCGGCGACGAAATACATGCCGCCGCTGCGGCTCCAGCTCTCTTCTCCCAGAACCAGCTGGTAGTGCACATTGAGTCCCATTTCCTTGGCCAGCGCGGCCGTCATCAGCACCAGCGACAGGCAATTGCCGCTGCGCGCATCGAACGCCTGTGCCGCCGTGCGCGTCATGGCGGCATCATATTCAAGCTGCAGCCCGGCCCTGTTGCGCAGGGCATCGGCCAGCGCGCGGCGGGGATTCTTGCTGCGCCCCTCGCGCGCGATATCGACGCGCACGTACTGCCGCATGGCGTCGCTCATGGCAAACGCCTGCCGCGGGTCGACCGGCACGGCCGGCGCGGCAAAGCTGGCATCGTTGAAAAGGTCGGGCGGAGGCGGGCTGGCGGGTGCCGTGGCGCAGCCGGCAAGGGCTGCACACAGCAGCAAGGGGGACAGGAGGCCCAGGCGCAGTTGTGCGCTGACGCGGCGGATACATTTCATGTTCGTGCTCCCGCAGAACGATGTCAGGCGCAACACGTATTGCTGCCGGTGGTGCGCCCTGCCACCTGAAACAAGTATCCTCGCGCGCCACGGCGCTGTCAAACCCTTTTGACTGGCCCTGTTGCCAGTCTTAAAACTCTTCCCAATCCTGCTCGCCAGCCACCTGCGCCTGGGGCTTGCGCGTAGCAGGCGCGCTCCTGGCCGCGATGGCTGGCTGCTTGGCGGCGCTCCTGGCCGCCGGCTTGGCCAGCTGGGTGGGCGCCAGCCGCGCGGCGCGTACCGGCGCCTTTGTCGCCATGTGTTCGAGCTGGAAGCCAGCCGCCACCTGCGCCAGGCGCGCGGCCTGGTCCTGCATGCTTTCGGCCGCTGCCGCCGCTTCCTCCACCAGGGCCGCATTTTGCTGCGTCACCTGGTCCATCTGCGCGATGGCCTGGTTGACCTGGTCGATGCCCATGCTCTGTTCGGCGCTGGCGGCGGTGATCTCGGCCATGATGTCGGTGACGCGGCGTACGCTGTCGACCACTTCGTTCATGGTGCTGCCGGCCTGATGTACCAGCCGCGTGCCATTGTTGACCTGTTCCACCGAGTCGCCGATCAGGGTCTTGATTTCGCGCGCCGCCGCGGCCGAGCGTTGCGCCAGGCTGCGCACTTCCGTGGCGACGACGGCAAAGCCGCGCCCCTGCTCGCCGGCGCGCGCCGCTTCGACGGCTGCGTTCAAGGCCAGGATATTCGTCTGGAAGGCGATGCCGTCGATGACGCCGATGATGTCGACGATTTTCGTCGATGCCGTGTCGATGGCGCCCATGGTGTCGACCACCTGGCTGACGATGCTGCCGCCCCGTTCGGCCACGCCGGAAGCGGCCACCGCCATCTGGTTGGCCTGCCGCGCATTGTCCGCATTCTGCTTGACGGTGCTGGTCAATTCCTCCATCGACGACGCCGTCTCTTCCAGCGAACTGGCTTGCTGCTCCGTGCGCGCCGACAGATCCTGGTTGCCGGCGGCGATTTCGCCGGAGGCCGTGGCAATCGCATTGGTGCCCGTCTGCACTTCCGACACCACCTTGCGCAGCGCCTCGTTCATGCCGTGCAGCGCGCGCATCAGGTCGCCGATTTCATCGCTGGCGGGCGTGCCGAAATGCGTGCGCAAGTCGCCGTCGGCCACCGTTTCAGCCACCTTCACGGCGGCCTTCAATGGCTGCGTGATCGAGCGCGTGATCAGCCACGCACAGACGCTGCCCAGCGCCACCACCAGCGCGCACAAGGTCAGCAGCAGGGTGAAGCTGCGCCCGTTGGCTTCCTCGATCGCTTGCGCCGTGGCGTCGATGGCCTGGCGCTGCTGCGACAGCAGGGCCTTGACGTTGTTCTGGTATTTGGCGGCGGCCGGCGCGAAGCTGTCGCGGTAGGCGCTTTCCGCCTGCGCCGCGTTGCCGGCCTTGCGCGCATTCATTACCAGGGTCTTGGCATCCTGGTACTTGACGCGTTCGGCGATGGACGACTTGAAGATGGCTTTTTCTTCATCGCTGTCGAGCAGCGTCTCGATCTTCTTCAGCAGTTCGCTGCCCTGTTTCGTGCTGTCGGCGATGGTGTCGGCAAACACGCTCGACAAGGTTTCATCCGTGCTTTTGGCGATCATCGAGGTACGCGCGATGGCCGAGTAGATCAGCACGTACCAGTCCGATACCAGGCGTTCCTTGGCCAGCGGTTTTTCCATCATTTGCCGCGTCGCTTCGGCATTCACATGGGCGCTGTACAGCGCGTACGAGGTGGAGATCACGGACAGCAGCAGCACCAGCGCGAAGCCTGCAGCCAGGCGCGTGCCGATACGAAGGTGGGAGAGGGCGTGCATGGTTGAAACTCCTGTCGCAGAGGGATTGAAGGTTGCCTGTGCGACATAGTATGCACTGATAAGTGACCAATAGGCGAGGGAAAAGCGCGCTTGTTCTGGCGCGTGTTGCAGTCTCGCCCTTGCTACAGGTCGAGCGCCTGGCGCAGGTCCGGCTGCTCGGCCCAGCGGGCGAAGGCGGCCGCCATGCGCTCGCTTTCCGCGATGGCGCGGCGCCAGTCGCGCATGCGCGCCGCGTGGTCTTGCCCGTAATGGGGGAAGTCGCGCCGGTCCGGCAGTTTGCCATTCGGCAGGCTGGCCACGAAGGCGGGCGAGGGCGAGACGAGGATCATGTTGTCGAGTGCGCTATCGCCGCTGCGCGCGCGGCGCCAGGGCATGGCCTTGTCCAGCCAGCCCGGCACGATATGGTCGGCAAAATGCGGGTACAGCACCAGGTCCGGTTCGCGCTGGTAGGGCAGGTGCAGATGGTAGTCGACCAGGCCGCCGTCCCAGTAGCGCCCGGGTGGCGCGCCGGCGATGTCCGTCACGGCGTCGAGCACCAGCGGGATGGAGCCGGAGGCCAGCAGCGCGTCGCGCAGGTTCTCTTGCGCCAGGGGCACGAAATGCGAATGAAAGGCGTCGAAGCGCGAGCGCAGCCAGCTGGCGCCGTCCGGCCCCGCATGGAACACCGCGCGTTCCAGCGAGGCGGCCAAGTGCGCCCGTGCCACGGCATTGCCTGCGGCGGCCAGCAGGAAGCCGCGCCGGTCGCGCCATTTGCCCGGCTGCGCCAGCGCGCCGATGCCGCGCACGGCCAGCACCGACAGGCTATGGCGTTCGTGCCGCAGCAGCTGCGCATCCTGGCCATCGAGGACCGCGTCGAGCAGGGCGCGGCAGGTGCGGCTGACGTGCGCCGCATCGGGCTTGTCGGGATAGCGCTGGCCCACGTATTCGCGCACCAGGCGGCGCTGCGCGGCCACCGGGTCGGGGAACACGGCGGCGGCCATGCGCCAGGCGCCGATCGAGGCGCCGACGAAATAGCGCGGGCGCGGCGCCTGGGCCAGGAAGTCGCCGAACAGCCAGCAATCGAGCTGGTGCAGGATCAAGCCTTTTGGCCCGCCTGCGGCAGCAGGGACGATGGCGACGTCAAGCGCGCGCAAGCCGTTGTCGGCGATGCGCGCCCGGGCGCGGCGGCCCAGGCGCGGCGGCCCAGGCGGATGGTGATGGCGGACGAAGCAGGCAGGGGGAAGGACATGCGCGTGGCGGCTGGTGGCGATTGCCTATTGTAGCGTCATGCCGCGCCAAAGGAAGGTGGCAGGCGTGCGACAGTTGAGAGGAAAAAGCAATATTATTTGAAAACTAAAGATGCTTTGCAAGCGTGCCGTCCTTGCCTTTTTTTGACTGATAAGAGATACATGAAAAAACCAATCTGCGCTTCCTTCCTTGTTCTGCCAGTCTTGCTGGCTGCCACCCTCAGTGCCTGCGGCGGCGGCTCTTCCTCCTCCGATGCCCAGGTTGCCGTGAATCCGGCCCAGCCAGTCAATCCAGTCGCCCCGGTGACACCGGTCACCCCGCAGCCCTCCGGCAGCGACACGGGCAGCATCAGCGCGCCGTTTGCGAAGGGACTGAGCCCGCGCTACCTGCTGCTGGCCGTTGCCAATCAGGCCTACGGTACCTTGGGCAGCGTGGCGCAAGACAGTTCCGGCGCCCTGAGCGAGATATCGGGCGCCAGCTTCGGCGGCACACCCGCCATCACGCGCGACATCAGCGGCGACGCAGCATTTGCGCAGGGGCGCTGGTTCACCGGCACCATCACGCGCAGCAGCGGCAGCACGGTCATGAGCGGCAACAATGCCAGCGCCCATTACAGCGTCTACAACACGGTGGCGGCCTTGCCCTTCACCGGCGCCTTCCAATGCGATGCGGGCAAGTTCACGGCGCCCAGCTATACGGGCGGCAGCAGTGTGCAGCAGGATGGCTATTTCGGCACGGCCAGCGGCAGCGCCACCTTGTCCTTCGGCGCGGCGGGCGCCGCACTGGCCATGACGGTCGATGCCACGGCTGGCGGCAGCACCGGCAAGGCCAGCGGCACCGGCACGATCAATACGCCGGACATGACGGTCATCAGCGGTGGCTTCCTGGGCGGCAGCTCGGGCATGCTGCTGGCGCTGGGTGACGGCGGCACGGGAACCTATCTCGTCACGGGCGGCTACAAGGTGGTCATGGCGAATGGCGCCAATTACCAGGGCGTGGCCACCTTCCGCTGTTCCTGATCACGCGGGCATGAAAAAAGCGGCGCCGTGCATTGCACGGGCGCCGCTTTTTTTATGTACGTCGTGCCTAGAGCCTATCCCGGTAGATGAATACATCCCCCGCTGGCGCGCCTCAGAAGCGGGGACTGCGTTGATCGTCGTCGCGTGGCTCGCCACGCGTCCTCCTCACGCCTTGTCCGCGCTCCTGATGTGCTGCCAGCAGAAGACGCTCCCTACCGGGATAGGCTCTTAGCGCAGTGCCGAGATCATCTGTTTCAGCTTGCCGGAATCGACGCAGAAGGCGCGGATGCCTTCAGCCAGTTTTTCCGTCGCCATCGCGTCCTCATTCATCATGAAGCGGAAGGCTTCCTCGTTCAGCGACATTTGTACGATGTTGGTCGACGGCGCCGCTTCGGCGCTCAGCTTGCGCTCCACCGGCGCATCGCTGTCGGCCAGCTTTTGCAGCAGGTCGGGGCTGATGGTGAGCAGGTCGCAGCCGGCCAGTTCGAGGATTTGCGACGTGTTGCGGAAGCTCGCGCCCATCACCTCGGTCTTGTAGCCGAACTTGCGGTAGTAGTTGTAGATGCGGCGGACCGATTGCACGCCCGGATCTTCCGCGCCCACATAGTCGATACCCGTCGATTTCTTGTACCAGTCGTAGATGCGGCCGACGAACGGAGAAATGAGCTGCGCGCCCGCTTCGGCGCAGGCGATGGCCTGGGCCAGCGAGAACAGCAGGGTCATGTTGCAGCGGATGCCTTCCTTTTCCAGGGTGGCGGCGGCGCGGATGCCTTCCCAGGTGGAAGCGATCTTGATCAGCACGCGCTCGCGTGGAATGCCGGCGTTCGAATACAGGGCGATCAGGTCGCGGCCCTTGGCGACAGTACCTTCCGTGTCGAACGACAGGCGCGCATCGACTTCGGTGGAGACGCGGCCGGGGATGGTTTGCAGGATTTCCACGCCAAACGCGATCAGCAGGCGGTCGATGATTTCGGCGGTGGAGGCGTTCGGATGGTCGCGCACGGCCTTTTCCAGCAGCGGCTTGTATTCATCCTTTTGCACGGCCTTCAGGATCAGCGACGGATTCGTCGTCGCATCGCGCGGCGTGTAAGCCTGGATCGATTGGAAGTCGCCGGTGTCGGCCACCACGGTAGTAAATTGCTTCAGTTGTTCGAGTTGGTTCATGGCTGCACGGGAAAGAGTGAATGGGCTTGCCGGGGTATTGTACCGAATCCCTTGCATGAAGCATCGACTATTGTCTTCCCCGCGCACTACTTGCTCAATTGAATCTTGCTTTTTTGAGAACTCGCGCATAATTACCTGAACTTGTATATTTTGCACAGTGTTTTGATAAGCAATGTGCGATGCCACACTCCAGATGAAGAGCATCTTTTGACACAAGATATCGTTAGCGCAGTGGCCGCCTTCAACGGCGTGGCACGCCTGTATGCATTGGCTATCGGCGACGATGGCCAGGACAGCGGCTTGCTGGTCGAAGCCTTTGCCGCTGACGAACGGCTGCAGGAGGTCGGCGCGCGCGACATCATCGCCTTGTCCACCAGCGCCCATGTTGCGCTGGCGTCCCTGCTGGGCCAGCCGGCCAGCCTGCATATCAGCCTGGCGGACGGCACGCGCACGCACTTTTCCGGCTATGTCAGCGAAGCGGCCATGCTAGGCAGCAATGGCGGCCTGGCGCGCTACCGGCTGCGCATCACGCCTTGGTTGTTTCTGCTGACGCAAGTGCGTAACAGCCGCGTCTGGCAAGATCGGAGCGTGACGGCCATCATCGACGAGGTATTGCAGGCGTATGCGCCGTATGCGCTGTGGCGCTGGAGCGACGAGGTCGCATCTTTCATGCAGGACGCGGGCGAACGCAGCTATTGCTGCCAGTACCGCGAATCGGATTTCGATTTCGTGCGCCGGCTGCTGACGGAAGAGGGCATCGCCTGGCGCTTCGAGGCGCACACTCTGGTCCTGTTCGCCGATAGCAGCCAGCCCTGCGCCACGCCCGAGGACGCCAGCAGCGCGCAGGCGGGCGGGCTGCGCTTTCATGGCGCGCGCGTCGGCGAGCCGGGCGACAGCGTGCAGGCCTTGAGCGCGCGGCGCAGCCTGCCGGTGGGCCTGAGCAGCGTGCTCAGCTATGACTACAAGGCGAAAAAGGCCGTGGCCGCCAGCGTGCCGGCCAACATCGCGCTTGGCGGCAAGAACGCGCCGGTGCTGGAAAGCTACGACACACCGGGCCAGTACTGGTACGCCAGCGCCGCCCAGGCGCAGCGCTACGCCCAGTTGCAGATGCAGGCCCACGAGGCGCGCGCCCAGCTGTGGCAGGCCCGTTCGACCGTGCGCACCCTGCGCGCCGGCACGCGCTTTACCCTGACGCAGGGACCGTTACCGCAGGCCGATGGTGCCGCGTCCGAATATGTCGTGCTGCGCGTGGCCAGCATCGGTGTCAACAACCTGCCGGCGCCTGCCCTGGAGGGGTTGGCGGAACTGTTCGGCCCGATACCGGAATTGCTGGAAGAAACCGTGGCAGAGTGGGGCGCAGGATTTCCCGATGTCGCCGCCGCGATCGCCCAGGCGCAAACCAGCGGTTACGCCAACTGCATCGAGATGATCACCGCAAGCACCCCGTGGCGTCCGGTGCATGACAGCAACGATGCGCGCCAGCACGCCACGCCGACCGCCCTGGGCAGCCAGAGCGCCATCGTCGTCGGCGCCGATGGCAATGACGTGGCCAGCGGCGCCGATGAAATTTATTGCGACAGGCTGGGCCGGGTGCGCATCCGCTTCCACTGGCAACAGGAGACTGGCGCGACTTGCTGGGTGCGCGTGGCGCAGCGCGCGGCCGGCGGCGGCATGGGCAGCCAGTTCCTGCCGCG
Source organism: Janthinobacterium lividum (assembly GCF_034424625.1). Classification (NCBI taxonomy): domain Bacteria; kingdom Pseudomonadati; phylum Pseudomonadota; class Betaproteobacteria; order Burkholderiales; family Oxalobacteraceae; genus Janthinobacterium; species Janthinobacterium lividum. The sequence goes on along the minus strand of NZ_CP139976.1, from coordinate 5,205,885 downwards.
CATCGGCCAGGAAGTGCTGGTGCAATTCCTGGAAAACGATATCGACCGGCCCGTCATCATCGGCGCGCTGTACAACGGACAGGGTGAGGGCGGCACCGTACCCACGCCGGGCGGTATTGCGCGCGATCAAAACGACGCTGGTATTTTCCAGCCGGCCCACGATCACGCCGTAGCGGGCCAGGGCAATCTGGCGGGCGGCAACAGTCCCTTGTGGCATGGCGCCGCAGGCGCCAGCGCGGCGCACCGCAATGGAGCAGCGCAATGGGGCATCCGCAGCAAGGAGTTCGGCAAGGCGGGCGGCATGGCCGGTTACAACCAGCTGCTGTTCGACGACACCGACCAGCAGGGACGCATCCAGCTGAAAAGCAGCCATGCGGCCAGCGAGCTGAGCCTGGGGCATCTGATCCACGGTGCCGACAATTACCGTGGCAGCCTGCGCGGCGCCGGCGCCGAGCTGCGCACCGATGCGTATGGCGTGGTGCGCGCCAAGGCAGGCTTGCTGGTGACCAGCTATCTGCTCGGGCACGACGCGTCGCAGCGCGATCCTGCCGGCGACAATGCCGGCGGCATCGCGCTATTGAAGCAGGCAGTGATGCTGGGCGACACCTTCAGCGCTGCCGCCAAAACGCACGAAACGGTCGCCTACGCCAGCCATGTGGGCGTCACCGCACCGAATGCCAGCGAACTCGACGAGCAGGCGGCGCCCCTGAAAGCCGTGCAGGCCAGCGTGGCGGGCATGCACGAACAATTGCCGCACACCAAGGACTCGCTGATCGCGATTGCCGCCAAGGCTGACCTGGGCCTGATCGCCGGGCAGGACCTGCAACTGGCCAATGGCGAGAGCGTCGTCCTGATGAGCGGGCAGGACACGCAATGGAGCAGCGGCGGCCAGTGGCGCCTGCACACGGGCCAGGCCATCGGCATGTTGGGCGGCGCCGTCAAGGCCGGGGAGGGGGATGCCGGGGTGCAGCTGATCGCCGCCCAGGGCATCATCGACGCGCAGGCGCAGGCCGACCTGCTCCAAGTCCAGGCGCGCGAAGAGGTCAATATCGTTAGCGCCAACGCGCATGTCGACTGGGCGGCGGCGAAAAGCATCCGCCTGTCGACGGCGGGCGGGGCCAACATCACCATCGAGGGCGGGAACATCACCATCCAGTGTCCTGGCAAGATCACCGTGTTTGCAGGCAAGAAGAGTTTTGTCGGGCCGACACGGCTGGCTTATCCATTGCCCAGATTTTCTCGTTCCATATGCAAACGATGCAGGCTTAACGCCGCCGAATCAGGTTCTCCTTTTTCCATGGTGGAAGAGTGAATAGCCAAAACAACGTTAGAGGAGCATGACTAAGTGGGTATCAATATGTTTCCCTCTGACTGGAAGGTGTCATTGCACACGCGATTGCAGGCGTTTCGACGTCAGTTTCCCGAGGCGCATATTTATGCGCTGATCGATGGCGTTTTTGACGAGTCGTGTTATCCATTGCTTAAGCGTGCCCGGCACCTGCGATATGAGGCGTTGTTTGCAGGTACGCCATGTGCTGATGAAGAAACGTTGACAGTTTCTCCGCTGCTGGTTGAGTTTTGCGATGCAGGTCGCTTTACTTGGGAACGGCTGCTTGAGAAAACCAATGGTCATCCGGCGCTCAGCTTAATCGTCACGCCGGAGCCGCTGCATCAACTGGCAGCCCGCTTGGCGCCATGGTGCATCGTCGATGCGGCAGACCATACGGTGGCATTGTCGTTTGCCGATACCCGCATTTTGCCGCAACTTTTCAAGACCTTGACGGTGCAGCAACTGGGCCAGTTTTGCGGGCCGGCACACCATTGGCAATATGTCACGCGCAACGGTGACTGGGGTGATTTGATCTTGCCTGCAGAAGCGCTTCCGGCGGCGGTTGGCATATCGTTAAGCGAGCAGCAATGCGCTCAACTGATGCGCGCGGCGGAAGGCGACGCTATCCTGTTCCAGGTGCGCGCGACCAGCCCTCGCTTGTTAGAGCCCCATGCTGCAGAACAGGCCCATGCCCTGGTCGAATATTGGCTGGGTTGTGCCGATCATGCGCGGCTCGAAACACCGCCAGATCGATTGGACGTATGCATATTTGGCCTCGAAAACCCAGGTCTGCAAGCGCGGCCGCAACTTGCGTCCTGGCTCGCAGAACCTGCCCGGGCACAAACGCCAGATTCATTGTTTGAACGATGGATGGCAGAGCAATCCTCTGTCGATGTGCCGACCTTATCAGTGGAGACAAAGTCATGATTATCTTGTTCAGGCAGTGGCTGTGGCGAGGTGTCTTGCTGGCCGCATGTTTACCCGGCGTCGCCATGGCCGCGAGTATTCAGGCATTGAATTATTCTTCGCGCGAGGTCAATTATATTGCGGTTGAAAATCCGGGCAATACCAACAGCGGCGGCGGTGGCGATTCGATCCGTCCATATGGGCAGGGCGGATCGATATGCTGTTTCAGCGTGCCGGAAAAGTGGCATGCGGATTTGAAGGTGGTGGTGGTCTATCAGTTGTCCCCGGACCCGACCTTTCATCGCGAGACGGTCAGCATTCCGCCTTATCCGGATGGGAGGGGCGGTGATATCTGGCTGATCGTCTATGAAGATGGCAGCGTGGGAGCTGTGGCGTCGCATTACGGACCGAGCCGGCCGGAGTGGCCGGGGAAAATCAAGGGATATCCGGTGCCGACGAAGGAGTATCGGGACGAGCGTCGTAAGGCAAAAATAGAATTGGAAAAAAAATGGTTAGATACAATGGAAAAAGGATTGGAGCGTAATAGTCATAAGATGACGGCTGCTGAAGTTGATGAATTAAAGGATGTAATTGAGTATAAGAAGAAACTCATCCAGAGCCTTGAGGGAATGCATCCATGACTGCATTTTTGGCCACTATTTATTCTGCTGAGAAAAATGAACCAGCAGATTCAGCTAAGTTTTTTGATGATGAGACAGAACTAAAAATATTAGGTGATTTAGTCAGGAAAAGGGAATGCCCCACCCCAGGATTCCCCCCATCATGCGATGCGAATCTATTTTTCGGTTTCTTCTTCGATGGCACCAATAATAATATGAAACGGGATCTGGCTTTTCATTCGCATAGTAATGTGGCGCGCCTGTATCATGCATTTCCAGGTGATAAAGATACGCATGGCAGCGAGGCGTGGCCGGACTTGGATGCAAAATACCACAAGAGTTACTTTCGTACCTACGTTCCCGGAGTGGGAACACGTTTCGACGAGGTTGGTGATACGGGAGAGGGATTTAGCGCTCTCACCAGCGACCGGGCGCGTGGCCTGGCCTTTGCCTACAAGGGAGAAAATCGCATCATCTGGGCATTGGTGGAAGCACTCAATAATGTGCACAGATATTATACCGATGCTCCACTGGTGGACGATAAGTCCTTTAAAAAGGACTTCAATACGCTCAGTTTGCCCAGCAAAGTGCAGCCTTCAGAGGCGCTGGTGAACGCTTTCACGCAGGCTCTGCAAAAGTTGCACGGCAATTTGCGGCCATTTGTGCCAACCGATGCGCCGGCGAAAAGCGTCAATAAAGGCAAGGTGCTCAATATCTTCGTGTCGATGTTCGGTTTCTCGCGTGGCGCGGCCGAAGCGCGCTCGTTTGCCAACTGGTTCATCTGGTTATGCAAGCTCGATGCGCAACTGACCGCTAGCAAGGGCGTCAAGGCTCGCCAGTTAAGTATTGGCACTATCGAGGTGACCTTCGACTTTATGGGCCTGTTCGATACCGTCGCTTCGGTTGGCTTGGCGGCTTCAGTGCCCCTCCCGAACAGGATGGTGGATGGACATGGCGGCTGGGCCGACGCCGAAGTGTCGCTCAGAATACCCACATCACCGGGGCCAAGCAAGTGCCTGCATCTGGTGTCGGCGCATGAAGTACGCCGGTCTTTTCCCTTGGACTCCGTTGCTCACCTGGGCAATATTCCCCCTAATTGCACGGAAATTGTTTTTCCTGGCGTTCATTCGGACATCGGGGGCGGCTATTTGCCGCGAGAACAAGGGCGCGGCACAGATCCAAGCGGGGGCGACTTGATGTCGCGCATTACGTTGGCCACGATGTATCGGGCTGCCCGCCTAGCCGGGGTGCCGCTGAAGCTGGAAGAGGCCAGTGAAGCGACGAAGCGGGCCTTTCGCATCGATCCGCGCACAATAGCCACTTTCAATGCGTATATCGGCTTTTGCCATGCGCAGCAAGGCGCCGAGCCATCATTGCGGCTACATAGGGTCATGGAATTCCAGCACATGCTGTACATACAGTGGCGCAAGAAAATGCTAGGCAAGATGGGAGATTTACCGAATGTCAAGAATCTGGCAACAAGCTATAAAAGCGGGAAATTCGATTTTACTGATCTCACTATGGCGGACAAGGAGCTGGAAGAAGAGGTTGCGAGCTTTGAAAAATGGCGCGCCAATCAGCGCACGACCAGCAGTAGAGGGCGGCCCCGTAATCCTGAATGGGAACCTATCGCCGAATTTTGGGACAAGCCAGTACCACCCGCGGAAGTAAACAATTTTTTTGAACAATTCGTGCATGACTCGCGCGCGTGGTTCAAGCCGTTGGGGAAAGACATTCCCGACTTGTGGTACGCGCTGGAATTGCTTGTGGCTCAGGAAGAGCGAGCCCGTGACTGGGAGAACGGACCGAATGCCGACCCTGGTAAACCCAATCCCTATAGCTTGAGCAATAAGGAAAAGGAGCAATTGCTGCGATACAAAGCTGTCAAAGGCACTGAAAATGAAATGGATGCGATCGAGCCGGACAAGGGCGGACGCGAGAACAGACTCCTGGGAGGTGGCTACTTGCGTTTTCGGTCAATTTACATGGGATCGGATACCTTCAAGCCGTCGGGCGCTCAGTATGCGGGCATGCTACCTGTTTTGCACAAGGAACAGCGCGGTATCGCGGTGGCCCATCACAGATCTGCCGATGCGATGGAGCAAGCGAAGACGGTGTAAGTCAAGCTAAGTCATTGAGCTACCCGTGCGGCCCGGCGGAGTTTGGCAAATTTCCCCTAAGTGACACCGCCTTCGCCGGGGGCAGTTTTGCAGACAAGAAATTGAAAATCCCTTCTATGGCATTCCCCGCAAGCCTCACAGGGAATGACGGATGGGCAACCGGCTGGCGCCGGCATGGAATCAGCCGATGAAGGAATCGAACTGCATGTCGAATTCCTGCAGCGCCTTCTGCGCATTCTGCATCTTCTTGCGGAACTCCGGACCCCGTTGCAGGGCCAGGCCCACGGCCAGCACGTCGATCACGACCAGGTAGGCCAGGCGGGCGGAAATCGGGGTGTAGGGGTCGGTGTTGAAGACCAGGTCGATCGGGATCAGCACGGTCGCCAGGTCGGCCAGCGGCGTGCCCGATGGGGCCAGCACGACGACGTCGGCGCCGCCGCGGCGCGCCAGTTTCACGGAGCGGACCAGGGCGGGGCTGTTGCCGCGCTGCGAGATGGCCACCAGGCAGTCGCCGCCGCGCAGCAGGGCCGCCGCGATACTGTGGATGTTCGGGTCGCTGTAGGCCACCGTCGGCACGCCCGAGCGGAAGAACTTGTGCTGCGCGTCGGCCGCCACGATGCCCGACGTGCCCTGGCCATAGAATTCGATCTTGCTGGCGCGCGACAGGATGTCGAGCGCGCGCTGGATCGCTTCCGGGTTCAGGTTGTTGCGCAGGTCGAGCAGGGTGTTGATCGAACGGCTGCAGATTTTATTTACCAGGTCGGCCGCCAGGTCGTCCTGCGCCGGCTGCTCGTTTGCGCCCGGCATGGCCAGGGCCAGGCCCTGCGCCAGCTTCAGCTTGAATTCATGCCAGCCGTCATAACCCAGGGTGCGGCAAAAGCGCACCACGGTCGGTTCCGATACCTGCGCGCTTTTCGCCAGCGCCGTGATGTTCTGGCTAACCGTCTGGTTAGGCTGGTCAAGCACGGCTAGCGCGACCTTCTTCTCCGACTTGGAGAGCGAATCGAGCTGTGTGCGGATGGAGTCAAGCAGCATTAAATTTGTCTTCTGTTTTCGGGAAGCGGTGAAGCAGGGGTTTCGCAGAGCACCACTCCGCGTCTGCGTAACGGCCTGCCCATGTATGGGCAGGCTCCTTGCGCTGCCAAACTAGTCTTCAGGCAGGGGTGAAGCAGGGGTTTCGTGGAGCACCGCTCCACGCCTGCGTAACGGTCTGGCCTTGCAAGGCCAGACTCCTTGCGCTTCCAAACTAGTCTTCAGGAAGCGCTTCTTCACGCCACTGCAAGCCATCGCGGCCGATCAGGGCGCTGGCGGCCGCAGGGCCCCAGGTGCCGGCCGTGTACGGAATCGGCGCGCTGTCGTTCTGTTCCCAGTTGTCGAGAATCGGCTCGACCCATTCCCAGGCCGCTTCCAGTTCGTCGCCGCGCATGAACAGGGTCAGCTGGCCGCGCAGGACGTCGAGCAGCAAACGCTCGTAGGCGTCCATGCGCGGGGTCTTGAACGATTCGCGGAAATCGAGTTCCAGTTCCGCCGGTTTCAAGCGCATGCCGTCGCCCGGGGTTTTCGCCATCAGGTTCATGCGCAAGCCTTCGTCCGGCTGCAAACGGATCACCAGGCAGTTCGGCTGGAAGCTGGACGTCGGCTGGTTGAAGATCGAGTGCGGAATCTGCTTGAAGCGCACGACGATCTCGGCCAGACTGTCGGCCATGCGCTTGCCCGTGCGCAGGTAGAACGGCACGCCGGCCCAGCGCCAGGTGTCGATTTCCGCCTTCAGCGCCACGAAGGTTTCGGTGCGCGAATGTTCCGGCGCATCCGGCTCGTCGCGGTAGCTCGGCACGGTGGCGCCATCGACGTGGCCGGCGCGGTACTGGCCGCGCACGATGTTTTGCGCCAGGGTGGTGGGCGTGAATTTTTTCAGCGAGCGCAGCACTTGCAGCTTTTCATCGCGCACGGCGTCCGGCGCGATCGAGGTCGGCGGTTCCATGGCGACGATGCACAGCAGTTGCAGCAAGTGGTTTTGCAGCATGTCGCGCAGCGCGCCCGACGTGTCGTAGTAACCCATGCGGTTGCCCACGCCCAGTTTCTCGGCGATGGTGATCTGCACGTCGGAAATCCATTCGCGGCGCCACAGCGGTTCGAACAGGATATTGCCGAAGCGCAGGGCCAGCAAGTTCTGCACGGTTTCCTTGCCCAGGTAATGGTCGATACGGTAGATCTGCGATTCCTGGAAAACCTTGCCCACTTCGGCATTGATCTGCTTGGCGCTGGCCAGGTCGCGGCCCAGCGGCTTTTCCAGCACCACGCGCGAGTTCGGCGTCACCAGGCCGTTGTCTTCCAGGTTGTCGCAGATGAGGGCGAACAGATGCGGCGGCGTCGCCAGGTAATACACGCGCGTCAGGTCGGCATCGCCGCGCAGCGCTTCGACCAGCGGTGCATACGTGGCCGCATCGCTGGCGTTGAGCGACACATACACGATGCGCGCGCAGAATTTGCTCCAGGTGGCGGCATTCAGGGTGCTGGCCTTGATGTGGGGACGCGAGTTGCTTTCCACCATTTTCAGGAAGGCATCCTGGCCGCTGTCCTGGCGGCCCACGCAGATGATGCGCGCCGTCGGCGGCAAATCGTTCGCGACGTCGCGCGCATACATTGCAGGCAACAATTTGCGCATTGCTAAATCGCCGCTGCCGCCAAACAGGACCAGGTCAAAATCGGTAAGTGCCATAAGTGAGTGTCGTCGCAAAAGTAAAAGGGCCGGAGCGGGGAGGAAGCCGACCGGAAGTGCCAGTCTGTCGCTACTATAATCGGTGGTGTAAATTTACTACGTAGAACAGGCAATTGCAAGAAATTTTACTACATTCCAGCCCCTGCCGTCGCCATTTTGCCCGGTATGCCCGCCAGCGGCGCCGGCATGGCCATTATATGCCGTTCGCCGGTGCCGGCGCGGTGTCCTGCTTTTCATAGCCTTTTCAAAGCAACCATGGTTACCAGGGAAATTTCTAGTTCTCTCCGTCATCATTTGCGCTGTAGCAACAAGCAAATCAAGAAATGCTGTCAGGATCGCTGTTGGCAGCGTAAAGTAGCTTTGAAGAAAGTAAAAAACCGTATAATTCAAGCTCGAATCGATAGCAACTATTGGTTGTAAGAAATTGTACGATATACACTGCACCGCTAGCGCCGGCCATGCCCCGAACCCGCCATCCGACGTCCATGCGACGTGCAGTCCGCACTGTCCGCAGCATCAGGGCAGGCGACTTAACTTTACAAGACGGCTCAAGGGGACACAATGAATTCAATGCAGCAAGATGTCGATGAACGCACGAGCCTGACAGGCAATAACAAATTCGAACTGTTCCTGTTCAAGCTGGGTACCAGTGATCACTCGACCAGCCGCGAACTATTCGGCATCAATGTGTTCAAAGTCCGTGAAATCATGGAAATGCCGGCCATCACGGCCGTGGCCGGTTCGCACCCGCACATGCTGGGCGTGGTCAATATCCGTGGCCAGATCGTGCCCGTGATCGACTTGCCGATGGCGGTCGGCTGCAAGAGCAATGGCTTGAAGATACTGATGGTGACCGAATTTGCCCGCTCGACACAGGCGTTTGCCGTGGAGGAGGTCGATGAAATCGTGCGCCTGGAATGGAACCAGGTGCTGTCGGCCGAATCGAGTGTCGGTGGCGGCCTCGTCACCAGCATCGCGCGCCTCGATGGCGACACGGACAAGACGCGCCTGGCGCAAGTGCTGGACGTGGAACAAATCCTGCGCAACGTGCTGCCGTCGGGCGACCCGGACGTGGACGAGAACAGCATCGGCCCGCAAGTGCGCTTGCCTGCCGGCGCCGTGATCCTCGCGGCCGACGATTCCTCGCTGGCCCGTTCGCTGATCGAAAAGGGCCTCGAAGCGATGGGCGTGCCTTTCATCATGACCAAGACGGGCAAGGAAGCATGGGAACGCCTGCAGGCCATCTCGGCCCAGGCGGCCACGGAAGGCAAGAGGGCGAAAGACAAGGTGGCGCTGGTGCTGACCGACCTGGAAATGCCGGAAATGGATGGCTTTACCCTGACGCGCAACATCAAGAACGATGGCCGCTTCGCCAACATCCCCGTGGTGATCCACTCGTCGCTGACGGGCTCGACCAACGAAGACCACGTCAAGGGCGTGGGTGCCGATGGTTATGTGGCGAAATTCGTGGCGGCTGAATTGGCTGAAACCATCCGCAAGGTGCTGGCGCGGTAAGCTGAAGCAACCGTAGGTCGGATTAGCGGCGTACGCCGCGTCATCCGACGCCACCATGGCCAACACTGTTGTCGGATTACGCGGGACCTTGCCCCGCTAATCCGACTTACGTGATCGTAAAAAAAGCGCCGGACCCTCGCAGGTACCGGCGCTTTTTCATGTTTGAAACGATTACGCCTGGTAAGCCGTCTCCGGCTGGCCCGCCACGTCCACGCGCACGGACAGCACGTGGCCGGTCAAAGGGTAGTTGGCAATTTCCTCGGCCGAGCGGTTATGGCTGGCGCTGGTGATGTACAGGGTGCGCAGGTCGGGGCCGCCAAACGTCACCATGGTGGGGCAGCGCACGGGCACGGTAATTTCGCCCAGCAGTTGGCCATCGGGGGCGAAGCGCAAGATCTTGCCGCCTTCAAACATGGCCGACCAGTAATTGCCTTCGCTGTCGACGGCCGCGCCATCGGGGCGCCCGCCGTAGTCCGCAGCTTTCTTGTCCATGGAAAAACGCTGGAACGGCTGCGGCGCGGAAATGGCTCCGCTGGCCGCATCGAAATGGTAGCGGTCGATGCGGTGCGTGGTGGTATCCGAGTGGTACATGGTGCGCTTGTCGGGGGAAAAGCCCAGGCCGTTCGAGACGGTCATGCCGCCCGACCAGACCTTGCGCACTTGTCCCTTTTCCAGCACGAACATTTCCGCCGCATCGGCGTTGCGCGGCTCGAAAATCGTGCCGACCCAGAAACGGCCTGCCGGGTCGACCTTGCCATCGTTGAAGCGCGTGGTGGCCATGTCGAACGGCGCCGGGGCGATTTCCGCCAGGCTGCCCGTCTTCGTGTCGAGGTGGGCAAAACCGCTGCGCAAGGCCACGATCAGGCCGCCGCCCGCGTTGATCGCCAGCGCCGACGGTTCCGTCGGCATGCTCCACTGGTCATGCTTGCCGCTGGCGGGGTGCAGGCGGTGCACGGCGCGGCCATCGATGTCGACCCAGTACAGGGCCGCTTCCTTGCCATGCCATAGCGGGCATTCGCCCACTTGCATGGGTTTGTCGCTCACTACTTTAATTTCGTAAATATTCATCTATCTCTTTTAGTATGCGGCTTTTGCAGCTTTAGCCAGCGCAATCAAGCCATTGGTCGAGCTGTCGTGGTGGTCGGGACGGGCTTCGCCCGTCAGTTCGGCCTGGATTTTCTTGGCCAGTACCTTGCCCAGTTCCACGCCCCACTGGTCGAAACTGTTGACGTTCCACAAGACGCCCTGCACGAAGGTCTTGTGTTCGTACAGCGCGATCAGGGCGCCCAGGGTGGTCGGGGTCAGCTGGTCCATCAAAATGGTGTTGCTGGGGCGGTTGCCGGGGAAGGTCTTGTGCGGCACCAGCGCCTCGATCTCGCTGTCCGGCAAGCCTTGCGCCTGCAGATCAAGACGCACCTCATCGCCCGTCTTGCCCGTCATGAAGGCTTCCGACTGGGCAAAGCAGTTCGCCAGCAGGGCGTCGTGGTGGCCCGGTAAATCGTGCGTGGCGCGCAGGGCGGCGATGAAATCGATGGGCGTGATGTCCGTGCCCTGGTGCAGCAGCTGGAAGTACGCATGCTGCGCATTCGTGCCGCAGTCGCCCCAGATGACGGGGCCGGTCGGCCCGTCGACGGGCACGCCATCCTTGGTGACGCGCTTGCCGTTGCTTTCCATGTCCAGCTGTTGCAAATAGGCGGCAAAGCGGCTCAAGTCCTGGTGGTATGGCGCGATGGAAACGGAGCCGCAATCGAGGAACTGGCGGTTCCAGAAGCCCACCATGGCCAGCACGACGGGCATGTTCTGTTCCAGCGGCGCCTGGCGGAAGTGCTGGTCCATCGCATGCGCGCCGGCGAGGAAATCGCTGAAGTATTCAAAGCCGATGGACAGGGCCACGGCCAGGCCGATCGACGACCAGACGGAGTAACGGCCGCCGACCCAGTCCCAGAAAGGGAACATGTTGTCCGGCGAAATGCCGAAGTCGACGATGGCTTGCGTGTTGGTCGAAACGGCCACAAAATGTTGGGCCAGATCCTTTTCTTCGCCTTCGAGCAGGAACCAGGCGCGCGCCGTGTTGGCGTTGAGCATGGTTTCGGCCGTAACGAAGGTTTTCGAGGCCACGATGAACAGGGTCGTTTCCGGATCGACTTTCGACAGGGTCGCTTCCATGTCGTGGCCGTCGACGTTGGAAACAAAGTGCATTTCCAGGCCCGGGTTGGCATACGAGCGCAGGGCCAGGCAAGCCATTTTCGGGCCCAGGTCCGAGCCGCCGATGCCGATGTTGACGATGTCGCAAATCGGCTTGCCCGTGTAGCCGAGCCAGCTGCCATTGCGCACCTTGTCCGTAAACGCCTTGACGCGTTGCAGCACATCTTGCACGTCGGTATCGATATCCTGGCCGTCGACCACCAGCTTGGTGCCGCGTGGCGCGCGCAAGGCGGTATGCAGAACGGCCCGATGTTCGGTAAGATTGATTTTCTCGCCAGTGAACATGGCTTCGCGCTGCGCTTCCACGCCGCGCTCGCGGGCCAGGTCCATCAGCAGACGCATGGCGGTGGCGTCGACACGGTTCTTCGAGTAATCGAGCAGCAGGCCGGCCGCATCGACCGTCATCGTCGAGAAACGCGCGGGGTCGGCCGCGAACAGCTGGCGCAGATGCACGTCGCGCAGGCTGGCGCCATGTGCTTGCAGGGACTGGAAACTGGCGGTGGCGGTGATGGCAGGAGTAGGTGCTGGCTGGCGCATGGCGGTCGGCTTGGGTGCTTGTCTCGGTTGAAAGGGGCGCGGCGCGTTCTTGATGGCGAACAGCGGATCCGGCATTGGTATGAGAATAATACATCAGAAAAACGTAATTTCACTACAGTTTGTGCAGGCGCCTGGCATTTTCAGCGTTTTTTCAGCGTTTTATCCGTGCTGCAATAGATAGGCACGCAAGACGAGTGGGCGTGGCACGCTGTTGTTTTGCCTTGAAAGGTCGTGGAAAAATGGATTATTTCTGCCACTGGCCACTGCAAGAGTGCTTCTGCACGACCATTTTGTAGTAAAATTTCACGAAATACTCATTTTTAAGGAAATCCATATGGCGCTGCATCCAGTAGTCGAATCCGTAACAGCGCGCATCATCGCGCGCAGCCGGCCATCGCGCGGCGCCTACCTGGCGCATCTGGATGCTGCCCGCATCCAGGGCGTGCAGCGCGGCGCCCTGTCGTGCACCAACCTGGCGCACGGCTTTGCCGCCTTTCCCGCCAACGACAAGCTGTCGCTGAAGGAATACAAGAAGCCTTCCGTGGCCATCGTTTCCTCGTACAACGACATGCTGTCGGCGCACCAGCCGTTTGAAGGCTTCCCGCAGATCATCAAGCAAGCCGTGCGCGAAGTAGGCGCCGTGGCCCAGTTCGCCGGCGGCGTGCCCGCCATGTGTGATGGCGTGACGCAAGGCCAGCCGGGCATGGAACTGTCGCTGTTCTCGCGCGACACCATCGCCATGTCGACGGCCGTGGCGCTGTCGCACAATATGTTCGATTCGGCCCTGTACCTGGGCGTGTGCGACAAGATCGTGCCGGGCCTGTTGATCGGCGCGCTGCACTTCGGCCATTTGCCGGCCGTTTTCGTGCCGGCCGGTCCGATGACGTCGGGCCTGTCGAATCAGGAAAAAGCCAAGGTGCGCCAGCTGTATGCGCAAGGCAAGGCCACGCGTGAAGACTTGCTCGAAGGCGAATCGAAAGCCTACCACGGCGCCGGCACCTGTACCTTCTACGGTACCGCGAACAGCAACCAGATGCTGATGGAAGTGATGGGCCTGCACTTGCCGGGCGCCGCCTTCATCACGCCGAATACCCCGCTGCGCGATGCGCTCACAAGAGCGGCCGCCCAGCGCGCCGCCGTCATCACGGCGCAAAGCGCCAGCTACTTGCCGGTCGGCCATATCGTTGACGAGAAATGTATCGTCAACGCCGTCGTGGGCTTGCTGGCCACGGGCGGTTCGACCAACCACACCCTGCACCTGGTGGCCATCGCCAAGGCGGCCGGCATCGTCATCGACTGGAACGATTTCAATGAACTGTCGGCCATCGTGCCGATGCTCACGCGCATCTACCCGAACGGCGACGCCGATGTGAACCATTTCCACGCGGCCGGCGGCACGGGCTATCTGATCCGCGAACTGCTGGACGCGGGCTTGCTGCACGACGACGTCAACACCATCCTGGGCCACGGCTTGCGCGCCCACTGCATGGAGCCGTTCCTCGGCGAAGACGGCAAGGTTTTCTGGAAAGATGCACCGGCTGCCAGCGCCGACGAAAACGTGCTGCGCCCCGCCTCGAACCCGTTCGCGCCGGACGGCGGCATGGTCCTGGTCGCGGGTAACCTGGGCCGCGCCGTGATGAAGGTCTCGGCCGTCAAGCCGCAGCACCGCACGGTGGAAGCGCCGGCGCTGGTGTTCAATTCGCAGGAAGATTTCATGGCCGCCTACAAGGCGGGCACCCTGGACCGCGATTTCGTTGCCGTGCTGCGCTTCCAGGGCCCGCGCGCCAACGGCATGCCGGAACTGCATGCGCTGACCCCGGCGCTGGCCAACCTGCAGGATGCGGGCCGCCACGTGGCGCTGGTCACCGATGGCCGCATGTCGGGCGCATCGGGCAAGGTGCCGGCCGCCATCCACGTCTCGCCGGAGATTCTCGCCGGCGGCCCGCTGGGCCTGGTGCGCGACGGCGACATCATCCGTCTCGACGCCTTTACCGGCGTATTGGAAGCGCTGGTGCCGGCCGATGTCTGGCACGCCCGTTCGCTGGTCACGGCCGACTTGTCGCCGAACCACGTCGGCATGGGCCGCGAGCTGTTTTCCATGTTCCGTTCCACCGTCAGCGCGGCGGAAGAGGGTGCCACCACCTTCGGCCTGCCGTCGCCGATTCCCACCACCGTCGCCTTGCACGACGCCGACAATGTCGGTGATACCGTACCGGGTTCCGATGAAGACTTTTTGGCTAGGAAATAAGAGATGACCATGACACTACTGGAAATTATGCGCACTTCGAGCGTGATCCCCGTGATTGCGATCGACGATCCTGAACACGCCGTACCGCTGGCGCGCGCGCTGGTGGCGGGCGGCATCCGCGTGCTGGAAGTGACCCTGCGCACCAAGCACGGCCTCGAGGCGATCCGCGCCATGTCGGCAGTGCCGGGCGCCATCGTCGGCGTCGGTACCTTGACCCGTCCCGAGGAATTCGCGCAGGCGCGCGATGCGGGTGCCGTCTTCGGCGTCTCGCCAGGCCTGACTTCCGCCCTGGTGGCGGCGGCGAAAAGCAGCGGCCTGCCGTTGCTTCCAGGCGTGATGACGCCAGGCGAAGTGATGGCGGCGCGTGAAAATGGCTTCCAGCAGCTGAAACTGTTCCCGGCCGTGCCGGCGGGCGGCATCGGCATGCTCAACGCGATTTACGGCCCGCTGCCGGACATCACGTTCTGCCCGACGGGCGGCATCTCGCAAGAGACGGCGTCGCAGTTCCTGGCGTGCAAGAACGTCGCCTGCGTGGGCGGTTCGTGGCTGACGCCGAAAGACGCGATCGCGGCCGGCAACTGGGACCGCATCACGGAAATCGCGAAAGCAGCCAGCGGCCTGCGTTCAGCGTAAGCAGCTCCGGCGCGGCAGGCTTCCCGCTTGCCGCGCTTTATTTCTTTCTCTCATGCGAGTCTTGCGCCGTCCCCTCACCATCGGCGAAACCGCCATGGCCCGCAGCGTCTTCCAGGGCGCCATCGACTACGCGCGCGTGCGCGTCGTGCGCGGCTCCTTTCTTCCGTTTGGCTTGCAGGACCAGAACACGGCCATGACGCCGCGTGGCAGCCTGCACTTCATGCCGGCCCAGTACCGCGACGATTTTTCCCGCGAAGGCAACAGCGGCAAGCTGTTCTTCATCCATGAGATGGTGCACGTGTGGCAGTACCAGCTCGGCTACGGCGTGCTGCTGCATGGCGTGCTGCTGGCGCTGCGCGGCGGCTACATCGGGCAACGCGCCTACCGCTACGATGCGCAGGCTGGCGGCGTCCTGTCCGACTTCAACATGGAGCAGCAGGGCGACATCATCGCCCACTACTTCGGCGCGCGCCAGCTGGGCATACCCGCCTACGTGGCGAAACTGCCGCAGCTGCAGGATATCCTGCAAGGCTTCCTGATCAACCCTGCCGACCGCCGCTTGCTTCCGCGCTAATTTCGTTTCCGATCGTTATTTTGTGTACGCGTGAATTTGTATGTAATTTGCATGTATTCAGACCTTGACTTTCGGCTTTGCATTACCTAAATTAAATTATTCAAAGAACAATTTATTTGGTTTTATTGCAACTTCGGCGGAAGACCGAGAGCAACCTGTCCAAGCGAGTAAATCATGCAGACTAGAAACAGCTGTAGGAGAAAGTTGTGCCTGAAAAATCGCCCACGTGGCGCTGCGATGGTGGAATTTGCCTTGATCGCCCCCATCCTGTTTTTCCTCATCGCCATGATCATGGAACTGGGGGTCATGTTCTGGGTCAACCTGACGATGCAGTATGCCGTGCGCGAAGGGGCCCGCTACTCGATTACGGGACAAAACAACCTCGATCCCGCCAGCGCCAACAAGCAGCGTTATGAAGCGGTGCTGAGAAAGATCAACGACAGCTCGCTGGGCCTGTATGCGATGGTCAGCCCAGTGGTAGTGGTCAATGGCGTATCGCAAGCGCCTTCCTCGTACAACAACAATATGTTTGGCGCGGCCGGCGATATCGTCGTCTTGCAGGTGAACTGTACCTGGCCCGTCATCACGCCCGCCTGGCGTCTGATGGCCCTGCTCAATCCTAAAACCTCCACCAGCGCGCCCGGCCAGTACTCGTTCAGCGTCGCTGCCACCATGCGTAACGAGGCCTTCTGATGCTACCTCCTACACTTTCCCGGCGCGTGCGGCGTCAGCAGGGCGTGGCCGCCGTGGAGTTCGCCCTGGTGCTGCCCTTCCTGCTGATGATGGCCGTGCCCGTCTTCGACCTGGCGCGCATCGTACAGGGTGACATGATATTGACCAACCTGAGCCGCGAAGGCGCGAACCTGGCGTCGCGCTCGTCGCAGGATCCGCAAACCATCATGACGGCGCTGGCGATGACGACGCCGCCGCTGGACATGGCCAGAAATGGCAGCATGTACATCAGCAAGATCATGGGTAATGGCCCCGGCAAGCAGAACGTCATTCTCGAACATTATCGCTGGACCAACGGACCGCAGCAGGCCAGCAAGGTGTGGAGCTGCGGCAGCTGGGCCAGCGACGGCACGGGCAAGTGCACCAGCATCCCCAGCGCGGGTTCGCCCATCAACGATGCCATGAGCAACCAGCTGGCCAATGGCGAAGTCATTTATGTCGTCGAGGGACTGTATCGCGCCAACATCCTGTTTGCTGGCATGAACCTGGGCTTTGGTGCGCAAACACCCCAGCTGAGCGGCAATCTGTATGCCAAGACCATTTTTTAGACACGCTGTCATCATTGCGCAGGCGGCCGTGCAGGCGCCGGGAGAACATCATGAAAAGCATACGCAGGCGGACTGGAAAACAAAAGGGACAAGTTCTGATCGTCATCGGCCTGTCGATGGTGGTGCTGATCGGCGCGGTGGGCCTGGCCATCGATTCCGGCCTGGGTTTCATCATCCGCTCCAAGCTCAATGCGGCCGTTGATGCGGCCAGCATCGCCGCCGCGCGCGCCGTCACGCAAGGCGTCGGCGAGGCGGCGCAGCGGGCCAGCGCCCAGGCGGCGGCGCAGAAGTTTTTTGCCGCGAATTTTCCCACCGGCTACCTGGGTGCCACGCCCACCTTCAACGATCCCAGCGTGACCTTTGACGCTGGCAAGGTGACGATCGATGCGGCGGCCACGGCCGTCGTGCCCGTGACACTGATGCGCGTGCTGGGCTTCAATTTGCTGACGGTCAGCGCCTCGGCGCAGACCATCCGCAAGGACCTGGACCTGGCCTTCGTGATGGATACCTCGGGGTCGCTGGCGCCCGTCGGCGCCACCGTCATCAGCAGTGCGCAGCTGTTTCTCAGCAAGTTCAACCCCGCGCTGGACCGCATGGCCCTGATCCATTTTTCCTACGGCGCTGAAGTCGATGCACCGATCAGCAAGGTGGCGCGCGGTTTCGACCAGGCGGGCATGAAGACCACCATTGGCAAGTATTCGTTTGACGGCTTGACGAATTCGGCAGAAGGCGTATGGAACGGGCGCGATCAGCTCAACAGCATCGCCCTGGCCAACCGCTCCAGCCTGCGCGTGATCGTGTTTTTTTCCGACGGTTCGCCCAATACCATTTCCTCCGTCTTCAAGTTCAAGACGCCGGCCGACTGCACCACGGCAGGCTCGCTGGTGACGGGCGACGGCACCAGCACCGGCACGCCGGCTGGCCTGTGGCTGATCAACAAACAGGGCACGACGGCGGCCGGCAAGTGCAACCAGGGTTCGAACATCGTCAAGAACCTTGATGCGGCCGCCTTGCCGCAATGGTATAACGCGCACAATCCCACGAACTTGCCGGCCTTGCAGGAGTTCCCCGTCATCACGGCCACGCCTCGCTCCGTCACCAACGATACCAGCAGCAACGCGGCTACCTGGATCAATATCAACCGGGCTTCGCGCAACCTGCTCGAGGCGATGGCCGCCAAGGCCCGTGCTGAAGGTATGTACGTATTTACCCTCGGACTCGGAAGCGAGCTGACGAAAGCGAATGGACCCGCTCCCAGTGACAAGGGCGAAGATATCCTGAAATGCATGGCCAACACACCGGACGCCTTGTCGCGCTGCGTGAAAGCCGGCGCCGGCCAGCCAGTGGGCATCTATTGTCACGCGGCAAACTCGGATGAGTTGAAACCTTGCTTCGAGAAACTTGCTTCTGCCATTTTGCGTATCAGCATGTAGATACGCAAAACAGATGGCCAGGGCCGGATATCCCCTCCGGCCCTTTTTTATGCCTGTGCATTTCGGCTGCCGCCCGCACACCATGCCGCTGTGCCGCTGAACCTCACTCGCCGAGGAATCGATGGCGCATGCAGCGGGATAGTCGTGCCGTATGGCGGAGCACCCCGTGGCGATAGGCAGACCTTGGTCCTGAAGGTTTTGGTCAGCCAAATCCGGCCTGTTTTCTGCTCTTGGCCATCCATGATCGGTCGGTTGGCCGCTGATTGCCCACAGGGGCTTGGCCCGGGTACATCCCGACGCCATCCGTAACGCGGAGGCAAAGGCTGGAATCGCTTACCGTGCCCGTGCGGCCCAGCGGCCCGGTGCCATGCGCAGTGCCTGAGGCGCCCGGCAGCGTTGCAGGAACTCGTGTTTCAGTGGCAAGGGCAATGCAGGGAGGTAGGAGAACAGGCAAACGGCGGGGAGAGTCGTGGGGCAGACCTTTGGCCCCGCCAGCGCTGGCTGGCGGGGGCAGGCGGGGAGGAGGCTGCTGTCCTAATTGCCCCCGGCCATGCCAGGCAGCAGCACGCGGTAGATTTGCAGGAAAGCGGGCCCCATGAGGACCACCAGCAGCGACGGGAAAATGAAGAAGATCAGCGGGAACAGCAGCTTCAGGGCAATTTTGGCGGCCTGCTCTTCGGCCAGCTGGCGCCGCTTGGTGCGCAGCTGATCCGATTGCACGCGCAGCGAGGCGGCGATGCTGGTGCCGAAGCGTTCGGCCTGGATCAGCATGGCGACGAGGGCATCGACATCTTCCACGCCCGTGCGCAGGGCCAAGTTGCGCAAGGCCCGTTCCTTCGAGTTGCCGGCGCGCAGCTCCAGGGTCAGCAGGTGCAGTTCTTCGGCCAGCACGGCGCTTTTCAGCGTGATTTCGGATGCCACCCGCGCCAGTGCCGCGTCCATGGCCAGGCCCGCTTCCACGCACACCGTCATCAGGTCCAGCGCATCGGGGAAACTTTCAAAGATGTCGCGCTGGCGCAGGCGGATGCGGCGGTTCAGCCAGGCGTTCGGCAGGTAGTAGCCGAACGCGGCCGCTAGTAGCAGCCACAGCAGCAAGGCAGTGCCGCTGTAATGCACGCCTGCCACGCTCAGGCCCAGGAACAGCAGCACGGGCAGGCCCACGGCGAGGGCCGTCTTGGCGCCAAAATACAGCAGCGGCGCCGATGGGTGACGCAGTCCCGCATGCATGAAACGCAAGCGTATTTTCGATGTCTCCCAGCCGTCTTCGGGCAGGGACAGGCGCGCCAGTGGTCCGCTCAGCTTGACGAAGTGCACCAGCCAGTGGCGGGCGCCGCCCGGCGCTGCAGCACCCACGCTGTCGAGGCGCTGGCGCAGCGGGTCGGGCACGGCCAGCAGCAGCACGAACATGGCACCAGCGAAGACGGCGACAAACAGCAAGCCGAGAAAGCCCATTTGCAAGGTAGTCATGATGTCATTCCCTTCAAAAAATCACACCCGGATATGGATCACCTTGCGCATGACGATGACGCCGACCAGCATCAGCAGCAGGGCGCCGACCAGCATCTTCTGTCCGCCGGGATCGCGATACAGCAGCTCCAGGAAGGTGGGGTTGGTCAGCTGGATCATGGCTGCCGCGCCGAATGGCAGCAGCGCCAGGATCCAGGCCGACAGCCGCGCCTCGGCCGACAGCACGCGTACCTGCCCCAGCAGCTTGATGCGTTCGCGGATGATGTGACTGATGCTATCGAGCAATTCCGACAGATTGCCACCCGTCTCGCGCTGGATCAGCACGGCGATGACGAAATAGCGCACATCCGTGCTGGGCACGCGCGTGGCCAGGTTCATCAGCGCGTCCGGCATGGCGATGCCGAAGTTGACTTCGTCGAAGGCGATGCGAAATTCGTCGGCCAGCGGCGCGTTCATTTCCTCGCCGACCATTTTCAGGGCCGTGGGAAAGGCATGGCCGGCGCGCAGGGCGCGGCTCATGAGTTCCAGCGCGTCTGGCAACTGCTGGCCGATGCGCTGCAGGCGGTGCGCCTTGGCGCGCTCGATGTAGTACAGGGGCAGCAGCGCACAGGCGGCCGCTACCAGCAGGCGCAGCAGCCAGGGCAAGTCGATCAGGCTGGCGCCGACCAGGCCGACGAGGAAGGCCAGCAGCACCAGCATGGCCCACTGTGCCACGCTCCACGTCAGCCCTGACTGTTCCAGCAGGCGGTCGAGTGCATGCACGCGCGGTACTTCCAGCAGCAGCTTCTGCAGCGCCGGTGTGTCGCTGAGCAGGCGCTGCTTGATCATCGACGTGTTCTGCTCGCCCGCGTGGGCCCCGGCCGACATCACGCGCAGGCGCCGCGCCACCCGTTCCGATTCCGGCCCGCGCACATTGTTCCAGCTCTGGTACAGGCCCGTGACGAGCAGCAGCACGGCGATGAAGATGAGGGCCCCGAAGACGTAATAACTGGTGTCCATGGCGTGGCTCCTCAATGGTATTGGCGGTTGGGATCGAACAGGCTTTCCGGCACGACCACGCCAAAGGCGCGCAGACGGTCGAGGAAGCGGGGACGCACGCCGCTGGCCTGGAAGTGGCCGCTGACGGCACCGTCCTGGGCCACACCCGTCTGGCGGAACGTGAAGATTTCCTGCATGGTGATCATCTCGCCTTCCATGCCCGTGATCTCCTGGATCGACACCACCTTGCGCTTGCCGTCCGTCAGGCGCGCCACCTGCACCACCACGCCGATGGCTGCGCTGATCTGCTGGCGCATGGCCTTGCCCGGCAACATGGAGGCGGCCATGCTGATCATGTTTTCCAGCCGCGTCAGTGCATCGCGCGGGGTGTTGGCGTGGATGGTGGCCATCGATCCCTCATGACCCGTATTCATCGCCTGCAGCATGTCGAGCGCCTCGGCACCGCGCACCTCGCCCAGGATGATGCGGTCGGGCCGCATGCGCAGGGCATTGCGCACCAGCGCGCGCTGCGTCACTTCGCCCTTGCCTTCGATGTTCGCTGGCCGGGTTTCCAGGCGTATTACGTGCGGCTGCTGCATTTGCAGCTCCGCCGCATCCTCGATGGTGACGATGCGTTCGGTGCCGCTGATGAAGCCCGATATCGCATTGAGCATGGTGGTCTTGCCGCTACCCGTGCCGCCCGAGATCAGGATATTGATCTTGGCCTTGCCCAGGCCCTGCAGGATTTGCGCCATTTCGGCCGTCAGGCTGTGATGCTCGACCAGGTCGGAAAGCCGCAGCGGCTGGGCCGAAAAGCGCCGTATCGACATCACGGGCCCGTCGATGGCCAGCGGCGGGATGATGGCGTTCACGCGCGAACCGTCCGGCAGGCGCGCATCGACCATGGGGCTCGACTCATCGATGCGCCGCCCCACGCGCGAGACGATCTTGTCGATGATCTTCATCAGGTGCGCATCGTCGGTGAAGCGGATGTCGCTCAGCTCGAGCTGGCCATGGCGTTCGACATATACCTGGCGGTGCGTGTTGACGAGGATGTCCGAGACGGTGGGGTCGTTGAGCAGCGGTTCAAGCGGGCCAAAGCCCAGCACTTCGTCCTGGATGTCGCGCACCAGGGTGCGCCGCTCCAGGTCGTTGATGACGACGCTGTCTTCTTCCAGCAGGCGCCCCACCAGGACCTTCAGGTCGTCGCGTATCTGTTCCTGGGACAGGCGTTGCATGCCTTCCAGGTCGATGCGGTCGAGCAGGGACTGGTGCACGTGCTGCTTGAGTTCCTGGTAGGCGGGATTGTCGATGCTGCCGCCGCGCACGGTGCCGAAGGCCGTATTGCCGTTCGCGGCCGGGGCGCTGCCGAGGCGTTCGCGCAGGCTGGGGCCGGCGCCATTGATGTCGATGCTCATGCTGTTTCCCCTCGAAGATGGATGGGCCTGTTACGCTGGAACAGGCGTGAAAACAGGCCAGGCGCGCTGGCCGCGCGCGTGCCGCCCAGCTTGCGCGCACACTCCTGCAGTGATTTGGCCAGCGGGCTGCCGGGCGCCAGCTTCAGTACGGGCACGCCCTGGTTGACCGAGGCTGCCGCCACCGCGTAGTGATTTGGCATGGCGTGGAAGATGTGCTGGCCATAGGCTGTTTCCAGGTCGCGCCCGCGGATTTCATCGGCGCCCGCATGGCGGTTCAGGATCAGGTGAATCTTGCTGGCCGGGTATTCCAGCGACTGGAACACCTGCAGCAGCCGCTTGCCATCGCGGATGTAGGGCAGGGTTGCCTGTACCACGGGGCAGATCATGTCGGCGTGATCGAGCGCGCGCACGCTGACGGCATCGAGGCCGCGGCCCGTGTCGAGCACGATGAAGTCATATTCGTGGCGCGCCAGATGCAGCAGCTGGTCGATGTGCTCGGGCTTGATGTCGCTCGCGTGGCCCGGATCTTCGGGAGCGGCCAGGATGCTGAAATTCGGCGTCACCTGCACCATGCTGGCGGTGAGGAAGGAGGGGTCGAGGCGGTGGATCTGCTGTGCCACGTGCGACAGCGTGGCGGCCGGCTTCTGATCCGAGACAAACAGCGCCGCATCGCCAAACTGCAGGTTCAGGTCGAACAGCGCCACGCGCTGCTTGTCCTGCGCCAGCGCATATGCCAGGTTGGCGGCGAGGAAGGTAGCGCCGCTGCCGCCCTTGCACGAGACGAAGGCGATGATCTTGCCATCGCGCCGCACGTGGCGCGTGCTCTTGTCCTCGATGCGTTGCAGCGCCGTATTCAGGGCGACGCCGTTGTCGGCTTGCGGCAGCACTTCGCGCACGCCCGCGCGCATGGCTTGCAGCAGGAAGTCGCTGCCCTGCTGCTGGCACTGCAGGATGATGGCCATGGCGGGCTGGCGGCTGGCCAGGCGTTCGATGCGCACCAGGTCGGTTTCGTCGATGACTGGCTGCGCCAGCAGCAGCACGTCTGGCGCAGCCATTTCAGCCGTGCCGGCCAGCCGTTCCAGGCTGCCGACGGCGCTGTCGATATCGTCGCCCGGGTGGCGCTCGCGCAACAGCGCCGTCATCGCGGCCAGTTGTTTTTCGTTACTGGAGATAATGAAGATTTTCACGGCAAGCTCCGGCAGTGGCTGGGGTGGATGCGACGCGGCTCAGCGTTTGCTGACGCCGATGGTCAGCACGTCGGGAATCGGGTCGGGGGCGCTGTACGATTTCTGGTACAGCTTGTAGCCGCTGACGGCCGCCTTGCCATCGAGGCCCAGCACGGGATTGTTGTTGTAGACGGCGTTCGGATACAGGATCTGCTGCTGCTTGAGCAAGGTCACCGACTCGCCGAAATGGCTGTCGAGCACCGGGGTGGTGGTGGCGGCACAGCCGGCCAGCGCGCCGATCGCCGCAGCGCACAACAGGCAGCGGGGCAGGGTGGTTGCGAAGGTTTTCATGGGGATGCTCCTATTTGAGATCATCGATGACGCTGGCCGACGGCGTGCCCGCATCGGCTTTCGGCACGGCGCGATATTGCGGCACGTCGTTGTTACCCGCCGTCGGCGTGGTGACGGGCATGGCTGCCGGCAGGGCAGGCGGTACGGGGGCTGCCAGGGCTGCCGGCGGCGGAGCGGACGCTGGTGCCGGCATCGGCATCGGTGCTGGCGCTGGCTGTGGCGCTGGCGCTGGCGCCGTGCCTTCCATCTTGCCTTGCATGAACATGTCGCCGCGCGTGGGCTGCACATACGGATCGGTGGGCAGCTTGTAGTCGGGCGGCAGCGGCTTGACCAGGTGCGGCGTGATGATGAAGACCAGTTCCGAGCGGTCCGTCTGGAAGTCCGTGCTGCGGAACAGGGCGCCCAGCACGGGCACTTCACCCAGGCCCGGCAAGGCCTTGATATTGCTGGTCACATTGTTTTTGATCAAGCCGCCGATGGCGAAGCTCTGGCCGTCGAACAGCTGCACCGTGGTGGTGGCGCGCCGCGTGGTAAACGAGGGCAGGATGGCGGTGGTCGAGATGCCGGTGGCCGTGATGCCGATGCCTTCCTTGTTCAGGTCTGACACTTCCGGCGACACCTTCAGGTTGATGCGTCCCCCTTCGAGCACGGTGGGGGTGAATTTGACGGCCACGCCAAACTCTTTTTCTTCCAGCGTGATGGTGGGCGTACCGCCGTTGTTGGTCTGGCTGACGGGGATGAAGATCTTGCCGCCGGCGAGGAAACTGGCTTCCTGGCCGCTGATGGCCATGATGTTCGGTTCGGCCAGCACCTTGATCAAGCCATCGCGCTTCTGCGCATCGAGGCCCAGGAAATTGCCATTGCGGCTGTTGTTGGCGCCGAAGCCGCTGGGGTTGTTGCTGAGCAAGTTCGACAGCAGCGAATAGGTCCAGCCGCCGATGGTCTTGCTCAAGCCCAGGTTGGCGCCCAGTTGGTCGACCAGGGTTTTCGACACTTCCGCCACCTTCACTTCCAGCATCACCTGTTGTGGCGCGGCGATCGCCATCAGGTTGATCACGCGCGGCGAGGCCGATGGCCCGCCCGAAGGGTCGGGCGCTGCGCCGGCCGCGGCCATGGGCGCCGCACCGCCGGCAGCGGCGCCGGCAGCCGGCCTCGAACCGCGCTGCGCATACGCGTTGGCCAGCGACATCGCCTGGTCGGCCTTGACGGTGTCGCTGACGACGCCCGACAGGATCAGGGTATCGCCGGCCACCGTCACGCGCAGATCTTTTTCATTCGGCAGCAGTTCGGCCAGGCGCGCCTGCAGCAGGCTGGCGTCGATGCTGACGGACAGGTCGATGATGCTCGCTTCATTATTGCGGTTCCACACGATCAGGTTGGTCGTGCCCACGGATTTGCCCAGCAGGTAGACATCGGTGGTATTGAGCAGGATCACGTCGGCGATGCGCGGATCGCCCACCGAGACGCGGGCGACAGGAAACGGCAGGTGCATCAGGGTGGACTTGCCTTCGGCCAGGGCCATGTTGCGCGACAGTTCGGCGCGTCCACCCACCTGGTCCAGCATGGCTTGCTGCGCCACGGGCTTCATGCGCGGCGCACGGCGCACGACCTTCGGCGGCGGCGTGCTGACAGTTGCCGCTGCCGCGGGGGCCGCCGTTGCGCCGGGCGGCGTGGCCGACAGGCCCGGCGACGTGGCCGGTGCGCCCGCTTCGCCATGGGCGGCCGGGATCAGGGCGCCGATGGCGGCGATGGCGAGTGCCATGCGCAGGATGCGGCTCCCGTTTGCTGTGCTCAGTTTGCTCATGGTGCTCATGGCATGCTCCTCGTGGTGCGGATCGGATGATGATCGGCGTGGCGTTGTTCAGAATTGTTGGGAGCTGCGTTCCAGCCCCTTGATGACATCGACTTGCGGCCCGGCGGGTCCTTGCACCACGCGGCGGCGCACGACTGGCCGGGGAGCGGGTGCGGCCACCTGGGCGGCGACCTTGGCGTCAAGCAGGCTGGTCTTGGTGGCGCCGTCCGTGTTGACGGGTTTGTCTTCAATCTGGTTGCGCAGCACCAGCGAGAGGGTGCCCACGCTGCGCGCCAGGTCGAGTTTTTCCGTCTGGTCGGGCGTCAGCTCCAGGGTCACGGCATTGACCACCTTGGGCTTGGTGTCGTCGCGGTTCGATTCCTGCGCGATGGCCAGCACGAGTATGCGTTCGAGCACGATTTTGGAGATGCTGGGGTCGCGCCCGGTGCCCGTCTTGGCTGCGTCGTCTTGCGTGTTGACGAGGATATCGACATAATTGCCGGGCAGGGCGAAGCCGGCCACGCCGACCACGTCATTGACACGCACCGTCATGGCGCGCTTGCCTTCGCCCACCACGGCCGACAGGCCGCCCTGGGTGCCGGGGGGCGCCAGCTTGCTCTCCATGATCGGTTCGCCGTGCTGGATGCTGGTGCGCGTGACGCGCGCATCGAGCAGTTTCGGGTCGTTGATGGCGCCCGGCGGCAGCGCGCTGCTGGGCCAGTCGACCATGCGCACCATTTCCGGCGCGATGCGCGCGCCCAGGCTGATGTCGACCAGGGCGACAGCGACCTTGTTGGTATTGCCCGAAGCCTGGGCATTGATCCAGCGCGCGGCCACGATGACCGCCACGAACGCCAGGATGACCGCAAAGGCCATCATCGTCAGAGCGCGTGCGTTTCTCATTTTGATACTCCTTTATGCAGGACCGCAGCCGGTCCGTTCTGGATGCCGGCGGAGCCGTCGGCGGCGCCGAAATAATTGTTCCAGGCCCAGTGCAGCGCGTCGGCCTCGAGCCGGGGCGGGCGGCCTTCATAGCGGGCCACGTCGCATAGCTGGGCCAGGATGTCGCGTGGATAGCAGGCCAGCAGGGGCCGCGCGTGCTGGCCGTGCAGCTGCAGCAGGTAGTGGTAGGCGGCATGGTTGAAAGTCATGCCGAATTGTTCGCAGACGTGGCGGAACACGGCTTCGTAGTGGTAGCCGCTCAATTCGCCGACATGGATCTTGTAGCCGATGCGGCGCAGGAAGGAGTCGTCGGCCAGCTGCTGCGGCGCCAGGTTCGAGGAGAAGACCACGATGACGTCGAAGGGCACGGGAAACTTGTAGCCCGTGTGCAGCGACAGGTAATCGACGCGGCGCGCCATCGGCACGATCCAGCGGTTCATCAGTTCCACGGGCGAGCAGCGCTGGCGGCCCAGGTCATCGATGATGAAGATGCCGTTGTTCGCCTTCAGGTGCGGCGGCGCCTGGTACAGGCGGGCACCGGGATCGAATTGCAGGTCGAGCATGTCGAGCGTCAGTTCGCCGCCCGTCAGCACCGTGGGACGCGATGCGCGCACCCAGCGCGGGTCGGCCGGCGGGGCCACGTCGGCAGCCAGCGTGTGCAGCATGGGGTCGAGGAAGGGCAGCACTTCGCCATCGACCATCACGGCGTGCGGCAGGGCGATGGAGCCGCTGAGTAAACCGTGCAGGCGCTCGGCCAGGTAGGTCTTGCCGCTGCCGGCGGGGCCGTGCAGGAACAGGGCGCGGCCCGAATTCATGGCCGCGCCCAGCTGGTCGAGCACCGAGGTGCAGGCCACCACGTCGTGGAACTGCTGCATCATGCTTTCGCGCGTGACCTGCATGTGCGCCACGCTTTGCGCCAGCACCTGCGCGCTGTAGTGGGCCAGGGTGACGGGGGCGGGGCCGCTGTAGGCATTGCGCCGCAAATAGTCGGCGGCGCGCAGGCGGCCCTGGTCGACCAGGTGGTAGTGCTGGTCGGCGTCCGTGCCGCTGTAGCCGTTGCGCTGCACTTCGCACAGTTTTTCGGCGCGCATGAAGGTCAGCAGCGGTTCGAGCACGCCGGCGCCCAGTTTGACATGCGACGACAGGGCCGGCAAGCCGATCTGGCCGCGCAGGAACATCACTTTCACCAGCAGTTCCACCAGGAACAGGAAGGGCAGGCCCGTTTCGGCCACGTTGCGCGGTGCGCGCTGCATGGCCGGCATGATGCTGCCGTCGGCAGGCGCTTCTGGGTAGGTATCGGGCATGATGATCGCTCCTTTTGCCGGGTGGCGAGGTCAGAAGATGAAGGGCAGCAGCCGGTATTTCACTTGCCGCATGTACACGCGGTAGCGCACGTCGGTGGACAGGAAGCGCTCTTCGCGCAGCAGGCGCAGCACCAGCAGCAGCATGGCGACCGCATACACGGCCGTGTTGCCGGGCGATGCATTGCTGAGCAGATAGGCGGTCGACGACACCACATAGCTGGAGTACACGGGATGGCGCACGAAGCGGTACATGCCGTGCGTCTTGATGTTGCGCTGCGCCGCCACCAGGCCGAAGCTGCGGTTCAGCGACAGCAGGCCGGCGATCTGCAGGGCGCAGCCGAAGGCCAGCAGGTAGCGCGCAGCGGGCCAGATGGTCATCTCGGATGGCGAGAAAAAGAACGGCGCGAAGGTGGCGCCGACGGCCAGCAGCCAGTCGCCCGCATCGGTCGAGACGCTGACGGGCGCAGTGCGCACGATGAACAGCAGGGCCGAGATGGTTTCGGCGCCGCAGAACAGCAGATAGCTCCAGTCGCCGCTGTGCTGATAGGCCAGCACATGGACCCAGGCAAACACGCTCCACAGGCAAGCCATGAAGATGCTGCAGGCGTGGCTGACGCGGCGTGAACTGAACAGAGTGGCGATGTTTTCCATGGTCGTAGTCCCGGTTGGGTGGCGCGCCGTTCAGCGCAAGCTCCACAGTTGCGTGTAATGGAGGAAGAGTTGCAATCCCGTACCGCTGGCGATGGCGAAGGCATACGCCAGCCTGCCGCTGGCGGCCGGCGGTTCGGCGATGCTGGCAACGCCGCCGGCAAGGCTGTGCAGCAGGGCGCCCAGCAGCATGTCGCAGGTGTTTTTCAGGACCTGCCGCAGGCGCCGCCCTGCCAGCGCGGCGGCCAGCGCCAGCACGCCGCCGGCCAGGCAGGTCAGCAGCACGGCTTCGAGTATGCCGAGTGGCCCCAGGAAGGCGCCGCACATGGCCATCAGCTTGACGTCGCCGGCGCCCAGAGCGCGCAGCAGATACATGGGTAGCAGCAGGGCCAGTCCGGCGCCGGCGCCGGCCAGCGCCTGCAACAGGCCCAGGCCGCCGAATGCGGGGTCGAACAGGCCGCTGCCAGCTGGCACGGCAGTGTTCAGCAGCAGCCCTGCCAGCGTGCCGCACAGCACCAGGCGGTTGGGGATGCGGCGGCTGCGCAGGTCGTGCCACAGGGCGGCGGCCAGCAGGCCGGCCAGGGTGAACAGGCACAGCAGCATGGCAGGATGGGCGTTCATGGCGTCAGCCCTTCCTTGTTGAGGCAGGGGGCGATGCCCAGCGACAGGCTGGCTGGCGCGCCGCGCCTGCGCAGGACCAGGCCCACCGCTTGCCAGATCACGACGGCGCCGGCCGCTCCCACGTAGCCGTCCAGCGCGTAATGCCAGCCCAGGTGGACCGAGCCGAGCATGATCAGCACGGTAAAGGCGGCCAGGGCGATGCCGGCGATACGGCGGATGGGCCAGGCGACCAGGGCCATCAGTACGGAGGTGGCCACGTGCATGCTGGGCATGGCAGAAATGCCCAGTTCGCCAACGCTGCCGCCGCTCTGGTAGCCCTGCCATAGCATGTCCTGTACCTGCAGGGCCCAGACGGGAACGCGGTGGTTGCTTTCCTGCAGGTAAGCCATCAGCGGTGCATACGGATCGCTGGCATGGAAGTGGCCGTAATAGCAGGGTCCGGCGGAGGAAAACAGGACGGCCACCACGCTGCCCAGGACGATCCAGGAAATGGTAAAGCTGAGCAAGAACTGCATGCGCAGCAGGGGGCGCCGGGTATCGAGGATGAGCCAGTACAGCAGGGCGTAAAACAGCAGGAACCAGAAATGGTAAGCCGCGTTCAACAGGCCCGTCAGCAGGGGATGGCCCAGCAGCGGCTGCAGCCAGACCCACGGAGCCGTGCCGCCATGCAGGGCGACGTCGATGGTCGACAGGCGGGCGTCCCAGTCATATGGATGCAGGCGGGGAATGGCGGCCTTGAACGTGGTAAAGCTGAGAGCGAACAGCGGCACGAGCAGCAGCGCAGGCAGCGCATGCAGCAGGCGCTCGCGGCGCAGGTAGCGGCGCAGTGCCTGGTACAGGAAATGGCACAGGCGCGCGGGGCGCAGCGCGCACATGACGTAGCCTGTCCAGGCGCACAGCAGGAAGACGGGGCCGGTCAGCGCGGCCAGGGCAAAGCTGGCCAGCAGGGGGGCGATATCGTGGCGTGTCGGCTTGCTGCCGGCCAGCAGCAGGACCACGGCCGTGTAGGCCAGCACCAGCAGCAGCAGCGCGCGGTGGCTGTGCAGGGATGCGCGCAGGCTCGATGGGATAGTCATGACAGCGCCAGGATGACCTGGTCCTTGATGGTGGTAAACAGCAGGGCCAGACTGTCGCCGGCCAGGCTCACGGCAGCGACGATGACCACGGCCAGCAGTCCTGCCAGAAGCGCGTATTCCAGCGCCGTGACGGCAGTTTCCTCGTACAGGCAGGACAGCAGAGAATTCACGATGGGCCTCGCAGTCGATGGATGGCAATGCGGGTGGGCGGTCAAGGCGGCGTGCCGGCTGTGCCGCCTGCTGCACTCCGGACAAGGCGGCTGCCTTGCCCGGAGTGCAGCGCTTAGGCATTGGCAGTGGTCAGGGCCGTACCGATCTTCGTGAACGTCGTTCTCAGTTGCGTGCCGACGATGGTGACCGAGGCGATGATGACGACGGCGATCAAGGCGGCGATCAGGCCATATTCAATCGCGGTCACGCCATCTTCTTCGCGGATGAAATTTTTGATGAAATTCATGATGACTCCTAGAGTAAAAGAGAACTGCAGGGAACGACAAAGGTTGAACAACATGGTTGCCGTGAACGGTGGCATCATGGACTTTGCCCCAATGCCAGCAGTCCGATGATGCAGACCACCACCACCAGCGCCGCCGTCAGCGCATAGCGGTAAAACGCCGCTTTTTCCTTGCCTTGCAGATACGTGGCCAGGCGCGAGGGGAGGTACTTGTCAAAACGCATGTTGTACTCCGTCTCGGTGGACTGCGACTGGTGGCGGAATGGACACTGGTACGTTCACTATAGAAGTCGACGTATTGATCTACATCAGAAGAACCTCCCGTTTATGGCAGGAGGATTTGCTCGATTTTTTCGTGACAATTGTCATGCCCGAGGCTGCCACGCGCAGGGCGTGGCCAGCCACCGGCGGCAGGGGAGACGAGCCGCGGGAATGGCAGGAAAATGCGCGAGCGGCTGGCGCTCAGGCAGGAGAGGTCAGGCGGCGGGCGGCAGTTCGCCCAGGCGGTGCTTGGTGGCGTAGGCGTACAGTTCCAGGCGGTTGTAGACGCCCAGCTTGCGGTAGATCGAGGTCAGGTGGTTGCGCAAGGTGTGTTCGGAGATGAACAATTGGTCTGCCAGCAGCTTGGCCGGCGTGCCGCTGCCGTGCACCAGGGCGGCAATGATTTTTCTTTCCTTGAGAGTCAGGCTGGCGACGGCGATCGCTTGCGCCGAGCTACCGCCGGGCTGGGTCAGCTGCGTCATCATGCGGCCTAGCATGGCTTGCTCCAGCCATAGTTCGCCATGGCTGACCTTTTCGATGGCTTTGAGCACCAGTTCCGGTGGTGCATCCTTGCTGATGATGCCGCGCGCGCCATGGAGCATGGCTTGCTCCATGACGGCCTGGTCGTGGCTGCCTGTCAGCACGAGGATGCGCGTATTGCCGTTTTGTAGCAACTGCGGAATGATGGCCAGCGAGCTGACGCCGCCCAGGTCCAGGTCCAGCACGATCACGTCGGGGCAGGTGATGGTCGCCTGCGCCAGCGTGCCGGCGCTGTCGCAGGCCGTGGCGACCACCTGCATGCCGGAATGTTCGCCGCCGATCAGCCGTTCCAGGCCCCACAGCATGGTCTTGTGGTCATCTACCAGCATGACGCGGATGGCGGTATGGGATGGGGGTTGGCGGTCATTCATATCGGAATCTCGATCTGCACGGAGGTGTTGCCCAAGGTGTTGTGCGTGACCCTGGCGCTGCCACCCAGCGCGGCGGCGCGTTCGGTCAGTGAGTCGGGCAGGAAATCAGGCACGTGCGCGGCCGCGCATTCATTCTCGATGCTGATGTGCAGCGCGCCCTGCACGCAGGTCAGCTTGACGGCGCCATGGCGCGCCGACGTATGCTTGCGGATATTGCTCATGCCTTCGTTGACGATCTGGAACACCTCGGCCGCCAGGCGGTCGTTGATGTGCAGGTCGCCTTCGATATGCAGGGCGATGTCGATGCCATAGAATTCGCGGATCTGCGTGGCCTGGCGGCGCAGCGCGACCAGCAGTTCCGGCTCGCTTTGTACCTGGCCATTCTTGAACGTGCGCGCGTAGCTGCGCAGGTCGGTGATCACCTGGCCCGACATGATGATCAGCTTTTCCAGTTCCGGCAGCAGCGGGTTGCCCGGCGTGGCTTCGTTGCGCAGGGCGGCCAGGCCGTGGCGCAAGCCGATATACGGCTGCACGGCCGTGTCATGCAGGTCGCGCGCGATCTTTTCGCGTTCGCGCGAGGCCGCCTGCGACGCCAGGCGGTCGAGCAGGTTGATGTTTTCAATGACGGGAAACGCCTGCGCGCCGATATGACTGAGGAAAAGGGCGTCGGTCTTGCTCAGGCTGGAAGTGGAAACGATGTAGAGGCGCCCTGTTCCATTGCGCAAAGGCAAGGGGGCGCTGATGAAGGAGTGCGCTTCGAGCAGCTCGGCCAGGCTGGCGCCGGCCGTATCGTCATGTCGCGGCCAGCGCCCGCTGTCCGCGTCCAGCGTACGCACGCCGCCTGTCCACGGCAGCCAGCTGGCCAGGGGACGGTTGTAGAGCACGATCTTTTCGGGCGGGAAGGCCAGCAGGGGGCTGGCCGCCTCATCGCTGAGGATGGCGCTGGTCGTGACCAACTCCGTGCCCGTATGCACGGCACTGCGCAGTGACCAGTGCGGTGCCCCCTTGTCCTGCATCGCCAGCAGGCAGCTGCGGGCATGGAAATAGCTGCGCGTTTTTTCCAGCACCGAGGTGATGGTCTGGTCGACGCCGAAGCGGGGATTCGACAGCTGGCTGACATCGCGCAGCAGGGCCAGGTGGCTGCGCTGCGTGATGGCCGAGCCGCCCCAGTAGGCGATCATGTAGCCGAGTGCCAGCAGGAAGGTGGTGCGCAGCAGCAGGCGCGACAGTTCAGCATCCGTTTCGCCGAACAGGGCGGTGGCGGCGAACAGGCCGGCCGAGGCCAGGGTGATGCGCGCGCCTTCCTCGAAGCCCCGTTGGAACGACGAGGTCAGGATGGCAAAGAAGAAAAACAGGAAGAACAGGTTGTTGTGGCTGCTGCTGGAAAATACGATCAGCCCATACCAGGCCACGTCCAGCCAGTACAACAAGATGTCCTGGGGCAGGCTGAAGCCCAGCAGTGCCAGCACGTAGAGCAGCAGGCTGTGCACGGTGTAGGCGGAAAAGATCAGCCAGGTGATCTTGCTCATTTTGCCGGCGCTTTCGGGGTCGATGAACAGGGTCAGCAAGGTGGCGCTCGATAGCAGCAGGCGCATGCCGTTCACCATGGTCGTATCCATGCCGGCACCCGGCAAGCCTGATCTGAGGGGAGGATCGAGATTCACAAGCGCTCCTGGCCATGTCCCGCATGGTGGGGCCATGCGCAGGGATAGATACCACAGATAAATTCTTGTTATTGTTGCTGCAAGCAATGACGAGTCTACGCACACGCCGTAAAGATGTCTACAGGAATCCTTTGTCCTGCGTTGCTTTTTTTATAGCGACTGCACCATCACGCGGTTGCGCCCGGCGCCCTTGGCCAGGTACAGGGCGCGGTCGGCCGCGCCGATCAGGGCAGGGATGGCCAGCGGCTGCTGCGGCTGCTGCGTGGCGATGCCGATACTCACTGTGATGTGCTTGACGTCATTGCCCGTCTTGGCATGCGGAATGCGCAGCTCGGCCGCGTGCTGGCGGATCGCCTCGGCCATGCGCAGCGCCTGCGCCGCGTCCGTGTCGGGCAGGATGGCGGCAAACTCTTCGCCGCCATAGCGGGCCAGCAGGTCGGTGGGGCGCTGCAGCATGGCGGCCAGTTCGGCTGCCACGCGGATCAGGCAATCGTCTCCCTGCTGGTGGCCGTAATGGTCGTTGTAATCCTTGAAATGGTCGATATCGATCATCAGCAGCGACAGCGGGCTGCTGGTGCGCATGGCGCGCCGCATTTCCTTCTCGATCGCCACGTCGAAATGGCGGCGGTTGGCGATGCCCGTCAAGCCGTCGGAAAAGGTTTGCGAGCGCAAGACCATGGTCTGTTCGCGCAGCAGCTTTTCGCGCCCCACGGCGATGGTGACATCATTGATCTGGATCAGGCAATGGCGTGGCGAGCCGGGCAGGTTGATCGGCGTGACGGCGATGGCTTGCTGCATGCGTTCCTCGCCGTCGCTGCCGCCCGTGGCCGAGCCATGCGTGTACAGCGCAAACGGCGCCTTGTGCAGGGTTTGCGACAGCAGCGACTGGAAATTGTCGCGCAGTGCCTGGGTGATGGCCGAATCCATGCGCTTGTGCCGCAGTTCCGGAAAGACGGCGAAGAAATCCTGGCCCAGCACGGCGTCGGCCTGGCAGGCCGAGTGGCGCGCCATCCACTTATTCCACAGCACGATGCGATGCTGCTCATCGAGCACGATGGCGCCCAGGTTGACGGCGCCGAGTATGCTCTCGAGCAGGGCGAGTCGGTGCAAGGCATCCGGCATGATCGTCACGCCTGTCCCAGCACCTTGGCCAGGTAGCGGCTGACTTGCTGTTTCAGGTCGTGCAAGGCGGACAGGTCGAGCACGAATGCTACATAACCGTGGATCTGGTGCTTGGACAGCACGAAGTCGATATGCAGCATCAGCACGACGGCTTCGTCATCCTGGCCGCCGAACGAGGAGAGGATTTCCGCGCTGGTGCCCACGTGGTACAGGGGCAGCGAGCCATGCAGTTCGCTGTCGAACAGGTTGGCCAACGTCCCGACGCAGGAATTGAGGATGATGTTGCCGATCTCACTCATCGCTTCCTGTTCCATCTCCGTCAGTTCCTGCAGCGGCATGGCGTCGCCCACCATCAGGCGCACGATTTCCAGGCTTTTGTCCTCGGGAAACATCAGGATGGCTTCGGTGGCGAAAGCGCCATCGTAATGCTGGCTGACGCCGCAGATGCGTTCGCCATCCTTCTTGCTGCCGAGCAAGGCTGCCGCGTCGGCACGGTTCAGGAAGGTGATCGACGGCACCGACATGGTGACTTCTTCATTCACGATCTCGCTCATGGCCGCCGCCGCATGGCCCACCCCGATGTTGAATATCTCTACCAGGGCGTCGTTCTCGAGTTCGGAAAGATTGACCATGCTCACAGTCCCAGTGATTCGATCAACTGGTGGATGCGCGTTTCCGTGATCGGTTTTTCCATGAAGCCGACTTTCATTTCGCTGGCGCGGTTGCGGGTGGCGTTCTGCACATTGGCCGTGACGAGAATGATGTGCGTCTGCGGGCACAGCACGCGCAATTGTTCTGCCGCCGCCATGCCGCCCATGCCGGGCATGTTGACATCCAGTAGTATCAGCACAGGGTTGACGGTCTTGACTTTTTCCAGGGCTTCCTCACCCGTCGCCGCCTCAATCACTTGCCAGTCGGCATGTTTGCTGAGGATGAATTGATGCGACATCAAACGTGAAACCCGGCTGTCATCGACAACAAGTACCTGTTTACTGTGATTCATGTGCTATTCCTGAAACGTCATATCGGACTATCGTGCCATTTTCGCATATTTTAGAGGGCATAGAGTGTATTTGGGTGCGCGATTGCCCTAGGGCAAAGTTTTCCCGCTTGCCTGTTGTATTGAGTCGCATCGCCGGGCATGCTGGCCGGCTGGCCAGGCTGGCAATCCGTTAAAATAGCGCCATTCCTCACTTTAGCCTGAATGCCATGACCCAAGACGAATTGAAGCAAGCCGTAGCCCGCGCCGCCATCGACTACGTAGTAAAAGGTGAAATCATCGGCGTCGGCACCGGTTCCACCGCCAATTTTTTCATCGATGAACTGGCCAAGATCAAGGACACCATCAAGGGCACGGTCGCCTCGTCCGAAGCGACGGCCGCGCGCCTGGCTGGCCATGGCATTCCCGTCTTCGACCTGAACGATGTCGAGTCGATCGCCGTCTACATCGACGGCGCCGATGAAATCACGGCCAGCGGCGCCATGATCAAGGGTGGCGGCGCGGCATTGACGCGTGAAAAGATCGTTGCTTCTGTCGCGAAACAGTTCGTCTGCATCGCCGACGGCTCCAAGCTGGTGGAAACCCTGGGCGCCTTCCCGCTGCCGGTGGAAGTGGTGCCGATGGCCCGCGCTGCCGTATCGCGCCAGCTGGCTGCGCTGGGCGGCACGCCCCGCCTGCGCCTGAAGGCAGGTACTACCGAAGCGTTCATTACGGATAACGGCGGCGAAATCATCGACGTGCTGGGCTTGAAAATTGCCGACCCGGTGGCGCTGGAACAGCAGATCAATCAGATCGTCGGCGTCATTGCCGTTGGCCTGTTCGCCGTGCGCGGCGCGAATGTCTGCCTGCTGGGCATGCCGGAAGGCGTGCGTACCCTGGCGTACTAAGATGATAGCCGGCGTTCGCCGGCATAGATGTTTTAAACGGCGGCCCCTTGCGGGCCGCTTGTCATTTGCGCTTCGCGGTACACGGCCACGGTGCGCAGCAAGCCGCCGAGGAAGATGCCGCTGAAGCAGCCATAGGCGAGGCAGACAGGCACCATGAAGCTGGTCGCATGGGCATAGGTCGGCGCGATGGCCAGGGTCACGGCGACCGCATATTTCATGCAGAAAATGCTCATCATCAAGATCAACGGCACCCAGCTGCCGGGACGCTGCACGCTGCCGCGCTGGGGAATGGCCACGATGGTGGCTGTCCTGGTCAGCGACCATGCCAGCGCCGCGCCAGCCAGCGCGCCGGCGCCCCAGGCGAACGGCGCCACGCCGGCCAGGCCGAAACTGCCGTACACGCCGCTCAGGGACAGGGCCAGCATGACCAGGGGAATGATGCACAGCTTGCGCAAGCTCACTTCGCGTGCCCGGCTGGCCAGCACGCCGCGGTAGACGAGAAAGCCCAGGATGGCCCAGACGTAGAGGGGAGTGTGGCTGAAGATTTGCTGCAACATGGTGTCCGCCTTGGTGTGAGGTTGTCGATGGACGTACTGTGCCAGCCGGCGGCGGGGGCGGCGAGCCGTGTGCGACGAAACGGGAAAGGGCAGCCGTGAAACAGCGTCAGGCGGCGTGAAAGGGAAAGGGGAGAATCAAGGGGAAACTGCCCGCGGCGCGGTGGCCACGGGCGGGAATACGGAAAAACTTACTCGGTCGGCGGGACATAGCCCATGGCCGCATCGGCGCCATCGCCGAAGAAATGTTTTTCCATCTGCGTGGCCAGGTATTTGCGGGCGCGCGCGTCGGCCAGGTTCAGCCGGTTTTCATTGACCAGCATGGTCTGGTGCTTGAGCCAGGCTGCCCAGGCTTCTTTCGACACGGATTCGTAAATCTTCTTGCCCAGTTCGCCCGGGTACGGCGGGAAATCCAGTCCTTCGGCTTCCTTGTTGAGTTTGATGCAGTGGATCGTGCGGGCCATCTGTGCTCCTGAATCAGTGTAGAGATAAAGCGTGATTATAAGGCACTTTGCGCCAGCCCTCGCGGGGCCGTCGCGGCCTGGCGACACGCCGTTTGCCGCGCCCTTGCGCTGGATCAAATTTGATCTGCGCCGCCCTAGCTAGTAAGATGCCTTATCGCGCCAGCCGCTGGCTGCGCCCCTTCCAACCAAGTAGTAGTAATTAACCAAGATGGAATCCCTATGACCTCAGTGAAAGTCCATGGCATCGATGTCAGCAATACCGGCAGCTTCGCGCTGTTTGGCGGCATCAACGTGCTCGAATCGCGCGATCTCGCCATGCGCGCCTGCGAAGAATATGTGCGCGTGACGCAAAAACTGGGTATTCCATATGTGTTCAAGGCCAGCTTCGACAAGGCCAACCGCTCGTCGATCCATTCCTACCGCGGTCCGGGCCTGGAAGAGGGCATGCGCATCTTCCAGGACGTCAAGGCGGCGTTCGGCGTGCCCGTGATTACCGACGTGCATGAGCCATGGCAGGCGCAGCAGGTGGCCGAAGTTGTCGACGTGCTGCAATTGCCCGCCTTCCTGGCGCGCCAGACGGATCTCGTCGTGGCCCTGGCGAAAACGGGCAAAGTCATCAACATCAAGAAGCCGCAATTCCTCAGCCCTGGCCAGATGGCCAATATCGTCGAGAAATTCAAGGAAGCGGGCAACGATCAACTGATCCTGTGCGACCGCGGCACCTGCCTCGGCTACGACAACCTGGTGGTCGACATGCTGGGCTTTGGCGTGATGAAGAAAACCTGCGACGACTTGCCGATCATCTTCGACGTCACGCATGCGCTGCAGCAGCGCGATCCCGGTGGCGCCGCTTCGGGCGGCCGCCGCCAGCAAGTGGCGGACCTGGCCCGCGCCGGCCTGGCCGTCGGCATCGCCGGCCTGTTCCTGGAAGCCCATCCTGACCCCGACAACGCCCGCTGCGACGGCCCCAGCGCCTTGCCGCTGGATCAGCTGGAGCCATTCCTGACGCAATTGAAGGCGCTCGACGACCTGGTCAAGTCGTTTGCCCCATTGAATATCAAATAACGATCTGAATGTAAAAAAAGCCCGGCATGCCGGGCTTTTTCAGTTTTACAGTGTCTTGATGAGCACTTGGGATTTACGTTGCCAGTTATACATATGCTGGCGATCCTTCGGCAAATCGTCGACGGTGGCCGGCACGAAGCCGCGTTTCTTGAACCAGTGCGAGGTGCGCGTGGTCAGCACGAACAACTTGTTCAGGCCGGCGGCGCGCGCGCGGTTTTCCATGTGTTTCAGGATGCGCTCGCCGTCGCCCTGGGCTTGTACTTCCGGGTTGACCGTCAAACATGCCATTTCCGCCATTTTTTGCGCGGGGAACGGGTACAGGGCGGCGCAGCCGAAGATCACGCCATCATGCTCGATGACGGAGAAATAATCGATTTCGCGTTCGATCAGCTCGCGGCCCCGCTTCACCAAAGTACCGTCCGCTTCCAGCGGCTCGATCAGTTTGATGATGCCGCCCACGTCTTCGATGGTGGCCTGGCGCAGGCTTTCCAGGTTTTCATGGCTGATCATGGTGCCCACGCCATCGTGGGTAAACAATTCCAGCAGGGCAGAACCATCCATCGAGAACGGCACGATGTGCGAGCGCTCGACGCCGTTATGGCATGCCTTGACGCAATGTTTCAGGTAAAACGCCGTCGCGTCGGGCAGGAAGCCCGCCATCAGCACGGCTTCGGCCTGGTGCGACGACAGTTCGCGGATTTCCACGCCCGTGGCGTCTTCCATCATCGGCGTTTCGGTGATGAAAATCAGCTTGTCCGCGTGTAGGGCGATGGCGGCGCTGCACGCCACGTCTTCCATGGTGAGGTTGAATGCTTCGCCCGTCGGCGAGAAACCCAGCGGCGACAGCAGCACCAGGCCGTCCGAACCGAGGATGGAATGGATGGTTTCGGCGTCGACCTTGCGCGTGATGCCCGTCAGTTCCAGGTCCACGCCATCGATCACGCCCAGCGGGCGCGCCGTGATGAAGTTGCCGGAAATGATACGGATGGCCGCATGCGACATGGGTGTGTTCGGCAAGCCCTGGCTGAACGCGGCCTCGATATCGAGGCGCAGCTCGCCGGCGGCTTCCTTCGCGCATTCCAGCGCGGCGATATCCGTGATGCGCACGCCATTGTGGAAGCGGCCTTCGACGTTACGCAGGGCCAGTTGTTCCGCCACCTGCGGCCGCGAGCCGTAGACGACGGTGACATTGATGTCCAGCGCATGCAGCAGGGACAAATCATGGGCCAGCACCTGCAGCGCCCCGGCGCTGACGAGTTCACCGGGGAAGGCGACCACGAAGGTCTTGCCGCGAAAGGCGTGGATGTAGGGCGCGACTGAGCGCAGCCATTGGACGAATTGGGTAGGGTTTTCCATTAAGCGCATTATAATTCGCTGCGCGATGTGCGCGCTTAAAATACCTGTAAAAAACAATGTCTTCAGCCAGCAATAAGTCTTCCCCTCCTTCCAACGTTGCAAATGTGCCCGCCAGCGGGGATGTTTCCGCGCCTGCCGCCACGCCTGCGCAGGGCCGCCAGCGCCCGCCCGTGAGCCAGCAAAGGCAGCAGCCGCCGCGCGCGGAGCAGCAGAAACAGCAACAGCAGCAGCGATCGGGAGAGGGCAAGCCCCAGGCCGCGCGCCCGCCGCGCGAGGGGCAGGAAAGCCGCGAAGCCCGCGATGCGGCCCGCGCCGCGCGCGAGGCGGAAAAGGCTTTCCGCAATCCGCTGCCGCCGATTACGTATCCGGAAGACTTGCCCGTCTCGGGCCGGCGCGCGGAAATCGCCAAGGCCCTGATGGAAAACCAGGTGATCATCGTCTCGGGCGAGACGGGTTCCGGCAAGACGACCCAGTTGCCGAAGATTTGCCTGGAACTGGGACGCGGCCAGAAGGGCATGATCGGCCACACGCAGCCGCGGCGTATCGCCGCTTCCTCGACGGCCAAGCGCATTGCGCAGGAGCTTGGTACGCCGCTGGGCGAAACGGTGGGTTTCAAGGTCCGCTTTACCGATACCCTGAGCCGTGGCGCGTCCGTCAAGCTGATGACGGACGGTATCTTGCTGGCCGAGACGCAGACCGATCCGTTGTTGAAAAATTACGACACCATCATCATCGATGAGGCGCACGAACGCAGCCTGAACATCGATTTCCTGCTCGGTTATCTGAAACAGCTGTTGCCGCGCAGGCCGGACCTGAAAATCATCATCACGTCGGCCACCATCGATGCGGAACGCTTCTCGCGCCATTTCGGCACGCCGGAAAAACCGGCGCCCGTGATCGAAGTGTCGGGCCGTCTGTACCAGGTCGAAGTGCGCTACCGTCCCGTGGAGCGCGAGCAGGTGGCCATGCCTGGTTCGGGCGCGAACACCGACAAGCCGGGCCAGCGCACGGCCGCCGCGCGCGAAAAGCGCGACCTGATGGACGCCGTCGTCGATGGCGTGGAAGAACTGTGCCGCATCGGTTCGGGCGACGTGCTGGTGTTCTTGCCGGGCGAGCGCGAAATCCGCGACTGCGCCGAGGCGCTGCGCAAGCACCATCCGCCGCACGTGGAGATTTTGCCCCTGTTCGCCCGTTTGTCGGCTGAAGAGCAGGAACGCGTCTTTAAAACCAGCAACGCACGCCGCATCGTGCTGGCCACCAACGTGGCGGAAACCTCGCTGACGGTGCCCGGCATCCGTTACGTGGTCGATGCGGGCCTGGCCCGCGTGAAACGCTACAGCTATCGCAACAAGGTCGAGCAGCTGCAGGTCGAGCCGATCGCCCAGTCGGCCGCCAACCAGCGCGCCGGGCGTTGCGGCCGCGTCGCCGACGGCGTCTGCATCCGCCTGTACGAAGAGCAGGATTATCTGCTGCGGCCCAAATTCACGGAGCCGGAAATCCTGCGCTCCTCCTTGGCGGCCGTCATCCTGCGCATGAAATCGTTGCACCTGACGGACGTGGAAACCTTCCCCTTCATCGAGCCGCCGCTGGCGCGCGCGGTGGCCGACGGTTATCAGTTGCTGCAGGAACTCGGCGCCGTCGATGAAGTCAATAAACTCACGCCCTTGGGCAACAAGCTGGCCAAGCTGCCGCTGGACCCGCGCGTGGGCCGCATGATTCTGGCCGCGCTCGATAACGCGTGCCTGACGGAAGTGCTGATCGTCGCCTCGGCCCTGTCCGTGCAAGACCCGCGCGACCGTCCGATGGAACACCAGCAGGCGGCCGACGAGGCGCACAAGAAATTCGCCGATGAAAAGTCGGAAT
Source organism: Janthinobacterium lividum (assembly GCF_034424625.1). Taxonomy (NCBI): domain Bacteria; kingdom Pseudomonadati; phylum Pseudomonadota; class Betaproteobacteria; order Burkholderiales; family Oxalobacteraceae; genus Janthinobacterium; species Janthinobacterium lividum. The sequence continues at coordinate 5,164,401 of NZ_CP139976.1, read as the reverse complement.
TCCTCAGCTACCTGAAAATCTGGCGCTGGTTCGAGTCCGCCATCGAGCACAAGAAAACCAACCGCCAGTTGCAGGATAATTGCCGCACGAATTTCCTGTCGCAGATGCGCTTGCGCGAATGGCGCGACGTGCATTCGCAGCTGCTGACCATCGTCAAGGAGCAGGGCTGGCGATTGAACGAAGCGCCGGCCACCTATGACAACCTGCATATGGCCTTGCTGACCGGCTTGCTGGGCAATATCGGCTTCAAGGGCGAAGACGAACCGGGCGCCGGCTACCTGGGGGCGCGCGGCATCAAGTTCCACATCTGGCCCGGTTCCTCGCTGTTGAAAAAGCCGGGCAAGTGGATCATGGCGGCCGAACTGGTCGACACGACGCGTTTGTACGCGCGCTGCGTGGCGCAGATCCAGCCCGAATGGCTGGAAAAAGTCGGCGTACACTTGCTGAAGAAATCCTGGGGTGAGCCGCGCTGGGAAAAACGCTCGGCGCAAGTGACGGCGTCCGAACGGGCTACTCTTTATGGCCTGGTGGTGTACAGCCAGCGGCGCATCAATTACGGCAATTTCAACTTGCCGGAAGCGCGCGAAATCTTCATCCGCGACGCCCTCGTGGGCGGCGACTTCGACACGCGCGCGCCGTTCTTTGCGCACAACCACAAGCTGATCAAGGATATCGAAAACCTGGAACACAAATCGCGCCGCCTGGACGTGCTGGTCGACGATGAACTGATCGCCGCCTTCTACGACAAGCTGCTGCCGGCGGACGTGTGCAATGGCGCCGGTTTCGAGAAATGGCACAAGGAAGCCACGCGCGAAAACCCGAAGCTGCTGTATTTGAACCGCGAAGAGCTGATGCGCCACGAGGCGGCCGGCGTGACGACGGACCTGTTCCCCAAGACCATGTCCGTGACGGGCCTGGAAATGGGTCTGACGTACCACTTCGAGCCGGGCAGCGTGCGCGATGGCGTGACCTTGAGCGTGCCGCTGTATGCCTTGAACCAGTTGCCGCGCGAGCGCTGCGAATGGCTGGTGCCGGGCATGCTGAAGGAAAAAGTGCATCTGCTGCTCAAATCCCTGCCGCAAAAGCTGCGCCGCCACTGCGTGCCGCTGCCCGATTACGCGGCCAAATTCTGCGAGCGCGTGCATGAGGCGGGCGTGTTTGGCCGCGGTGATTTGATCGACGCCATCATCTTGGATATCCGCACGCAGATCACGATCAATGTGCTGACGACGGACTTCAAGCCGGAAACCCTGCCGGCCCATCACTTCATGAATTTCAAGGTGATCGACGAGCATGGCCGCCAGCTCGACATGGGCCGCAACCTGGCCACTTTGCAGGCGGAATTCGGCGGCCAGGCGCGCCAGAGTTTCCAGAAGCTGGCCGAAGTGTCGGGCGTTGCCGGCACGGGCACGCCCGGTGCCAAGGTGGCGGGCGCGCAAGTGGCATCGCGGCTGCAGGCGCAAGCCCAGGGCGCCGCCGCCAACGCGGCAGCAGGCAAGGGCGGCGCGCCGGCAAAGGGAGTGGCTGCCGCTGCAGCGCCGGCGTCCCCGAATGCCACCGTCTCGCAGCACATGGGCTTGACGGGCTGGACTTTTGGCGAGTTGCCGGAGTTGCTCGAAATCGTGCAGGGCAAGCTGACCCTGATCGGCTTCCCCGCCCTGGTCGACAAGGGTACGCATTGCGACCTGGAAGTGTTCGATGATCCGACCGTAGCCGCCCGCACGCACAAGGTGGGTTTGCGCCGATTGTTCGCGCTGCAAATGAAGGAACAGATCAAGTACGTCGAGAAAAGCATCCCCGGTCTTCAGCAGATGGGCATGCAATTCATGGCCCTCGGTTCGCAGGAAGAGTTGCGCGAGCAAATCATCAACAAGGCGCTCGACATCGCTTGCCTGCAAGATCCGCTGCCGCTGGACGCCGCCTCGTTTGCCAAGCGCCAGGCGGAGGGCAAGTCGCGCCTCGTCTTGCTGGTCAATGAAATCGCCCGTTTGCTGTCGCAAGTGCTGACGGAATTCCACGGCTTGCCCAAGCGCCTGCAGAATATTCCCGCAGCGGCAGCCGCCGATATCCAGTCGCAGCTGCAAGGCCTCGTGCATAAGCGTTTCCTGACGGAAAACGAGTACACGCAGCTGGCGCATTTCCCCCGCTATCTGAAGGCGATCAACGTGCGCCTGGAAAAGCTGCGCGCCGACCCCGCGCGCGACACCAAGTTGATGGCCGAATGGCAATCGGCCGCCGCGCCGTATCTGCGTCAGGCCAAGGACCGCCAGGCCGGCAAGAATACGGACCCGAAACTGGTCGACTTCCGCTGGATGCTGGAAGAGCTGCGCGTGTCGCTGTTTGCGCAGGAGTTGCGCACGCCGATGCCTGTTTCTGCCAAGCGTTTGCAGAAAGTGTGGGAGTCGATGCAGCGGTAGGTCGGATTAGCGGGGCAAAGCCACGCGTAATCCGACAACATCGTTGGCGCGACCGGTGGTGCCGTGTCAACGGTGTTAACGGTGTCGCTGGTGGTGTCGGATTACGCGGCTAGCCGCTAATCCGACCTACCCGACCTATGTTTATCGAACTCATCATCGCCGAGCGCCGAACGCGAGCCCAGGTCGCCCTGGCTGCTGGCCGTGCCAGCGCGGCTGCCGCTCATGGAGGTGCCGGTCAGGCTGCCTTCGCTGCCCGATTGCAGACTGGCGCCGCTGCGCAGGTCGCTGCCGGATGGCGTGCGGCTGCCTGCCATGGCGCTGCTGCCGTAGCGCATGCCGCTGCCATAGAACGCTTCCATCTGCTGGTTCCAGGCATCGCTGCCCATGTCGGGCCAGTTGTTCTTGTCGAAACCGGGAGCCTCTTTCAGCAAGTCTTTGTCCACGTTGAGCAGAAAGCGCTTGTTGACGGTGTCCAGGGTCAGGCGTTCCCAGGGCACGGCAAACAGCTTGTCGCCCATGCCCAGCATGCCGCCGAAGGACAGCACGGCATAGGCGATCTGGCCGGTGCGCATGTCGAGCATGATTTCCTTGATGTCGCCCAGTTCCTCGTCGTTGTGATTGTAGACATCGTCGCCGAGCAGGGTGTCAGCTCCCATCAGGGCCGGCCCCGGGCCGTCGTGGTTGCGGTACATGCCCAGGATGTCGCGGTCCAGATAGCTCATGGTGTTTTCTCCTCGTGAAGTGCTGATCGAACATCCAGATTACGCATGCGCACCAAGTCGCGCTTGATCTGCCTCAATGGTGCCAGCGGCACTTTTATCGGTGTGCAAGCGTACGGTGTGGTCAGCCAATTGCGGTACTCTATGCGTTCTAAAGAGGAGGCCGCACATGCTGACGATGCAACGATGCAGTGGGATGAACTTGCGGTACGCTCCACCACGACATGGGCGCCGCTTGCCATGGTAAAGCCCGCCACCAAATGGCTGCGCGGGTTATTGCGCGCCGGTAAGGCGCAGCAGCGCACGGCGACCAAGCTGGCCAAGGTGCTGTTCGGGCCCGTGCCGGCCAAGCCCACGCCTAAATCTAAACCTAAGCCCCGCAGCAAACCCGTGGCCAAGACCAGGCCGACGCCGCGCGCCAGGCCCGCCAGCGACGCCGTGCCCTCGCTGGCGCCCTTTGCCACGCCCCTGTCGCCCCCGCGCGTGCGCAAGCGAACGCCGCCCCCGCCAGGCAAGTGGCTGGCCGCCCACTATGCGCCATTGCCGGAACTGGGACAGTTGCCGGGCCGGCGCCTGCCCTATTTCCTGTACTTGCCCGAGAAGGCGCCCAGCGCCGCCATGCGCAGCCGTGGCCGGCCGCTGCTGGTGATGCTGCACGGCTGCGAGCAGAGCGCCACGCAGTTTGCCGAAGGCACGCGCATGAACCGCCTGGCCGAACGCAAGGGTTATGCCGTGCTGTATCCGCAGCAATCGCTGCGCTCGCATGCGCGCCGCTGCTGGAAGTGGTACGACAAGCTGACGCAGGAGGGCGGCGGCGACGTGCGCCTGATCGTCGGCGCCATCGAGCAGGTGGCGGCCCGCTATGCGATCGACCGCGTGCGCATCTATATCTGCGGCATTTCCGCCGGCGCCGGCATGGCGCATATCGTGGCCTTGAACCATCCCCATCTGTTCGCCGCGCTGGGCCTGCATTCCGGGCCCGTGTTTGGCGCCGGGCATAACCTGATCGGCGCGCTGGGCGTGATGCAGCATGGCGCTGCCGCCCGTGCCGACGCGGCCATCGATGAAGTGCTGGCGCGCCAGCCCGCGTTTCCCGGCCTGCCCACCATCCTGCTGCAAGGACTGGCCGACAAGGTGGTGCGGCCCATCAACCAGACGCAGCTGGTCCGCCAGAGCGTGCGCGTGAACCGCTTGCCGTTTGATACCGTGGTGACGGCGCAGCGTCTGCCTGGCGGCGCGGCGGGCGGACGCAATCCGGCCCATGCGTATGCGCTGCACGACTATCAGGTGGGCAAGGATGTGCTGCTGCGCGTGGCGCAGGTCGAGCACCTCGAGCACGCGTGGAGCGGCGGCGATGCCAGCTTGCCGTTCAACGACAAGGCCAAGCCCGACGCCAGCAGGATGCTGCTCGATTTCTTCGCCAGCCACCGCCGCCGGTAAGCCAGCGTGCCTGCGCGCCGCAACGGCGCGCAGGCACTGGTACGCATCGTTCTTCCATTCCCCCTCAGGGCCGCTGCCGCGCGCCGGGGCGCTGGCCGCGCCCATTTCAGCACAGATTCCACATGCCGCAGCACCATCGAGTTTATTTAATTGGTATTGCTGCGGTATTTAAAAATCACAAAAACAGGCGCTAAAAATACGAACTGGTATACAATTGGTACACGTTTTCAGTGTGAAACCGTGTCCACCGTCCCATGCCCCGACGGCGGGCACGCACTGACGGCAGCCACCCACGTTACGGAACGCGCCATGTCCATCAAGTCCAAGCAGTTGCTGTGGTTTTTTGCGTTTTTTCTCGTCTTTGAACTGAATATTTATCTGTCCAATGACATGATCATGCCGGCGATGCTGGGCATCGTCGAGGAGTTCCAGGCGGAGAAAAAGTTCGTCCCCCTGTCCCTGAGCCTGTATCTGCTGGGCGGCAGTTCCCTGCAGATTTTCCTGGGGCCATTGGCCGACTGCATCGGCAAGCGCAAGCTGGTGCTCACGGGTAATGCCTTGTTCCTGCTGGCCACCTTGGCCGTGCCATTTGCCGCGTCGATCGAGCAATTTCTCGCCGCGCGTTTCATCCAGGGCATGGGCTGCTGCTTCATCTTCGTCGGCTATGCCATGATCCATGAACTGTTCGATGACATGGCTGCCGTCAAGCTGAGCAGCATCCTGTCGAGCACCACCATCCTCGCGCCCCTGGCCGGCCCCATCCTCGGCAGCGCCATCATCAGCCGGCTGGACTGGCGCTACGTCTTTTTCCTCTCCGGCCTGCTGGCGCTGCTGTCCTTGCTGGGCCTGTTCAAGACCATGCCGCGCGCGGCCCCCAGGGTCACGCGCCTGGACCTTGCCGCCATCGTGCGCAGCTACGCGGCCATTTTCAGCAACAAGCGCTTCATGTTCGGCATGTTTACGGCCGGGCTGGCCACCGTGCCCCTGACGGCCTGGATCGGCTTTTCGCCCATCTTCGTGCTGCAGGAAATGGGCGCCTCCTACGCCACGTATATCGCCCTGCAATGCGTGATTTTGTCGGGCTTTGTCCTCAGCAGCATCGCCATCCAGCGCCTGCGCCAGGATTTCCCCCTCGTGCATCTGCTGCGCTTGGGCGGGCTGGTCGCGGCCGCCGGCATGCTGGGCGCCGGCGCGGGCCGCCATCACGTCGACGTGTTCGCCGCCTGCATGTTTGTCTATTCCATCGGCTTCGGCCTGTTCAATGGCGCCCTGATACGCAGCGCGATTACGGCCAGCAAGGAATCGGTGACCTTGACGACGGCTGCCATGAGCTTGTTGTACTGCATTTATCTGTCCGCCTGGCTGCAGCTCTATAACGTGCTGTGCCAGCGTTTCGGCTATGCGCTGGAAACGTATGCGCTGCTCAATATCCCCGTCATCGTGGTCATCGCCGCCTGCCTGCTGCTGTTTACGCGGGGCATGGCGGGGCGCCGGGAAAGCGAGGTGCTGCTCGCCCGGCACTGATGGCGCAGCGATGCGCATGTTGTCGACCTTGTTTTACCTCCTGCGAAGTTTATTGACACTCTCCTGCGGAAAATGGTGCGCCCATGAAAATAGATGACCTGGCCTCGAAACACGATCAAGCAAAGATTTTCAACCTGGAATACGAGTTCCGCATCAACCGGCTGAAACTCGATTACATCACCCTGGCCGATGTCCGGCCGGCCGGCAGCGACCTGGAACAACTGGCCGTGGAGCACCAGGCGGGCATCGCGGCCCTGCGCAGCTTCGTCGCCCTGAACTTCAACCATTTCAATGCAGCAAGCTGCTCGTCGCTGAGCTGCATCCCCACGCGCGCGCTCGGCGACGACGAGCGCTACCTGCACCGCATCTGGATGGGCGGACCGTTGCCGGCCATCGCAGCCGAAGCGATCCAGCAGTGGGGCGCGGCGCTGGAAGCGGTGCGGCACAACGGCGGCGCGCCGTACGTCTCCATCCTGTGGGTGTGGGATGCGCAGCAGCTGCGCAATGACGAGCGCTTCAGCCCCACGGGCGGCGCCGGGCGCTACACGATAGGCCGCTACGCCATAGGCGGCACGACCCTGCATATCAATTCGCTGCGCGCGCTGGCGCTGGATTTCGCGCCGGCCCGCTTCGGCGTACTCGATACCCTGCATATGCAGCGCTACTTCGCCACCTTGTCCGATTATTTCCGCATCCTCATCATGTGCGAATACGGCGGCATGTATATGGATGTCGATACGATCCCGCACAATCCGGCGACGATTTTCCTGATGAAGCCGGAAGTGCCCGATTATTTCCAGCGCAAGGATGGCGACAGCGAAGAGCGCCAGCATGTCAGCTGGATGAATCTGTTTCTCGATGAAACGGGCATGCTGATCGCCAAGAAGAACGATGCCGCGCTGCGTGTGATCCAGCGCAATGTGAACATCGCCTATGCGGGTATCGATGCGCGGATTCCTCGTTCCTGCCCGCAATTCGAGGCGCAGCTGTTTGGCCAGTTCTATGCCGAATGGAAGAAAAACCTGGGCGTGACCCTGCTCAGCCATGCCGAGTTCTACCAGCGCTATTGCGTGCTGTATGACGGTGCGCGGGAAGCGGTGGCGGGCGGCATCCGGGGCATGCGCTTGCTGGACGATATCATTACCGACGTGCACATTCCCCTCAGTGACGAGGAACGGCGCGCGTATGCGCGCTGCGTCGCCAGGCTCGACGAAATCGGCTGGCAGCTCGACGATCCTTTGAGCCTGCCCGACATCGTCGATGTGTTCGATATCGAGGAAGTGCCGCGCATGGCGTATGCGGCCCAGCTGCGGGCGGACATCGACCACTTTCACTATTACTCGGTGCTGTCGGACGACCCGCAGCTCGATCGCGTGAATGGCGTCTTTTGCCGCTACCTGCTGGCCCACCGTTCGCGGCATATTGCCGCTGGCGATTTCTGGCGCCCGACCGTGGGCCGCCACGGCAGTCGCATGCCGGTCGCCAGCGATGCCGTCCCGTCCGGCGACGAGACGCAGGCGGGCCTGCTGTCGCATGCGCCGCTCAAGCTGGTGCCGGGTGAACTGCTGGGCGATGAGACGAGGAACCGCATGGCGAAACTGCTGTTTGCCACCAGCTATCTCGAATACTGCTCGTTCGGCAATAAACTCAATCTGCAGTTCGTCGAATTGCAGCGGCGGCAGAATATCGACCCGTATCTGCAGCACATCCACGGCCTGCATGACGAAGACGGGCGTTTCATCGGCTTCTTCACGGCCGCCACGATGGCCGAGTTCCAGGCTTGCGGCGCCGTCTCGTATTACCGGGACGACATGAAGGCGCTCGACGATGCGTATGACGCATTCGTGCTCGCGCATGCGCGCACCGACGACTGTTTCGTCAGCAGCCTGGCCATCGACGAGAAATACCGGGGGCAGGGCCTGTTCCGGCAGATGTTCCATGAAATCCGCGACCTGGCCAGCCGCAAGGGCTGTGCGCGCATCACCTTGACGGTATGGGAAAAAAGCGAAGCGCTGCAAGTGTATCTGCACAAGGGTTTTCGCAGCGTGGGCACGTTCGACTATGCCTACAGCCTGTTCTATGACCGGCTGCATTTCCTCGTGTATGAAGGAAACTGAAGAGGGAAATTGCAGGCAGCAGGGGCGGCCGGCAGCCGCCCCGTGATGAGGCTTACAGGGCCAGGAAGGCCAGGCCCGCCACGGCCGTCGGCAGCAGGGCGCCGGCCAGCAAACCGACGGCGCCGATCGATTCATCCTTGAAGCCGCGGCGCAGCAGGGCCACGCCGGCCGGGTTCGGCGCATTGGCGATGACGGTCAGGCCGCCGCCGGCCACGGCGCCGGCCATCAGCATGTATTTCGCTTCGTCCGTCATGCCGACGATCAGCGAACCGAGGTAAGTGAGGGCCGCATTGTCGGTAATGGCTGTCAAGCCCAGGGCGCCGAAGAACAGGGCCAGCGGTTTCAGGCTGGAAACGATGGGCTGCAGCCACCATTGCTGCATGCCGCCCAGTACCACCAGGCCGCCGAGGAAGAAGCCGACCAATAAACCCTCTTTCAGGATCAGCGGGCTTTGATAGCGCTCATACGCCTGCACGAAGCCGAGGAAGAACAGGAACAGGCCGATGAACAGCACGGGATGGTGCGCCAGGGCGACGACGCCGGCCAGCACGATCATGTGCACCAGGCTGACGGCCAGCGGCACTTTTGGCGCTTCGACTTCACCGGCCTTCGGCTTGATGTCGGAGGTGTTGCTGTGCAGGTATTTGCGCAGCAAAATGCTCACGCCCGTGGCGTTGACGAGGACGGCGATGGCCGCCTTCCAGCCGAAATGGCTAGCCATGTAGGCGCTATCCCAGTTCCACGTGGTGGCCACCATCAGCACGGGCGGCGCCGCGTACGAGGTGAGCGTGCCGCCGATGGAAACGTTGACGAACAGCACGCCCAGCGCGCCGTATTTCAGCCATTCAGGGATGCCCGGGCGGAAGATTTGCGGTGCCAGCATCAGCGCGGCCAGGGTCATGGCGGCCGGTTCCGTGATCAACGAACCCGTCAGGGGCACAAGCGCCAGGCCCAGCCAGACGAGGGCCAGTTCCGTGCGCAGCGGCATCACGCGCGCCACGCCTTTCAACAGGCGCTGCACGGCGTCGAGCACGGGGCGCGAGGCAGCCACGACCATGACGACAAAGACGAACAGCGGCTCCGTGTAATGGCGCGACTCGGCATACTCGATGGCAGCATCGCCGCCCGAGACAAAGGCCATGATGATGATCAAGATGAAGGCCCAGAAGCCGAACACGACTTCCACTTCGCCCAGCAAGTGCAGCAGGCCCGCATGGCGGGGGTGGCGCCGCGACAAGGTTTCAAACGACTTGGCGGCAAAGGTGTGGATGAGCGCAAGCCCGAAGACGATGGCGCTGATGATTTGGATGGTGGTCAAATGCGTTTCCTTATGGACGGAGGAGGCCGACTGGTACGTTGCCAGACGGTAAGGAGAGTGCTTATGGTACAGCAATCGATGTGAAAAACGGTGTTTTTCGGACGTGGCGGGACGTCCCCCGGGGAGCTGCGGCGCAGATAAGCCTTGCCAAATGCGGGGCTGGATAGTACTGTATATGCATACAGTATTTATCTTTATATACAATTATGCAACATTACCAATTGATGGCCTCGCCGGAAGCCTTGCACCCGTCCCTGTGGCGCGCATCGCAGCTGGGGCAGGGCGCCACGCGCTGCCTGGATACGGGCTTTGCCGCCCTGTCCGCGCAGTTGCCCGGCGGCGGCTGGCCCAGCGGCAACCTCATCGATCTGCTGGTGCAGCAGCCGGGCAGCGGCGAATTGCGGCTGCTGGCGCCCGCGCTGGCGCAACTGCCGGGCTTGCCCATCGTGCTGCTGCAACCGCCCCATCCGCCGCAGGCGCTGGCCTTGGCCGCGCAGGGGCTGGCGCCGTCGCAATTGCTGTGGTTAAAGAGCGCCAGCAGCAAGGATGCCTTGTGGGCGGCGGAAAACATCTTGCGCAGCGGTAGTTGCGGCGCCTTGCTGTTCTGGCAGCCGCATGTGCGCGCCGACAGCCTGCGCCGGCTGCACCTGGCCGCGCAGTCCGGCAACACCCTGTTTTGCATGCTGCGCCCGCTGCACGGCGCGCAGGATGCGTCGCCGGCGCCGCTGCGCCTGTCCGTGCGCCCGGCCGCCGGCGGCATCGAGATTGGCTTCATCAAGCGCCGGGGACCGCAGCGCGACGCGCCCCTGTTCCTGCCCCTGCAACCTCCTTCATTACTGCTACGCCATGCGACTCTGGATCGGCCTGTGCCTGCCCCGGCTCCCGCTCGAAGTGTTTTGCCCGCGCTGGTCGGTTGACAGCCTCGGCGTGGTGCTGGAGCAGGAGCAAGTGATGGCCGTGTCGCCGCTGGCGCGGGCGGCCGGCATCCGGCCGGGCATGCGCCGCGCCGGTGCGCTGATGCTGGCGCCGCAGGCGCGCCTGCACGAGCGCTCGCCCGAGCTGGAAGCGCAGGCGCTGCAGGCGGTGGCGCTGGCGCTGCTGCAATATTCGCCGCTGGTGGCGCAGGGCGAGGAAGCGACCCTGCTCGTCGATGCGGGCGCCAGCCTGCGCCTGTTCGGCGGCGTGCGCGCCCTGTGCCGGCACATCGCGGCCAGCTTGCGCGCGCTCGGCTACACGGCCCGGCTGTCGTGCGCCCCCACGGCGCGCGGCGCCTGGCTGATGGCGCGCGCCGCTACGCGCCGGGGCCGCACATTGAGCATGGCCAGCCTGGTGCGCCGCCTCGACCGCCTGCCGTGCGCCTTGCTGCCGCCGGCGCGCCCCTATCTGGAATGGCTGGACGGCATCGGCTGCCGCACCCTGGGGCAGCTGCGCCACTTGCCCCGGCCCGGCTTGCAGCGCCGCTGCGGCGGGGCCTTGCTCGACATGCTCGACGATGCGCATGGCCACGGCACGGAACTGTACCTGTGGCTCGAAGCGCCGCCCACGTTCCGCGCCAGCCTGGAATTGTTCGACCGCGTGGAGCACGCCGACGCGCTGCTGTTCGGAGCGCGCCGGCTGCTGCAGCAAATGACGGGCTGGCTGTGCGCGCGGCAATTTGCCGTCGAGCGCATCCAATTGTTGCTGGCGCACGAGCGGGGCCGGGTGGCGCGTGCGCCCACCGTCATCGACCTGGCGCTGGGCGAGGCCGTCTGGCGCGACGAGCACCTGGTGCGCCTGCTCAAGGAACGCCTGGCGCAGCTGGTGCTGGACGCGCCCGTGATCGGCCTCACGCTGGAAGCGCTGCAGGTGCAGCCGATGGCGCCGCCCAGCGACACCCTGTTCCCCGAGCCGGGCGGCACGCCGCAAGAGCGCCAGCGCTTGATGGAATTGCTGGTGGCGCGCCTGGGCACGGACAATGTCTTGCAAGCCGCGCCGCGCGCCGATTACCGTCCCGAGGCGGCCAACCAGTGGCTGCCGCTGTCCGTCAAGCCTGGCGCCAAGAACGCGGTGCCGGACTTGCCGCCGGGCTTGCCCGGCATGCCCCGTCCCGGCTGGCTGCTGGCCCAGCCCATCACCCTCCTGATGCGCGAGCACCGGCCCTTCTATGGCTCGCCCCTGAAAATGGTCTCTGTCGCCGAGCGCATCGAAGCGGGCTGGTGGGGCCAGTCACAGGCGCGCGATTACTTCATCGCCGAAGGCCTCGACCATGCCCACTACTGGGTCTACCGTGAACGCATCGCCGGCAGCGGAGAAGATGCCGCGCCGCGCTGGTTCTTGCATGGCTTGTTTGGCTGAATGCGCTGTCCTGCTGAAACTGCCATGCTTGGCTATACTGGCTGCCCGGCGCCGCATCTTTAATTGAAATGAAGGATATCCATGACACAGCTTTCCGACTTCCCCATCACCCAAAAATGGCCTGCCCGGCATCCCGAGCGCCTGCAACTGTACTCGCTGCCGACGCCGAACGGCATCAAGGTTTCGATCCTGCTGGAAGAACTGGGCCTGGCGTACGAGCCGCACCTGGTCAGCTTTGAGCAGAATGACCAGCTGTCGCCCGCCTTCCTGTCCCTCAATCCGAACAACAAGATTCCCGCCATCCTCGACCCGGACGGTCCCGATGGCAAGCCGCTGGCCCTGTTCGAGTCGGGCGCCATCCTGCTGTACCTGGCCGAAAAGACGGGCAAGTTCATCCCCCAGGACGCAGGCCTGCGCTATGAAACGATACAGTGGCTGATGTTCCAGATGGGCGGTATCGGCCCCATGTTTGGCCAGGTGGGCTTCTTCCATAAATTCGCCGGCAAGGATTACGAGGACAAGCGGCCGCTGGAACGCTATATCGGCGAGGCCAAGCGCCTGCTGGGCGTGCTCGAGCAGCGCCTGCAGGGCCGCGACTGGATCATGGGTAGCCAGTACACGATTGCCGACATCGCCATCTTCCCGTGGGTGCGCTGCCTGGTGGGTTTCTATGGTGCGGGCGACCTCGTCGGCTTTGGCAATTTCCCGCATGTGCAGCGCGCGCTGGACGCGTTTCTGGCCAGGCCAGCCGTTGCCAAAGGAGTCAATATTCCCAAGCGGGATTAAAGCAGGAAGTGGCCGGGCGGCGCTACAATGCGCCATCGGCCGCCCTGCGCGGCAGCTTTGATCTGAGACAATGAAATCCACCCGGCAAGATTTTCCCGGCGCGCACGGCCATGTGCTGGCGGCGCGCCTCGATGCGCCCGACGGCGCCATCCGCGCGTATGCGCTGTTCGCCCACTGTTTTACCTGCGGCAAGGATGTGCTGGCCGCGCGGCGCATCGCGCAAGGTCTCACGGAACACGGCATCGCCGTGCTGCGCTTCGACTTCACGGGACTGGGCGCCAGCGAGGGCGAGTTTGCCGCCACCAATTTCTCGTCGAACGTCGACGACCTGGTCGCCGCCGCGGATTTTCTGCGGGCAAAACACGCCGCGCCGCAATTGCTGATCGGCCATAGCCTGGGCGGCGCGGCCGTGCTGGCCGCTGCCGCGCAAGTGCCGGAAGCGACCGCCATCGCCACCCTGGCCGCACCCAGCACGCCCGCCTACGTGACGCGCATGTTCAGCGACCACCTGGAGCAAATCGCCGCCGAAGGCGAAGCGCTGGTGCAGCTGGAAGGGCGGCCTTTCCGCATCCGCCAGCAATTCGTCGACGACGCGGGCAGCCACAGCCTCAAGACCCACATCACCGGCCTGCGCCGTGCCCTGCTGGTGATGCACGCGCCGAACGACACGACGGTGAGCCTGTCGAACGCGATGGAGATCTTTACGGCCGCCAAGCACCCGAAAAGTTTCGTTTCGCTCGACGATGCCGACCATCTGTTGACGGGACGCGATGATGCCGCCTATGTCGCCAACGTCATCGCTGCGTGGAGTGCGCGTTATTTGAACTAAGCTGAACTAATCTGTCGCCCATGAAAAACGCCGCGGCAGCAGAAGCTGGCGCGGCGCGGATACTATTGGTACTTTACAACACCTGACAAAATCGTAGCGAGCGGCAGTGATTTGTGGCCGAGAAGCGCAGCCGTGCTAAAGCACGGTGAGCATCGCCGGCCGCAAAGCGCGACGCGCAGTAGATTTGGTCAGGTGTTCTCAGTCTTCGTCAAATTCGGCGGATAGATCCTTCCAGCCCTTGCTGATGGCAAAGGCCGAAAATTCCTCGGGTGCTTCCAGAACGATCAGTTTCTTGTCTTGCAAGCCAAGGTCGCCGTGGCCGAAGTCGGGGCCTACGTAGCCGAGGCTGCGCAGGCGCGCCAGGATGTGGCCGACCAGGGTCTTGTCCTTATAGGCGCCCGCTTCGAGCGGGGCGGCGAAATCGACGTAGACGTCGATGATGCCGTAACCTTCGTCGAAGATGCGGATGGCCTTGATGTCGTGGGCACGGCCGGAGCCGTCGGTGGCCTTGAAGGGGCCGCTGAGCTGGATGTCGGTGTCATTGTTCATGCCGCCAGCATACACCAAAAGCCGGTGCCGCATGGGGGACGCCATGCAAAATCCTCTTGGGCTGGCCATGTAAAAATTTCTTACAAATTTGGCGGCGTCTGGGGCGCTTTTCGCCAATTTCAAGGCCTTGAAAGGGGCTGGAGAGGCCGTATATCGGTAACAAGCGGATGCTCATGGTGAGGTCCGCCCCTCTTATCGCTTCATTTGAAAAGGATATTTATCATGCGTACTTTTGACCTTGCTCCCCTGTACCGTTCCGCCATTGGCTTTGACCGCCTGGCACAGCTGCTCAACGAACAGCGCGCCGATGCGCAACCGAGCTATCCGCCGTACAACATCGAACTGGTGTCGGAAGATAAGTACCGCATCGTGATGGCATTGGCCGGCTTCTCGCGTGAAGAGATCGACATCATCACCGAACGCGATTCCCTGCACGTCACGGGCCGCAAGCAGAAAGATGGCGTCGAGCGCACGTTCTTGCACCGCGGCATCGCTGCCCGCGATTTCGAACAGCGCTTCCAGCTGGCCAACCATGTGAAGGTCACGGGCGCCACGTTTGAAAACGGCATGCTGACCATCGACCTGGTGCGTGAAGTACCGGAAGCGCTGAAACCGCGCAAGATCGAGATCGGCACCACCACTGGCGCCACCGTCAGCACTTTGGAACAGCGTCAGGCAGCCTGATGTGATCTGAGCTGATCCCGGCGCCACGCGCTGGCATCGGCGGGAGGGAACAGCGCTTCCCCATGCAGTAAAATACTGGCCGGTTGATCCGGCCAGTGTCACGTCTGGAGTCCGTTCGGGCCGCATTGAGGGCTTCCATTGGTTGCCCATGCCACGCAAGATTAAACCATGCTTAAAGGCGCAAATGCCTGTTTCCAAATAGAAAAATGTTAAGCACCGCCTAAGACTCGTGGCCCAATATTGCATACATCAAAATCTCATTGAATGAGGAGCAATTCATGGAACAGCAAACGAATATCGCATCCCTGAAAATCAAACGCACCGTAGCCGCGCTGGCCGCGATCGGTGTGCTGGGCGCCGGTGGCGCCATGGTGGTGCATCAGAACAATGCTGGCGCGAATGCCGCCGCTGGCGTACCTGCCGCTCCCGTGGCTGCCGCCGTGGCGCCCGCCGCCGCCGCGCCGCTGGTGGCCTTGCCCGACTTTAGCCAGATCGCCGCGCGCAACAGCCCGGCCGTCGTCAATATCAGTGTCACGGGCAGCACCAAGGTAGCATACGACCCCTCGGCCCAGGCCGGCAACGACGATTTCGGCAACGACCCCTTCTTCGAGTTCTTCCGCCGCTTCCAGGGTCCGCAAGGCGGGCAGCGCGGTGGCCGCGACGTGCCCACGCATGGCCTCGGTTCCGGCTTCATCGTCAGTCCGGACGGCATCATCATGACGAATGCCCACGTGGTGCGCGATGCGCGCGAAGTGACCGTCAAGCTGAACGACCGCCGCGAATTCCGCGCCAAGGTGCTCGGCACGGATCCGAAGACCGATATCGCCGTGCTGAAGATCGACGCCAACAACCTCCCCATCGTGCCGCTCGGCCATTCCAGCGACTTGAAGGTGGGCGAGTGGGTGCTGGCCATCGGTTCGCCATACGGCTTCGACAGCACGGTGACGGCCGGCGTGGTCAGCGCCAAGGGCCGTTCCTTGCCGGACGATAGCAATGTGCCGTTCATCCAGACGGACGTGGCAGTGAATCCAGGCAACTCGGGCGGCCCGCTGTTCAATACGCGCGGCGAAGTGGTCGGCATCAATTCGCAGATATACAGCCAGACGGGCGGCTTCCAGGGCCTGTCGTTCGCCATCCCCATCGACCTGGCGGGCCGCATCAAGGACCAGATCGTCGCCACCGGCAAGGCCAGTCATGCCAAGCTGGGCGTGACGGTGCAGGAAGTCAACCAGGGCTTTGCCGACTCGTTCAAGCTGGCCACGCCGGAAGGCGCCCTGGTGGCCAACGTGGAGCGGGGCAGCCCGGCCGACAAGGCGGGCCTGAAATCGGGCGACGTGGTGCGCAAGGTGAATGGCCAGCGCATCATCGGTTCGGCCGACTTGCCGGCGCTCGTGGGCACCTCTTTGCCAGGTGACAAGATCAGCATGGATGTCTGGCGTGACGGCAAGATCGTCAGCCTGACGGCGACCCTGGGCAATGCGGCCGACAAGGTGGCCGAAGTGGCGAAGAGCGACAGCGCCGCCGGCAAGGTAAAGCTGGGCCTGGCCCTGCGTCCGTTACAATCGGATGAAAAACGCGAGGCGGGCATCAGTGCCGGCCTGCTGGTGGAAGACGCGGGCGGCGCCGCCGCGAATGCCGGAGTGCAGCCGGGCGACGTGCTATTGTCGGTGAATGGCCGTCCCGTCAACACGGTCGAGCAGGTGCGCGACGTGGTGGAAAAATCCGCCAAGTCGGTGGCCTTGCTGATCCAGCGGGGACCGGACAAGATCTTCATTCCCGTGCGTTTGGGCTGAAAACAAGAGTAACTAGAGAGAGGCAAGCCATGCGCTTATTGCTGGTAGAAGACGATACGATGATCGGCGAGGTGGTGCTCGATCTGCTGCGCGCCGAGCATTACGCGGTGGACTGGGTCAAGGATGGCGACATGGCCGATACGGCCCTGCAGACGCAGACCTATGACCTGGTGCTGCTGGACCTGGGCCTGCCCCGCAAGGATGGCCTCGACGTGCTGCGCTCGATGCGCTTGCGCAAGCTCGATACGCCGGTGCTGGTCGCCACGGCGCGCGATGCCATCGAGCAGCGCATCGCCGGCCTCGACGCGGGCGCCGACGATTACGTGCTCAAGCCATATGACCTCGACGAATTGCTGGCGCGCATACGCGCCCTGCTGCGGCGCGCCTCGGGGCGGCCGGAACCGATCTTCGAGCACCAGGGCGTGAGTATCAATCCGCTGACGCGCGAAGTGATCGCCGAGGGCCATCCCGTCAACCTGTCGGCGCGCGAATGGGCCGTGCTGGAAGCGCTGATCGCGCGTCCCGGCATCGTGCTGTCGCGCGCGCAGCTGGAAGAAAAGCTGTACAGCTGGAAGGATGAAGTCAACAGCAATGCCGTGGAAGTGTATATCCACGGCTTGCGCAAGAAGCTGGGCAGCGACTTGATCCAGAATGTGCGCGGCCTCGGTTACATGGTGCCCAAGGCATGAGGATGAAGGTCACGGTGACGCACTCGCTGCGCGGCCGCCTGCTGTGGTTTTTGCTGGCGGCCATCATCATGGCGGCCCTGGCGCAGGCGTCGATCGCCTACCGCAGCGCCCTGTACGACGCCGACCAGATTTTTGACTATCACATGCAGCAAATGGCCCTGTCGCTGCGCTCCGGCGCGCCGCTGGCCAACCATGCGCAAGCCTTGCCGGCCGACCCCGTCAACAACGACATGGTGGTGCAGGTATGGACGCCGGACGGCGTGCAGGTGTTCCGCTCGATCACGCGCGCGGAACTGCCGCAGCGCGCCGTGCTGGGCTTTTCGAATGTGAAGGCCAACGGCACGACCTACCGCATCTTCTCCGTGCAAACCAGTTCCCAGACCGTGCAGATTGCCCAGGACATGGCCGTGCGCAAGCGCATGGCCGGCAGCCTGGCCTTGCGCACGGTGGGCCCGATCGCGCTGATGGCGCCGATATTGATGCTGGTGGTCTGGTGGGTTGTCAGCGGCTCGCTGGCCCCCGTCTCGCGCGTGCGCAAGCAGGTGGCGGCGCGCCAGGCGGACGATCTGTCGCCCGTCTCGGAAGCGGGCTTGCCCGACGAAGTGCGTCCCCTCGTGCATGAACTGAATTTGCTGTTCGGTCGCGTGAAGACGGCGTTCGACGCGCAGCAGCATTTCGTTGCCGACGCCGCGCATGAATTGCGCACGCCGCTGGCGGCCCTGAAGCTGCAGGTATTGAGCCTGGAGCGGGCCGAATCGGAAGAAAAGCGCAGCCTGGCCATTTCCCGCGTGAGCGCCGGCATCGAGCGGGCAACGCGCCTGGTCGAGCAGCTGCTGGTGCTGGCGCGCCAGGAAGCGAGCGCCGCCAGCGGCGACCAGCTGCAGGCTGTGGACTTGAACGATGTCGTCAAGCGCGCGCTGGGCGACATGGCCGGCATCGCGCAGGCGCGCAAGATCGACCTGGGCCTGCATCACATGGATGCGGCCAAGGTGGCGGGGCAGGCCGATGCGCTCAACATCATGCTGCGCAACCTGGTCGACAACGCCATCAAGTACACGCCGCAGGGCGGCACGGTCGACATCGACCTGCGCGCCAGCCCCGTCGGCGTGACCTTGTCCGTGGAAGACAGCGGCCCCGGCATCCCGCCCGAAGAGCGCGAGCGCGTCTTCAGCCGCTTCTACCGCGTGCCCGGCACGGATGCCAACGGCAGCGGCCTTGGGCTGGCCATCATCAAGGCCATCGCCGAGCGCCACGGCGCGCGCCTGGTGCTGGACAAGTCCGAGCGCCTGGGCGGCCTGTGCGTGCGCGTGGAATTCCCGCAAGCCGTGAAAAAATAACGTTTTGATCATGATCTTTGGCATGTTGCATTGACGCGCGCGCCGCTGGCATATATTGTCTGCGCAATAAGCATTCAAGCAAATGGAGCGCAGCATGCAGAAGATCGGCTTTTCAGGAACCCTCGACCCCATCACCAACGGCCACATGTGGGTGATCGGCGAAGCGCGTTCGCTCGCCGACGAGGTGATCGTGTTCCTGTCGCAAAACCCTGCCAAACGCCCCCAATTTCCCGCCGAAGACCGCAAGCGCATCATCGAGCAGAGCGCGCGCGAGTGCGGCTGGGACAATGTGCAGGTGGTCATCGTCAAGGGCGACTACACGGCGCGCGCGGCAAAAAAGCATGGCTGCGACTACCTGATCCGCGGCATCCGCACGACGGCCGATTTCGACTATGAAAACCTGATCCAGCAAACCAATGTGGACGTGCTGCAGGGCGCCAAGACGATTTTCGTCATGCCGCCGCGCGACCTCGGCTCCGTCAGTTCCAGCTTCGTCAAGGCGCTGGAAGGTCCCGTCGGCTGGAACTGGACCATGAAGAAATTCGTCCCCGGCCCGGCCTACCAGGCGTGGATACTCGACTGCCTGCGCAAGGAGTGGGAAGCGCTGTGGAACTACGCCACCGCCTCGCAAGCGGACATCGCGCTGGCGGACCACTGGTTCGCGTACCTGACGGGGCCGCAGGCGTATGGCGGCGCGGACCGCCACTATCACAACCTCGACCACCTGGTGCACGGCCTGTCCGAGATCCGCGTGTGGGCCGACAATACTTTTGCGCCCAAGCGCGACAGCGCGCTGGTCAAGAAGGCGTTCTGGTTCCACGACGCCGTTTACAGCCACGACGACGATGCCCTGTATTCGAGCGAAGAGGCGAGCGCCCAGCTGTGGCTGGCGAGCGGCCTCGATGCGGGCGACAACCTCGATGTGGCGCAATTGATACGCGTTACCGACCATTTCCAGGGACCGGGCATCAGCCATCCGCTGAAAGACGCCATGCTCAGCGCCGACCTGGCCATCCTGGGCCAGGATGACGAGGTGTACCAGGCCTATACGCAAGCCATCGGCCGCGAATACGCGCACGTGGACCCCGTGCGCTTCAACGAGCAGCGGGGCCTGGCCCTGCAGCATTTGTGCGGCAAGGCGCAGGCGGGCCAGCTGTTTGGCGATGCGTACTTTGCCGACCAGTACAACGAGCGGGCAATCGAGAACATGCAGAAGGAGATTGCGGCGCTGGCGGGGAGTGGCGTTTAACGGCGGCTGGCTACCGCATGCAGCAGTGCATCCTCGAGCCGATCATTGCCCCAGAATAATTCCCCAGCGCTGACGAAGTTGGGGGCGCCGAACAGGTTCAGCGCTTGTGCCTGCTCGGTCTGGCGGCGCAGCCGCAGCTTGTTGTCCGGTGTCACAGCCAGCGCCAGAACGGTGCGCGCATCGAGGCCCAGCCCCTCCAGGGCTTCGCTGACGGCTTCGAGGTTGTCGATGTCGCGGTCTTCGGCGAAATTCATCGTCATCATGCGGCGCGCAAAGGGCGCAATCCAGCCCTGGTCCGCGCCGATCAGCGCCACGCGCATGGGCAGCAGGGCCGTGCGGGGGAAGGAACTCGGTTGCTGCCATGGCAATGCGTATTTCTCGCACTGGCGCGCCATGTCGCGCCACGTGTAATCGCCCTTGAGCTTTTGCAAGATGAAGGGCGATGTCTGCCAGCCCAGCGCATTGAAGACGACGCCCAGCAGGAAGGGTTTCCAGATGACCTGCACCTGCTTTTCACGCGCCAGCGCGTCGATGCGCATGGCGCTCAGGTAACTGTAGTTGCTGCCGAAATCGAACCAGAATTCCAGTGTGGCCATGGTCTCTTTTCCATGCGGTCGCGCAGGGTTGATTCCTGCGCCGGGGCGCGACTGCCGCGCCGGCCCCCGCTTGTCGTCCTAGCGCGCCGCCGCCTTGGCGCGCGCCGCGTGCAATTTCTTGAAGCTGTCGATCAGGCGCTGGTGCCGGTCGAGGCCTTCCAGTTGCATGCTGGTCGGGGTCAGGCCGAAGAAGCGCACGCTGCCGTCCACCGAGCCCAGCACCGCATCCATGCGGGCGTCGCCAAACATGCGGCGGAAATTGACCACGTAATCGTCCAGCTCCAGCTCGTCATCGAGTTCCACTTCCAGTACCACGTTCAAGGCTTGATAGAACAGTTTGCGCTCGAGCGTGTTGTCGTTGTACTGCAGGAAGGTTTCCACCAGCTCTTTTGCTTCCTCGAACTGCTGCAGGACGAGATGAATCAGCAGCTTCAATTCCAGGGTCGTCAGCTGGCCCCACACCGTGTTTTCGTCGAACTCGATGCCGATGAGGGTGGCGATGTCGCCGTACTCGTCGAGCTCGCTGTTTTCCAGGCGGTCAAGCAGGTCTTCCAGGCTGGCATCGTCCAGGCCATGCAGGTTCAGGATGTCGGCGCGGAACAGCAGCGCCTTGTTGGTGTTGTCCCAGATCAAATCCTCGACCGGATATACCTCGGAATAACCGGGCACGAGGATACGGCAGGCCTTGGCGCCCAGCTGGTCATACTCGGCCGTGTACACTTCCTTGCCCATGCCGGCGAGGATGCCGAACAGGGTCGCCGCTTCCTCGGCATTCGAGTTTTCGCCGTGGCCGGAAAAATCCCACTCGACAAAATCGTAATCGGCCGTGGCGCTGAAGAAGCGCCACGAGACGATGCCGCTGGAATCGATGAAGTGTTCGACGAAGTTGTTCGGCTCGGTGACGGCTTCGCTGGCAAACGTCGGTTGCGGCAAGTCGTTCAAGCCTTCAAAACTACGGCCCTGCAGCAATTCCGTCAGGCTGCGCTCGAGCGCCACTTCCAGGCTCGGGTGCGCGCCGAACGAGGCAAACACGCCGCCCGTGCGCGGGTTCATCAGGGTGACGCACATCACCGGGTACACGCCGCCCAGCGACGCATCTTTGACCAGCACGGGGAAACCCTGTTCCTCCAGGCCGACGATACCGGCCAGGATGCCCGGATATTTCGCCAGCACTTCCTGTGGCACGTCGGGCAGGGCGATTTCGCCTTCGAGGATTTCGCGCTTGACGGCCCGCTCAAAAATTTCCGACAGACATTGCACCTGCGCTTCGACGAGGGTATTGCCGGCGCTCATGCCATTGCTGACGTACAGGTTTTCGATCAGGTTGGACGGGAAATACACGACCTCGCCATCGGACTGCCGCACATACGGCAGCGAGCAGATGCCGCGCTCGGCATTGCCGGAGTTGGTGTCGATCAGGTGCGAGCCGCGCAGCTCGCCATCGGCATCATAGATGTCGCGGCAGTAGGCATCGAGAATCTCCTTCGGCAGCGCATCCTTGCGGCCCGGCTTGAACCAGCGCTCGTTCGGGTAATGGACAAACTCCGCGTTGGCGATGTCGTTACCCCAGAACGACCCGGCGTAGAAATGGTTGTTGCTGAGGCGCTCGATATACTCGCCCAGGGCCGACGCCAGCGCGCTTTCCTTGGTCGCACCCTTGCCATTGGTGAAACACATGGGCGAATGCGCATCGCGGATATGCAGCGACCACACATTCGGAATGATGTTGCGCCACGAGGCGATTTCAATCTTGATGCCCAGGCCCGCCAGGAGGCCCGACATATTGGCGATGGTCTGTTCCAGCGGCAAATCCTTGCCGACGATATAGGTATTCGCCCCAGGGGCGGGATTCAGGGCCAGCAAGGCCTGGGCATCGGCGTCCAGGTTCTCCACCTCTTCAATCACGAATTCGGGACCCGTTTGCACCACTTTTTTCACCGTGCAACGGTCGATCGAGCGCAGGATGCCCTGGCGGTCCTTGGCCGAGATATCGGCCGGCAACTCGACCTGGATCTTGAAAATCTGCTGGTAGCGGTTTTCAGGATCGACAATATTGTTTTGCGACAAACGGATATTTTCCGTGGAAATATTGCGCGTATCGCAATACAACTTCACGAAGTAGGCCGCGCAGAGTGCCGATGATGCCAAAAAGTAATCGAACGGGCCTGGCGCTGAGCCATCGCCCTTGTAGCGGATGGGCTGGTCGGCGATGACCGTAAAATCGTCGAACTTGGCTTCGAGACGCAGCTTGTCGAGAAAGTTGACTTTAATTTCCATGAGGTAATCCAATACTGTGCTTATGAGTTAGCCGCTATTATCCGTGCTTTCCGCCGCAGGGCAAAGATTGTTCGCGGCGGCCGGGCTGGCGGGGAGCCGCCGGGGGCCGGAAAAGCGAACGTGTGCGAAAAACAGGGGGCTGATGCCTTCTCCGTGCATGCGGGCGATCGTCCATCGGCGGTCACCGGTGTTTTCGTGACAATGCATGAGTTTTTCGGATTGATAATTGGCTATCCTCCATGGGGGCTGCCTGCAGCCACTACTGGACGGTTGACAGCATTTGAGTCTCCTGCCCATTATCACTCCGTCACTTTCGCTTTGCCTAACTTGATGCAAGGATGAGCTGATGCAATTATCCAATCAAGCTCCTGCCATCTGACCATGTATTGATGCCGACATAAAAAAACAGCGGCTGCCCAAGCTGGCGCAGCCGCTGTCTTTATGCGGACACGGTGATCAGAACTTCACCCACAGCCGCCCGAAGTACGAAGCGCCGTTCAGGCCGAACTGCACGCTGTCGTATTTGAAGCCGTTATCCGTTTCGTCCGCGTTCTGCGTGGTGGGCTTGACGTTGAAGATGTTGTTGCCGCCAAAGGTCAGCTTGGTGTTCTTGCTGATGCTGTAGGTAAAGCTCAGGTCGGCGGACGTCTTGGCCTTATAGCGGGCGTTCGGTACGCCTTCGGCCGTGCCGCTGAAGGTGCCCAGGGTTTGCGGGCCAAAGTAGATGATGCGCAGGTCCGATTCCAGCTTGCCCGTGATGTAGTCGAAGCCCAAGGTGGCTTTCGCGCGCGGGCCGCCCTGTTCGATGAACAGGCGTTCGCGTTCGGACAGCAGGACATCCTCGAAGCCCGTCAGCGAGGCGGGCGTCTTGACTTTCGTCACTTCCGTTTTGCTCAAATTCAAGGCCAGGAAGGTGTTCAGGCGGTTACCGGCCAGCTCGCCCTTGTGCGAGGCCGTCAAGTCCAGCCCGCGCGTGCGCGTGTCGATGGAGTTGACGAAGAATTGCGCCTCGCCCACGCCCAGCAAGGCCAGGCGCGCGGCCAGGTCCGGGTAGTTGTCGGCATTGAAGCGGCCCGACAGTACGATGCGGTCCTTGATCTTGATGTTGTACAAGTCGGCCGTCACGGAAATGGCTTGCGTCGGCGTCCAGGTGGTGCCCAAGGTAAAACTGGTGGATTTCTCCTCTTTCAACTTGGGAATGCCGGCCGCGTTGGCGACGACGCCGCCATTCGGTGCCAGCACCACGTCCGTGGGCACGCCGCCGATGAAGTCGGTGAAGGTGGACGAGAAATACACTTGCTGCAACGATGGCGCGCGGAAACCCGTGCTGGCCGAACCGCGCAGCAGCACGTTCGGCGCCAGCTTGTAGCTGGCGGCCAGCTTGCCCGTCACGGTGGAGCCGAAGTCGCTGAATTTCTCATAGCGCAAAGCCGCCTGGGTTTTCAGGCGTTCCGTCCAGTCCAGTTCCACGTCGCCATACGCGGCGATGCTGTGGCGCCTGGCCTTGGTGGCGTCGCCAGGCTGGAAGCCGGGAAAGCCCTGGCTGCCCGCATTGCCGCCCACGCCCACGCCGTCGGCGTCGCTGTAGGAACCCGGTTCGCCGGCCATGATCTTGTATTCCTCGCTGCGGTATTCGGCGCCGAAGGCCACGTTCATGCCGCGCATCACCGTATCGTAATAGCGGCTGAAATCGGCATTGCTGGTCAGTTGCTGGAACGAGAAGCCGCCCGCGTCAAAGCTGCTGGGGCTGACACCCTTGCCGCCGTTCATCAGGTCGAGGTTGGCGATCGATGCGTTCAGCGTGTTGCTGATGTCGTAGCGCATCTTGTTGTAGCCATAGGTCTGCGAAAAGTCAGCATGCCATTCGCCGATCTGGCTGCGGTGGCCGATGGTGGCGTACTGGTCGTCGATCTTGCCATTGATGAAAGGCACGAACCCGTCCGGGTACATGGCGGCGGAATTGCGCGACGGAATATCGTCGCTGCCGATGCCGCCCCGGCCGAATGCGGCGCTCGATGCGTCGCGCGTCTGGGCGCCGGCCGTGAAGTACAGTTTGCCTGTGCTGCTGGTGGCGTAGTCGCCATTGATATACAGGGTTTTGTTCCTGGACTTGGTGTCGCCGATGATGCGCATGCTGTCGGCATCGGCGCGGTTCGAGCGGCCCCGGTCCAGGTATTCGCCCGTGATGGCCAAGGTGCCCTTGTCGCCCAGGGCGATGCCGCAATAGGCCGAGGTCATGTAATTCTTGCCGTCGCCTTCGGAATACTGGCTGTAGCCGGCCACGGCTTCGCAGCCCAGGCTTTTCTTGAGTTCGATGTCGATCACGCCGGCAATGGCGTCCGAGCCGTACTGGGCGGCGGCGCCGTCGCGCAGCACTTGCACGTTCTTGATCGCCAGCAAAGGAATCGCATTCATGTCCGTACCCGTGTTGCCGCGGTTGCGCGCACCGAACAGGTTGACGAGGGCCGTCGTGTGGCGCCGCTTGCCATTCACCAGCACGAGGGTCTGGTCCGAGCCGAGGCCGCGCAGGGCGGCCGAATCGATCAGGTCGGCCCCGTCGGCGCCTGTCTGGCGCGTGGAGTTGAACGAGGGCGAGATGTATTGCAGCGATTGCGCCAGGTCAAACTGGCCACCTTGCTCGGCCACCTTGGAAATGGGAATGATATCGACCGGCACCATGGTATCGGTAGCGGAACTGGCGACCCGGCGCGAACCGACCACGCTGACCGTTTGCACGGGGCCTTCTGTGGCGGCCGCTTCCGTGTTCTGGGCCATGGCGGCAGGGCTGAAGGCGGCCAGGGCGGCGCTGCCGTACAGGCTGATGAGGACTGCTTTACGCAAGGTGGTGAGGGTCGGCACGCAGTATCTCCAAGTGGCTGATGAGCAAAATTCGTGACTTGATTCTAGTGCCATCATTTCAGCATTCACCAGCGATACTTTGTTTTGTTATTACAAATTTGCTGTAACTGTTGTTTCCTGGTTGATTATCTTTTGGCCGCTGCCTGGCTTGCCTTGTGCTGGTGCGGCGCGCCCCATTCAGGTGCTGCGTTGCACCATGCCGCCCACCCGGATGGCCTGCGCGCTGTATTGCACCTCGATCAAACACGGCTGCTGCGTCACGTGGCCCTGGTGCAGACGCAGCGACTGTTGCAAATGCGCCGCCAGCGCGCCCGCCGCCACGCCCGTGGCGCTGTCTTCCAGCGCCGGATCGAGGTGGTTGAAGTTGCGCCCCTCATACTCATGCTCGCCCGTGCGGCAATACGCATAGCAGCCGCTGATCTGATGCAAGGCGCTCCAGTCGGCGATCAGTTCCAGGTTCGGCCGCAGCGCGCGCAGGGTGGTGCGGTCGGCCACCTCCAGCAGCAGCTTCGGGCTGCCGACGGAGGCGATCACGGGCGGCGACAGCAAGTGCATATGCTGGCCCATCAGTTCGGATGGCACATATTTTTCCAGCATGACAGCAGGCGCCGGCTGCGGCACCAGGCCGATGAATAATCCCTCCGCGCGGCGCACCAGCTGCAAGGCTTGTCCGCGCATGGCCGTGGCGACCGTCAGGGTTGCCGGCGCGCCGGGCGCCGTCAGCAGCACATGCGCGGCCGCCAGGGTGGCGTGCAGGCACAGGGGGCTGCGCGTGTGCGGATAAAAATAGTCGAGCACGAGGCATCCCTCCGCGCCGTCCGCCTGCCGGTCGATGAAGACGCAGGCGCTCACTTGCCGCTCCTGGGCGAATTGCTGGCGCGCCGTTTCGTTGCCGTGGTCGTTTTCCACGACCAGTGCCGCATTGCCGCCACCGGGTGCGGCGCCGAAACATTTCAAGAGATGGACGATCATGGCGGTCGATGTCGAGGTAAAACACCAGCATAAACGATAAGCCCGATTCCAGATAAGTATAATATACTGTGTTTATATACAGTATTGAGGTAGATCATGTGGGGCGCAGTCTTACCCGAGTATGCTGAGTTGTACTGCCTGAGTAATTTCAGCTTCCTGCATGGGGCCTCGCATGCGGAAGAGCTGGTTGCGCGCGCCGTCCAGCTCGGTTACAAGGGGCTGGCCATTACCGACGAGTGTTCGCTGGCGGGTGTCGTGCGTGCCCATGCGGTGGCCAAGCGGGCCGATTTTCCCCTGATTATCGGGGCGCATTTTCATTTGACGCAGTCCGACGGCAGTCCGGCCCTGTCCTTGCTGGCGCTGGTGCAAGACATCGACGGTTACGGCAACTTGTCGGAACTGATCACCATGGCGCGCACGCGGGCGGCCAAGGGGCGCTATTTGCTGACGCCCGATGATTTCGCCGCGTCATCGCCCGAGTTTGCCCATTTGCGGGGGCTGCCGGGCTGTTTGATGATCTTGCTGCCCAGCTATCCGGCCCAGCCGGAAACCGTGCGCGCGCAGGGGGCATGGATGGCGGCTACCTTTGGCAGCGAGCGCAGCTGGGTGGGCCTGAACCTGCTGCAGCGGGCGCAGGATGACGCGCACCGCAGCGCCGTGCAGGAGGCGGCGCAAGCGCTGGGCTTGTCCGCGGTGGCCGTCGGCCACGTGTGCATGCACGTGCGTTCGCGCAAGCCCCTGCTCGACACGCTGTGCGCGATCCGCGTGGGCAAGCCCGTGGGCGAGTGCGGCTATGCGCTGGCGCAAAACGCGGAACAGCATCTGCGCGCGCGCTTGCGCCTGGCCAATGTGTATCCGCCGCAGGCGCTGGCGGAAACCCTGCGCATCGCGGAGCTGTGCACATTCTCGCTCGACAGTTTGCGCTATGACTATCCCGACGAGTTGGTGCCGCACGGCCACACGCCGGCGACGTATCTGCGCGAAGAAACGTATGCGGGCGCGCGTATCCGCTTTCCGCTGGGCATTCCGGCGAACGTGCAGGAGCAGGTCGAGCAGGAGCTGGAACTGATCGCGGAGCTGTCGTATGAAGCGTACTTTTTGACCGTGTACGACATCGTGCGCTTTGCCCGCTCGCAAAACATCCTGTGCCAGGGCCGGGGCTCGGCCGCCAATTCGGCCGTCTGCTATTGCTTGCACATCACGGAAGTGGACCCGGCGCGCGGCAACTCGCTGGTCGGGCGTTTCATGTCGCGCGAGCGCAACGAGCCGCCCGATATCGACGTCGATTTCGAGCACCAGCGGCGCGAAGAAGTGATTCAATATATCTACGGAAAATATGGCCGCGAGCGGGCCGCGCTGGCGGCCGTGGTGATCAGCTACCGGCCCAAGAGCGCCTTGCGCGACAGCGGCCGGGCGCTGGGGATCGACCTGGCCATCGTGGAAAAGGTGGCCAAGGCGCACCGCTGGTTCGATGGCAGGCGCGATCTGCTCGAGCGCCTGGCCGAATGCGGGCTCGACCCGGAAGCGGCATTGTCGCAGCAGTGGGCTGGCCTGGCGCAGCAGTTGCTGGGCTTTCCCCGTCATTTGTCGCAGCATCCGGGCGGCTTTGTCATTGCTCAGGGCAAGTTGTCGCGTCTGGTGCCGATTGAAAACGCGGCCATGGCCGAACGCAGCGTCATCGAGTGGGACAAGAATGACCTGGAAGAGCTGGGCTTGATGAAGGTCGACGTGCTGGCGCTGGGCATGCTGTCGGCCCTGCGCCGTGCGCTGGAACTGGTGGGGGCGCGGCGCGGCGAGGAATTCCGTCTGCAGGATATTCCCGCGGAAGACCCCGTCACCTACGACATGATGTGCGAGGCGGACACCATCGGCGTGTTCCAGATCGAGTCGCGCGCCCAGATGAGCATGCTGCCGCGCCTGCGTCCCCGTGAATTCTACGACCTCGTCATCGAGGTGGCGCTGGTGCGCCCCGGCCCCATCCAGGGCGGCATGGTGCATCCGTATCTGCAGCGGCGCCAGAAAAAGGAGCCAATCGATTATCCGAAGGGCCTGGAAAAGGCGCTGGGCCGCACCCTCGGCATCCCCATCTTCCAGGAACAGGTGATGCAGGTAGCCATCATCGCGGCCGATTTCACGCCCGGCGAAGCGGACCAGTTGCGGCGCGCCATGGCGGCCTGGAAACGCAAGGGCGGCATGAACAATTACAAGGAACGCATCGTCGAAACGATGGTCAAAAATGAGTATAAACGGGAGTTCGCGGAGGCCATCTTCAGCCAGATCGAGGGCTTCGGCGAATATGGCTTTCCCGAGTCGCACGCGGCCAGCTTCGCCCTGCTGACGTACGCCAGTTCCTGGCTGAAATGCCACGAACCGGCCGCCTTCCTGTGCGCCTTGCTGAATAGCCAGCCCATGGGCTTTTACAGTCCCTCGCAACTGGTGCAGGATGCGCGCCGGCATGGCGTGCAGGTGCTGCCCGTCGACGTGGCCATCAGCGGCTGGGAAGCGGCATTGGAAGTAGGCAGGGACGATGGGCCCGCCGTGCGCCTGGGCTTGAACAGCCTGTTCGGCATGCGCGCGGAAGCAGCCCGGCGCATCGAGGATGCGCGCGCCATCGCTGCCTTCGCCGACGTGGCCGACCTGGCCCTCCGTGGCGGCCTGGACCGTCATGACTTGCAGGTGCTCGCCGACGGCAATGCCCTGCACGCGCTGGCCGGGCACCGGCGCGCGGCGCTGTGGCAGGCGGCCGGCGCCGTGCCCGACAGGGATTTGCTGCGCGCCACCTCACAAGAGGAAGACTTGCCCGTGCTGGCCGCGCCGACGGAAGGCGAGAGCATCGTCAGCGACTACCGCGCGCAAGGCCTGACCCTGGGCCGCCACCCGCTGGCGCTGCTGCGCAGGCAGTTGCTGGAGCAGCGTTTCCTGCCCGCGTCCACCTTGATGACTTACACGAGCGGACAGGTGGCGCGCGCCTGCGGCATCGTCACCGTGCGCCAGCGGCCGGGCACGGCCAAGGGCGTCATCTTCATGACCCTGGAAGACGAAACGGGCACGGTCAACGTCATCGTCTGGCCCGACCTGGTGGAAAGCCAGCGGCGCGAAGTGCTGAGCGCGCCGCTGCTGGGCGTGTACGGCGTGTGGCAGCGCGAAGGCATCGTGCGCAACCTGGTGGCCAAGCGCCTGGTCGACATGTCGCATTTGCTGGGACGCTTGCGGACCAGCAGCCGCGATTTCTGTTGAGAGTTGCCGGCGGGGAGGAGGGCATGGCATTATTTGAATATGACAACCTTGCCCGAACCGACACTGCGTCCCGCCCTGGTCGCCGACGCGCCCGCCATCGTCGCCCTGATCGACGACCTGATGCCTTTTTTGACCCTGCACCCGGATGGCGCGGGAGCGGAAAAATTCATCGAACATTGCCGCCAGCCGGCCATCGAAGGCTATCTGTCGCAGACTCGCTATGCGTACCAGCTCGCGCATATCGACGGCGCACTGGCCGGCGTGGTGGCCATGCGCGACAACACGCATCTGTTCCACATGTTCGTGCCGCGCGCCTGGCACCGGCGCGGCATGGCGCGCCGCCTGTGGCAGGCAGCCCGCGATGCGTCGCTGGCCAAAGGCGATGTGACGGCCTTTACCGTCAATTCCTCCCTGTACGCCTTGCCCCTGTACACAAGCCTGGGCTTTGTCGCCACGGGGCCGAAGGTGGAGGAGGGCGGCATCGCTTTCGTGCCGATGCGCATGGCATTATAGTTACCAGCGCACGATCTTTCCCGGATTCATGATGTTCTTCGGATCCAGCGCGTGCTTGAGGGCGCGCATAGTGTCGATCGCGCCTGCACCATGTTCTTCCACCAGGAAGGCCATCTTGTGCATGCCCACGCCGTGCTCGCCCGTGCAGGTGCCGTCCATGCCGATGGCGCGCGTGACCATGTCGCTGTTGATCTTTTCCGCGCGCGCGATATCGGCCGGGTCATCGGGATCGACCAGCATCTGCACGTGGAAGTTGCCGTCGCCCACGTGGCCGATGATGGCGTAGACGAGCCCCTGCGCTTCGCAATCGGCCTTGGTGGCCAGGATGCATTCGGCCAGGCGCGAAATCGGCACGCAGCAATCGGTGGAGATGGCGCGGCTGCCGGGACGCAGTTGCAGCAGGGCGAAATACGCATTGTGGCGCGCGGCCCACAGGCGCGAGCGGTCTTCGGGACGGCTGGCCCACTCGAAATCGCTGGCGCCATGCTCCGCCGTAATGGCTTGCACCAGCTGCGCCTGCTCGGCCACGCTGGCCGGCGTGCCGTGAAATTCAAACAGTAATAATGGCTTTTCCGGCAGCGCCATCTTGTCGTAGGCATTGATGGCTTTCACGCCATTTTCATCGAGAAACTCGACCCGCGCCACAGGAATGCCCATCTGGATGGTCTGGATCACGGCGCTGACGGCTTCGCCCGTGCCGGGGAACGAGCACACGGCAGCCGAGATGGCTTCCGGCAGCGGATACAGTTTTACGGTTACTTCCGTGATGATGCCCAGGGTCCCCTCGCTGCCGACGAACAGGCGCGTCAGGTCGTAGCCGGCCGACGATTTTTTCGCCCTGGTCCCCGTCTTGATGATGCGGCCATCGGCCGTCACCACCGTCAGGGCCAGCACGTTTTCGCGCATGGTGCCGTAGCGCACGGCGTTCGTGCCCGAGGCGCGCGTGGCGGCCATGCCGCCCAGCGACGCATTGGCGCCCGGGTCGATGGGGAAGAACAGGCCCGTGTCGCGGATTTCCTCGTTCAGCTGTTTGCGCGTCACCCCTGCCTGCACGGTGGCCGTCAAGTCTTCACCATGCACCGCCACCATCTGGTGCATTTGCGACAGGTCAATCGTCACGCCGCCATGCAGGGCCAGCACGTGGCCTTCAAGCGAAGTGCCGCTGCCGTAGGCGATGATGGGCACGTCGTGCGCGCTGCACAGCTTGACGGCGGCCGCCACTTCCTCGGTGGAATGGGCGAAGATGACGGCGTCCGGCAGCATGGGAGGATAGCTCGACTCGTCGCGGCCATGGTGTTCGCGCATGGCTTGGGTCATGGAAAAGCGGTCGGCAAAGATCAGGGAAAGTACGGCAGCAAGGGATTCTGGCAGCGGTTTTTTCAGTACCGCCAACTGGTCAGTTTGATTCACGCGAGTCCTCCGTTTTTTTTATTCTACTCCGCGCCCGGGGATTTCACCGAAGCAGCATATTGGTTTTTGCCAGTAGTAAAAAAATCTGTATGGTTCGCCATGCATTGGTTGTAAATGAGAATCATTTCTATTAAAATGCCCGCCAGTAGTTATTTTGCAATGCGTGCTTAGACCCGAAAGGCCATGCCCATGAAATTCTCCCTGACCATCGCTGCCGTCCTGCCCGCCTGCGTGCTGGCCCTGAGCGCCTGCAGCAGTGTCGCCCCCGTAACTGGCGCGGCCACCGGCGCCGCCGCGACGTCCGCCGCGCAGGATGTGCGCCAGCTGGGCGAGATCGTCGACTTGCGCAGCGGCCAGCGCGTGACTGCCGAACAACTGCTGGCCCAGCTGGCCGCTGCGCCGAGGATCATCGTGGGCGAGCAGCATGACCAGCTCAGCCATCACCAGATCGAGCAATGGCTGCTGCAGCAACTGCAGGGCCGGCGCCCGCAAGGCAGCGTGCTGCTGGAAATGCTGAACCCGGATCAGCAAGCCAAGGTGGACAAGGTCAAGCCGTGGCTGCAGACGGATCCCGTCGTGCGCCCCGAGCACGTGGCCGAGCTGCTGGCCTGGCAGCCCAGCTGGAAGTGGGAGCAGTATGGCGACCTGGTCATGACCGTGATGCGCGCGCCGTATCCCGTCTGGTCGGCCAACCTGGACCGCAGCGAGATCAAGCAAATGTTTGTCGACAAGCTGGCCGTGCAGGGCAAGTACTCGAACCTGGCCAACGATGGCAAGGTGCATGCCAAGCTGAAAGACATCATCCGCGTCATGCATGACAACCAGATCGACGAACCGCGCCTGGCCGCCATGCTGTCGGTGCAGCAACAGCGCGACCGCCGCATGGCCGAGCGCCTGCTGGCCGCGCCCGCGCCGGCCGTGCTGATCGCCGGCGCCTACCATGCGCACAAGGACCTGGGCGTGCCGCTGCACGTGCAGGACTTGACGGGCGGACCCGCGCCGCTGGTGCTGGTCCTGGCGCAGAAGGGCGCCACGGTGCTGGCGCCGCAGGCGGATTTCGTCTGGTTCACGCCGGTTGCCGCATCCGCCATCGCCAGCGCCAAGTAAGCCGTTTCACCTCCGCCGGGCGGTCAGCCCGGCATTCTCCCCCAGCAAGCTTCCCCGCAGCAGCCAGGTAGTCCGTCCGATTTTTTTGCATGCGCGTGCGCGCCGTTGGCGCAGCCATGCCTGTTACCTGTTGAAGCTCCCATGCGTATCCCCTTGTTCCGTATCAAAGCCGCCGCTGGCGGCATGTTTCTTTCCCTGTTCCACGCCACCGCGCAAGCGTCCGCCTTGCCGCACGATATGTCGCCGTTGGGCATGTTTTTCGCCGCCGACCAGGTTGTCAAAAGCGTGCTCATCGGCTTGCTGATTGCCGCGCTGGCCACCTGGGTGGTGTTGCTGGTGAAGGGCGCCAGTTTGCTGCAAGCCCGGCGCGCGGCGGCGCAAGCCGTCGCCATGCTGAAGACGGCCACCTCGCTGCCTGACGCGGCCGCCAAGGTGGAGGGGGCAGGCAGCACTTCGCTGGCGCAGCAGTTGCTCGACGATGTGCAGCAGGAGCTGGATCTGTCGCACGCCAGCGCGCCGACGGCGGCCCTGAAAGAGCGGGCCGGTTTTCGCCAGGAACAGTTCATTGCGCAGCAGGTGCGCGCCATGACGCAAGGCATCGGCCTGCTCGCCAGCATCGGCGCCGTGGCGCCGTTCGTCGGCCTGTTCGGCACCGTGTGGGGCATCATGAACAGTTTTATCGGCATCGCCGTCAGCCAGAGCACGAATCTGGCAACCGTCGCGCCCGGCATCGCGGAAGCCTTGCTGGCCACCGCCCTGGGCCTGGTGGCGGCGATTCCCGCCGTCGTCATCTATAACGTGCTCAGCCGTGGCATCAACCAGTACAAGGCGCAGTTGCGGGCCGCTTCCGCGCAAGTGCTGCTGATGCTGAGCCGCGACCTCGACACGCGCAAGCAGGCCTGAGCCATGGCCAGCCTCTTTCCTTCCCCGGATGACGACACGGCCGACATGCCAGAGTTGAGCGAGATCAATGTCACGCCCTTCATCGATGTGATGCTGGTGTTGTTGATCATCTTCATGGTGGTCTCGCCGCTGGCCACTGTCGACCTGAAAATCGACTTGCCGGCCGCCACGGCCAAGCCGGAACCGCGCCCCGAAAAGCCCCTGTTCGTTTCCCTGAAAGCGGACCACAGCCTGTATCTGGGCGAGTCGCCCGTGGCGCGTGAGCAGCTGGGCGGTTTGCTTGACGCCCAGACGGGCGGCGACCGCCAACGCCCCCTGTTTTTCCAGGCCGACAAGCAAGCGGCGTATGAAGACGTGCTGGGCGTGATGGATGCCCTGCGCCAGGCCGGTTATCTGAAAGTGGGCCTGGTCGGCCGGGAGGGTGGGTGAATCCGCGCCCTGTATTGAACTGGGGCATCGCCACGGCGCTAGTGGTAGCGGGCATACTGGCGTTGCTGCTGTGGGCCAGCTGGCAGCCCGTCGCCGTGGCGCCCGCCAACCCGGCGGCCAGCGTGATGGTGGTATTTGCCGCACAGGCGATGTCGCCGGAAATACAGGTCGCGCATGCCGTGGGCGCGCGCCAGTCGGCTGCCTCCAGCTCGGCCCGGCCGCCAAGGAGCGCCATCCGGCAAGAGGCGCTGCCCGTGCTGGCGCGCGCCGCCGTGCCGGAGATCGTCGCGGCGGAAAAAGAGGAAAAGGCGGCTGCCAGCCCATCGACGGAGCCGGGCAAGGATGTCGCCAAGGAAGCTGCCGTGCCCGCACAGGCCAGCAGCAGCGCCACGCCGGCACCGGCTGCCGTGCGCGGTCCGCAGGCGGCGCCGTTCAATAGCGACACGCCGCCCGCCAGCGCGGCGCCGGCCAGCTGGCAAAGCCGCGTGCTCAGCCATCTGGCCCACTTCAAGCGCTATCCGGGCGATGCGCGCCAGCGCAAGCGGGCTGGCGCCGCCTGGGTGCGCTTCCAGGTGGACCGCGACGGCAAGCTGCTGGCCAGCGAACTGGTCACTTCATCGGGCACGGTGCTGCTCGACCGCGAAGCGCTGCAAGTGCTTGAGCGCGCGCAACCGTTGCCGGCGCCACCCGATAACGTCCTGCACCAGGGCACGGTGACCGTCACCTTGCCCGTCTCGTTCAAGCTGGAGCCAGGACAGGACAAGGCATGAGGATGCCGATTGTTTTTCATTCAAAAATCTATCCATAACAAATCGAGGGTGTATGCATATCAAGACAATGGCGCGAGCCGTGGGCGTCTGCATGGCGTTGCTGGCGCAGCAGGGATGGGCGCAACAGGCGCAGGAAAATGCGGCGGGCAAGGTGGAGTTTTCGCCGCTGAATGTTTCGGGAGAAACGGTTCCCGTGGAACAGCAGGCGCTGGAAAAACCGGGCGCCTTCAGTGCGCGCGGGCCGGACACGCGCTTGCAGCCCGTCGACCAGATCCTGCGCGGCATGCCGGGCACGTTTACCCAGATCGATCCGGCGCAGGGTGCCGTCAGCGTGAACATCCGCGGCCTGTCCGGCTTTGGCCGGGTCAACACCATGGTCGATGGCGTGACGCAAAATTACTATGGCAGCGCGCCATCGGAAGTGGCGCATGGTAGCGTGCCCAGCAGCCAGTTCGGCGCCCTGATCGACCCGAATTTCATCATCGGCGTGGATGTGTCGCGCGGCAATGCCGTCGGCGGCGACGGCGTCAATGCGCTGGGCGGCAGCGCCAATTTCCGCACCATCGGCGTCGATGACGTCGTGTTCGCCGGGGAAAAGGCGGGGGCGCGCACGAAGATGTCCGCCGGCAGCAATGGCGTGGGGCGCAGCGCCATGCTGGCCGTGGGCATGAGAAATCCGGCCTTCGACGGCGGCAGCGTGGGTTTCATGGCCGCCACCAGCGCGAGCGTGATCGGCAACAACTACAAGAATGGCAATGGCACGGACAGCGAGGAATTCGGCTTCGGCTACAACCGTTTTTATAAGCAGAAGCCGAAGTCGCAACTGCTCAAACTGGACCTCGCTTTGAGCGACTTCCATGCGCTGGAACTGTCGGCGCGCGATTACCGCAATACGTTCACGCGCCGCGATATCCGGAGCGATGACTACTACGTAAAATATCACTACACGCCGTTTTCCGAGTTGATCGATCTCAATGTGGTGGCCAGCAGCAGCCGCGGCAAGCAGAAATACATGCCGGAAGCCCTGATCAATTTCGTCAACACCAGCACGGCCAACCGCGCCGACGCCTTCGATATCAACAACACCAGCAGCTTCAAGCTGGCGGGCGGCGATGCGCTGGTGACCGTGGGCGGCAAGCTGATGCGCAATCAATACAGCAAGCACGTGGAAAGCCTCGTCGATGACCCGGACAACCCGGACGCGAACCTGCAATCGATTGAAAACAATACCTTTGGTCCCGCCGGCAAGCAAAAGATCGACAGCCTGTATGCTGGCCTGCAATACAACCGCGGCATTGTTCAGCTCAATGCCGGCCTGAACTACACGCGTTTCGAATTGACGGGCTACAAGCCGGCCTGCGACGAGCGCGTGAAATGTTTCCCGCAAGGGGCGGCGCATATCGCGCTGAACGAACACGGCATCAATCCGTCGCTGCTGCTGTCGGCCCAGTTCACGCCCTGGTTCCAGCCGTTTGCCAGCGCCGAGCGCACCATGCGCGGCCCGAATCCGCAGGAAGTGTTTTTCTCGAATGACGGCGGGGCGTCGATGAACCCCTTCCTGAAGGGCGAGAAAGCGACGACCTATCAGCTGGGCTTTAATTCCAGCCTGCATGGTTTGCTGAGCAAGAACGATGCGCTGAACTTCAAGGCCCTGTATTTCAAGAGCAAGATCGATGGCTATATCACCAGCCAATCCTTCCTCGTGTGCGATAACGGGCGCAAGTGCAATATATCGGAAGTGATCGCCACGGATTGGGAGACCGTCGATGCGTACGTGACGAATATGTATATCTACATTAACTCGGCCACACCCGTGCATACGCGCGGCTGGGAACTGGAAGCGCAGTACCAGCTGGGGCCTGCCTATGCGCGCCTGTCGTACACGCGTGAAAAGACCAGCCAGCCCACCTCGATCGCCAGCGCGTGGTTTGGCGCGGCCGACATCAGCGAGCTGCCCAGCGTGTACTACAACCTCGACGTGGGCACGCGCTTGCTGGACAACAAGCTGGAAGTGGGCGCCATCATCAAGCACACGGGATCGAACCGCCGCCTGTCGCCGGATAATGAAGCCGATGAAGCGACGGGCGAAGTGCTCAAGGCCGACAATCCGAAGATCCCGGCCGTGATCGATTTGTATGCCAGCTACCAGGTGACGAAAAACCTGTTCCTGCGCCTGTCGGTGCAAAACGCCATGAACAAGAATTACTCGGAAGCGCTGAACCGCTTGAACTCGATGCCGTCGCAGTCGAACGACAATACGCCGATGAGTACGGCGCGGGGCAGGACGTATGTGGCGGGGCTGGAGTACCGCTTCTAGTTTTTTAGCAAAGCGGCGACGCCTGACAAAACTGTAGCGAGCGGATGTGATTTGTGGCCGAGAAGCGCAGCTGTGCTATAGCACAGTGAGCATCGCCGGCCGCAAAGCGCACCGCGCAGTAAGTTTTGTCAGGTGTTATCAGCGTGGTGTGGTTCCGTAGTAACTATGGATGGAATTGACCCATGTGGTATCGGCCATGTTCGGCCAGTTATCCGTATCGAAGCCGGGGGCGTTTTCGATGCGTTCCTTGTCGACGTTGAGGGTGAAGCGCTTGTTGACGGTGTCGAGCAGCAGCGCTTCCCACGGCACGGCGAACAGCTTTTCGCCGATGGTGAAGACGCCGCCGTGCGACATGACGGCGTAGGCGATTTTGCCGCTGCGCATGTCGATCATGATTTCCTTGATTTCGCCCAGATGTTCATCCTTGGCGTTGTGCACATGGTCGCCGATCAGGGTGTCTGCACCCATCAGTTCAGGGCCGGGGCCTTTGTGGCCGCGGTTGACATACATGCCGTAGGCGTCGCGTTCTTCGTAGCTCATGATGTACCTCCGTTGAAAAATTCCAGTCTGGACGTATGCCGTGGCAGGGTCTGTTCGGTCTCCCACACAAAATATGGAATTGGAAATATTTCAATTATTGTTATTGGGTAATTTTGTTGCGCGTAGACAGCAGGAGGGGGAGGGATAGTCGTCATTTGGCGCAAATTTCCGCGCGCGGGGAGCGACGCAGGCGGGCTTTAGTGTATAATTTCAATTTCCCGCACGTGCCGTTCGGCACCATCTGCAATGACCAAATTTGTCTTCGTCACTGGTGGCGTTGTGTCTTCCCTTGGAAAAGGGATTGCCGCCGCCTCCCTCGCCGCGATCCTCGAATCGCGCGGCCTTAAAGTCACCATGCTCAAGCTCGACCCGTATATCAACGTCGATCCTGGCACGATGAGCCCTATGCAGCACGGTGAAGTATTCGTCACCGATGACGGGGCCGAAACCGACCTCGACCTCGGTCACTACGAGCGCTTCATCTCCACCCGCATGAAAAAGGTGAATAACTTCACCACTGGCCAGATCTATGAATCGGTGATCCGCAAGGAACGCCGGGGCGAATATCTGGGCAAGACCGTGCAGGTGATTCCGCATATCACCAATGAAATCCAGGATTACATCCGCCGTGGCGCCGAAGGCTACGACGTCGCCCTGTGCGAAATCGGCGGCACCGTCGGCGATATCGAATCGTTGCCCTTCCTGGAAGCGGCGCGTCAGCTGAGCCTGCGCGCCGGCCGCAAGAACACGGCTTTCGTCCACCTGACCCTGGTGCCTTACATCGCCTCGGCCGGTGAACTGAAAACCAAGCCGACCCAGCACTCGGTGCAAAAGCTGCGCGAAATCGGCATCTTGCCAAACGCGCTGCTGTGCCGCGCCGACCGCGCCATCCCGGAAGACGAGCGCGCGAAAATCTCGCTGTTCTCGAACATCGAGGAAGACGCCGTCATTTCCGTCTGGGACGTCGACACCATCTACAAAGTGCCGCAAATGCTGCACGACCAGGGCCTCGACAAGATCATCTGCGACGCGCTGGACCTCGATCCTGCGCCGGCCGACCTGTCGATCTGGAGCAAGCTGATCTATACGATGGAACATCCGAAGGCGGAAATCACCGTCGGCATGGTCGGCAAGTATGTGGAGCTGACCGAGTCGTACAAGTCGCTGATCGAAGCGCTGCGCCACGCCGGCATCCACACGGAAAGCCGCGTCAACATCGAGTACATCGATTCGGAAGAAATCGAAACGACCGGTTGCGACAACCTGGGCAAGTACGATGCCATCCTGGTACCGGGCGGCTTCGGCAAGCGCGGCGTGGAAGGCAAGATCAAGGCCGCCCAGTTCGCCCGTGAAAACAAGATCCCTTACCTGGGCATCTGCCTGGGCATGCAAGTGGCCCTGATCGAATACGCGCGCAACAAGGCAGGCATGCCAAACGCGAATTCGACCGAGTTCGACCTTGATACGGATCAACCTGTCGTTGCACTGATCAATGAGTGGCAAAACCACGATGGTAAAGTCGAGTTGCGCGATGAAAACTCGGACCTGGGCGGTACCATGCGCCTGGGCGCGCAGACCTGCGCCGTCAATCCGGGCACCCTCGCCGCCGAGATCTACGGCAGCGTGGTGACCGAGCGTCACCGCCATCGCTACGAAGCCAATAATCACTACCTGGCCCGTGTCGAAGCGGCTGGCCTGATCGTGTCGGCCCGCACGCCGAGCGAAGATTTGTGCGAAATCATGGAATTGCCACGCACGGGTGAAAATGCCCACCCATGGTATATGGGCGTGCAATACCATCCTGAGTTCAAATCGACGCCACGCACCGGCCATCCGTTGTTTACCTCGTTCATCAAGGCAGCGCTGGCGCACAAGGCAGCCAACGCCGTCGCTGAATAACGCCGGTCGATAGCGACAGTATTACCTGTAAGACAGCTCCCGGCCTGATAGTCTCCGCCGGGAGTTTCTTTGCCCACTTTGTGCAATTGCGCATCAGAACGCAGTGTGCAGCCCCTGTTACGCTTAACTTTGGAGAATGACATGAGTGCTATTGTTGATATTATCGGCCGCGAAATCCTGGACTCGCGCGGTAACCCGACCGTCGAATGCGATGTGTTGCTGGAATCGGGCGTGATGGGCCGTGCGGCCGTGCCGTCGGGTGCCTCGACCGGTTCGCGCGAAGCCGTGGAATTGCGCGATGGCGACGCCAAGCGCTACTTCGGCAAGGGCGTGCTGCAAGCATGCGAAAACATCAATACCGAAATCTCCGAAGCCATCATGGGCCTGGACGCCAATGAGCAGGCTTTCCTGGACCGTACCCTGATCGACCTGGACGGCACGGAAAACAAATCGCGCCTGGGCGCCAACGCCATCCTGGCCGTCTCGATGGCTGTCGCCAAGGCTGCCGCTGAAGAAGCGGGCTTGCCGCTGTACCGCTATTTCGGCGGCTCGGGCGCCATGCAGATGCCAGTGCCGATGATGAACGTCATCAACGGCGGCGCACACGCCGACAACAACCTGGACATCCAGGAATTCATGATCATTCCCGTGGGCGCACCGTCGTTCAAGGAAGCCGTCCGCTACGGCGCGGAAGTATTCCACACGCTGAAAAAGATCCTGCACAAGAAGGGCCTGAACACCAACGTGGGCGACGAAGGCGGTTTCGCGCCATCGCTGGCCAACCATGAAGAAGCCATCAAGCTGATCATCCAGGCCATCGAAGAAGCGGGCTACGAGCCAGGCACGCAGATCGCCATCGGCCTCGATTGCGCCGCGTCCGAGTTCTACAAGAACGGCAAGTATGAAATGGAAGGCGAAGGCCTGAGCCTGACGGCCACCGAATTCACCAACCTGCTGGCGACCTGGTGCGACAAGTACCCGATCATCTCGATCGAAGACGCGATGCATGAAGGCGACTGGGACGGCTGGGCGATCCTCACAAAGGAACTGGGCAAGAAAGTGCAAC
Source organism: Janthinobacterium lividum (assembly GCF_034424625.1). NCBI lineage: Bacteria > Pseudomonadati > Pseudomonadota > Betaproteobacteria > Burkholderiales > Oxalobacteraceae > Janthinobacterium > Janthinobacterium lividum. The sequence goes on along the minus strand of NZ_CP139976.1, from coordinate 5,123,721 downwards.
TGGTCGGCGACGACCTGTATGTCACCAACACCAAGATCCTGAAAGAAGGCATCTCGAAAGGCATCGCCAACTCGATCCTGATCAAGATCAACCAGATCGGTACCCTGACGGAAACCTTCGCCGCCATCGAAATGGCCAAGCGCGCCGGTTACACGGCCGTCATTTCGCACCGCTCGGGCGAAACGGAAGACTCGACCATCGCCGATATCGCCGTTGCCACGAATGCCCTGCAGATCAAGACCGGCTCCATGTCGCGTTCGGACCGCATGGCCAAGTACAACCAGCTGTTGCGTATCGAGGAAGACTTGGGCGACATCGCCAGCTACCCTGGCCGCGATGCGTTCTATAATCTGAAGTAAGCTGATGTAAAACCCACTGGCCGGCCGGAGATGTTCCGGCCGGTTTTTTAACTGAATGCCCCATGCGCCTGATTACGCTCGCCCTGGCAGCCCTGCTGCTGTTGATACAATTTCCCCTCTGGCTGGGTAAAGGTGGCTGGCTGCGTGTTGCCGACATGGAAGCCCAAGTGGCGGTGGCCAACAAGAAGAACGTGGAATTGAAGGCGCGAAACGCCAAGCTCGAATCCGAAGTGCGCGACCTGAAAGATGGTACGGGCGCCGTCGAGGAGCGTGCCCGCTATGAGCTGGGCATGGTCAAACAGAATGAGATTTTCGTGCAGATCGTGCGCAAGGGCCAGACCCCGCCACTGCTGGAAACACCGGTGGACGCTGCTGCGCCGCACTGAGTACGGATTACTTCCCACTTGCCAGCCTGGACCGATTGCCAGGCTGACATATCACATGACTACCTTGTACTTATTACCTTGTACTGCTGCACACGACTGGCCGCATGGCGCGGCGTGGTGCTACTGCCTTGCTGCTTGCCGATCAGAAACGGGCCTTGCCGGTCGTGATCAGGTAAAAATGGATGCCGGTGACCACGACGGCCACGGCGATCAATGCGGTTTCGAGAAACATCATAAAAATTCCTTGTTAATATTTAGTGAGCTAAAAAACGTCCAGGGCCAGGCGCCAAGCCGAAGACAGTACGTCAGTACGGCAAGGCGCAGGCAACGCCGCCATGAACGCTTTTTAACCGCGCGACGCCAGGAAGCGCAGTTCTGCGGCCAGATTCGGCATCAGCTTTTCGTAGCGGTTCGCTTCCGAGTTCAGCAGGGCGAAATCGCTCTTACTTGGGCGCACATAGCGCTCGTCATCGGCACTGGTCGTCGTGGTGGCGATGACTTCCTTCTGCGCCAGTTCGCTGTACGGCTTGGAAGCGAGCAGGGCGCCCAGGAAGGCGCGCGTGGCGCGGCCCAGGTTGCTGAAGTAATTGTCGTTGTCGTTGCTGTAGGTGTTGGTAAAAGTGGACATATGCCCTCCATGAATGGTCTGTTGTTGCATTGCACAATAATGGAGTTTGCGATATGCGTCCAATTTCAAATTCCAATTTCAGAAATTCAAGAAACGCATAATAAGGGCGTAGCCATCGGCCACGCCCTGAAAATGAATTTGTTACGAAATGTTTATCCTGCGGCGATGCGTCCCAGACCCGGATCGTCGCTGAAAAAGCCGTCGAGTCCCGTCTCGATATAGCGCCGCATTTCCGCCACGGAACCGGCCTCGTTGCGCGCATTCTCGCCATTGCCGTCGCGGAAGTCGGCCGCCAGAAAACGGTTTTCCGGACGGAAGGTCCAGGTGTGTAGCAGCAAGCCCGCCTGGTGCGCATCGTCGACGATGGAAGAGGGCTTGGCCAGGCGCTGGTCGGCGCCCAATGGGATGACACCCCGCGTGGGCGGCGCCACCACGTCCGCGTAGGCGGCGATGTCGCGCAGGCCGGCCGGCGTGATCATTTGCCCGAAGGTCAGCTTGCCGCCCGCCTTGGCCACGTCCATCGGGCGCACATCGCCGCCCACCACCAGCTGCATCAGGCGCACGTTGGCGCGCCGTCCCAGCTTTTCGCGCAAGTATTTCAGATTCGCCACTTCGAAGGACTGGATTTCGATCGGCGCGCGGCGCGTGTACTCGTGCGCCAGCATGGTCGACAGGAAACGGTCTTCCAGCGCCAGGCCAGCATCGCGGAAGTAGGTCGAGCTTTTCAGTTCCGGCACCAGGCCGATGATGCGCCCGCTGGCGGCCGATTGCGCTGCAACAAAATCGATGATTTCTTCCCACGTCGGGATCTGGAATTGTCCATCGTACAAGGTGTTGCCGGTACGTACTTTCGGCAGCCGTTCGATGGCGCGCAGGGTTTTCAGTTCCGCCAGGGTGAAGTCGTCAACGAACCAGCCTTCGTGCCATTCGCCGTCGACCATCTTCTTGCCGCGCCGGCTGGCAAACTCGGGACGGCGCGCCACGTCGGTGGTGTCGATCAGGTTGCTTTCGTGGCGGGCCACGAGAATGCCGTCGCGCGTGGCCACCAGGTCCGGCTCGACGTAGTCGGCGCCGTCGAGGATGGCCTTGGCGTAGGACGCCAGCGTGTGTTCAGGGCGCAGGGCGCTGGCGCCGCGGTGGGCGAAGACGAGCGGACGGGCCGGTTTTGTCTCCAGCAGGCCGGCCGCAAAGCCGGGCGCGGCGGCCAGGGCCAGGCCGCCGACGGCCGCCTGGACGAAGCTGCGGCGCGAAAAGTGACGCCGGGGCAGAGCGGGCGCGCGCATCAGAAATCCGCCGTCAAGGTCAGGAAGCCCTGGCGTGGGGCGATGGGGAAGGTGTTATACGTCTTGTCGGCCGCGCCCACCACCACGTTCAGCGAGCCTTCGCGGTTGGCCAGGTTGCTGATATTCACTCTCCAGCGCGGATTTTTCAGCCAGCCGGCCATGGCCGGCAGCTTGCCCGACACGCCCAGGCCCATCAGGAAATAGCTGGGCACGGACAGATCGTTGGTGTACGTCGCGTAGCGCTTGCCCACATAGTCTCCCGTCAGTTGCACTTCGATGTCGCCAAACGTGGCCGAGGCCACGAACTTGTTCAGCCACTCCGGCGAGCCCGGCACGTTCTTGCCCGCCGTCTGCACCAGCGCGGCGCCATTGTTGTAATTGTCCGCGTACTGCGAGCGGTTGTACGACAGGGCATTGTAGAACGAGAAATTGTTGCCAAAGTGGACGGTGCCCGCGATATCGATGCCGTCCGTGCGCACGCTGCCCACGTTGGCCAGCACGGGGTTGCCACCGATGATGGAGGAAATCACGGGCGTCGGGCTGATCTGCAGCAAGCGGTTGCTGAAATCGACGTGGTATACATTGACCTGGCCATCGATGGCCGTGATGGCACCCAGGTTCAAGGCGTGGCTGCCGCGCACGCCCACTTCATAGGTGAGGGCCGTTTCCGGCTTGGCATCGCGCTTGAACAAATCAAACGCGGCCTGGCTCGACAAGCTCCACGGCGAGGCGCCGCCGCCGCCGTAGGTGACGAACTGGCGCATGTTCTTCTGGATATTGAAATACAGCTGGTCTTGCGGCGTGAAATCCCAGCGCGCGCCCACTTGCGGCAAGAACCATTTTTTCGTATTGATGGTGCCGACCGGCAAGGCTGTCGAGCCGCCGGAAATGGCGCCCTTGGCCGGCTGCACGGGGAATTGGCCATCGGCAAACTGCAGGCTGGACTTGAAACCGGCCTGCAGGGCGATATCGGGACGGATGCGCCACTCATCCTGCAAGTGCAACTGCACCACCTTGTTGTCGATCTCGCTGCCGTATTGCGTGATCAAGGGATTGCTGGGGCGGTCGTACGGCGAAGTCGGATTGTTGACGTCCAGCGCATACCAGCGGCGGTAGGCGGACGAGCGGTTCTGTTCCAGCCACAGGCCCGCTTCCAGCTGATGCTCGCCGATTTCCTTGCGCAGCGTGGAAATGAAGCCGCCGCGCTTGATGTCGTATTCCGTCGTGCGCACGGCGTAGCCCGAGTTGCCGAAGACTTCCTTCAGGTTCTGCTTCGGGTAGTACACGCTGAACAGGCCCGGCAAGCCGGCCACGCCGATGGGGCCGGCCACCACGCCCGCGCCGTCATCCTTGTGGTAATACACCTGGTTCGACCATGTCATGCCTTCGGACAAATTGGCGTCGAACTTGGCGTAGGCCAGGTAATCGGTGCGCTGCGCATCGCTGTAGTAATTGCGGTAATTGTTGCCATCGGCGGCAGGCGTCGCGCCTGTCGGCGACAGGTAGTTGAGGGCCGCCTTGAAATCCGGATACAGGAAGGGACGCGTGTACGGCGCGCTCGTTTCACCAGCGACGTGCACGGTGCTGTCTTCGTTCGGTTCGATCTTGTCCGAGTAATTGAAGAACAGGGTCAGCTTGCCCGCCTCGCTGCGGTTGACGTACTTGGCGTTGAACTGGTCGCCGCCCTGGCGCGCATCGAAGTCCCAGGCGCGCGCTTCGTGGTGCAGGATGGAAAAATAGGCACTGCTGCCGTCGCCGAAGGCGCCCGTGTCGTAGCGGGCAAACGTGCGCGAGGTACGGTGGCTGCCCACGGTTTGCTGCACGCTGGCGCCCTGCGTGGCCAGCGGGTCGCTGGAATAGGTTTCGATGGTGCCGCCCAGGTTGCTGGTCGAGGCCGTGGCCAAGTCGCCCGCGCCCGAGGACAGCACGACGCTGCGCACGTTTTCGCTGATCACGGCGCGCTGCGGCGACAGGCCGTTGTAGTTGCCGTACTGCTGGTCACCCAGTGGCACGCCGTCCATGGTGTAGCCCAGTTGCTGGCCGGAAAAACCATGCACGAACAGCGACAAGTTCTGCTCGTTGTTGCCCCATGGATCGGCCGTCTGGAAGCTGACGCCGGGCAAGGTTTGCAAGGCTTTCAGGGGATTCGTGCCGGGCAGGATTTTCTGGATTTCACTCTTGCTCAGGGCGACGGAAGAACGCGTCTTGCGCGAGGAAATCTCCACGGTGGTGATCGGGGCATTGTCGTCGGCAGCCGGGGCAGCAGCAGCGGCCATGTCGGTGGCGGCGGACGCCACGGCGGCAGCGACGGCCGTTTGCGCCAGTGCCGGCAGGCTCAAGCCCGCGGCGCAAGCGCCCAGCAACACGTGGAAGGAATGGCGGCGCAGGGCCAGCGTCAAGTGGGTGGTCATCATCAGCCTGTGGAAAGTGGGAAGTAATGCAAGCTGCGCAGCGTAACGGCGGCGCGTGACGGGCTGATGACGAACTGATGACGGGAAGATGACAGTAGAAACAATTGCGCCGCCTGAGGGGCGGCGCGGAGATTATTACACTTAGTTAATGCTGGCGGCTGGCGGGATGAGCACTTCGGCCGGCGCATCCGTGATGAACAGTTGCGCGCAATCGACCTTGTCGAACTCGTAGTGCTGGCCGCAGAAATCGCAGTTCACGCCCACTTGCCCCACTTCTTCCAGGGTACTGTTGACTTCTTCCTCGCCCAGCATCTTGAGCATATTGCCCACTTTTTCGCGCGTGCAAGTGCAATGGAAGCTCGGGTGCAGCGGGTCGAAGACGCGGATCGTTTCTTCCCAGAACAAGCGCTGCATCAGGGTATCGATGTCCGTCGACAGGATTTCCGCCTCTTTCAGGGTCGACGCCAGCATCACGGCGCGGTTCCACGTGTCCAGCGCATCTTCTTCCGACACGGGCGTCGCTTCGGCCTTGCCGCCATGGTGGGGTAGTTTTTGCAGCAGCAGGCCGCGTGAGACGGTGTCGTCCGTGGCCAGCCACAGGCGCGTGTCGAGCTGTTCCGAGCGCAACATGTAGTTTTCGATCACGGTCGCCATGTCGTCGCCGTCGAGCGGCACGATGCCCTGGTACGGTTGCTGGCCCGGCACCTTGTCGGCCGGGTCCAGGGTGATGATGAAGCGGCCCTTGCCCGTGGCGTTGAGCAGCTGCGGCACGGTGGCCACGTCGGGAATCGCGGCATCCGGGTCCAGCTTGGCCGTGGCGCGCAGGCGCAGGTCGGAATCGCACTCGACCACCATCAGGCGCACGGGACCGTCACCGTGGATCTGCATGATGATGGAGCCGTTGAATTTCAGGTTGGCCGACAGCAGGGCGGCGGCGGCCACCATTTCGCCCAGCACTTTTTTCACGGCCGTCGGGTAGGCGTGGCGCGACACCACTTCCTGCCAGGTGCCGGAAACGTCGATGAACTGGCCGCGCACGGCGGCGTTGTCGAAAATAAATTTTTGCAGGGTATCCTGGCCGGTAAGGGCTGCGCTGACTGCGCCCGTGGTTTCAGTCGTCATTCTTTTATCCAATCTTCTTGAGTTGCGTATTAAATAGCTGGCCGCGTTGCACATAGTTCACGGCGTTGCCTTGTAGTCTGGTGATATCGTCTGCCGTCAGGGCCCTCACGGCTTTCGCCGGTGAGCCGATGATCAGCATATTGTCGGGAAATTCCTTGCCTTCCGTGACCAGCGCGCCCGCGCCGACCAGGCAGTTCTTGCCGATCTTCGCGCCATTCAGGATCACGGCCTGGATGCCGACCAGGGCGCCATCGCCGATCGTGCAGCCATGCAACATTGCCTGGTGGCCGATGGTGACGTTCCGGCCGATGTCCAGCGGGTAGCCCGGATCCGTATGCAGTACGGCGCCTTCCTGCACATTGCTGTTGGCGCCCACGGTGATGCGTTCGTTGTCGCCGCGAATCGTGGCGCCGAACCATACGGACGTATTCGCTTCCAGGGTCACCTTGCCGATCACATTGGCCGTGTCGGCAACAAAAGCGGAAGCATCAATCAGCGGCGCATCGGCGCCCAATTGGTAGAGTGTCATCGTTAGCCTGTGGCGGTGGTGGAAGCGCCGGGCACGGCCGGACGCGGAAGTTTTGCGCTATTTTACGCTGTTGCAGGGCAAGTCCGAGCGCCGGGCGTTAATCCGGTATAATTATCGAACGGTCGTACTTTTATACGCGCCCTATCTACAGACACAGCATGTGGCGCCATCTGCGCCACTTTCAAGGCAGGCATCCGATGAAACCCATGAAACTTTCCCGTTCCGAATTCATCAACATCCGCGGCGCACGCACGCATGTGCGCCACTGGGGCCGCGAAGGCGCACCCATCCTGTTCATGGTGCATGGCTGGATGGACGTGGCAGCCTCGTTCCAGTTCGTCGTCGACGAGTTGCAAGGCGACTGGCATGTGATCGCGCCCGACTGGCGCGGCTTTGGCCTCAGCGACTACACGCAATCGGATACCTACTGGTTCCCCGATTACCTGGCCGACCTGGACGCCATGCTGCTGCACTATTCGCCGGACGCCCCCGTCAACCTGCTGGGCCACAGCATGGGCGCCAACGTGGCCGGCCTGTACGCGGGCGTGCGGCCCGAGCGCATCAGCCGCTTCATCAACCTGGAAGGCTTCGGCATGATGGCCACCAAGCCGGAGCAGGCGCCGGGCCGCTACGCCAAGTGGCTCGACGAATTGCGCGAGCCGCCCGCCATGCGCAGCTATCCCACGCAACAGGCCGTGGCCGGGCGTCTGCAAAAGACCAATCCGCGCCTGCCGGACGAGCGCGCGGCTTTTCTCGCCGAACACTGGTCGGCGCAGAACGAGGCGGGAGAGTGGGACATCATGGGCGACCCGCAGCACAAGCGCGTCAATCCCATCCTGTACCAGGTGGAAGAGGTGATGGCCTGCTGGCGCCGCATCACGGCGCCCGTGCTGTGGGTGGAGGCCGATGACACGAATATGTGGCAATGGATGGGGCCCAAGGAGCAGGCGCGCATCGAAATCGACCGGCGTTTGGCCTGCATCAAGGATGTGCGCTGCGAGATGATGCTGGACGCGGGCCACATGCTGCATCATGACCAGCCGCAGGCACTGGCAAGGCTGGTGGAAGCCTTTTTGGCCTGATGTGTGTCGGGAACGCTGCAGCGCTATTTGACAAGCAGCGTACAATGAAAACTTCTTCCATGCTGAGCCCGTGCAGGGTATTGTTTTCACATGCTTAAAGTCGACCTGCATTGTCATTCGAATATCTCCGACGGCGTGCTGTCCCCCGCCGCCGTGGCTGCGCACGCACGCAAGGCGGGCGTCGACGTGTGGGCGCTGACGGACCACGATGAAGTGTCCGGCATTGCCGCCGCGCGCACGGCCGCGCTGGACCTGGGCATGCGCTTCGTGGCCGGCGTGGAAATTTCCATTACGTGGGCCGGTGAAACCGTGCACATCGTCGGCTTGCAAGTCGATGAAAACAATCCGGGTCTGGTGCAGGGCTTGCACCAGACGCGTTCCGGGCGCGACGCGCGCGGCCGCGAAATCGCCCGCCAGCTGGACCTGGCCGGCATCCCCGATGCCTATGAAGGGGCCTTGAAGTTCGTCGGCAACCCAGACCTGATGTCGCGCACGCACTTTGCCCGCTACATCGTGGAAACGGGCAAATGCGCGAATATCCCTGACGTGTTCAAGAAATACCTGTCGGAAGGCAAGCCGGGCTATGTCGAGCACCGCTGGGCCACCCTGGCCGAAGCGGTGGGCTGGATACGCGGGGCGGGCGGCGTGGCCGTCATCGCCCATCCGGGCCGCTACCGCTTCAGCGACATGGCGCAAGGCGTGCTGTTCGATGAATTCAAGCAACTCGGCGGCGTGGCCATCGAAGTCGTCACGGGCAGCCACAGTCCGGACCAGTATCCGGAATATGCGCAGCTGGCCAATGCCTACGGCTTCCTCGCCTCGCGCGGCACGGATTTCCATGCGCCGGGCGAATCGCGCGTGGATTTTGCCATGTTGCCGCCACTGCCTGCCAGCGTTACCCCGATCTGGTACGACTGGTTTTAGCTGACAGCCAGGCAAATCTGCTGCGCGGCGCGCTTTGCGGCCGGCGATGCTCACCGTACTCCAGTACGGTTGCGCTTCTCGGCCACAAATCACTGCCGCTCGCGACGATTTTCCTGGCTGCCGATGCGCCGTCGTGTCGCTGCTTGAAATCTGCGTTAGCGTGCATATCTTTTTGTTATTCTTGTTATACATAGTCATCCGGAGCCATCGCCCATGAAACGTATCGTCCTTTTTATCGCAACCAACCTGGCCGTGATGCTGGTGCTGTCGCTCGTGCTCAGTTTGCTGGGCGTGGGCAATCCGGCGCGCGGCAGCACCCTGAACCTGGGCAGCCTGCTGGTGTTTTCGCTGGTGGTGGGCTTCACGGGTTCGATCTTTTCATTGTTGATCAGCAAGCCGATGGCCAAGTGGAGCACGGGCGCGCGCGTCATCGACAACCCGACTTCGTCGACGGAATTGTGGCTGGTCAATACCGTGCGCGCCTTGTCCGAGCGGGCCGGCATCGGCATGCCGGAAGTGGCCGTGTACGAGGGCGACGCGAATGCGTTTGCCACGGGCGCCTTCAAGAATTCCGCGCTGGTGGCCGTCTCCACCGGCTTGCTGCAAAGCATGAATCGCGATGAAGTCGAAGCCGTGCTGGGCCATGAAATCGCCCACGTCGCAAATGGCGACATGGTGACCCTGACCCTGATCCAGGGCGTGGTGAATACCTTCGTCGTCTTCATGGCCCGCGTGGTGGGTTTCTTTGTCGATAACGTGCTGTTGAAAAATAACAACCGCGAAGGGGGCGGACGCGGCATCGGTTACTTTGTGACCGTGATGGTGTGCGAAGTGATCTTCGGCTTGCTCGCTTCCATCATCGTGGCCTGGTTCTCGCGCCAGCGCGAATTCCGCGCCGACGCCGGTTCCGCCAAGCTGCTGGGCAGCCCCACGCCGATGATGCACGCGCTGGCTCGCCTGGGCGGCGTGCCGCCGGGCGAGCTGCCGCAATCGATGCAGGCGCTGGGCATCAGCGGCGGCAATGGCGGCTGGGGCGCGCTGTTCGCCACCCATCCGCCCCTCGAACAACGCATCGCCGCGCTGCGCGGCGTACAATGATGCCAACTTAACAAGCTGGTTCGCCAGAACGCTTACACATGAGTCAATTTTTCCAGATTCACCCTGACAATCCGCAAATGCGCCTGATCAAGCAGGCGGCGCAGATCATCCAGTCCGGCGGCGTCGTGGCCTTGCCGACCGATTCCTGCTACGCGCTGGTGTGCCAGCTCGACGACAAGGGTGCCGTCGAGCGCCTGCGCCGCATCCGTGGCGTGGATGAAAAGCACCATTTAACCTTGCTGTGCCGCGACTTAAGCGAGCTGGGCGTGTATGCCCGCGTGGACAACCGCCAGTTCCGCTTGCTCAAGGCGGCCACGCCGGGCGCCTACACTTTCATCCTGGAAGCGACGAAGGAAGTGCCGCGCCGCCTCAGCCATCCTTCGCGCAAGACCATCGGCCTGCGCGTGCCGCAGCACCGCATCGTGCAATGCCTGCTGGAAGAGCTGGGCCAGCCGCTGCTGGGCGCGACCCTGACCCTGCCCGGCGATGAAGACAGCCTGACGGACGCCGACACGATCCGCGAACGGCTGGAAAAACTGGTCGACCTGATCATCGATGGCGGCGTCTGCGCGCATGGCCCCAGCACCGTGATCGACCTGACGGGAGCGGAGCCGGAAGTGGTGCGCGTGGGACGCGGCGACCCGGCCGTGCTGGGTTTGTAGGAGATTGCATTTACCTATCTTTACAACACCTGACAAAACCGTAGCGAGCGGAAGGGAGTTGTGGCTAAGAAGCACAGTGAGCATCGCAGGCCGCAAATCGCGACGCGCAGTAGGTTTTGGCAGGTGTTCTTAATGACAACGTAAGAAAGGGGCTGGGACGCCTCTGGTAGAATCGCGGTCATGAGCGATTTCAATACGATAGTCCAGACCGTTGCGGTCTACCTGGTGCCGGTGCTGTTTGCCATTTCCCTGCATGAGGCGGCGCATGGCTATGCCGCCCGTTATTTCGGTGATCCCACGGCCTCGAACGAAGGCCGGCTGAGCCTCAATCCCATCCGGCATATCGACCCTTTCGGCACGATCTTGCTGCCCCTGATGCTGTATTTCACGATCCAGGTGCCGTTCGGATATGCCAAGCCGGTGCCTGTCGATTTCAGCCGCCTGCGCAATCCGAAGAAGCAGATGGCCTGGGTGGCGTTTGCCGGTCCTGGCGCCAATTTCGTCATGGGCCTGGGCTGGATGATCGCTTTTGTCGTGCTCAGCGTGATGCCGCCGACGGAAATGGGCATGTTTTTCCGCAAGATGGCGGGCGCCGGCGTCAGCGTGAATGCGGCCATGTTTGTCTTTAACCTGATTCCCGTGCCGCCCCTCGATGGCGGACGCATCATGACGGGCTTGCTGCCGATGCAGCTGGCGCGTCCTTACGCCAGTATCGAGCGCTACAGCCTGTATGTCTTCGGCGCCCTGGTGCTGCTGATGTACACGGGCGTATTGAACCGCGCCTTGCTGGCAGCGATCGAATTTGTCATTGGCATTTTTGTCACCCTGGTCACGCCCCTGACGGCCCTGTTGACTTGATGCAAGCAACTGGATGGACGCAAATAATTGATGGAAGTACCGATGCAAGTAACTGAACCAATTTTAGAAACCGAAGCGATTTCCGGCTGGCTGCGCCGCTGGGCGCCCCTGATCCCCGGCGGCGAAGTGCTGGACCTGGCCTGCGGCGCGGGCCGCCACGCGCGCCACCTGGTGAGCCTGGGCCATCCCGTGATCGCGCTCGACCATGATCCGGAAATGCTGGAAAAGGCGGCCGGCACGGGCATCACCACGTCGCTGGTGGACCTGGAAGGGCCGGGCGCCGTATGGCCTTTCGCCCCCGGCCGTTTTGCCGGCATCGTCGTCACCAATTACCTGCACCGGCCCCTGCTGGAAGCCATGATTGCCAGCCTGGCGCCCGATGGCGTGCTGCTGTATGAAACGTTTGCTGAAGGCAATGAGCAGTTCGGCAAGCCGTCGAATCCGAAGTTCCTGCTGAAGGAAGGCGAAATGCTGACCTGGGCGGTCCAGCACGGCTTGCGTGTGGTAGCGTATGAGGATGGGCGCGTGGAACAGCCAAAAGCTGCTCTGGTGCAACGAATTTGTGCCGTCCGGCCGGATTTTCCACGGTTGGCAGCCCTGCTGCCGACGTTTTGAGCGGCCATACTATGTCAGAATGCACCACAGGCGCGGGCTATCCGCTACAATCGTTGTTTTATTTATCGGCGCTATAAACTTACTATGATCAAGGGCAGCATTGTAGCAATCGTCACCCCGATGCACGCAGACGGCAGTCTGGACTTTCCAGGTCTGCGCAAGCTGATCGACTGGCATATCGCCGAGGGTACGGACGGCATCGTCATCGTTGGCACGACGGGCGAATCGGCAACAGTCAGCGTGGAAGAACACTGCGAACTGATCCAGTTGACCGTCGAACATGCCAAGGGACGCATTCCTATCATCGCCGGCGCCGGAGGCAACTCCACGGCCGAGGCCATCAAACTGACGCGCTACGCGAAAGAAGCGGGCGCCGATGCTGTCTTGCAAGTGGTGCCGTACTACAACCGTCCTACCCAGGAAGGCATGTACCAGCACTTCAAGGCCATCGCCGAAGCCGTCGACATCCCCGTCATCCTGTACAACGTGCCTGGCCGCACGGTTGCCGACATGAGCAACGAAACCATCGTGCGCCTGTCCGCCATCCCGAATATCGTTGGCGTGAAAGATGCGACCGGCAATATCGGCCGCGGCATCGATCTGCTGCGCCTCGTGCCGGCCGACTTCGCCGTGTACTCGGGCGATGATCCGACCGCCATGGCACTGATGTTCTGCGGCGGCCACGGCAATATCTCCGTGACGGCCAACGTCGCGCCGCGCGCCATGCACGACATGTGCGTCGCGGCCATGACGGGCGAGCGCGCCACGGCGATTGCCATCAATAACAAAGTTTTTCCTTTGCACCAGAAATTGTTTGTCGAGCCCAATCCGGTGCCCGTCAAATGGGCGCTGGCCGAAATGGGCCTGATGCCAGCCGGCATACGCTTGCCACTGGTGCCGCTGGCTGAGAATTGCCATGCCACCGTGCGCGATGCCTTGCGCGACGCTGGCATCCTGTCTTAAGCCGAACTTCAAGCCCGGACTCGACCAGTCCGGACCTTCCCTGATTCCAGCTGCTACTTAGCTTCTTATCCAGTTACGACATGACTAATTGCAAGAAAACCAAATCGGCGCCTGCCACCATCGCCGTCCGCGGCATCGTCATCGGCGCCGTCGCAGCCAGCCTCGCGGGCTGTGGCATGATCAGTTCGGTAGTCGGCGGCGACAAGGTCGACTACAAGTCGGTCAAGAAAGCCGGCACCCTGGACGTGCCGCCTGACCTGACGCAATTGCAGCAGGACAACCGTTATTCCTTGCCGGATTCGAAAAATGGCGTGGCCACGGCTTCCGGCTACAACGCGCAGCGCAACGCCACGGCCGGTACGCCCGTCGTCGTGGGCGCCGACGGCGTGGTGGGCGTCGTGCCGGTCACGGCAGGCGGCGTGAAGGTCGAGCGCGCGGGCAACCAGCGCTGGCTGGTCGTCAAGCAGTCGCCTGAAGTGCTGTGGCCGCAGCTCAAGCAATTCTGGGAAGATTCGGGCTTTACCATTGCCATCGACCAGCCGACGGCTGGCATCATGGAAACAGAGTGGAACGAAAACCGCGCCAAGATCCCGCAGGACTTTATTCGCAGCACCATCGGCAAGGCTTTCGACGGCCTGTATTCGAGCGGTGAAAAAGACAAATACCGTACCCGCGTGGAGCGCCTGGCCGATGGTTCGACCGAGATCTACATCAGCCACCGTGGCGTGGAAGAGGTTGTCACGGGCCGCGACAAGGAAACCACCACCTGGACCGCGCGTCCCAACGATCCGGGCCTGGAAGCGCAATTCCTTGCCAAGCTGATGACGCGCCTGGGCGCGGCCAGCGACGATGCGCAGGCGAAGACGGCTGTCGATGCCGCCATCGTGCAGCCGCAGCACGCCAAGCTGGTGGGCGACGCCGCCACGCCGGCGCGCGCCATCGAAGTCGATGAAAGTTTCGACCGCGCCTGGCGCCGCGTCGGCCTGGCACTGGACCGCGTTGGCTTCACCGTGGAAGACCGCGACCGCACGCAAGGCACGTATTTCGTGCGTTACGTCGATCCGGATGCCGTCAAGAAAGATGGCTTCTTCTCGAAACTGTTCAGCTGGGGCTCGTCGTCCGACAAGGACAAGGGCGCGCAGCGCTACCGCGTTCTGGTCAAGGCAGGCAATGGCTCGACCAGCCTGGTCAGCATCCTCAGCAACGAAGGCCAGCCGGATGTCTCGCCAGTGGCAGAGAAGATCCTGGGTCTGCTGAACGACCAGTTGAAATAAGTTCGCTGAGTGGCGGCTATCAAAAGCTGTCACACATCATAAAAAAGGCTGGTCCGGTGCAAACCGGGTCAGCCTTTTTATTTTGGGTATGCAATAGGTGTTTGCGACGCCCAGCAAAACCGTGGCGAGCGACAGTGATTGGTGGCCAAGAAGCGTAACCGTACTTTAGTACGGGGGCGCCGAGCCGGTGAGCATCGCAGGCCGCAAAGCGCGGCGCGCAGCAGGTTTGCTTGGGCGTTTGCCCAATAAAAAAGCCGGCCCGAAGGCCGGCTTTCTTTAGTGCAGGGTGCTAAATTACTTAGCAGCCGATGCAGCAGCCGAAGCAGCCGAAGCAGCGTCGGTAGCGGCCGAAGCGGCAGCCGAAGCAGCAGCAGCAGCGTCGGTAGCGGCCGAAGCAGCAGCGTCAGCAGCAGCAGCTGGAGCAGCTTCAACTGCTGGTGCTGGTGCTGGGGTTTCAACTACTGGTGCTGGTGCAGGAGCTTCTTCTTTTTTGCTGCAAGCAGCCAGAGCAACAACCATCAGGGAGGCGATCAGCAGGGATTTTTTCATTTGTTTTCCTTAATTATTTCAAAAAATAAATCAATATTGTTGCGATGAATAATTACCGGTAATTATCGCTCGTTAGGTCGTCTTCGAAGGCTTTTCGTACCAGGTGGTGCCTGCCAGACAACGGAAACTTCCTAACCGAATATTATAGCGATTTTTGGTGCGTCGCAATAGGAGCAAGAGGCAAATTCGCAACTATTTTGTGATATCGCAATATTTGCCGAAGCAAATTGCAAGCAAGTGTAAGCGATTTGCGAAAGCGCGACAAAACGATATAAAAATAATATGTTTTATTGCGCTAGCGCAGATGCCGATATTCCCCCTGCTGTAATACCACTTTTACTACGCTGCACCCATTCAAGCCAGTTCGATCCAGCCATCCTGATACCAGGTATATAAGGCATCCATCACGTCATCGGAAGCCTGGGCTACGGCTGTGCCATCGAGGGCGCGTTCGTTGGCCAGGGTTTCCAGGGCCGTTTTATCGGCCTTGCCAATGGCAAACGATTCGCCATTGATGAAGACATTCTTGCCACGATACAGCATCAGCGTCTTGCGCGACAACACGACACCCTTTTTCTGTGCGGCGTCCGCGAAGCGGCCCACCGTCAGCGGCTTGGACAGCGGCGTGAAAAACACATTGTGCTTCGGTTCCGACAGGTGTTCACCGAGGAAAATGGTCACATCTTCTTCCGTGAAGCGCACCTTGTTCATTTCTTCCGTGATGGTGCTGAGCATTTCACGGGGGATTTCCGCCGGCTTGCCCGACGCCTTCAGGTCCGGATCGCTATAGATGCCCGGCAAGTCGATCGAGTCGGCCATGAATTGCAGGAAGGCTTCGCCCAGTTCCTGGAACGATGGCGAGCGGAAGCCGATCGAATACGTCTGGCAGTCGCCGATGGCCACGCCGTCGTGCGCGTAGTGGGGCGGCAGGTACAGCATGTCGCCCGGTTCCAGCGTGAATTCTTCGTCGGGCGTGAAGTTGCTGAGGATTTTCAGCGGCAAGCCGTCGATCAGGCTCAGGTCTTTCTGCGCGCCGATGCGCCAGTGGCGCTTGCCCTGGCCTTGCAGCAGGAACACGTCATACGAATCGAAATGCGGGCCCACGCCGCCGCCATCGGTGGCGAAGCTGACCATTAGATCGTCCAGGCGCGCGTCCGGCAGGAAACGGAACTGGCGCAGCAGGGCGTCAGCCTTGGCGCTGTGCAAGTTGGCGCCCTGTACCAGCAAGGTCCATTCCTTCTGTTTCAGCGAGGGCAGGCTGGTCAATGGACCTTGCTGCATGTTCCAGTGGCCATCCGCATGGCTGACCAGGCGCGATTCGACGTGGTCCAGGGTAGCCAGCTCGGCCAGGGCCTTGAAATCGAACAGTGCCTTGAAACCAGGCACGGCTTGACGGATCAACAAGGGTTTTTTATGCCAGTAGTCGCGCAGGAATTGCGCCGGCGTGATATCGCCGAGGAGAGTTAATTTTTTCATGCGCCCATTATAACAACCGGAAATGCAGGAATGCGCCTGCCGTTGGCGGCGTGAAGGTATAATTTGCCAGCTTATACAATGAAAGGAAGCATAATGAAGATTGCCAAAAATACGGTCGTGACTGTCAACTACAAACTGTCAGACGCGCAAGACAATCTGATCGAAGACGGCCGTCAGCCTATGGTCTACCTGCACGGTGATTATGAAAACACCCTGCCTAAGATCGAAGAAGAGCTCGACGGCAAGGAAGTTGGCTATTCCAACACGATCCAGATCGAACCGGATGATGCTTTCGGTGAATACGATCCAGCCCTGGTGAAGGTCGAGCCGCGCAATCGCCTGCCTGAGCCGCTGGAAGTGGGCATGCAGTTCGAAGGCATGCCGGAAAGCGATTCGCCGGACGAAGAAGCGATGATCTTCACGGTCACCGATATCGCCGACGACAAGGTCGTGCTGGACGGTAATCATCCACTGGCCGGCATCGCGCTGCGCTTCTCGCTGACCGTCGCTGACGTGCGCGCAGCCACCGACGAAGAAATCGCCCATGGCCACGTGCATGGCGCACACGGCCATGACCATGGCGATGAAGATGATGAAGGCGAAGAGGGCGATCACTTCCGTACCCACCCTATTCATTAACACCTGACCAAACCTGCTGCGCGCAGCGGGGCGCGGCCGGCGATGCTCACCGTACTCTAGTACGGTTGCGCTTCTCGGCCACGCCGCGCAACTGCTCGCTACGGTTTTGTCAGGCGTCGTGACGTCTGTTGGGCGTGACGCTGCTTGAATGAAAACAGGCCGGCTATATGCCGGCCTGTTTGCTTATGCGCTAACGGCGCACGGTCGATGCCCTGGCCCTGGCTTGCGCCGATGGCCTGACGGCGCGTTGACGCACCTCAAAGAATGGCGTCTTGCCTGGCCGTACGGCGATGGCGGCCCAGTCGTTGTTGATGCTGACGTGGCCCAGGTTGCCTTTCCAGCTGATCTTCGGCCCGCCTGTTTTGGCTGCGGCTTTTTTGGTTTTCCCCTCCTTGCCATCCGTGTCGCCATCGCGCTGCGTATCGACCAATAACACCTTGCCGCTGAATTTCTTCGCCAGTGTGCGGATCTGCTTGCGCGGTCCGGCAAAGCCGTCCTGTTTCGAACTAAAGCTGGGCAGCAGCGAATTGTCGTCTTCATCGAGCACGCCCGCGTCGCCATCGGAAAACAGCACGATGCCGTCGAGCTGCTTGCGCTGCGCCATGGCGAACAGGCGCTGCAGCCAGGAGCGGTTGGCGACCAGGCGGTCTTCGAATTCGCTGTTGCGTCCCGCTTCTGGCAAGAAATGGTTGTTGTTCGCGGGCAGGTTGACGGTAGCAAACAGCACGCCGCCGTATTCCCAGTGGGCGTTTTCCGCATAGCTGCGGAACTTCGCCGTCGATGACAGCCGCGACAGGGTCAGCTTGCGCTGGCCCAGGCTCTGATCATCGGCAAAATACACGTCGCGCAGGCGGTTCAGGCGTTCGATGGCGTTGACCCTGCCGCGCGAATTGCGGCAGTTGGCCCAGTCGCTGGCCGACAGCGAGACGATCAGCGGCGGTCCGCTGGCGTCCAGCAAATCCTTGCGCTGGCCATACAGCTTGTCGCTGCACGATTCGCTGGCGGCCTTGATGCCGGTGGCCACGACGAACGAGGCATTGAAGGCGCTGGTGTCGGCGATGGCTTTTTTCAGGGGGCCGTCGTCCGGCCCCGCGTTGAAGGAATGGCCCAGTACGGCAAACTCGAAGCCGGCCTGGTCGCCCGGGGCGGCCAGCGCCGCTTGCCATGGCAGGCTGGCAGCCAGCAAGCCGGCGGCCAGCAGGCGTATCGAGCTGCGCCGGCAGGTCATGCGGCGGCCAGCCGTTTCAGCTGGTACAGCTGTTCCAGCGCGTCGCGCGGCGTGAGCGCATCGGGATCGAGGTCAGCGATGGCATCGAGCAAGGCTTGTTGCGCCGCGTTCAGCGCCGCCAGCGGCGCCGCCGCTTCCTCTTCTTCCTCCTGTGCATACGGATCGGCTGCCGGTGCGGCGAACAGGTCGCGCTGCGGCGTGGCGTCGAGCGCCTGCGCTTCCAGGCGCGCCAGGTGCTTGCGCGCCGCCTTGATCACGGGCTGCGGCACGCCAGCCAGTTGCGCCACCTGCAAGCCATAGCTTTGCGAGGCGGGACCGGCTTGCACGGCGTGCAGGAAGACGATGCTGTCCTTGTGCTCGACGGCAGACAGATGCACGTTGGCGGCGCTCGGGTGGCTGTCCGGCAGTTGCGTCAGCTCAAAGTAATGCGTCGCGAACAGGGTGAAGCTGCGGCTCGTATCGATCAGATGGCGCGCGATGGCCCAGGCCAGGGCCAGGCCGTCGAAGGTCGAGGTGCCGCGGCCCACTTCATCCATCAGCACCAGCGAGTGCTCGGTGGCGCCGTTCAAAATCGCCGCCGATTCCGTCATTTCCACCATGAAGGTCGAGCGTCCGCCCGCCAGGTCGTCGGTGGCACCGATACGCGTGAAGATGCGGTCGATGGGGCCGATGGTGGCGGAAGCGGCCGGCACGTAGCTGCCCACGTAGGCCAGCAGGGTGATCAGGGCCACCTGGCGCATGAAGGTCGATTTACCGCCCATGTTCGGACCGGTAATCAGCAGCAAACGGCGCTCGTTGACGAAGCGGCAATCGTTGGCGATGAAGCGTTCGATCTGCTTTTCCACCACGGGGTGGCGGCCTTCGACGATGTTGATGCACGGTTCCTCGACCAGTTGCGGCGCGGCCCAGTTGTGTTGCTGCGCATGTTCCGTCAGCGCATTCAGGGTGTCGAGCTGGGCCAGGCCTTGCGAAATCGTCTGCAAAGTCCCAATGTGCGGCGCCAGGTCTGCCAGCAGCAGGTCGTACAGCAGCTTTTCGCGCACCAGGGCCTTGTCTTGCGCCGACAGGGCCTTGTCTTCGAACACCTTGAGCTCCGGCGTGATGTAGCGCTCGGCGTTTTTCAGGGTCTGGCGGCGGCGGTAGTCGTCCGGCACCTTGTCCGTCTGGCCATGCGTGACTTCGATGTAGAAGCCGTGCACCTTGTTGTATTCGACACGCAGGTTGGCGATGCCCGTGCGTGCCCGTTCGCGCGTTTCCAGGTCGAGCAGGAACTGGCCCGCGTTTTCCGACAGTGCGCGCAATTCGTCGAGTTCGGCGTCGAAACCGGTGGCGAAGACGCCGCCGTCGCGCACCATCGCGGCCGGCTCCTGCGCCACGGCGCGCACCAGCAAGTCCAGGCAGGCGGTTGGCGT
Source organism: Janthinobacterium lividum (assembly GCF_034424625.1). Classification (NCBI taxonomy): domain Bacteria; kingdom Pseudomonadati; phylum Pseudomonadota; class Betaproteobacteria; order Burkholderiales; family Oxalobacteraceae; genus Janthinobacterium; species Janthinobacterium lividum. Next base: position 5,104,223 of record NZ_CP139976.1, on the reverse strand, counting down.
GGCCAAGGCCTTATGGATGGCGGCCAGCAAACCGGTTTCGCCGCCCTGGCCGCATTGTTCACCCCTATAGCAACGGACCACGTCGCCGCGCAGGGCCGGCAGTTGCAGCAAGCCGTCGCGCAGGGCGGCCAGGTCGCGCGGACGCGCCGACAGCAGCGCGATGCGCGTGGTGATGCGTTCGATATCGGGTACTTGCGCCAGGGTGGCAGCGAGCGGACCGGCCGCTTCGCTTTGCGCCAGTGCGGCGATGGCTTCATGGCGCGCGCGGGCCACGTTCTGGTCGCGCCGCGCATGGTGCAACCAGTGGCGTAGCATGCGCGAACCCATGGCCGTGCGGCAATGGTCGAGCAGCGAGAACAAGGTCGGCGATTCCTGGCCGCGGATGGTTTCCGTCAGTTCCAGGTTGCGGCGCGTGGCCGCGTCCAGTCCGATGAATTCGCTTTCCGTTTCCGTCGTCAGGGAGCGCACGTGCTGCAAGCCGCGTCCCTGCGTCGACTGCGCATAGCGCAGCAGCGCGCCGGCCGCGCCAAATGCGGCGCCGAGGCCATCGGCGCCAAAGCCCGTCAGTGTCGCCACGCCCAGCTGGTCGAGCAGGGCCTTGTGGCCGCCCACCACGTCGAAATGCCAGTCCGGCACGCGGTTGATGTGCGTGCCCGCGTAGTCGTCGAACAGGTTGCCGTTGTCGCCGCTCAAGATTTCGGCCGGCACGATGCGTTCCAGTTCCTGCTGCAATCGCACGGCCACGGTGCTGCTGTCGCCGGAAAACTCCATCAACTTCAAAGCGCCGCTCGCCAGCGACAGCCAGGCCAGGCCAGTGGTGACCGTCTTGCGCTGCGTGATGCTGCACATGGCCAGCAGCGGGCGCTCGGCCTTCTCTGGCAGCAAGTCCGCATCCGTCAGGGTACCGGGCGTGACGACGCGCATGACCTTGCGTTCGACGGGACCCTTGCTGGTGGCCGGGTCGCCGATCTGCTCGCAAATGGCCACCGACTCGCCCAGCTTGACCAGCTTGGCCAGGTAGCCGTCCAGCGAATGAAACGGCACGCCGCACATCTTGATGGGGTTGCCACTGGCCACGCCGCGCGCCGTCAGGGTAATGCCCAGCAGGCGCGACGCTTTCTCCGCATCCTCGAAAAACAGCTCGTAGAAATCGCCCATGCGGTAGAAAACCAACATCGTCGGGTGGTTTTCCTTGATGCCCAGATATTGCTGCATCATTGGAGTAAGCTTTTCAGCCGAATTTTTCTTTGCCGCGGCGGCGTTGATTTCTTTTGGGACGGTGGTCATGTGTTCTTTGTCGTTGGTCCGGCGGCCGGAAAATGCGTGCCTGCCGGGCTGTGTGTGGTGCTGTGTGCATTCAAGGCCGCGCCAGGGGGCGGAGCTTGGCTTCAAGGCCGTCATTTTACCGCTTTCGGCGGGCGGGGCGGCGTATTGCGTGCGGATGTGAAAAAGCCGCGCCGGTGTGGGGGGCTTGGGAGTTGACTATGCTGTGCTCAACGGAGAGCGTGACGACACGGATCGTGTCTGGATGGCAGAACTGACCCTGGCCCCGGTGAGTGCCTGTAGGTAGCCTGTGTTTACCGATGCGGTTTTGGCTGGTGGGTCCCGCCATGCTGGCATATGGCGGGACAAGGAGTTTTACCAGTCGGTATTGCCGCCAACTGAGCTTTCCGGGTCAAAGGAAAAAACGCGTAGCTCTGGTTGAACGCCTTCGCCGCGCATGATGCGCACTGTCATGACGAAAGACAATTCCCAGCGGCCGCTTGCATATCCCACATCCAGATTGTGCTTCCATTCCTGGCGGATGCGGTGCAGGGCCGGCAGTTCCGGTTCGCCCAGTATTTGCTGGATTTCGAAGTCCAGCGGCAAGCTATAAGTGGCGCCTACGGCTTGCAGGAAGGGCGAAGGCGGCGAGTAGATGGTTGCTACTTTCGGGCCGATCTGTGTCAGCTGCGGCACGCTGATGATGCAGCAGTCGACGATCTGGAACGAGGTGAAGCCGCTTTCCTTGGAGCCGCAGCAGGTGACGTCGAGATAGACATGCTGGCCTTTCTGGAAGTGCACGCCGCCCATGTAGGGGCCGTGACGTGGATCGGCCGTACCATCGCACGAGGTGAAGCTGTAGTCGAGTTGATTGGTGATCTGATCTGCGTCAAAATGCACGGACAATTTCATCCAAGGGCTTACATAGGTCATTTTTTATCGTTTCTTTCTATATCAAGTAATTGCTGGTAGCGAGTATCTCGCCGAAGATTCAACAGATCGGGTGTGGATTCGATCAGATTGATAGGGTAGCCACGCTTGATCGCCTGCGTCAGGGCGGTGAATGCTTCAGCTCGATTTCCTATGAGTTCATAGGTCAAGGCGGCGCGAAAATGGATATCGGGCGCCTCGGGCGCCAGCGTGACAGCCTGTTTCACATGAGCTAGGGCTGACTGTTTGATATTTGCGTAAGCGCAATACAATGCCATCCTGGAGTTGAATGTGGGATCATGGGGCAGGCGTTTCAGCAGCGGCGTCAATAGTTCGATGGCCCGTTCGTAGGAGCGCTGCGATGCTTTCGCCTGGGCCGGCACCCAGCGCTGGGCATCGGCCAGATTTGCCCACAGCCAATAGTTACCGGGATTTCCCTTATTGTCGGAAACGGCATTCTCGAATGCCTGGACGGCACCCGAATAGTCGCCCTTGGCAAATAGCGATGTCCCCAAATTAGTGTATAGCTCCCAGTCAGGACGTACCTGCAATCCCTGCTGCAATACTTGCAATGCTTCATCTGGACGATTCTGGCGTAGCAGGACGGCGTTCAGCTGGGCATAGGAGCCGGGCGTTTGCGGATCCATTTTGATGCTTTTGCGAAAAGCATGCTCGGCAGCCATATAGTTAGCCTGCTTGTAGTACATGGCGCCAAGCTGAGATATGAAGAGACGCTCCTGTGGATAGGTCGCAATGGCATGTTCCAACAAAGCCTGTGCTTGCTCAAATCTTTGTGCATGGATCAACAGGCGCACTTTCCCATACAGCGCCATGACATTGTTGGGTTCCAGGTTCAGGGCCGCGTTGGCCAGTTGCATGGCTTCGGCGCGTTTTCCTTGAAATTCCAGGACCCAGGCTTGCGCCACATGGGCGAGTGCAAGTTGATTGTCCGCTGCTAATGCCAATTTGGCACTGATATCTGCACGCTGCAGCCAGGTGGGATCGCGGCCATTGCCGATGTAGCGCAGGCCGGATGCCAGCGACAAACCGGCGGCCGCCGCTGAATGGTTTGGAGTATGTGTCAGAACCTTGGTAAATTCCTGGATGGCTAGTTGCTGGTTGGTGTCTCGATCAAACACCCGCAACGCCTCCATCCCCGCCGCCATGCTGGCCATTTCCGAATACGGCGCAGGCGCCTTTTCACCTGTGACGAACGATTTGACGGCAGGAATGATATTGGGCAACTGCCATCCTGCCAGCACGGCCAGCAGTGCCACGCCCGCGCCCCATTTCAGGGTGCGCTTGCGGGGCAGGGGCAGGCGGATGGAGACGCTGGCGGGCGGTTCTTCCTTCGCAGGCGGCTCGTCGGCCAAGGGCGCAGCCAAGGTGAGCGGTTCGCCGCGCTGCGCGCCTAGCGCCTCGCGCACGGCGCGCATGGTGCGTGGCCGTTCCGCCGGGTCGTGCGCCGTCATCGCGCGCACGAGGGCGTTGATGGCGGGTGGGACGGAGTCGGGCAGGTCGGGCCAGGCTTCCGTCGCCTGCATGTGGGCGGCGGCCAGGGCCAGGCCGTTCAGGTGGGCGAAGTGGCGCTGGCCGGCCAGCATTTCGTACAGCATGGCGCCCAAGGCATACACGTCGCCGCGCGTGTCGGGCAGGCGGCCCATCAGGCGCTCGGGCGCCATGTAGGCGATCGTGCCCTGCAAGTCGCACAGGGTGGTCGTTTGCGTTGCTTGCGGGTCGATGTGGCGGGCCAGGCCGAAGTCGAGGATGCGCACCTTGCCGTTTGCCTCCAGCATCAGGTTCGACGGTTTCAGATCGCCGTGCACGAGGTCCATGGCGTGCGCCTCGTCCATGGCGTCGGCGATCTGGTAGGCGATGTCGAGCGCGGCTTGCAGGTCAGCCTTGCCGCTGTGCATGAACTGGCCCAAGGTCTGGCCTTCGACCAGTTCCATCACGATGGACTGGCTCGTGCCCTGGCCTTCGATGGCGAAAATGCGCACGAAAGCGGCATGCTTGAGCGAGGCGGCCAGGCGTGCTTCATTGATGAGTTTTTCCGGATGCAGCACGTCGGCTTGCGGTTTCAGGCGTTTCAGCGCCACGCTGCGGCACAGCTTGGCATCCCAGGCTTCGAATACATGGCCGAAACCGCCTTCGCCCAGCAAGCGGCGCACTTCATAGTGCCCGCTGATCGTGTCGTCTTGCAGTGGGGGCTGACGCAGGGAGTCGAGCAGTTCCATATACCTTGGCTTCAGAGTGCATCAACGTGGGCGTCCAGCATCGAAAAGGGCAATGCGATGTTTGAATGCTCAAGATGATTGATTTTGAGTAACTTCCTGATTTAAAACGATTGTTTAAAATAAGTCAATTAATATTGGCAAGGAGTGAACAAAAGTTGCTGGTCGAGGCCTTGGCGCATTTCCGCCATCGATGCATGCGCGGCTACCCCACGCAAGCATTGATGGCCGTGCCCAGCTTGTCGACGATTTCATCGACGTGGCTGGCGTCGATGATATAGGGCGGCGCCAGCAGGATGTGGTCGCCGTGCAGGCCGTCGATGGTGCCGCCCATGGGGTAGCACATCAGTCCGTTGTGCATGGCTTGCGCCTTGATGCGCGCATGCAGGCGGCGGGCAGGGTCGAAAGGCTGTTTGCTGGCACGGTCCTGCACCAGTTCCAGGCCCAGGAACAGGCCGCGGCCGCGGATGTCGCCCACGTGCGCATGGCCATCGAAACGCGCAAGCAGCCGCTCTTGCAGCAAGCCGCCCATGGCGCGCACGTTGAGCAGCAGACCGCGTTCCTCGATCTGCCGCTGCACGGCCAGGGCGGCGGCGCAGGCCGTGGCGTGGCCGATATACGTGTGGCCGTGCTGGAAGAATCCCGTGCCGGCGCGGATGGTGTCGCGGATGTCTTTGGAGACCATCACGGCGCCGATGGGCTGGTAGCCGGCGCCCAGGCCCTTGGCGATGCAGATCAGGTCTGCCGTGATGCCTTCCTGCTCGCAGGCGAACAGGCTGCCCGTGCGGCCCATGCCGCACATGACTTCGTCGAGGATCAGCAGGATGCCATGGCGCTGGCAAATGTCGCGCATGCGCTGGAAGTAACCGGCGACGGCGGGCAGGGCGCCGGCCGTGGCGCCGACGACGGGTTCGGCGATGAAGGCCATGACCTTGTCCGCGCCCAGCTCGGCGATAGTGTCTTCCAGTTCCTGGCCCAGGCGCGCCACGTAGTCGCCGTCCGTTTCATGGGCTGGCTGGTCGCGCCAGGCGTAGCAGGGCGACACATGCGTCACGTCGATCAGCAGCGGTTCGAATTGCTGGCGGCGCCAGGCGTTGCCGCCCGTGGCCAGTGCGCCCAGGGTGTTGCCGTGGTAACTCTGGCGGCGCGCGATGACGTGGCGGCGCTGCGGCTGGCCCCGTTCCACGAAATACTGGCGCGCCATCTTGAGCGCGCTTTCCACCGCTTCCGAACCTCCCGAGACGAAATACACGCTGTCGATGCCGGCAGGCGCACGGGCGACGAGGAAATCGGCCAGCTGCTCCATCGGCTTGCTGGTGAAAAACGAGCTGTGCGCGTACGCCATCCTGGCAACCTGCTGCTGCACTGCCGCGATCACGGCCGCATCCGCATGACCGAGACAGGAGACGGCCGCGCCGCCGCAGGCGTCCAGGTAGCGCTTGCCGTCGGCGTCGATCAGGTAGGGACCATCGCCGCCCGTGGCGACGGGATAGCTGGCGGTCAAGCTGCGGTGGAAGACATGGCTCATGGCATCGCTTTCTTATCGGCAAGGGGAAGACCGATTATAGAAGGCGTTGCGCCATTTAACAACGTTTGATGTATTTGCTTTTAATTTGCATCGTTTGATGTTTTTGCGTAGGCGCCCAGCGCCCGCAGCTGGCTTTCCGCCGCGCCGATGGCGGTGACGGCGTCGGGCCCCGCGCGCGCCACCAGCAGTTCCACCAGGCTTTCGACCGCCGCGACGCCGGCCACGATGGAGGGGAAGAACGAGGGGCTGTCGACGGCGATGACGATGCTGGCATCGGCTTGCAGGGCCAGCGGCGACAGGGGGCTGTCGCTGATGGCGACCAGCTGGCAGCCGGCCTGGCGCGCCGTCTGCGCCACCAGCAGCGCTTCGCTGGAATAGGGCGCGAAGCTGACGACGACGACGGCTTCGTTTGCCTGCAGGGCGCGCAAGTCCATTTCCAGGGTGCCGCCCTGGCCGCTCAGCAGCTGCACGCTGGGGCGCAGCAAGCGGTACAGGTAGTGCAGGGTGTAGGCGATGGGGTGGGCGGCGCGAAAGCCGGCCACATGCACGCGGGGCGCCGCCTGCAGCAGGTTGGCGGCCGCATCCAGGGCGGCGTGGTTGGCACTTTCCGTGGCGGCCAGGTTGCGCTGCTGCACCGTGAACACTTCGGTGACCAGGTTCCCGTCCTTGTCGGCCAGCGCATCTGCCTTTGCCGCATAGCCGGCCGGTGCGGTGCGCAGGCGCTCGACGAAGATGGCTTTGAGTTCCGGCCAGCCTGCAAAGCCCAGCTGTTGCGCCAGGCGCACGAGGGCGGCCGACTGCACCTGCGCGCGCGCGGCGATGCTGCGCATCGATGAGACGGCCACTTCGTCCGGATGGTCGGCCAGGTAGCGGGCGCCGGCCTGGAATTGCGGGCTCAGTTCCGCATGGCGCGCCTTGATCAGGTCCATCAGTGCCGCATAGGAGTCGTGGGGTGTCGCTGCCTGCATCGCCGTGCCTCATGTGATCGGTTGCGGCGATGGTACAGGATTCGTCAGCGCGCCGGTAGCGGCAAGCCATGCGCCAGTGCGGCCGTGCGCGGGCGCAGGCGTGCAAACAGGTGCGGCCCGGCCGGTTTGCGGCGCGGTCCCGTCGTCAGCACGCGCAGGGCGGTGGGCAGCGGCACGTCGTGGCAGTGCAAAAACAGGGCGGCGGCGCCCGTGCCGGCCATTTCCTGCAAGGCCAGCGCATGCTCGACCAGCGCCGCCGTGCGCATGTCGAGCCGCACCGGGATGTCGGGTTGAAATAACTGTGTGTCGACGTGCCGTGCATTGCGCATGCTGTCCCCGCCGGGTTCGCTAGTCAAGCTGCCAGCATAAAAGCCCCCGGCGGCGCCATTTTGCGTTAAATCAATTCCACTGTCGGATAGATTCCACAAGGCAAAAAAAACGCCAACCGTTGCCGGCTGGCGCTGAAAACCCTCGCAAGGAAGAAAGGGTGGGGGACGGGCTAGTAGCTCCAGCGGACGGAGAGTCCCACGACCTTGTCATAGCGCCGCACATCGCGCACATAGTCCGGCGTGTCGTGGTAGTCGCGGTAGGTCGAGTCGAGCAGGTTGTTCGCGTCCAGCGTCACCGTGGTGTTCGGGTTGAGCTTGTACGAGACCGACGCGTCCAGGGTCTTGGTTGGCGCGACGGTCAGGTGGATGCCCTTGCCGCGGTAGTTGTAGTCGTCGACGTACTTGTCGCGCCAGCTGTAGGCCAGGCGCGCCGACCACGGTCCCTGTTCGTACAGGCCGACGATATTGGCCGACCATTTCGACATGCCCGTGAACGGATGCACGCTGCCATTCAATTCTTCCAGCTCGCCCGTCATGTAGGTGGCGTTCGCTTGCAGGCCGAGGCCGCTCATCCAGCCGGGCAGTTTGTCGTAGAACTGCTGGTAAGCCATTTCCACGCCTTGCAGATGGCCCTTCGAGGTGTTGCGCGGACGCGTGATGTCGTACTCGATGCCGCCATACGTTTCCTTTGCCGAACCGGACAGGATGTAATTCTTGAAGTTGTGGCGGAACACGGTGGCCGTGACGGAACCCGTTTGCGCGAAATACCATTCCAGCGCCACGTCGAGGTTCTTGCCTTCCACGGGTTTGAGGTCGGGATTGCCGCCGTTGCCCGTCGGGCGCACCATCTCCAGGCTCTGGCCCAGGGTCACGCCGGGGTTGAAGTCGGCGAAGTTCGGGCGCTGCACGGCCTTGCCTGCCGTCATGCGGGCGATCAGGTCCTGGCGCAGCATGGCTTTCAGGGTCATGCTGGGCAGCACGTCCGTATCCGAAGTCTTCACGCGTACGGGCGTGATGATGCCGTTTTGCGAGGAATTGCCTTGCAAGTCCTGCTTGGTCTGCACTACGCGCACGCCCAGGGTGCCATCGACCGGTACTTGCGCCAGGTCAAAGCCGATGCGCGCCTTGCCGTAGACGGCATTGGTTTTTTCCACGTCCTTGAAGTGGGTCATCGGATCGTCCGGGCTGCGCTCGCTGCTGCCCGTAAACAGCTGGCGCAAGGTATCCGTGTTGTTAAGCATGAAGTCGCGGCATGGCGTGAGCCAGCTTTGCAGGCCGAAATTGCCCGTGTTCTTGTGCGAAGTGCAGGCCAGGCCGGGCAGGGCGTCGGCAGTCATGATCGACGTCAGTCCGCCTTGCACGTTCTTTTCGCGTATCGACTCCGCCTTGCGCTTGGCCAGGCGCACGCCGCCCGAGAATTCGCGGAAGAAGCCCGTGCTGTCCATGTCGTAGGTAACGTCGCCGCGCCAGTCGGTCGAGCTGCCTTCGTCGTGGCTGTGATTGTCGTAGAAGCCGAGCAGGGTGTAGTTCTTCGGATCCGTCATGTTGTAGCCGGGGTAGCTGATCTGCGCGCCGCCGTGGACGTTGGTGCTGCCGATCACGCTGGTCGGATGGGCGAGAAAGTCGAGGATGGGAAATTCGCGCTCGAAGTTGCTGACCGTGCGCGCCAGTTCCGTGGTGGCGCGCAGCTGCGGCGTGATGTCCCAGCGCGCGCCGATGGCGCCTTGCGAACCGATCGAGCGGTCGCGCCGCGCCTGGGTCGAGCCCAGCGTAAACGGCGACCATGGGCCGTCGATCTTGCCCACCGTGGCCGCCTGATTGGTGCCGGGGATCAGGGTGATGTCCGGGTTCTGGCCCCACGGCAGGGAACCGACGAAGAATTGGCTGTCGAACGCGTGCTTGATCAGGGTCGACATGCCTTCCGCATACACTTCCACCTGCGAGTTCGGGCGCCACTGGAAGGCGGCATTCGCCGCATAGCGCTTGCGGTCGCCCACGGTCGGGATCATGCCGACGGAATCGGGCCCCGTGATATTGCCCGCTTCGGGGCGCTTGACGGGTTCGGCATTCCAGATCGTCTCGTCATAGTATTTGCCGCGCTGGTAGGACAGGCCGAGCAGGGCGCCGAATTCGCCGTATGGGGTCTTCCAGCGGTTCGAGACCATGCCGCTGACGTTCGGGTCCGTCGAACCGGATTTGTCGCGGTGCTCGGCGCGCACGTTGCCCGATGTCGTAAAGCCCTTGAAGTCGAAGGGGCGGTTGGTGCGCACGTCGATCACGCCGGCCGTGCCGCCTTCGACCATGTCGGCGCCCTGCGATTTGTACACGTCCACGCGCTGCAGCATGGCCGTCGGGATGTCGGCCAGGTACAGGCTGCGGCCCACGGAGGTGAACATTTCGCGGCCGTTGAGCAAGGTCACCACGCCGGGCAAGCCGCGGATGATGACGGTACCCGCTTCGCCGCCTTCGCGGCGGATCTGCACGCCCGTCACGCGGCCGAGGATTTCGGCCACGTTCTTGTCGGGGAATTTGCCGATTTCATCGGCGACGATGGAATCGACCACCTGGTCGTTGTTTTTCTTGATCGTCTGCGCGCTTTGCGCAGCACGACGCACGCCAGTGACGGCGACGACGGCGATGCCGGCATTGTCGGCCGCCGGTGCTGCTGCCGGTGCCGTTTCTTCCACCGGCGTGTCCACGGCGGGTGCCTGTTGCGCCCAGACGGAAGCGCTGCTCAGCAGGCCGGCGCCGGCCAGGGCGGCCACCGTGGCCTTCAAGGTCAACCGTGTGTTTTGTCGGGACGTGCGGGTGCCCGTTGCCATCAATTGCTTCATCTTGTCTCCACCTGTATTTTAGTTATGTTGAGAACGCTGCGGCAGTCGCCGCCAGAGCTGGAACTTGCTCAGAAACATGGTAGGTGGGAATGACTTTGCCCCACAAATGACTTCTTTTGCGATGTCAATACCGATTCCGGTATCCCTGCTGCATTCATGCGCCCTGGCGGCCGCCGTGCGTTGTCGAACCTGGCGCCTGCGCGTTGCGGGCGCTCCACAGGAAGTGTCAGGCGGCGCAGGGCGCGGTGGTTTGCGCCAGCCAGGCCATGAAGTGCGCCTGCGGCATGGGGCGGGCAAAGTAATACCCTTGCAATTCATCGCAGCCGGCATGACGCAGCACGTCGGCATCGGCCGCGCTTTCCACGCCTTCGGCGGTGACCGTCAGACCCAGGGTATGGCCAAGGCCGATGATGGTTTTCGTCACCGCCAGATTCTGCGGCGAACCGTGGATATCCTGCACGAAGCTCATGTCGATTTTCAGCTTGTCGAGCGGGAAGCGGCACAGATAGTTCAGGCTTGAATAGCCGGTGCCGAAATCGTCGATCGACAGCGCAAACCCCAGTGCCTTGATGGCGTGCAGGGTGGCGATGGTGTCGTCCACGTTGTCCATCAGGATGGACTCGGTCAGCTCGAATTCGATCTGTCCCGGCGTGACGGGAAATTCGCGCAGCACTTCGCGCAAGGTGGCCACCAGGCCGCCGCTTTTCAGCTGGATGGCCGACAGGTTGATCGACACGGCGATGTCGCCCGCGCCCGCCTCGCGCCAGGCTACTTGCTGGCGGCACGCCTCGCGGATGACCCACGCGCCGATGGAGACGATCAGGCCCGATTCCTCGGCGGCGGGGATGAAGCTGTCGGGCGCGATCAGGCCGTGCTGCGGATGCTGCCAGCGGATCAGGCTTTCCACGCCATTCAGGCGGCTGCTTTTCGCATCGATGCGCGGCTGGTAGTACAGCACCAGTTCCTGCCGTTCGATGGCGTGACGCAGATCGCTTTCCAGGTGCAACTGCTGCAACTGCTGCTCCTGCATCTGCGGCGTGAACATGCGCGCGTGATCGCGTCCGCCGCTCTTGGCCTGGTACATGGCCGCATCGGCGTGGCGCATCAGGGTATCCATGTCGCCGCCGTGGTCCGGATAGATGGCCACGCCCACGCTGCACGAGACATACAGCTCGTTGCCTTCCACCTGGTGCGGCTGGCGCATGGCCGGTATCAGCCGCGTGTCAATCAGGGCGGCGATGGATGCGGCGTCGCCGATGCCATTGAGGATGACGACGAATTCATCGCCGCCCAGGCGGCTGACGGTATCGCCTTCGCGTACCAGCTGCAGCAGGCGCTTTGAGACCGATTGCAGCAGCGCGTCGCCCACGTGGTGGCCCAGCGCGTCGTTGACGTGCTTGAAGCGGTCCAGGTCGACGAACAGCACGCCCACCTTTTCGCCGCTGCGGCGCGCCTGCGCGATGGCTGCCGCCAGGCGCAGGTTCGACACGTGGCGGTTCGCCAGTCCCGTCAGCGCGTCGTGGTGGGCCATGTGCTCGATCTGCCGCTCGCTGGCCTTGCGTTCGCTGATGTCGAGCGAACTGGCGATGAAATGCGTGGTGACGCCATCGAGGTCGCGCACGGCGTTCATCACCAGCCAGGCGGGATAGCTTTCCAGCGACTTGCGCTGCACCCGGATCTCGCCCTGCCAGTAGCCGCGCCGCGCCAGGGTCCGGCGCAGGCTGTCGAGCTGCTCGGGACTGTTGTCGGGTGCGAGCAAAAAGGCCGGGCGCTTGCCGATCAGCTCCACCATGTCGTACAGCGAATGGCGGCGGAAGGCCTGGTTGACGGTGATGATGCGCATGCCGGCGTCCATCACGATCAGGCTTTCGGCGGACGCCTCGAAGACCTTGGCCCACAGTTCCAGGCGCGACTCCATCAGCTTCATCTTGTTGATCGGCGTGAAGGTCGACAGTACGGCGCGCTGGCCCTGGTAGTCGATCAGGCGCGCGGAAATCAGGGCCCACGTTGGCGTGCCGCTGCCGCTCCAGCACACTTCGAATTCATCGACGGCGCCCAGGTCGCTCAAGCGCTGGAAGAAGCGCGAACGGGCTTGCGGACTCATGCCGCCCACCCACGGGTCCAGTTCCAGGCCGCCCTGCCACGCGTGCGCGGCCTGGTTCGCGTGCAGCACCTGGTGATGGGGGATCGAGGTGACCATCAGCGGGATGGGAATGGCGTCGACCAGCTGGCGCTGCGCATCGGCCGCGCTGGCGCTGGCCACCAGTTCCTGCTGCGCCATGCGCTGGAAGTCGAGCTGCTGCAGCATGGTATTGAAGGCGCTGACCAGACGCCCCGTTTCGTCTTCGCTGTCCCAGATGGCGCGCAGGCTATGGTCGCCCGTTTCGCGCACTTCCTGCGCCACGCGTGCCAGGCGGCGGATGGGCAGGGCGATCTGGCGCGCGACGAAAAACACCAGGCCCAATATCATTACCAGCAGCAGCACGGCCGTGCCCAGGTGCAGCCACATGCGCGTAAAGAAGCCGTCTACGCGCAGCTGGATCAGGCGGTGCAATTCGCCTTCCGCTTCGCGCCAGGCATGCAGCAGGGCCGCAGAGGCGGCTGCATCGTGGCGCAGCAGCGCGGCGCTGCCAGCGGCACGGACAGGCGCGCCGGCCAGCGCCTGGGTGCTGGCGCGAAACTGCGCCACGGCTTGCTGCAGGGCCGCGCGCGAGCCGTCCAGGTGCTGGCGCAGCAGCGGGGTACTGGCCGCGAACGCCTCCGTGTAGTCGCTGCCGATGCCGCCCATGGTGGCGTCCATGCGCCCTTCCAGGATCAGGAACTGGGTTTGCAGGCGCTGGCGCTGCGCGCCTTCGGCCGTCGCCAATTGCAGGGCCAAGGCGCGCGTGCTGTTGATCACTTCCAGCAGTTCCGGAAAGCGCAGGATCACCAGCGACATGGTGTAGTAGCTGTCCAGGTCCGGGTCGAGGATCAGGTTCGACTGGTTGCCCACGCGCGTGAGCAGTGCGCGTCCGGCAACGAAGGCGGGCGAGGGCGCGATGCCGTCGTCCGGCGCAACGGGCGTACTGCTGGACTGGCGCAGCAGGGCGGAAAATTCCCTGCTCAATTCCGCGCTGCGCATATCGCTGCCGAACTGGCGCTCGGCCAGTTCGATGGCAGCTGCCGATCCGGCTGCATCGGCTTGCGCGCGTGCCAGGGGCAGCAGCGCATCGCGGATCGCGGCGATGTAGTCGTTGCCCGCCATCTCCTTGCGCGAGAAATCGATGGCGATGTATTTTTCGTTGATGAGGATGCCGGAAATGAAGATGACGGCGGACAGGTCGAGCAAATAGATCAGCGCCAGTTTGCGCCCCACCGTCAATTTCCCGATCATGCGCGAGATTCTGCCCACCATGCGTGCCCCACCTTCTTGTCAGCCCATTTATGTTTTCTTATGAGCAATTTCCATGCCTGAATTTACAAGCTTGCAAGGGGGCTTTTGCACCATGCGGGTGCGCGCAGGGAGGCGGCGCGCGCGCATAAAAAAGGGCGGCCCGCAGGCCGCCCTTGTGCGCGATGATACTGCGCTTATGCTTCGGCGACGCGCTTGGCGATGTGCGCCAGCGCTTCTTCCACCTGGTCGATCAGGATCAGGCACAGATCGCCTTCGTTCAAGCGCGCCAGGGCCTTGTCGATGGCGACGAATTCGCCGTTGATTTCATCGATATGGCTGGTGCGCTTGGCGCCGTTCAAACCCTGGCGCAGCAGCGCCACGACTTCGCCGTCGGCGCGGCCGCGCTGGCATTGATCCTGGTACAGCAGCACATCGTCGAAGGCGGCGCCGAGGATTTCCGTCTGCTGGCGGATGTCTTCGTCGCGGCGGTCGCCGGCGCCGCTGATGACCACCGAGCGGCGCTTGGCCGGCATGCTTTCCACGGCTTGCACCAGCGCCAGGATGGCGTCCGGATTGTGGCCGTAGTCGGCGATCAGCGTGGCTCCACGATAATCGAAGACGTTGAAGCGGCCCGGCGCATTGTCGGCTTCATTGGCAAAGGTTTTCAGGCCCAGCGCGATGGTTTTCCAGTCCAGGCCCACGGCCCAGGCGGCGGCCAGCGACGCCATGACGTTGTCGACCTGGAAGCCGATGGCGCCGTTGCGCGTGATCGGCACCTGCGACAGGGCGATTTCGTGGCGTTCCTTGCCCTGCGCCGCGACCAGCTTGCCGTCTTCCACGTACACCACGCGGTTGCCCTGTGCGCGGTGCGTGGCCATCACGGGATGCGTCTTGTCGGCGGCGAAGAAGGTCACCGTGCCGCTGCAATTCTTGGCCATGCGCGCCACGGCGGGGTCGGTGGCGTTCAAGACTGCCACGCCGCTGTCGGCCACGTTCTGCACGATCACGCGCTTCAGGACCGCCAGGTCTTCCACGGTGGTGATGTAGTTCAGGCCCAGGTGGTCGCCGGCGCCGATGTTGGTCACCACGGCGACCTGGCAGCGGTCGAAGGCCAGGCCTTCGCGCAGCATGCCGCCGCGCGCCGTTTCGAACACGGCCGCGTCCACGTCCGGGTGCAGCAGCACGTTGCGCGCGCTGCGCGGGCCGCTGCAGTCGCCGCTGTCGATCTGGCGCCCTTCGATATACACGCCATCCGTGTTGGTCATGCCCGTGCGCAGGCCGGAAGCCGTCAGCAGGTGGGCGATCAGGCGCACGGTGGTGGTCTTGCCGTTGGTGCCGGTGACGGCGACGACGGGAATGCGGCCATCGTCGCCCTCGGCGAACATGGCGGCGATGATGGCTTCACCCACGGGACGCGGCTTGCCGAACGACGGCGCCAGGTGCATGCGCAGGCCCGGTGCGGCGTTCACTTCCACGATGCCGGCGTTCTGCTCTTCCAGCGGTTTCAAGATGCTTTCGGAGACGACGTCCACGCCGCAGATGTCCAGGCCCACCATGTGCGCGGCCGCGACGGCGCGCGCCGCCACTTCCGGATGCACGTCGACGGTGACGTCGGTGGCCGAGCCGCCCGTCGACAGGTTGGCGTTATTGCGCAAGATCACGCGCTGGCCCACGGGCGGCACGGATTCGGCCACATAGCCCTGCTTGGCCAGGCTGGCCAGGGCGATGTCGTCGAAGCGGATTTTCGTCAGCGAGGTGGCGTGGCCGCTGCCGCGGCGCGGATCCAGGTTGACCTGGTCGACCAGTTCGCGCACCGTGTGCTGGCCGTCGCCCACCACTTGCGGCGGGTCGCGGCGGGCGGCTGCCACCATCTTGTTGCCGATGACGAGCAAACGGAAATCGTGGCCCGGCAGATAGCGTTCGACGAGGATATCGTCGCGGAATTCCTGCGCCGCGAGGAAGCCGGCCGTCAGTTGTTCGCGCGTGGTGACATTGACGGTCACGCCCTTGCCCTGGTTGCCGTCCTTCGGCTTGACGACGACAGGCAGGCCGATCTCGCAGGCGGCGGCCCAGGCATCGTCCGCGTCGACGGCGACACGCCCGTGCGGCACCGGCACGCCGGCCGAGTCCAGCAGCTTCTTGGTCAGTTCCTTGTCCTGCGCGATGGCTTCGGCAATCGCGCTGGTGCCGTCCATTTCGGCGGCCTGGATCTTGCGCTGCTTGCTGCCCCAGCCGAACGTTACCAGGCTGCCTTCGGTCAGGCGGCGGAACGGGATGTTGCGGGCCACGGCGGCGTTGACGATGGCGCCCGTCGATGGGCCCAGGCGCACGTCTTCATCGAGTTCCTGCAACTGGTGCAGCGCGCCGGCCAGGTCGAACGGCGCATCGTCGAGCGCGGCCTGGCACAGCTGCTGCGCCAGTTCCAGCGCCAGGCGGCCGACGGCTTCTTCCGAGTATTCGACGACGACCTGGAAGATGCCCGTTTCCAGGGTCGGCGTGGTGCGGCTGAAGGTGACGGGGCAGCCGGCTTGCGCCTGCAGGCCCAGCGCCGCCAGTTCCAGCACCTGCGCCATCGGCGCGGCGTTGTAATTGCCCAGCGGTTGCAGCGGGCTCAGTTGCGGAAAGCGCGCGCGCAGGCGGGCTTCGAAGCCGGGCAGCTGGGCGATGTCGAGTTCCTGCGTGGTGCAGGAAACAATGGCTTCCACGGCGGTGTCGTGGCTCCAGAGGTTAGGGCCCCGCAAGGCCCGTACGCGAGATACTTCCATAATTAAACCGTAATCCTGTTGTGTTCTTGTGGGCCCGGCCTTCATGGCCGGGCTTGAGTGCTGCTTTGCCTGTGCTGTCAGTTGCCGATGCAGCCGGGGGCCGCGTCGAAGGTGCGCAGTCCGGCGCAAATCAGATCGACGGGCAGGTTCAGGGCCCAGGCGGCCGCCGCGACGGCCAGCACGCTGTCGACATTGCCGGCCGTGGCCGGTTTCAGCAGGTCCAGACACAGCAAGACCGTTTCGATGCCGCCTTCGGCCAGCACGATGTGGTTGCCGCGCACGAATACGGCGCGCTGGCCGGCGGCCAGTTGCGCCGCGATGGCGGCCAGGCTGCCATCCTGCGCATACAGGGTCACCGTGCCGTCGCACAGCTCGGCCAGTTCCAGCACGTGCGCGTTGGCGGCATTGAGCACGGCCACGCCCGTTGGCACCACCACGTCGACCTGGCTGCGCACGGCCTTGTACAGGCCCGCTTCGTCCAGCACGTCGAAATCCTTGACGCTATCGAGGCTGCCCATGTCCGTGACGACGCCGATCTGGCACTTGTCGTAAGCCAGGCCTTCGGCCAGGATCATGCGCGGATTGCTCTCGAACAGGGCCGTCTGCACGGTGCGGTTGAGCAGCAGGCGCTGGCCTGCGTCCCAGTTCACGCAATCGCTGCTGACGACTCTGCGCTGGTCCAGATACATGCCTTCGCTGCAGACGGCGCCCGTGTGCAGGCCCGACAGGTTGAGCAGCTTGCACAGCATGCGCACGATCAGGCTGGCGCCGCGCGTGCCCGTCACGCCGATCAGCGGAATGCGGCCCGTTTCCTCGGGCGCGAACAGGTGGTCGACGATGGCCGCGCCGACAGGGCGGGGCTGGCCCACGCCCGGCTTGATGTGCGCCAGCAGGCCAGGGCTGGCATTGACTTCGATGATGGCGCCGCGCTGCTCTTCCAGCGGACGCGTGATGTCGGTGGTGACCAGGTCGATGCCGGCGATATCCAGGCCAACCACGCGCGCGGCCAGCAGGGCCGCATGCACGACGGACGGATGCACATCGTCCGTGACGTCGATGGCCACGTTGCCGTTCGGCTGGATCAGCACTTTCTGGCCCGCCTGCGGCACGGACAGGGCGGTCATGCCCTGGCGCTGCAGTTCCAGCACGATTTCGCCCGATTCATGCGGCTTGACGGTACCCAGCGGGAAATCTTCGCCTTCGCCGCGGCGCGGATCGGTATTGATCTGCGTGTTGACCAGTTCCAGCACGGTGGAGACGCCGTCGCCGTCAACCCACAGGGATTCGCCCTTGGCGGCCGCGATCAGCTTGTTGCCGACCACGAGCAGACGGTGTTCGTCGCCCGTGATGAAGCTTTCCACCAGCACGGCCGAGCTGTCGCCCTTGCGCGCGGCCAGTTCATAGGCTGCCTTCACGTCCGCTTCCGTCATCAGGTTCAGCGATACGCCGCGGCCATGGTTGCCGTCATAGGGTTTGACGACGACGGGCACGCCGATGTCCTGCGCTTCTTCCCAGGCCGCTTCGGCGCTGCGTACCAGGCTGCCTTCGGGGACGCGCACGCCGCACGATTTGAGCAGGAATTTGGTGAGATCCTTGTCGCTGGCGATGCCTTCGGCGATCGCGCTGGTGCGGTCCGTTTCGGCCGTCCAGATGCGGCGCTGTGCGGCGCCGTGACCCAGTTGCACCAGGTTGCCGTCGTTCAGGCGCAGCGAAGGGATGCCGCGTTCGGTGGCCGCATCGACGATGCTGGCCGTGCTCGGGCCCAGGCAGCGCGCGTCGACCATGTCGCGCAGGGGCGTCAGGGCCGCTTCCAGGTCGTAGGTTTCATCGTTGATGGCGGCCATCAGCAGTTCGCGCGCGGCGGCCAGGGCGGCGCGGCCCACGTGCTCTTCGCGCGTGCGGAAGGCCATCTTGTAGACGCCGCGCTGGCTGGTCGAGCGCGTCTGGCCGAAGCCCGTGCGCATGCCTGCCAGGTTTTGCAGTTCCAGCACCACGTGCTCGAGGATGTGGGCCGACCACGTGCCTTCGCGCAGGCGCTCGAAAAAGCCGCCCCGTTCGCCCACGCCGCAGCGGTGCTCGATCATGCCGGGCAGCCACGCCACCAGGCGCTCGTACAGGCCGGGCAGGGTATTGGATGGATAGTCTTCCAGTTCGCCGATGTCGACCCAGGCTTCAATCACCGGGCGGTACGTCCAGATGTTGGGGCCGCGCAAGTGGGTGACGCGGGCAAATTCGATGTTCTTCTTCTTGATCATGTAAGTGGTTTCTTGATAACAAGCCAGGCGTCTGGGCGCCAGATACTTTATGTTGGCTCTACAGAGTCTTTTCAGGCTCGTGCTTGGTTCTTTATCCCGGGTACGCGCAGTGTGCCACTTTTAGCGGCCTCTTGTCGCGTTTGCTTCTCGTATTCTGCTGGTGTTGTCATTCTAATTGTTACTAATTGTTGCCATACTTGTTATAAAGATACCGACTCTGGGCTAAGCTGGAGCATTTGCGCAACAGCGGGCTGTTGTATACTTGCCGCTGGTCGATGGCCGCTCATTTTTTTGCTCCGTTTTGCCATCATTCCTTACCGGCAGGCATCCATTCGATACAATACAGGAAATTGCCACTGGTGCATCTGCCTCGCCATCGCGCAGTACACAAACATTGATCGGGCGTCTGCCCCATCCCCCAAATCCCGCCCTGAAGGGCTTGGCCTCGAGCCGGAGTATGCTTTACGATGACAACTGAACTGAGTGTTCCTGCAACAACTATTCCCCTCACTTCGCTGCCGGAACACTGGCTGGCGGAAGTGGAAAGCAACCTTTCTCCAGGGGAGAACGTTTTAAGTAGCGTTGAGGTTGACCTCGATGCGCGATTACGTTTCACAAAAGGCATAATTGTTGTCACAGAGAAGCGTTTACTGGCCCGTTCCCCGGGTGATACCGTCTGGAAAAGCTGGTCTTTCCGCCCCGGACTGCGCCTGACGCACCATGACCACGCCGGTGTCGGCCACCTGGAACTGTTCGACGACCACGGTCGCCTGGCGTCGTGGCGCTTCACTTTGGGCCAGAACCTGCATGCGATCCGCGTGCTGGAACAGTTCGTCGAGCGCCTCGACAGCCACCTGACGGGCCAGCCCGTGCTGGAAGCGGAGCAGGAAGTGTGCCCCAGCTGCAAGGCGCCCTTGGAACCGGAGCAGGAAGAATGCCCGATCTGCGCCAAGGTACTGCACACGCCGCCATCGACCTGGACCCTGTTCCGCCTGTGGCGCTTCGCCCATCCCTACCGCGGCCAGCTGGCCCTGGGCTTCATGCTGATGCTGCTGAGTACGGCCGCGCACATGATTCCGCCCTACCTGACGGCGCCGCTGATGGACAATGTGCTGATCCCGTATCAGAACGGCAAGCATATCGACCCCTGGCTGGTGGTGTACTACATGAGCGGCTTGCTCGGTTCGGCCCTGCTGGCCTGGCTGCTGGGCTGGGGCAAGACCTATGTGCTGGCCCTGGTGTCCGAACGCATGGGCGCCGACTTGCGCTCGGCCACCTATGAACACCTGATGAAGCTGTCGCTGGAATTTTTCGGCGGCAAGCGCACGGGCGACCTGATGGCGCGCATCGGCAGCGGCAGCGACCGCATCTGCGTCTTCCTCTCGCTGCATTTGCTCGATTTCGCATCCGACGTGCTGATGATCATCATGACGGGCGTGATCCTGTGGTCGATGAATCCGTGGCTGGCCATCATGACCCTGGCGCCGTTGCCGTTCATCGCCTGGATGATCCACCTGGTGCGCGACCGTTTGCGCACGGGCTTTGAAAAGATCGACCGCGTGTGGAGCGAAGTGACCAACGTGCTGGCCGATACCATCCCCGGCATCCGCGTCGTGAAGGCGTTTGCGCAGGAAAAACGCGAAGCGGCCCGCTTCCGCGACGCCAACGCGCACAACCTTGCCGTCAACGACAAGCTGAACAAGGTTTGGTCGCTGTTCTCGCCTACCGTTTCCTTCCTGACGGAGATGGGCTTGCTGGTCATCTGGTGCTTCGGCATCTGGCAGCTGTCGCGCGGCGAAATCACCGTCGGCGTGCTGACCGCCTTCATCGCCTACAGCACGCGTTTCTATGGCCGACTCGATTCCATGAGCCGCATCGTCTCCGTGACGCAGAAATCGGCATCGGCCGCCAAGCGCATCTTCGACATCCTCGACCATGTGTCGAGCGTGCCGGAACCGGCGCAGCCCGTCAAACTGGACAAGATCGAAGGACGCATCGATTTGCGCGAAGTCGGTTTCCGTTATGGCAACCGGGCCGTCAACCGCGGCATCACCCTGAACATCAAGGCGGGAGAGATGATCGGCCTGGTGGGCCACAGCGGTTCGGGCAAGAGCACGCTGGTTAATCTGATTTGCCGCTTCTATGACGTGTCGGAAGGCGCGATCCTGCTCGATGGCGTCGACATCCGCTCGTTCGCCGTGTCCGACTACCGCCGCAACATCGGCCTGGTGCTGCAGGAGCCGTTCCTGTTCTTCGGCACCATCGCGGAAAATATCGCCTACGGCAAGCCGCATGCGACGCGCCAGGAGATCATCGCCGCCGCGCGCGCCGCGCATGCGCACGAATTCATCCTGCGCCTGCCGCAAGGCTACGATTCGATGGTGGGCGAGCGTGGCCAGGGCTTGTCCGGCGGCGAACGCCAGCGCATCTCGATTGCCCGCGCCCTGCTGATCGACCCGCGCATCCTGATCATGGATGAAGCAACATCGTCGGTCGACTCGGAAACGGAAAAAGAGATCCAGAAGGCGCTGGACAACCTGGTGCAGGGCCGCACGACGATCGCCATCGCTCATAGGCTGTCGACCTTGCACCGGGCCGACCGCCTGGTGGTGCTGGACCGCGGCCAGGTCGTCGAAGTGGGCAGCCACGATGAACTGATGGCGAAAGAGGGCGCCTATTTCCGCCTCTACGAAGCACAGGCGCGCAACAACGAACTCGCCCTGGATGACAAGGAATAAGCATGGCCAGTACAACTTTTACATTAAGCCGTGACACCTTCGGCAAGCTGGTGATGACGGACGCGGACGGCCAGGTCTTTGAGGGCGTGGCGCCCGTGCGCGCCTTCCCCATCCAGTCGCCCGACGAAGGCATTTCGCTGGTGCTGGGCAATGGCAAGGAAGTGGCGTGGATCGACCGCATCGACGCCTTGCCGGAGCCGGCGCGCAGCCTGCTGCAGGAAGAGCTGGAAGGGCGCGAATTCATGCCCGAGATCGCGCGCGTGAAAAGCGTCAGCAGCTTCGCCACGCCATGCACCTGGCATGTCGATACGGACCGGGGCGAGACGCAGTTCGTGCTGAAAGGCGAGGAAGACATCCGCCGTATCGGCGCCACGTCGCTGCTGATCGCCGATAACCACGGCATCCACTTCTTGATCCGCGACATGTTCAATATCGACAAGACGACGCGGAAGATACTCGACCGCTTCCTGTAGGCGATTGCCTGTCTTG
The DNA here is from genome assembly GCF_034424625.1 of Janthinobacterium lividum. Classification (NCBI taxonomy): domain Bacteria; kingdom Pseudomonadati; phylum Pseudomonadota; class Betaproteobacteria; order Burkholderiales; family Oxalobacteraceae; genus Janthinobacterium; species Janthinobacterium lividum. The sequence goes on along the minus strand of NZ_CP139976.1, from coordinate 5,082,517 downwards.
AAAACCGCTGCCTGCAGCGGTTTTTTTTCGTCTGCAGGGAATGAAAAAAGCCGCATGAATATGCGGCTTTTGGGAGAGTATCGGCAGCCATTTCAGGCCACCGGGGGATTGCGCTGCATTACATGAACTTGTAGCCTGCGCCGATGTAGAAGTAACGGCCACGCACGTTATACAACTGGGCAAAGCCCAGGGTGCCGTACTGGTTGCCTGCGCCCATGATGCTAAACGGCGGCATCTTGTCGAACAGGTTCTTGACGCCGGCCGTGAAGGTCAGGTTTTTCATCGCCACGTACTGGCCCGTCAGATCCACTTCGGTGTGCGAAGGAATCGTGCGGGTGCCAGGCTTGATTTCGTCGCGGCGCAAGTCCGAGTCGATCATGTCGCCTGTCGTGCGGATGACCAGGGAGCCGGACATATTGTCCTTTTCCAGGCTGGCCGTGAACGTGTTGCGGTACTTCGGATTCATGAACGTCTTGAGCGTGCTTTGCACCGGATCGGTTTCTGTATCCTGCGTTTCCATGCGGGTGTAGATGGTGGACGCATTGCGGATCGTGAATTTGCCGAACATCGTTTGCGGCGAGGTGTAGCGCAGGTCCGTATCGAAACCGCGCACTTCGGTGGTGGCCAGGTTCTGGTTGTTCAGCAGGATGCGGGCGTCGCCATTCTTGATTTCGACGTTGCCGCGTTCGATGGCCTTCAGTTCCGACAGGGTGCCGATTTCGTTCTTCTTGTCGATCTTGAAGTAATCGATGCTGACCGTCAGCGAATTCACTGGCGAGAACACCATGCCCAGGTTGTAGGTCTTGCCCGTTTCCGGTTTCAAGTCCTTGTTGGAGCCGGAGACCTGGTAGTAGGAGAAGTTGGTACAGTTACCAGAGATCGAAGGGAAGGCATTGCAGACTTCCTTGTCGTTCGTCGTGTAGGCGCCGGCATCGACGCCGCCGAACATCTGTTTCAGCGATGGCGCCAGGTAGCTGCCCGCATACGAGCCGCGGAACATCAGGTTGTTCAGCGGCTGATAGCGCAAGGCCAGTTTAGGGCTGGTTTTGCTGCCGACATTCGAGATGTCGTCATAGCGCACGGCGACCTGTGCTTCGACGTTTTTCAGGAATGGAATCGACAGTTCGCCGAAGATGCCCTTGGAATTGCGGTCCGCCTTGACGGCAGCCTGCTGGATGCTGCCGAAGACCACGCCATCGATCTGGTTCTGGTCGGGTTGGTCGCTCAGCGTTTCCTTGTTGTACGACACGCCGACGGCGTAAGCCATCGCGCCGCCTGCCAGGTCCATGATCGGCGCGGAAGCCTTGGCATTGAAGAAGGTCAGTTCCGACTTGCCGGCGCGCGTAGGCGTCAGGCGGATCTTGTCGACGGCTGCCTGCGCGTTGTCGGTACGGGTCGGGTCGATCGAGCCATTCTCGATCGCTTCGTTGAACAGATCGTAGTGCGCGTAGTTCGAATCGCGGTTGGTAGCCTTGCTCACGCCCTTGCCGATGGCTACATCCCAGTCGATGCCGCGCGTCGTGCCTTCCAGGCCCGTCGAGAACTGGGTCATTGTGCCCTTGCGGTTGGTCTTGCGCGGACCCATTTGCATGAAGCGGCCGGCAACAGTCTTGCCGTTGACCTGGAAATTGCCAGGTGCGGCCTGGGACTCGAAATCATCCTTGCTTTCGGAATACGTAAATTCCGCAAACGCGCGGATGCTGTCGCTGATTTTCAGGCTGCCGATCAGCATGCCGCTGGCGCGGTCGGCGCCATTGGTCGAGGTCAGCAAGGTCTTGTTGACGTCGAAACGGCAGGAGCCGGCGCTCAGATCACCCGGTGGGCATGGCACCAGGGTGCCGCCGCCGGCGATATTGCCGCTAGGATGGAAGCCGCTGCGGCCATCGGGACCACCAAAACGGCGGAAGTCGGCCGAACGGGTCAGGTCGCGGTCCTTGCGGTAGATCGGATCGCGCTTGAACACGTCGACCGTGGCCAGCACGTTGAAGCCCTGGGTGTCATAGTCGCCAAAACCGTAAACGAGGTTGGCCGTCTTTTCCTTGGCGTCCGAGCGCGAGCTTTGGCCGTAGCTGGTTTTCGCTTCCAGGCCCTGGTAGTTCTTTTTGGTGATGAAGTTCATCACGCCGGCCACCGCATCGGCGCCATAAATGGCGGAACCGCCGTCTTTCAGGATTTCAATGCGTTCCAGTGCGCTCAGCGGGATGGCGTTGACGTCGACTGCGGCGCCCGCGCCCGAACCGTCAGCCAGCGCATTGGTCGGCAAGCGGCGGCCGTTCAACAGGATCAGCACGTTGCGCTCGCTCAAGCCGCGCATCTTGATGTTGGTAGTACCGGAGCCGGAAGGCGAGCTGGCGCTCAGTTCGCCCTGGTCATTGATGTCGATGGAGGCCAGGTTGCGTACCAGCTCGGCGACGCTGGTGGCGCCCGTGCGCTCGATATCTTTCTTGCTGTAAATTTCCACTGGCGCGGCGGTTTCCGCATCCACGCGCTTGATGGCGGAACCGGTGACGACCACGCGCTGCAATTTCTCGTCAGCCTTGGCTTCCTGCGCCTGGGCGGCCTGGTGCATGAAACCTGCGCTCATGACCAAGGTACCGGCAAACATCATGCGCAAGGATTTGCTTAATTTCTTTTCAATCATTGTCTGTCCTCCAACTAGGAAACTTTAGTTTCCTTAGGGTTTTATTTAGCTATTTGAAATTATTTTCAAAGTTACCATGTTTACAAATTTAGTATTTTAAATTTGCAATTCATCAGACCATTTTTTGATCTTGACTGTCAAGAACTGCCGGGTATTTGTGCATGCGCATGGCACGCGCCAGAATGACGAGACATGAATTTAATTTGTGATGAGCAGGAAAGTATTAAATTCCAATTGTTAAATAAATTAAATTTGCCATTAGGAAAAATGATCGTTGAAAGTTCGGTGTTTGCCTGTTGCCTGTCTAGACAGCTGTTGTTTTTTTGTGACGATATTTTCGTCATATAAGGCGGGGTGCGGCATTGCCGTGACTGGGTGCGTGGCAAAAAAAAAGCCGCCCGGCGAGGGCGGCTGACGTGGCGCATGGCGGGTGTTACTGGAACGCGACCTCGGCAAAACTGCGCAATTTCCGGCTGTGCAACCGGTCCACGCCCTGGCGGCGCAGCAGTTCCACGGCGCGGATGCCGATGCGCAGATGCTGGTCGACCCGCTCGCGGTAGAAGTGATTGGCCATGCCGGGCAGCTTGATTTCGCCGTGCAGCGGCTTGTCGCTCACGCACAGCAGGGTGCCGTAGGGGACGCGGAAGCGGAAGCCGTTGGCGGCGATCGTCGCGCTTTCCATGTCCAGCGCGATGGCGCGGCTCTGGCTGAAACGGCGCTCCGGCGTGCGCTGCGGCAGCAGTTCCCAGTTGCGGTTGTCCGTGCTGGCCACGGTCCCCGTGCGCATGATGTGTTTCAGATCGTGCCCCGTCAGCTGGGTGATTTCCGCCACGGCCGTTTGCAGCGCCTGCTGGATTTCCGCCAGCGGCGGGATCGGCACCCACAGCGGCAAGTCTTCGTCGAGCACATGGTCTTCGCGCACATACGCATGCGCCAGCACGTAGTCGCCCAGGCTTTGCGTAGTGCGCAAGCCCGCGCAATGGCCGAGCATCAGCCAGGCGTGCGGACGCAGCACGGCGATATGGTCGGTGATGGTCTTCGCATTGGCGGGACCGACGCCGATATTGACCATGGTGATGCCGCTGCCGTCCGCGCGCAGCAGGTGGTAGGCGGGCATCTGCGGCAGGCGCGGCGGCGCGGCGCCCAGCGCATCCTCGCTTTCGACCGTCTGGCCGACCCGGCGCGTGACGACGTTGCCCGGTTCGACGAAGGCGATATAGCCATCGTCGTCCGATGGCGCGGCCGCATCGGGTGCGCGGTCCATCATGGCGTGGCCCAGGCGGATGAATTCATCGATGTAGAACTGGTAATTGGTAAACAGGACGAAGTTCTGGAAATGCTGCGGCGACGTGCCGCTGTAGTGGCGCAGGCGCTGCAGCGAGTAATCCACGCGCGGCCCCGTGAACAGCGACAGTGGCTGCGCTTCGCCATGCGCCGGTTCGTGCGTGCCGTTGGCGATGCCGTCGTCCATGGCCGACAGGTCGGGCAGGTCGAACAGGTCGCGCATGGCCAGGCGGCGGCCCGCGTCCATATTGCCTTCGATATGGTCATGCTCGGCGAACGAGAAGTGCACGGGAATGGGCTGGGCGCTCACGCCCACTTCCAGGTGCACCTTCTGGCCGCTGTTATGGTTTTTCAGCAGCAGGGTGAACTGGTCGAGGTAATAATCGCCGAACAGGTCGGGGCGCGTCAGGGTGGTTTCAAATACGCCGGGGCCGGCGACAAAACCGTAGGCCAGCGGCGAGTCGGCGCGCGCCACGGTGTCCGTCTGGATGCGCACGAAGGGGTAGCAGGCGCGCACTCTTTCGTGCATGTCTTCGCCGGCGACAAAACGCTGCAGCGCATCGCGCAAGTGTTCGATGCTGCTGCGGTAGATGGCTTGCACCTGTTCCAGCGCCAGGCGTGGATCGTCGAAGCGGGAGGAGGCGATGAAGGGGGGCGTAAGCAAGCGGATTCTCCTTGTGGCGGTTCGTGCATACCATTGTAAGGCAGCGAGGCAACTCTTGTTTGTCCCGTCTTCGCCGAACGGGAGCGCTTGACGGATTCAAATAGAATCTGTATTCTATTTGAATGGTCAGACTAGCCAAATTCAACGAAAACAACTTCATCGACAGCGCGATTGCCGTCGCCGCCCAGTGCGGCGTGGGTGCCGTCTCGATGGCCGCCATCGCCGTCAAGGCCGGTGCGCCCATCGGCTCCGTGTATCACCGCTTCGATTCGCGCAACGCCATCCTGGCGCGCGCCTGGCTGCGCGTGAAGAGCGACTTCCGCGAGGAAGTGGCCAGCCGCTGGCTCGGTGGCGACACCTGGGCCGGCGTGCACGGCTTGCTGGACTGGTGCCGGCGCAAGCCCGTGTATGCGCGCTTCCTGCTGCAATGCGCGGACAGCCCCGATTTCAGCAGTGGCCTCAGCGAGGAGTTGCTGGCCGCCGTCGAAGAAGAGCAGGCGGCGCTCGATGCCTGCTTTGTCCGCTGCGCCGAAGCCATGCCCGCCACCACGGAGCTGGACCTCGATCACATGCTGCTCAAATTCGTCCTGATCGACGCCCCCGTGGCCGTCGTCAAGCCTTACCTGACCCAGGAGCGGCCGATACCGGCCAGCGTCGACGCCATGCTGCGCGCCTCGCACGACGCCGTGCGCGGCTGGGCCGCCCACACCACACACTAACCAAGAAGAAAACCATGCGCTATTCCACCCAGCTTGAACACGGCAAGAAAATCCCCCTGCACGACGAAGAAGGTTTCATCGGCATGCGCGCGGCCGGCCGCATCGCCGCCGACACGCTCGACTACATCGCGCCTTTCGTCAAGCCTGGCGTGTCGACGGCCAAACTCGACGCCCTGTGCGAGGAGTTCATGCGCGCCGCCGGCGCCATCCCCGGCACCATCGATTACCACGGCTACAAGCACGCCAGCTGCATCTCCGTCAATCACGTGGTCACGCACGGCATCCCGTCCGAAACCAAGATCCTGAAAGTGGGCGATATCCTCAACATCGACGTGACGCCGAAGTTCAACGGCTGGTTTGGCGACACCAGCCGCACCTTCAAGGTGGGCGCCGTCTCCATCCTGGCCAACCGCCTCGTCAACACGGCGTATGACGCCATGATGGCCGGCATCCACACCGTGCGTCCCGGGGCTACCTTGGGCGACGTGGGCGCCGCCATTGAAGCGGTGGCCAAGGCACAGGGCTTTTCTTCCGTGCGCGACTTCTGCGGCCATGGCGTGGGCCAGGTCTTCCACGACACGCCGCAAGTGCTGCACTATGGCCGCGCCGGCACGGGCATCGTGCTGGAACCGGGCATGATCTTTACCATTGAGCCGATGCTCAACGTGGGCAGCTACCAGGTCAAGGTCTTGCCGGACAAATGGACGACGGTGACGAAAGACCGTTCGCTGTCGGCGCAGTTCGAACACTCGCTGGCCGTGACGGAAACGGGCTTTGAAATCTTCACCCTGACCGGTTCGACCGAGCCGCTGGTGTAAGCATGGATGACGCGCGCCGGCAGCAGCTCACCGATATCGTCGCCGCGAAAGCGGGCGTGGATGTCGCTTGCGCGGCGCGCCACCTGGCGCTGCACGATGGCGACGTGGCGGCCGCCCTGCGCGGCATCGACGTGGAACGCTACACGCTCACGCAGCGTCTGCTGAACAAGTACCGGCGCGATCCGGAAGACGCGCTGCAGCACGTGGCGCTGGCCGTGCTGCAGCAGGAAGGCATCCGCAGCGACAGCGTGCTGCGCCTGGAGCGCATCGCGGCCCTGGCCCCGCCCGTCGCCGGCATGGTGATGCTGGCCGAGTGGCTGGCTTATGTGGACTGGGAAGGCTTCGACAGCGCCCTGTACGTGAATATCGACGCGGTGGCGGCGATCATCGCCGGTGCATTGGGCCTGCCCGAGGTGGCTGCCAACCTGCTGCAAACGCGCGATGAAGCCGTGTTTGAAACGCAGCGCCCCGCGCTGGCTGCCGCGGCCCTGCTGTTTATCGAGCGCCACACTACGCAGTTTCCCTGACGGCTGGCGCTTTGCCGCCGGGCGGCGCGCATCTTACAATGGCGGCAAGCACTGTTGCCCCATTTTGAAGATTTCCGCATGAGCGATTTTCCCGAAGATATCTATACCGAGCCGTCCGCCGACGTGCACACCCTGAACAACCTGGGCCCATTGACCGGCATGGCCGGCATCTGGACAGGCACGCGCGGCCTGGACGTCAAGCCGAAGGCCGACGGCCCGCGCAAGCAGGCTTTCGTCGAGCGCATCGAACTGCAACCGATCGACCCCGTCACCAACGGCCCGCAACTGTTCTACGGCTTGCGCTACTACATCCACATCACCAAGCCGGATCAGGTCAAAACGTATCATGAACAGGTGGGCTACTGGCTGTGGGAGCCGGCCACGGGCGCCGTGATCCAGACCCTGGCCATCCCGCGCGGCCAGATCGCCATGGCGTCCGGCACGACGACGGCGGACGCCACCAGTTTCGAACTGGTGGCCAAGCGCGATTCGACGGCCTACGGCATCTGCTCGAACCCTTTCCTCGAACATGCGTTCACCACCGTCGAATACCGCATCAAGGTCGATATCCACGCCGATGGCACCTGGGGCTACGACGAAGACACGGTCATGCTGATCCGTGGCAAGGATGAACCGTTCCACCATACGGACCGCAACCTGCTGACGAAAGTCGGCGAGCCGACGCCGAACCCGATGGCCTTGCAGGCGCTGGCGGCGGTGTAAAAATCAAAAAGCGGCGACTTTTTCCGCCGCTCTGCTGGAGCGCCTGAAAAATGCTCAGGGCTAGGCGCGTTGCCGCAGGCAGTACGAACGTACGGCCAGGCAACGCAACAACGCCATGGGCTTTTTCTCAGGTGCTCCTTAAGGCTGTCCCTGGGCCACGGCCTTGATCGCGCGCTCTTCTCCCATGGCGGCGGCGATCTTCCAGCGCTGCATGGCGCTGGCGCGGTCGGGGCGTTTCAAGCCCGCGCCTTCCCAGTCCATCAGTCCCAGGTTGTAGATGTCGCCCGCGCTGCCCTTGTCGGCGGCCAGGGTGAACCATTTGCGCGCTTCCTTGTGGTTGACGGGGATCTGGTAGCCGCGCACATGGTACAGCCCCAATAAGTGCATGGCTTGCGCATTGCCCTTGTTCGCGGCCTGTTTCAGCAGGTCGAGTCCGCGCGCCATGTTGCGCGGTTCCTGCCAGCCTTCCGCGAGCATCACGCCTTTCGCCGTCAGCGCATAGCTGTCGTTCTTCACGAGGCCCTTGCCGATCAGGGGCTTGGCGGCCAGCTGGCGCGCTTCGCGCTGCTGCGCCGTCGGTGCCGTGACGGGGCCGGGCTTGCCTTCGCCCATCAGCAGCATCCAGCCATACAGGCCATACGCGCCGGCGTCGCCCTTGCCGACCAGGCTTTCCAGCATGACCAGCGCCTGCGCCTTGTCGCCATTTTCGTACAGCTTGACGGCTTTGGCGCTACTGGCGTCCGGCGGCACGGCGGCCGGCGCATGGGGCGCGACAGGCACGGACGCCATGGCCGCCTGCGGCGGCGCAGAAACCGGGCGCACGCGCACAGGCAAGCCATAGCTGGCGGCCAGCACGGCCAGGCTGGCGGGAACGAGGATCAGCACTTGCGCCAGCTGGTTGCGGCGGCCCTTGCCGGCGATGCCCATGGCCCGTTCGGCTTGCTGCTCGCCGCCCAGCGCTTCACTGAGCACGGCCTTCACCTTGCGGTTGAACAGCCAGTAGCCGGCGCCCGTGACGAGCAAGCCGGCGACGGCGGCCGCACCGCGACCGGCGAAGAACCAGGTGGCGATGGCGGCGGCCAGGGCGGCCAGCGTGCTTTTCCACCAGAATTGCTTGGCCAGCCGGGTGTAGACCTGGCGCAGGGCGCCGAGCACGCAGGTGCGCACATTCTGCGCATAGTCGGCGGAGACGACATCGACGTGCGCGTGGTCCGCGTCGCCGCTGAGGACAGACTCGATCACGTCCGCATTCAGTTCAGAGGCGGCCACGTCGCGCAGCGGCGTCAATAAACCCTGCACGTGGGCCGAGAACAGGCCGTCGTCGGCGCTGCCGGCCAGCGCATCGCTGAGCGCCTTGAGGTCGCCGCGCAGCAGCTTTTCCACGATGTCGTCCAGGGTCAGCCAGCGCAAGTCCGTGCCGTACGCCACCAGGTGGTGCTTTTCTGCGTTGCACGATGCGTCCAGGCGCACGATGCGCAGCTTGGCCGCATACAGGGCGTCGACTTCCTGCGGCTGGTCTTCATTGTAAATGCTCACTTTCGCCAGGGTCAGGCTGCTGGCGATGGCGGCCAGTGAGTGCACGCTTTCCTTGTCGCGGATGCGGCGCGCGTCGTCGGGCGCCTGCTTGGGCAGGCTGACGCTGTAGCCGGGCGCCACGTGCACGTCGACCCAGGCCGCCTTGCCCACCTTGCCGGAGCCGTCGCAGGGGTTGCAGCGCAAGTCGCCCACGCCGCTGCAGGTGCGGCAGGTGACGCTGCCGCTGGCGCGGCAGGTGCCGCAATTGATGTTGCCGGACCCGTGGCAAGTGCTGCAACTGACCTTGCCGTAGCTGCAATGGTAGCAAGAGCGGTATTCGGTGCGGTACTGGGGCCGCGTTTCGCTGTGGTAGCTGGTGTGCGAGCTGCCGTTGCTGTAGGTGGTAGTGGGCACTTGCACCGTGATGTAGTCGGTGACCTGCTCGGACACCGTGCCGCTGCCGCTGCAATACGAGCACGATACCTTGCCGCTGCCGTAGCAGCCATAGGCGTCGCAGCTGACGGTGCGCCCGCCGTGGCAGCTCCAGCAGGTTTCCGTCGTCGCGCCGTGGCAGGTGTGGCAGCCGATGCGGCCTTTGCCGATGCAGTTGCTGCAAGTGTCCAGGTGCCAGTACTTGACGGCATGCGGCAGGTAGACGCCCGCTTCGACGCCGTTGTAGGCCTGGCCCGCCTGGCGCAAGGCATTGTCGAGCTTGCCCGCCGCGCGGCGCAGCCGTTCCTTTTCCTGCGCGTGAGCGAGTGCTCCCACCTCGTGGGAGCCACAGTGGCAGTCATTGCCCGCTGGCGCGAAATAGCCATTGATGACGCGCTGCTCGAAGCGCGCTTCCAGTGCGTAATTGGCTTGCAGGGAAAAATCCTGCAGCACGTCTTCTTCGCCCAGCGGCGTGATGTCGTGCGGCTCGAAACGCGTCTTGTCCTGCACCAGGGTGCGCAGCTTGCCCAGGACGGTGGGTATCTCTTCCTTGTCGAGCTTGATGGGCGCTGGCGCCGTTACGGCCGTTGCTGATGCCTGGGGCATGTCCTCGCTGCCTTGGGTATCGGTGGCCGTGTCGGTGCTGGGGTTCATGCGCGTCCTTTTGCTCTCTGGAAAGATGTTTGAATTTTAGCATCCCCATATGACAAAGCCGACAGCCCTGGTCCGCTTTTTCAGCGCAGGCCGCGGCGGAACTGGTCGGGCGTGCCGCCGCTCTGGCGCCGGAACATGGCGATGAAAGCGGAGGCCGTGCTGTAGCCCAGTTCCAGCGCGATCGCTTGCACGGTGTCTCCCTGTTCCAGCAGGGGCAGGGCGGCCAGGAAACGCTGGCGCTGGCGCCATTCGCCGAACGGCATGCCCAGTTCGCGCTGGCAGCGGCGCGCCAGGGTGCGCTCCGTGACATGCAGTTGCGCGGCCCACTCTGCCAGTGAGCGGTTACTGCCCGGCTCCGCCTGCAGGGCCGCCAGCAGCGCCGCGATGACGGGCTCGTCGCTGCCCGGCAGGTAGTTGCGGCTGCACGGCGCCAGCTGCAGCTGGTCGACCAGCACTTGCGCCAGGCGCTGGTCGGCCAGGGTGGCGGGCGTGGTGACGCCGCGTTCGGCAAAGTCGCCGAGTATGGCTTTGAGCAAGGGACTCAGTACCAGCGCGCACGGCTGCGCCGGCAGCTGCGCGCACAGGCTGGCATCGATATAGGCCGAGTGAAATACGACATCCTGACGGATATAGCCGTCGTGCAAGGTCTCGGGCGGTATCCACACGGCGTACTGGGGCGGCGACAGATAGCGCTGGCCCGCCACCATGATTTCCATCACGCCCGTGGAGCAATACGTGAGTTGGCCCCACGGATGGCTCTGGTAATCGAATTGCTGGTGCGCGTGGTAATCGTCGAGGCGGAAATACACGGGATAGGGCAGGGCGTCGGAAACGGCGGGGAAATGCTGGTTGCTGGCCATGGTGTCTTTGTCCTGTTCTTCGCATCATTTGTCCGGTATTCATTATATCCATGGAATCAGACCATGCGAAAATGACGGTCTTGAATATTGGAGTTCTTTGCATGCAAACCAGGCATTACCTGTTTCCCGTGATCGCCGTGCTGATCTGGGCCATCAATACCATCGTCAGCAAGATGGCCGTGGGCGTGATCGATCCGGCCGCCATCTCGTTCTACCGCTGGCTGCTGGCCGGCGTGCTGCTGGCGCTGGTCTTCAGCCGCGCCGTGTGGAAGCAGCGGGCCGTGGTGCAACCGTATCTGGGAAAACTGTTTGTGCTGGGGATGTTGGGCATGGTCATGTACCAGTGCCTCGCCTACATTGCCGCGCAAACGACGACGGCGACGAATATGGGCATCCTCGCTTCCCTGATGCCGCTGCTGGCCGTGGGCCTGTCCGTGCTGTTGTTGAAAGAGGCGCCCACCGTGGGCGGCGTGTTTGGCGGCCTCGTGTCGCTGCTGGGACTCGGCTATCTGCTCAGCCATGGCGATCTGGCCGCCCTGATTTCCCATGGCGCGGCCGTGGGCGACGCCCTGATGCTGCTTGCCTGCCTGTCGTATGCGGGCTATGGCGTGCTGCTCAAGCGCTGGAAGATTCCCCTGAATAACTGGCACTCGCTGCTGATCCAGGTGTGGTGCGCCGTGCCCGTGCTGTTCGTGTATTACCTGAGCCAGTCCGCGCCGCCCGTGACCGGCGCCGGCTTGCCGCTGGTGCTGTTTGCCGGCATCCCCGCGTCCATCATCGCGCCGTTCTTGTGGATGCATGGCCTGGCCAAGCTGGGACCGAGCCGCGCCACCACTTTGATGAACCTGCTGCCCGTGTTCACGGTGATCATCGCCATGCTGTTCCTCGGTGAAACCTTGCACAGCTACGATGTGATCGGCGGCGGCGTGACCTTGCTGGGCGTGGTGATGGTGCAATACCTGAAGCGCCCCCTGCGCCGTGCCAAAGCCTAGTTTTCTTGCTATGCTGATGCTTTGCACAAGGAGGCGGCATGCACAGCATCGATACCCTCGATACCTTATTAAGCGAACTGGAAGCATTCGGCAACGCCAATGACGCGGCGCATGTGGAGCGGGCCAGCCGCATGCTCAACATCACGCGCGACACGGGCGAATTGCTGGCCGTGATGGTGCACGCGCGCGGTGCGCGGCGGGTGCTGGAAATCGGCACCTCGAACGGTTATTCCACCCTGTGGCTGGCGCGCGCGGTACAGGCGCTGGGCGGCAGTGTGGTGACGGTGGAAAAGGCGCAGGACAAGTTCGACATGGCGCATGCCAACTTTGTGCGCGCGCAATTGCAGGGCGTGATCGGCCAGTTGCTGGCGGACGCGGGCGACGTGCTGCGCGATGCGGCCGACGGCGCCTACGATTTCATCTTCCTCGATTCCGCGCGTCAGCAATATGAGTCCTGGTGGCCGCAGCTGGACCGCGTGCTGGCGGCCGGCGGCGTGCTGGTGGTCGACAACGCCAGTTCGCACTACGCGGACATGGCCGGTTTTATCGAGGCCATCCGCGCCGACAGCCGCTACACGGCGTGCCTGGCGACGGTCGGCAAGGGCGAATTCATCGCCGTCAAGGCGGGCAACTAGTTAATTACTCGGCGACGATAGCCGCTTCCAGCACGCGCACCAGCGATTCGACGCCCTGCGCGTCGACATCGTCGAAGCGGCCGGGCAAGGGGCTGTCGAGGTCGAACACGCCGATGATCTGGCCGTTCGCAAACACGGGTACCACCAGTTCCGAACGGGAATTGACGTCGCAGGCGATGTGGCCGGGAAACGCGTGCACATCCTGCACGACGATGGACTTGCCTTCGACCACGGTGGTGCCGCACACGCCGCGCCCCTTCTTGATGCGGATGCAGGCCGGCTTGCCCTGGAACGGACCCAGCACCAGTTCCTCGCCTTTCAGGAAGTAAAAGCCGGCCCAGTTGAGACCCGGCATCGTATTGAAGACCAGCGAACTGAAGTTGGCCGTATTGGCGATGAAGTCGCTCTCGCCCGACAGCAAGCCTTGCAGCTGGGAGCGCAGGTCCGCATACATGGCTTGCTTGGCTGCGGGAGTATCGGTGCCGTAGGCGGCGTCGCTGATGGTAAACGTCATGGTCGTGGTGGCGCTCGAAAATGGGGAAGGCGCCATGGTAGCGCGTCTGGCGCATCCGTGCCCGGCCCTCATTTTTTCAGATGTTCTTGCGCCAGCTGGCGCAGCAGGGGCAGGGCCGCATGGCCGTGCTCTTCCCGCCAGGCCAGGCCGATGCCGGCCGCCAATTCCTCGCCTTCCAGCAATGGCCGGTAGACCACGCCGGCCAGGCGCAGCGCGCGGAAGGAATCGGCCAGCAGGGCCATGCCCTTGCCGGCCGCCACATCGCCGAGCAGCACATGGTGGTCGGGCGCTTCGCGCAGGAAAAACGGCGCGAAACCATGCCGGCGGAAAACTACCTGGCAATGGTCGAAGAAGGCGGGCTGGCGCGCCCGTTCGAACCAGTAAATCGATTCTGCCGCGATGTCGGCCAGGCTGAGCTTGCGCTTTTTCGCCAGCCGGTGCCCGGCGGGCAGGGCCAGCATCATGGGCTGGCGCGCCAGCGGCTGCACGGCCAGCTCGAACGTGGCGCTGGGCAAGGCAAGCAGGGCCGCGTCCAGCTGGCCCTTGCGCACGGCCGCGACCAGGCGCGGCGATGGTGCGGCCGTCAGTTCCAGGCGAATATTGCCCAGTTGCCCCTCCAGCGCCGCCAGCAGCGGGCGGAACAGGCCGGCCGCCACGGCACTCGTCAGGCCCAGGCGCAGGCGCGCGGGCGCGCTGTCACGCTGCAGCGATTCTTGCGCCGTCTCCAGCAAATCGAGGATGTGCAGCGCCTGCGGCAGCAGGGTGCGGCCCGCCTGCGTCAAGGCCACGCCCTGCGTGTCGCGCTCGAACAGGCGCGTGCCCAGCCGCTCTTCCAGCCCCTTGATGGCGCGCGACAAGGGCGGCTGGGTCATGTGCAACTGTTCTGCCGCCTGGCGGAAGTTCAGGCAGCGGGCGACGGCGCAAAACAGGGTCAAGGCATGGGTATCGAGGGCTCTCATACCAGAAAGGTATCACGAAATCGCGCATTCCCCCGCCAGCCGGTGCGGCCTAGACTGGCTGCATTGAGTCAACGTAAGGGAGATCTACATGCAACTGCAACAACGATACATTGGCCATAGCGGCTTGACCAGCTCGGCATTGGGCCTGGGCTGCATGGGCATGTCGGAATTCTATGGCGCGACGGACGAGGCGCAATCGCTGGCCACCCTGGAAGCGGCGCTGGCGGCGGGCGTGACCCTGTTCGACACGGCCGACGCCTACGGTTTCGGCCACAACGAGCAATTGCTGGGGCGCTTTTTGGTCAGCCATCGGGGACAAGCCCTGGTCGCCACCAAGTGCGGCCTGGCGCGCGAGGCGGGCAGTTATGCGCGCCGCGTCGACAATTCCCCCGCCTACATCCGCCAGGCATGTGTAGCGTCGCTGGCGCGCCTGGGCGTGGAGAGCATCGACCTGTTCTACCTGCACCGCCTGAACCTGGAGACGCCGCTGGAGGAATCGATGGGGGCGCTGGCGCAGCTGCTGCAAGAGGGCAAGATCCGCGCCGTGGGCCTGTGCGAAGTAAGTGCCGCCACCCTGTTGCGCGCGGCGGCGCTCTGCCCCGTGGCGGCCGTGCAGAGCGAATATTCGCTGTGGACGCGCGAACCGGAGCAGGGCGTGCTGGCCGCCTGCCGCGAAGTAGGCGCCAGTTTCTTTGCCTACAGCCCGCTGGGGCGCGGTTTCCTGACGGGGGTCATTGCCGATGCGGCCAGTCTCGACGCGGGCGACTTTCGCCAGTTCAATCCCCGTTTCGCGGCGGGAAACCTGGCGCGCAACCAGGCCATCGTTGCGCAAGTCAAGGGCATCGCGCGCGCAAAAGGCTGCACCCCGGCCCAGTTGGCGCTGGCCTGGCTGCTGGCGCAAGGCGACGACATCATTCCCATTCCCGGCACCAAGCGCATCGCCTACCTGCACGACAACCTCGGCGCGCTGGCCGTGCATCTGGACGGGGCCGAACTGGCGGCGATGAACGCGGCCTTTCCCTTGGGCATGGCGGCGGGCGCGCGCTACACGGAGGAGGGCATGAAGGGCGTGGACGCGTGAAAAAAGTGGGTCTAGCGTACGCCAGCGTACCTAACTGACGCTTTTCCTGCGGGATAATCCCCGACGATCTGCTAGCATTTGGCAGTGCTGCATGGTGTGCGTTGCACTGTGTTCAACGGTCTGGTATCCGATGAGGTGGATGTTGTTAGATGACGATATTTTCGATATAGAACTGAAGTTATTGCTTGAGGGAATACTGCTGCGGTATCAGCACGATTTCCGCGACTATTCCGTCGCGTCGCTGCGCCGGCGCATGCGCCAGGCCATGGAGCGCTTCGGCTGCGCCAGCCTGTCGCAATTACAGGACCGCATCTTGCACGAGCCGGCCATGTTCGCGCAGATGCTGCAGTTTTTCACGGTGCAAGTGAGCGAAATGTTCCGCGATCCCGCGTATTTCCGTGCCTTGCGCGAAAAAGTCGTGCCCATCCTGCATACCTATCCCTCCATCAAGATCTGGGTGGCCGGCTGCAGCAGCGGGGAAGAGGTGTGGTCGCTGGCCATCTTGCTGGAAGAAGAGGGCTTGCTTGAGCGCAGCATGATTTACGCGACCGATATCAATGTGGAAGCGCTGGCTGCGGCCGAAGCGGGCATCTATCCGATCGAGCGCATCGCCCAGTTCAGCGAGAATTACCAGCTGGCGGGCGGCAAGCGCTCGCTGTCCGACTATTACACGGCCGCCTACAAGGGCGCCATCTTTGAGCGGCGCTTGCGGCGCCAGTTCGTTTTCGCCGACCACAGCCTGGCGACGGATAGCGTGTTTTCGGAGGTGCACATGGTTTCCTGCCGTAACGTCATGATTTACTTCAATAAAGACTTGCAGGACCGCAGCCTGGGCCTGTTCCATGAAGCGCTGGTGAACCGGGGCTTCCTGGGCCTGGGCATGAAGGAAAGCCTGCACTTCAGCCGCCATGCGGCCAGCTTCAACGAGCTGAGTCCGGCTGAACGCATCTTCCAGCGTGCCTGACATGCTGCCGACCAGCGACGTCGCGCCACCGCCCGCCGGCCTGCGCCTGATCGCCATCGGCGCCTCGGCCGGCGGCGTGGAAGCGCTGGGCATCGTGCTGCGCGCCTTGCCCGCCACCTGCCGCGCTGCCGTGGTGGTGGTGCTGCACCTGGCGCCGGGCCGTTCGAGCCAGTTGCCGCATCTGTATGCCGAACGTTGCCAGCTGCCCTTGCGCGAAGCGCAGGACAAGGAGCCCTTGCAGGGCGGCACCGTCTATTTCGCGCCACCCGATTACCACCTGCAAGTCGAACCCGATGGCTGTTTTTCCCTGTCGCAGGAAGCGCCCGTGTATTTTTCGCGCCCGTCCATCGATGTTCTGCTGGAAACAGCCGCGTACGCCTACCGGCGCGCCATGCTGGCCATCATCCTGACGGGTGCCTCGGCCGATGGCGCGGCGGGCCTGGCGCGCGTGCGGCAGCTGGGCGGCAGTGCCTGGGTGCAAGACCCGCAGCGGGCCAGCTATGGCATCATGCCGGCCGCCGCGCTCAAGCGGGCCGGCGCCGACCGCGTGCTCGATTTGCCGCAGATGGCCGCCAGCCTGGCTCTGCTGGACAACGGGGAGGACAAGTGAATGGGGGCATGACAGTGCGTGTAATATATATGCAAAGACTGAAACAATATTAATTTCCATATCAAAACATTATGGCATTCTGCCGTGACGATGCCTGAAGACCGATCCGTGACCGCTCCTATCCATATCCTCGTCGTTGATGACATCGCGCAAAACCTGGTCGCCGCCGAAGCCGTGCTGGCACGGCCCGGTATTATCATCCTGAAGGCCAGCTCGGGCGCGCAAGCGCTGGAATTGCTGTTGACGCATGAAGTGGCGCTGGCCCTGATCGACGTGCAAATGCCGCAGATGGATGGTTTCGAGCTGGCCGAGCTGATACGCGGCAGCGAGCGCACGCGCAGCATTCCCCTGATTTTTCTCACGGCCGCGTCGCGTGAACCGAGCTACAGCTTCCGTGGCTACGAGGCGGGCGCCGTCGATTTCCTGTACAAGCCCATCGACGTGAAAGCCTTGCAAAGCAAGGTGGCCGTGCTGGTCCAGCTGTACCAGCAGAAACGCGAGTTGTCGGCCCAGCTCGACGAGCTCAAGCATGCGCTGCACCTCAATGAACTGTTCATGGCCGTGCTGGGCCACGACTTGCGCACGCCCCTGTCGGTGGTGATGAACGGCGCCATGCTGTTGCCGATGATGAGCGACCACCCTAAAGTGGTCGTCACGGCGCAGCGCATCGAAAGCAGCGCCAAGCGCATGGGCCGCATGGTCGACCAGTTGCTGGACCTGGCGCGCATCCGCTCGGGCACGATGGAGTTGCGCAGCAGCACGCACGACTACCTGGCGCTGGCGCGCGCCATCGTCGACGAGTTCGAGACGGCGGGCCAGGCCCCGCTGGTCGAGATCAGCAGCGTGGGCGAGCTGCACGGGCAATGTGATGCGGGCTTGTTGTCGCAAGTCATCTCGAATCTGTTATGCAATGCCATCACGCATGGCGAGGCGGGCACGCCGGTGCAACTGGCCCTGGACGGACGCGATGCCGACAGCATTGAATTGCGCATTGCCAATCGTGGTGTCATCCCGGCCGCCTTGCTGCCGACCCTGTTCGAACCGTTCCAGCAGGCGGGCGAGAAGCGCAGGACGGGGCAGGGCCTGGGGCTGGGCCTGTACACGGTGAATATGTTCGTCAAGGCCCACGGTGGCACGGTCGAGCTCAGTTCGACGGTGACGCAGGGCACGGTGGCGACGGTGCGCATCCCGCGCCAGTGCCAGGTGCGCGTGCAAGCGGGACTGTCCACATGAGCGCGCCAGCCTGGCCGCGCGGCGGCGGCAGCATGGGCGAGCTGCTGCGCCGGCGCGACTGGTCCGCCACCAGCCTGGGTGCCCTCGATGGCTGGCCCGCGAATTTGCGCACCAGCGTCGACATCGTGCTCCATTCGCCGATGGCGATGGTGCTGATGTGGGGGCCGCAACACGTGATGATTTACAACGACGACTACATCCAGATCGCCGGGGAGCGCCATCCGGCGGCGCTGGGCGGCACGGTGCCGGCCGTCTGGCCCGAGATATGGGACTGGAACGCGCGCATCCTCGAAGCGGGGCTGCGCGGCGAGACGCAGGTGCACCGCGAGTGCTGCCTGCCGCTGTTACGTGACGGACAGCGCACGGACGTCTGTTTCGACCTGTATTACACGCCCGTGCATGGCGCCGACGGCCAGGTGGATGGCGTACTGTGCACGGCGCTGGAATTGACGGCGCGCATGGAGGAGGGGCGCCAGCTGAAGCTGGCCACGGCCGAGCTGGGCGAACTCAACACCACCTTGCAGGCCGAGGGCGAGGCCGTGCGCGAGGCCAACCGCCGCCTGGGCGAGGAGCGCGCGCTGCTGCGCGCCCTGTTCCAGCAGGCACCCAGCTTCATGGCCATGCTGCGCGGGCCGCAGCATGTGTTCGAGCTGGCGAACGAACATTATCTGCGCCTGGTGGGGCACCGCGATTTGCTCGGCAAGACAGTCGAAATGGCCTTGCCCGAAGTCAAGGCGCAAGGTTTCATCGAGCTGCTCGACCAGGTCTACCGCACGGGCGTGCCCTTCGAAGGGCGCCAGGTGAAGGTGGATTTGCAGACGGCTGACGGGCTGACGGGCCAGCGCCATATCGACTTCGTCTACCAGCCCATCAAGGATGACGAGGGCGTGGTCACGGGCATCCTCGTCGAAGGCATCGACGTCACCGAGCGCATGGAAGGCGAGGAGCGGCTGCGCCTGGCCCAGCAGGCGGGCGGCATCGGCACCTTCGAATGGTTCCCCGATACGGGCGCGATGGTGGTGTCGCCTACCTTCCGCCGCCTGTGGGGCATTGCCGACGAGGAAGTGGTGACGGAACGCCTGCTGGTGAGCCTGGTCGATGCGCGCGACCAGCAAAAGGTCGGACCCAGCAAGCTGGATCTGGCGCCCAATCCCCTCGAATACGTGGAGTACCGCATCCGCCGTCCCGCCGATGGCGCGCTGCGCTGGATCGCGCGCCAGGGCGAGGTGGTGGCCGGCCGCGTGCCGGGCCAGCGCCGCTACGTGGGCGTGTCGTTCGACGTGACGGAGCGGCGCCACATCGAAGATGAACTGAACGCCAGCCAGGAGCGCATGGCCGCCATTTTCGGCCAGGCTTCCGTGGGCTTGTCCGAGCTGGGCCTCGATGGCCGCTTCCAGCGTGTCAACGGCGCCCTGTGCCGCATGCTGGGGCGTTCCGCCGAAGAGCTGCTGAGCCTGAACATGAACGACATCATGCATCCGGCAGACGTGCCTGGCAACGGCGTGCTGTTCCAGCGCCTGGTGGAAACGGGCGAGTCGTTCTCGCTGGAAAAGCGCTACCTGAAGCCCGATGGCTCGCAAGTGTGGGTGTCGAGCAATGTCAGCCGCCTGGTCGATGAGCAGGGTCATACGCGTTCCCTGATCGCCGTCAAGACGGATATCACGGACCGGCGCCGCGTGGAAAAAGCGCTGCATGAATTGAACGAAACGCTGGAACACCGGGTCGAACAGGAAGTGGGTGAGCGCACCAAGGCCGAAGACGCCTTGCGCCAGGCACAAAAGATGGAAGCCGTGGGCCAGCTGACGGGGGGGATCGCGCACGATTTCAACAATGTGCTGCAAATCATTTCCGGCAACTTGCATTTGCTGCAGCACCTGGCGGGCACGGATGGCTTGATGCGCCAGCGCCTGGACACGGCGATTGCCGCCGTCGAGCGGGGCGCCAAGCTGTCGTCGCATTTGCTGGCATTTGCGCGGCGCCAGCCCTTGCAACCCGTGGTGGCCGATCTGGCGCGCGTGGTGCGCAACATGGATGCGCTGTTGCGGCGCGCCCTGGGCGAAGCGATCGACATCGTGCTCGTGGGCGGTGGCGGACTGTGGAATACCCTGATCGACCGCAGTCAGATCGAGAACGTCATCCTCAACCTGGCCATCAATGCGCGCGACGCCATGGATGGCGTGGGCAAGCTGACCATCGAGCTGGGCAACGTCGTGCTCGACGAACAGTATGTGCATAATCTGGTCGACGTGCCGGCAGGCCAGTACGTGATGCTGTCGGTGACGGATACGGGCCGCGGCATGAGCGGCCCCGTGCTGCAGCGCGCGTTCGAGCCGTTCTTCACGACCAAGCCGGAAGGCGCGGGCACGGGCCTGGGTTTGTCGATGGCGTATGGCTTTGTCACGCAAAGCCGCGGCCATATCCGCATCTACAGTGAACCTGGCGTGGGCACGGGAGTCAAAATCTATTTGCCCCGCTCGCTGATGGCGGAAGCGGACGAGGAACTGGAGCTGAGCGGCGTCGTCACGGGCGGCACGGAAACGGTGCTGGTGGTGGAAGACGACGTGGGCGTGCGCACCACCGTGGTCGACATGCTCGGGGCGCTCGGCTACAAGGTGCTCAAGGCCGAGGATGGCGAAAGCGCGCTGGCCGTGCTGCACAGCGGCGCGCAGATCGACTTGCTGTTTACGGACGTGATCATGCCCGGTCCCGTCAGCAGCACGGAGATGGCGCGCCAGGCGCGCGAGTTGCAGCCCGATATCGCCGTGCTGTTTACCTCGGGCTACGCGCAGGATGTCATCGTGCACGAAGGGCGTCTCGACGCGGGGGTGGAATTGCTCAGCAAACCGTACCGGCGCGAAGAGCTGGCGCGCAAGCTGCGCCATGTGCTGGCCAACCGCCAGCAGCAAATGCGCGCGCGCCAGTTTGAACGGTCCGGCGCGCCGGTGGCCGGCAGCACCTCGGCCAGCGTGCGGGGAAGCGGCACGCCGGGGCTGGACTTGACGGGCCATGCGCCAACACCGCAGGGTGACATGCCGACATCGATGAAAATACTCGTGGTGGAAGACAATCTCGATTCGCAGCTGATGGTGTGCGAACTGGTGGGTATGCTGGGCCACACGGTCAGCGGCGTGTCCGATGGCGAGGCGGCGTGGGATCTGCTCAACGAGCAAGACTTCGATATCCTGTTTACGGATGTCAGCCTGCCCGGTATGTCCGGCATCGCATTGGCACGCATGGTGCTGCGCGATAAACCGGACATGCGCATCATCTTTTCCACGGGCTATGGCAAGGAATCGATGGATGAACTGGGTTTTTCCGCCAGCGTCCTGCGCAAGCCTTATGATTTGATGGAGTTGCAAGCGGCACTCGACCAACCCTGACAGGCATGCGCCGGCACGGCTTGCCTGTCTCACCCGCAGAGGTAAAAGATGACCCCTGAATTGACGATGCTGGCCTGTACTTTGGTGCTGGCGCTGCTGCAAATCCTGCTGCCCGCGCTGTTTCGCACGCGCGAGACAGGCACGGCCTATAACGTGAGCGCGCGCGATGGCGACGGGCCGCCTGTGGGCAAGATCACGGGCCGCTTGCGGCGGGCCCAGGCGAATCTGTTCGAAACCCTGCCCCTGTTCGCCGCCGCCGTGCTGATCGCCCACGTGACGGCGCAGGAAAGCGCGCTGACCCTGTACGGCGCCGCCCTGTACCTGGCCGCGCGCGTGCTGTATTTGCCCCTGTACGCGTTTGGCGTGCCTGTCGTGCGCACGCTCGTCTGGTGCGTGTCGATTGCCGGTCTGCTGATGCTGTTCTGGGCCATCCTGTTTGCTTCCTGAATTCCTACGCCGGCTGTGGCGCCCGTCCTATGGCGGTGCGCCAGGCCCGGCCTTAAAGTAGCTGCACCTTATCGCAGTGTTACTTTCGGGACGACAATGATGAGCAGTGCAGCGAACCAATCCGGCAAGCCAGGCAAGCCAGGCAAGCCAGGCAAGCATATCCAGCGCCTGCTGCGCTCGGTCTTTGGCGTGGCGCGGCTGCGCACGGGCCAGCAGGATGTCATCGACAGCGTGCTGGCCGGGCGCGACACCCTGGCCATCATGCCCACCGGCAGCGGCAAGTCCCTGTGCTACCAGTTGCCCGCCGCCCTGTTGCCCGGTGCGACTTTGGTCGTGTCGCCGCTGATTTCGCTGATGAAAGACCAGCTGGAAAAGCTGCAAGAACTGGGCATCACGGCCGTGCAGCTCAACAGCAGTCTGTCGCGCGCGGAAGAGGACGAGGCCATCGCCCGCATCGGCCAGGGCGGCAGGATCATCATCTTTTGCACGCCGGAACGCCTGACCAGTGCCGCCTTCCTGTCTCTGCTGGGAGCCTCGCCGCCCAGCCTGGTCGTCATCGATGAAGCCCATTGCATCTCCCAGTGGGGCCATGACTTCCGTCCCGCCTACCTGGAAATCGCGGCCGCCCTGCGCGCGCTGGGCCGTCCGCCCGTGCTGGCGCTGACGGCCACGGCCACCGGCGAAGTGGTAGACGATATCGACGCGCAACTGGAAGCGCGCATGCTGCAGGTCATCAATACCGGCATCTACCGGGCCAATTTGCGCTACCGCGTGATCCAGGTCACGAATGCGGGAGAGAAACAGGACGAAGTCTTGCGCCTGCTGCGCGAGACGCCGGGCGTGGGCATCGTGTATGCGGCCACCGTCAAGGCCGTCGAGGACCTGGCGGCGCGGCTGGCGGAACTGGGCGAGAGCGTTATGTGCTACCACGGCAAGCTGGCGGCGCGCGAGCGCAAGCACAACCAGGATTTGTTCATGAATGGCGAACGCCGCATCATGGTCGCCACCAACGCCTTTGGCATGGGCATCGACAAGCCCGACACGCGCTTCGTCATCCACTTGCAGGTGCCGGCCAACCTGGAAGCGTACTACCAGGAATCGGGCCGGGCTGGGCGCGACGGCTTGCCCGCCGACTGCACCTTGTTGTATTTCCAGGAAGACAAGCGGGTGCAGCAATTCTTTCTGGCGAAGCATTACCCAACGGAAGGGGAATTGGCGGCCATCGTGGCGGTGGCGCAAGAACTGCCAGCCACGTTTGCTTTCGCTGCGCTGGCGTCCAGCCTGCCCGAGTTTTCCGACGGCCACTTGAAGGTGTGCCTGAAACTGTTGAAAGACGGCAAGCTGCTGCGCCAGGACCGCAAGCTGGGCTACAGCTTGAAAGCCCCCTCGGCCGCCACGCCCTCGTTTGCGCAGCTGGCGCAAGTTTATGTCGACAAGCAGGAGCGCGACAAACAGGCGCTCGAGCAGATGGTGGCGTATGCGCAAAGTGGCCTGTGCCGCTGGAAACTGCTGCTCGATTACTTTGGCGATGCCGGCGATTTCGAGCGCTGCTGCACTTGCGATAATTGCCAGTCGCCGCCCGCGCTGGCCGCGCCCATCACCCTGGACGAGTTGCCGCCAGCGCCTGTCCAGGTACCTGCGCCGGCACCGGCGCCCCAGATCGCCGTCGGCAGTCGCGTGCGCGTGCCCCGCTATCAGATCGGCACCGTGCTGTCCGTGGCGGGCGACCAGGTCACCATTGCCTTTCCAGAAAACACCACGCGTACCTTCATGGCGGAATTCGTTGTCCCCGCATGAAGCCATGGTGCGCTGCCGAACAGTGATCTGGCGCAAGCGCGCTAGAATCAGCCCATTCCAACGCGCTTTTTTAACGCAGGGAGCAGGGCATGGCAGATATGGTGGTGGTGCGCAAGGAAGGCTTGTATTGTGTGCCGGGTCAGTTCTACATCGACCCGTGGCGCCCCGTCGAGCGCGCCATCATCACGCACGCGCACGCCGACCATGCGAGAGTCGGACACCGGCATTACCTGTGCGCCGCTCCCGGCGAGCAAGTGCTGCGCGCGCGCATGGGCGCCGTTTCCATCCAGGCACTCGCGTATGGCGACACGATCGAACACCACGGCGTGCAAGTGTCGCTGCATCCGGCCGGCCACGTGCTGGGCTCGGCCCAGGTGCGCATGCGGTACGGCGGTGAAGTGTGGGTGGCGTCCGGCGACTACAAGCTGCAGCCCGACCCCACCTGCGCACCGTTCGAGCCCGTGCGCTGCGATACATTCATCACGGAATCGACCTTCGGCCTGCCCATCTACCGCTGGCAGGCGCCGCAGGAGGTTTATGACGATATCAACCAGTGGTGGCGCAGGAATGCGGCCGAGGGACGCACCAGCGTGCTGTTCTGCTATGCCTTCGGCAAGGCGCAGCGCATCCTGGCGGGACTGGACGCGACCATCGGTCCCATCATCTGCCATGGCGCGGCGCAGGCATTGACGCAGGTTTACCGCGAGTGCGGCGTGGCCTTGCCCGCCACCGTCATGGTCGATGAGGTCACGGACAAGGCGGCCCTGAAGACGGCGCTGGTGATCGCGCCGCCGTCGGCCGCCGGCTCGCCGTGGATGAAGCGTTTCGGCGACTACAGCGATGTGTTTGCCAGCGGCTGGATGCTGCTGCGCGGCGCGCGCCGGCGGCGTGGCGTGGACCGGGGTTTTGTCCTGTCCGACCATGCCGACTGGCCCGGCCTGATGCAAGCCATCCGCGCTACGCAGGCTGAACGCATCATCGTCACGCATGGCTCGATTCCCGTGATGGTGCGCTGGCTGCAGCAGAACGGCTGGCAGGCGGGCGGCTTCGAGACGGAATATGGCGACGACGAGGCCGATGACAATGCGCCCGGTGCGTCCACGGCAGCGGAGGACGTCACCCATGCGTGACTTTGCCCGGCTGTACGCGGAACTCGACGAAACCACCTCCACCAGCCGCAAGCTGGCGGCGCTGCAAGCCTATTTTCGCGGCGCCTCGCCCGACAATGCGGCCTGGGCCGTGTATTTCCTGGCCGGCGGCAAGCCGCGCCAGGCCGTGCCCACCAGGTTGTTGCGCGAGTACGCGACCGAGCGGGCGGGCCTCGATGCCTGGCTGTTCGACGAGGCCTACCACGCCGTGGGCGACCTGGCCGAAACCATCGCCCTGATCCTGCCCGCGCCCGCCAGGCGCAGCGACATCGGCCTGGCCGAGTGGGTCGAGCAGCGCATCGCACCGTTGCGCGGCGCGGCGCCCGACGCCATCCGCGCCGACTTGCTGGCCTACTGGGACGAGCTGGAAACGCGCGAACGGTTTTTGTTGCTCAAACTGATAGGCGGCGGCTTTCGCGTGGGCGTGTCAAAATTGCTGGTGACGCGCGCGCTGGCATCCATCGCGGCCGTCGACAGCAAGCTGATCGCCCAGCGCCTGATGGGCTGGACCGATGGCAAGGTCAGCCCCACGGGCGCGGGCTTTCTCAAACTGATCGCCGCGCAGTCGGAGGGCGAACATGCGCTGCGCGGCGGCCAGCCTTACCCCTTTTTCCTCGCGCACCCCTTGCAGGCGGGGCCGGAGACGCTGGGCGGCATCGGCGACTGGCTGGCCGAATGGAAATACGACGGCATGCGCGCCCAGTTGCTGCGCCGCGAGGGCGTGAACTGGCTGTGGTCGCGCGGCGAGGAATTGATCACGGAGCGCTTTCCCGAACTGGCGCAGCTGGCCTTGCCCGAGGGGACCGTGCTCGATGGCGAAATCCTCATCTGGCAGCCGGGTGACGTGCCTGCGCCATTTGCCGATTTGCAGCAACGCATGGGCCGCAAGACGGTGTCGCCCAAGCTGCTGACCGAGCTGCCTGCCGTACTGGTGGCCTACGATGTGCTGGAAATCGATGGCGTCGATGTCCGCCAGCTGCCCCAGCTGGAGCGCCGCGCGCTGCTGGAAACCGTGGTGGCCGGCGTGAATTCTCCCGCGCTGCGCCTGTCGCCGCGCATCGAGGCGGCAAGCTGGGAGGCGCTGGCGGCCATCCGCAGCGAATCGCGGGCGCGCGGCGTGGAAGGCTTGATGCTCAAGGCTATGTCGGCCGCGTATGGCGTGGGCCGCACGAAGGACGTGGGCACCTGGTGGAAGTGGAAGATCGACCCGTATGCCATCGACGCCGTGCTGATCTACGCCCAGGCGGGCCACGGCCGGCGCGCGTCGCTGTACACGGACTACACCTTTGCCGTCTGGGACAGTGACACGGATGAGGAGGGCGGTGAAGAACGCAAGCTGGTGCCGTTCGCCAAGGCGTATTCCGGCCTCACGGATGCGGAGATCGGCCAGGTCGATGCCGCCATCCGCAAGACGACGATAGAAAAATTCGGTCCCGTGCGCAGCGTGCGGCCGACGATGGTGTTCGAGATCGGTTTTGAAGGCATCGCTGCGTCGAGCCGCCACAAGGCGGGCATCGCCGTGCGCTTTCCCCGCATCCTGCGCCGGCGCGAAGACAAGGCCATCGCCGACGCGGACACGCTGGCCACCCTGAAGGCCATGCTGGCCCAGACCACATGAGCAAGCGATGAGCACGCCGGCGCAGCGCATCGATGCGTGGTTTGTCACGCGCGGCTGGACGGTGTTTCCGTTCCAGCGCGCCGTCTGGCGTGCTGGCGCGCAGGGTCGCTCCGGCCTGCTGCATGCGAGCACGGGTTCCGGCAAGACGTATGCCGTGTGGTTCGGCGCCTTGCTGCGCGCCGAGCGGCTGGCGCGCAAGGGGAGAAAGCACGGCTTGCGCGTGCTGTGGATCACGCCCATGCGGGCACTGGCCGCCGACACCGTGCGCGCGCTGCAAGCCTCGGGTGCGGAGCTCGCTCCCGGCTGGCGCATCGAGGCGCGCACGGGCGACACGAGCGCCGCGCAGCGGGCGCGGCAGGCGAAGGCCTGGCCCGAGGTGCTCGTCACGACGCCGGAAAGCCTGTCCCTGATGCTGAGCCAGGCGGACGCCCGGGAACGTTTCAGCCTGCTGGAAACCGTGATCGTCGACGAGTGGCACGAATTGATGGGCAGCAAGCGCGGCGTGCAGGTGCAGCTGGCCCTGGCCCGTTTGCGCCGCTGGCAGGAAGACCTGATGACGTGGGGCTTGTCGGCTACCCTGGGCAACTTGCAGCAGGCGCAGGACGTCTTGCTGGGCGAGGAAAACGCCGGCGTGCTGGTGGAAGGTAAAATTAAAAAGCGCATCCTCGTCGACAGCCTGATCCCCGTCAACCCCACGCGCTTTCCCTGGGGCGGCCACCTGGGCATCCAGATGCTGCAGCCCCTGATCGCCGAGATCGAGGGCAGCGCCACCACCCTGGTATTCACCAACACGCGTTCGCAGGCCGAGCTGTGGTACCAGCATTTGCTCGATGCGCGGCCCGACTGGGCGGGCCTGATCGCCCTGCACCACGGTTCGCTGGACCGTGAAGTGCGCGAGTGGGTCGAACAGCACTTGAAAACGGGCGAACTGAAAGTCGTCGTGTGCACGTCCAGCCTGGACCTGGGCGTCGACTTCCTGCCCGTCGAGCGGGTCTTGCAGGTGGGCAGCGCGAAAGGCATCGCGCGCCTGGTACAGCGGGCCGGGCGCAGCGGCCACGCGCCGGGACGCATCTCGCGCGTCACCTTGGTACCCACCAACAGCCTGGAATTGCTGGAAGCGGCTGCTGCCCGCGCTGCCCTGGCGCAGGGCCACCTGGAAGCGCGGCCCGTGCCGGACAAGCCGCTCGATGTGCTGGTGCAGCACCTGGTGACGATCGCCCTGGGCGGCGGCTTCCAGTCGGCCCAATTGTATGAGGAAGTGCGCGCCGCCTGGTCGTATCGCCACCTGACCCTGGACGAGTGGCAATGGGCGCTCGACTTCGTTGCGCGCGGCGGGCAAAGCCTGACCGTGTATCCGGAATACCGGCGAGTGCTGCCGGACGATGAGGGCGTGTACCGCGTGCCGGACGTGGCCCTGGCGCGGCGCCACCGCATGAGCATCGGCACCATCGTGTCGGAGGCGGCGATCCAGGTCAAGTTTCTCGGTGGCGCGCGCATCGGCAGCATCGAGGAATCGTTCATCGCGCGCCTGAAGCAGGGCGACCATTTTTTGTTTGGCGGGCGCATCCTGGAATTCGTGCGCGTGCACGAGATGACGGCCTACGTGCGGCGCGCAACAGGCAGCCGCGGCGCCGTGCCGCGCTGGCAGGGCGGCAAGATGCCGCTGTCGTCGGAACTCGCGCATGCCGTGCTGGACCAGTTGCAGCTGGCGCAAGAAGGGAAGGCCAGCGGGCCGGAAATGCGCGCGCTGGCGCCGCTGCTGGCCATCCAGCAGGCATGGTCGAGTTTGCCCACGCGCGCCAGCCTCTTGCTTGAAACCTTGTCCAGCCGCGAAGGCCAGCACCTGTTCGTGTATCCGTTTGCGGGCCGCTCGGTGCACCTGGGCCTGGCGTCGCTGCTGGCGTACCGCATCGCGCGCGTGCAGCCGGCGACCTTGTCGATTGCCGTCAACGATTACGGCTTTGAATTGCTGGGCGCGGACGACATCGATTATGCGCCGCTGTTGACGGCCGCCAGCGGCGCCGATATTGCCCTGTTCAGCACGGACAATCTGCTGGAAGACGTGCTGGCCAGCCTGAACGCGACGGAATTGTCGCAGCGGCGCTTCCGCGAAATCGCCCGCATCGCCGGCCTCGTGTTCCAGGGTTATCCGGGCCAGCCGAAAAGCGCGCGCCAGCTGCAGGCGTCTTCCTCGCTCTTCTTTGAAGTGTTCCGCAAGCACGACGCGGCCAATTTGCTGCTCACGCAGGCGCAGCGCGAAGTGCTGGAACAGGAACTGGAATTGACGCGCTTGCGCGCCACCTTGCGCGAGCTGCACGGCCGGCAGATTTCCCTGCAAGCGCTGGAGCGGGCATCGCCGTTTGCCTTCGGCCTGATGGTCGAGCGCTTCCGCGAACAGTTGACGACGGAAAAGCTGTCGGACCGGGTGGCGCGCCTGGTCAGCGCGCTGGAAAAGGCGGCCGCATGAGCGGCCCGCAGCAAGCGCACTGCGTGGTGGAACTGGCCGGCGAGATCCTGTGGCTGCTGGCGCACAAGGCCGTGTATTGGCCCGCGCGCAGGATGCTGGTCATCGCCGACATCCATTTCGGCAAGGCGGCCGCGTTTCGCGCGCTGGGTGTGCCCGTGCCGCGCGGCACCACCACGCAAAACCTGTTGGCGCTCGACGTCTTGCTGGCCAGTTACGCTTGCGAGGAAATCGTCTTTCTCGGCGATTTTTTGCACGCGCGCGCCGCGCATGGGGCCGCCACCGTGGCCGCCATGCTGGCCTGGCGCGCGCGCCATCCGGACGTGCGATTGACGGTGGTGCGCGGCAACCACGATGCGCATGCGGGCGACCCGGCCGCCGCGCTGGGGATCAGCATGGTCGATGAGCCGCATCAGGTGGGCAATCTGTCGTTCTGCCATCACCCGGACACCGCCGCGCCCGGTTATGTGCTGGCCGGCCACGTGCATCCCGTGTTTCACTTGCGCGCTGAAAGGGGCGGCTTGCGCCTGCCGTGTTTCCTGCTGGGCCAGCATCGCGCCATCCTGCCCTCGTTTGGCGCATTCACGGGCGGCCATGCGGTGCGGCCAGCCGCTGGCGAGCGCGTCTACGTGACGGCCGACGCGGCGATTTTCGCACTACCCGCTAACTGCTGAGTGTCTGGTACTTTTGGTGGAAAACTGAAAGTAACTGCGTTACCGTAGGCGGGATACATCCTACATACGCTCTTGCCATCCTCCTATTTCTTGTGCCCCATGTGCGCACTAAGATGACTGTTCCCTTGCCATGCGAGGGGGAAGAATTGCATGGTTTGCACTGTTTCTGATTCCATCGATCAAGGAGATCATCATGGCCACATCGAGCGACAATAAACAGCAAGGTAGTAAAACCAGTAGCAGTAGCAGCGGCGGCAACAAGCAAAGCGATACCAGCAAACGGGGCTTCGCTTCCATGGACCCCGCCCAGCAGCGCGAAATCGCCAGCGAAGGTGGGCGTGCCGCGCATGAAAAAGGCACGGCGCATGAATTCACCTCGGAAGAGGCCCGCCGCGCAGGCAGCCAAAGTCACAAGAACGATGCCAGCCGGCAAAGCGCAACCAGCTCCAGCGGCTCGCGCGACAATGCCAGCATGAACCAGGAAGGCAACCGCGACAGTGGCAACAAGCAAAGCGGCGGTTCGGGATCGAGCTCGGGGTCGCGCAACAAGCAGTAGTGCAAGTAGTAGTCATGAGCAGTAGCAAGTGATCATGGCCAGCGGCAGGCAGGCACGCCGCTGGCCATGGCCGCATCTGTCCGGCAGCCGCAAAATTTTGATGCAATGCAGCAGGCATGGACTATGATGAATGAGCTGCGCCGGCAATGTGCGATCACCTGGCAATCACCTCGCAGTCAACCGCATCGATGATCAGGGAGAAGATAATGGGCAACTCGAATACGCCGCAACCGGGCAATAGCCAGGGCGGCACGCCATCCACGGCGGGCAGCAAGCAAAGCACGGCCGACTCGGCTGAAAACTTTGTGCTGGTCGATAGCGAGCAAGGTCTCGATATCGGCGACGATCTGTTTTCCATCGGCGAAGTGCGGCGCGCCGACCGCTTGCCCCATCACCAGTCCGGTTCCGCCGGGCAGAGCAGGCAGAGTGCCGACGATGGGCCGGATACCACGGGCAGTACCGGCGTCTGAGCTTCCCTTCTTGACTGTCTGGTAATCCCCGCAGGGCCAGCCGTTGGACGTGTTCGCGCACGCCGGCTGGCCATTTCACCATACGGGGAGTAACGCCGGCTGCTTGCCGGCGCGGGTAACATTGGCGACTCGGCTACAGATCGACCCTGCCGTGTTCGCCCAAGTCCTTCGGCGGCTCGCCCGTAATGGCGGCCTTGGCCATTTCATAGAATTGCATCATCTTGCTGGCGCTGCTATCCCAGTATTCTGCCGACTGGATCGTCACCTTGATCAGCGACAGCTTCGGATCGTCGAGTCCGCCCGGGAACCAGGCTTTGACCAGCGGGTTCCACAATTCCTCCGCCTTGGCGCGGTCCTTCAGCAGCTGCGCGTGGCCGCAGACGGATACATACAGGCTGTCGCCCGTGTCGACAAAGCTGACATTGACTTGTGGATTGTTCAGCAAGTCGCGCGTGTAGGCGGCCTCATCCGAGACAAAGAACCAGATTTGCCCTTCCTTGTCGACCTGCTGCTGCGTCAGCGGCCGGCTGGTGAGGGTGCGCATGTCGTCGCTGGTGGTCAGCATGCCGAATTTGACATCCTTGATCTTGGCCGCGATGCTGGCCAGTTGTTCGCTGGAATACGCTTGCATGTTGTGCTCCTGTTTGATTGTCCTGAACAACAGCATAGGCGGGCATGGCTCGCGGCTCTGTACGGCAGCTTACGTAGCGGCGCGCATGGCCCTGTCGTGTTGTGCATGTTTCAAAGCTGTTACAAAACGCTGGCCCGGCGGGGCGCCCCATGTATTGACTTAATAAATGATAATCATTATCATTTGTTTGAAAATGTAGGCATGAACTTTGATTGAAGGATGGGAATGAAGCACACTGACTTGTCGCGCCACCTGGCCCGCTCCTTGCCGGGAGCGCTCGATGGCTAATGCGGGCGCCGCAGACAAGGCCAAGAACAACGCCAGCCGCGCCGTCTGGCTGAAGAACTTGCATCAATGGCACTGGATCAGCTCAGCGCTTTGCCTGCTGGGCATGTTTTTGTTCGCCATCACCGGCATCACCCTGAACCATGCAGGCCAGATCGAATCCAAGCCGGCGATCACGCGCCAGAAGGCGGCGTTGCCGGCACCCCTCGTCACGCAACTGGCCGCGTATGCCGCCAAGCACGATGGCGCCAATGCGCCCATGCCGGCCGCCGCCGAAGCCTGGCTCAAGCAGCAATGGTCGCTCAATGCGGGCGGCCGTCCCGCGGAATGGTCGCTCGACGAAGTGTATTTGCCGCTGCCCAAGGCGGGCGGCGATGCCTGGGTGCGCATCGGCCTGGAAGACGGGGCCGCCGAATATGAATTGACGGACCGGGGCTGGGTATCTTGGCTCAACGATGTCCACAAGGGCCGCAACACGGGCGTGGCCTGGAGTTGGTTCATCGACATCTTTGCCGGCGCCTGCATCGTGTTTTGCCTGACGGGGCTATTGATTTTGAAGTTCCACGCGGCCAACCGGCCATTTACCTGGCCGATGGTTGGTCTCGGTATCTTGATACCTTGCGCGATCGCCTTGCTGTTTATTCACTGATCGTTTTTATTTTTCCTTTTTACAGGCACACCATGAAATTACGCTACTCCCTGGCGCTTGGCCTTCCCCTGATCGGCACTTCGGCGATGGCGGCCGACCTGGCCCTCAAGATTGAAATCCCGCAACTGAACGTGGCGGAGTACCACCGTCCCTACGTGGCGGCATGGCTGGAAACGGCCGATCAAAAGGTCGTCGGCAATCTGACGGTGCTGTATGACGTGAAAAAGAAGGACAAGGCCGGCGAAAAATGGCTGAAGGACATGCGTCAATGGTGGCGCAAGAGCGGCCGTGACCTGGCCATGCCCGTTGACGGCGTCAGCGGCGCCACGCGTGCGCCGGGCGAACATACCCTGACTTTCCCCGGTGCCAAGGCCTTGCTCGACAAGCTGCCGGCCGGCGAATACCAGGTGGTGGTGGAAGCGGCGCGCGAAGCG
The DNA here is from genome assembly GCF_034424625.1 of Janthinobacterium lividum. Lineage (NCBI taxonomy): Bacteria > Pseudomonadati > Pseudomonadota > Betaproteobacteria > Burkholderiales > Oxalobacteraceae > Janthinobacterium > Janthinobacterium lividum. The sequence goes on along the minus strand of NZ_CP139976.1, from coordinate 5,050,139 downwards.
GGTGGACGCGAACTGGTGCGCGTGCCGTTCCAGTGGCCGCTGAAGTCGGCCCAGTCCGTGCCTGCCAAAGGCAAGGAAGAACTCGGCAATGTCGTCGTCCAACTCAAACCATAAGGCGCACATCATGTTCAATCGATTCAACCAATCCCTGATCGCCCTGGCCCTGGCCGGCCTGGCCATGAACGCCCACGCCCACCGCGGCTGGATGGTGCCATCGAGCACGATGGTGGAAAGCAAGGACGCCTGGGTGACGGTGGACGCAGCCGTGTCCGACGGCCTGTTCGAGATCGACCACCAGCCGCTGCGCCTGGACGCGCTGCAAGTCACCGGTCCGGACGGCGCCAAAGTCACGCCGGCGAACACGGTCACGGGCCGTTTGCGCAGCGTTTTCGATGTGAAAATGGAAAAACCTGGCACGTATAAAGCGGCCATCGTGTCGCAAAACGTGATGGGCAGCTACAAGCTCAATGGCGAGCAGAAGCGTTTCCGTGGCAACGAGGAAACGTTCAAGAAGGAAGTGCCGGCTGACGCGCAAGAACTGAAAATCACGCGCACGGCAGCGCGCCTGGAAACCTTCTTCAGCAATGGCGAAACCAGCACGGAAGTGTTCAAGCCGACAGGCGTGGGCCTGGAATTCGTGCCGGTGACGCACCCGAACGACTTGCGCGCCGGCGAGAAAGCCACGTGGCGCTTCCTGGTCGACGGCAAGCCGGCGGCGAACCAGGCCTTCAGCCTCGTGCCAGGCGGCGTGCGCTACCGTGGCGTGCTCGGTGAAATCCGCCAGAGCACGGATGCCAAGGGCGAGATCACGTTTACGGTCCCGGCTGCCGGCATGTACTACCTGAGCAGCACCTGGCCAGCGGCCGCACCGGCCGTGGCCGGCCAGCCGCCAGCCATGCCCGAGCGCCGCATGACGTACGCGGCCACCGTGGAAGTGTTGCCGCAGTAAGCGGCGGCATCGTCACGAGAGCGTCGATGCGCCGGGTCCTGCTGCCGCAGCATATTTCCGATCAGGTCGCGCCGCCCGGCGCCGCGATCCGGGACTTGCGCGGCCTGAGCATGGGTACCAGCTGGTCGGTACGCCTGCTCGAGTCCGCCATGCCGGGACGTGCGGGCAGCGCCGACTTGCAGCAGGGCTTGCAGCAGCAGCTGGACCTGGTGGTGGCGCAAATGAGCCACTGGAGCGACGAGTCCGACCTGGGCCGCTTCAACCGGGCCGAGCCTGGCAGCTGGCACAGCCTGCCCGCCGCGTTTTGCGAGGTGTTGGGCTTTGCCATGCACGTGTCGCAAGCGTCCGGCGGCGCGTACGATCCGTGTGCGGGCGCGCTCGTCAACCTGTGGGGCTTCGGCCCCCGCAACCGTTATGACGAGCCTGGCTTCCTGCCGCCGAAAGACGATACCGTGGCGCTGCTGCTGGCGCAGCGCCAGCGCCGCCGCCTGGAACTCGACTTGCCGGCCCGCCGCGCGCGCCAGCCGGGCGGCTTGCAGCTCGATTTGTCCGCCGTGGCCAAGGGCTATGGCGTGGACCGCCTGGCCCGCTACCTGGACAGTCAGGGCATCCACCATTACCTGGTGGAAGTGGGCGGCGAGCTGCGCGGCGCCGGCAGCAAGCCCGATGGCCAGCCGTGGTGGGTCATGCTGGAACAGGCCGATAGCGCCGCCGATAGTGCCGATAATGCACAGCATCCGGCGGAAATGCTGCTGGCGCTGCACGGCTTGTCCGTGGCGACCTCGGGCGACTACCGGCGTTTCTTCCAGGACGGGACAGTTCGCTTCTCACACACCATCGATCCGCGCAGCGGCATGCCGATCGCCAATCAACTCGCTTCCGTCACCGTCGTGCATGCCGAATGCATGGCGGCCGATGCCTGGTCGACGGCCCTGACCGTGCTGGGGCCGGAAGCCGGCATGGCGCTGGCCGAAGAGCAGGGCCTGGCCGCGCGCTTCCTGCAGCGCGACGGCGAGGGCTACCACGAAACGCTGAGCAGCCACATGCTGGCCATGCTCGACGAATGAACGATTGATTCCATGATTTTTACGCACGATACGACGCGGCTGGCCTTGCTGGCGGCCCTGTCCCTCAGTTATGCGGGCGTGTGCCTGGCGCCCTGGCTGCGCGCGCGCGCCAAGCGCCGCGCGTCCGACGCCGCCAGGGCGGCGCTGGCCAACAGTCCCGCCTGGCTGGTGGCGTACGCGAGCCAGACGGGCAATGCCGAGGAACTGGCCACGCAAACGGCGCAGAGCCTGCAACTGGCCGGCATCCCCGTGCGCCTGTGTGCGCTGGCCGACCTCACGGCCAAGGATCTGCAACAAGCCGAGCGGGCCTTGTTCCTGGTCAGCACCTATGGCGAAGGCGACGCGCCCGACAATGCGGCCGCCTTCATGGGCCGCTTGATGACGGGCGAGCTGGCGCTGCCGCAATTGCATTATGCCGTGCTGGCCCTGGGCGACCGCAGCTATGGCCATTATTGCGGCTTCGGCCGCGCGCTCGATGCCTGGCTGGCGGCGCAGGGCGGGTCGCGCCTGTTCGAACGCATCGAAGTCGACCGCAGCGCCAGCGCCGCCATCGAGCAATGGTTCCAGCACCTGAGCCACCTGGCCGGCACCAGCGACGCGCCCGACTGGAGCGCGCCCGCCTTCGGCGACTGGCGTTTGACGCAGCGGCGCCACCTCAACCCTGGCAGCGCCGGCGGCGCCATCTACCACGTGGAACTGGCGCCGGTGGCGGGCAGCTTGCCTGACTGGCAATCGGGCGACCTGGTGCAGGTGACCGCCCCGGCCGACCCGTCGCAGCCGCGCGAATACTCGATCGCTTCGATTCCGCATGATGGCAGCGTGCACTTGCTGGTGCGCCAGCATGCGCATCCCGATGGCAGCCTGGGCCTGGCCTCGGGCTGGCTCACGGCGCAGGCCAAGGTCGGCGACGTGGTGCAGTTGCGCCTGCGCCAGCACAAACGCTTCCGCCTGGAAGACAATGCCCGGCGGCCATTAATTCTGATCGGCAACGGCAGCGGCATCGCCGGCTTGCGCGGCCACCTGAAGAGCCGCGTGATGGCGGGGCAGCGGCGCAACTGGCTGATCTTTGGCGAGCGCAACCTGGCCCACGATTTCCATTATCGCGAGGAAATTGAGCGCTGGCACGCCAGCGGCGACTTGCCGCGCCTGGACCTGGCGTTTTCGCGCGACCAGGCGGAGCGGACCTACGTGCAGGACCGCCTGCGCGGCAATGCCGACGAGGTGAAACTGTGGCTGGAACAGGGCGCCGCCATCTACATTTGCGGCAGCCTGGCCGGTATGGCGGGCGGCGTCGACCAGGCCCTGCAAGAGATGCTGGGCCGGCCCGCGCTCGACGCGCTGGCGGCCGAAGGGCGCTACCGGCGCGACGTGTATTGAGTTTTTGACGCCGCCAGCGCGTTCGCGCACACACGGCTATCATGATTGTTTCATCCGAGGAGACACATCATGAGCGACAGCATTTACGACATTCCCTTGCGCCGCATCAATGGCGAACCCACCAGCCTGGACGCCTATCGCGGCAAGGTCGTGCTGGTGGTCAATGTGGCCTCCGCCTGCGGCTTGACGCCGCAGTACGAAGGACTGGAAAAACTCTACGCCGACAAGCAGGCCGAGGGCCTGGTGGTGGCCGGTTTTCCCGCCAATGAATTCGGTGCGCAGGAGCCGGGCACCAATGCCGAGATCGCGGACTTTTGCCGTGGCACGTTTGGCGTGCAATTTCCCATGTTTGAGAAAATTGTCGTCAAGGGTCCGGGCCAGCATCCGCTGTACCAGCGCCTGGTGCAAGAGCAGCCGCGGGCGCAGGAAAAGCCGGGCAGCGATTTCCGCGCCAAGCTGGCCGGTTACGGCATCACGCAGGAGCAGCCCAGCGACGTGTTGTGGAATTTCGAGAAGTTTTTGATCAGCAAGGACGGCAAGGTGGTGGGGCGTTTCGCGCCCGACACCACGACCGATGATGCGATCTTGCGCGAAGCCATCGCGCGCGAGTTGCAGGCCTAGGTTTTAGTCGGAGGCGTCCAGTGCGGCTGGCTCCATCTCGCCACTGACTTCCTGCAAGCCCCGTGCCAGGCTGGAGATGCTGGGGTTGTCGATGAAGACGCAGCGCTTGCCCGTGCGCTTGCAATAATCCTTGACGCGCCAGTAGGCGCTGTGACTGATGCAGCCCGTCTGGCAAATCACCAGGTCGGCCGCCGCCAGGCTCGAATCGAGCAGGTTGGCATTGTCTTCCAGGCCGCCGTCGTGGTGGGCGAATTGCGCGCCGACCCGCTCGATCAGGGCGCGGTAGGTGGCGACATTTCCGCTGCGCCCGCCCACGCACAGGACGCTTTGATCGACCAGGCGGATCGGCATTTTCAGCTTGCCGCCGGTCGGCACTTCCAGCTTCGGCGCCGGTGGCGGCGCGGCAGCGGCCGGGCGTGGCTGGGCCTGCTTTAATTCCACGATTTGCTGGCGCAATTCCTTTTCGCGCTCATCCATTTGCGCCAGGCGTTCGACCAGGCGCGTGCGCGATTCCAGCGCCGGGATGGCGGCCTGCAATTGCGCCAGTTCCGCGCGCAAGCCATCGATCACGCTATCCTTGCCGATGGCCTCGGCACGCGTGCGCAGCAGCACGGCTTCCTGGCGCTCCAGCTCGCCCGTTTTTTCCATCAGTGCGGCCTGGCTGCGCTGTTGCAGCTTGGCCAGTTCGTGCGCCAGGCGCGCGTTTTCTTCCTGCAAGGCCGTAAATTTGCTCATGTCGGCGCGCACGCAGGCGCCGGCCTGGTGCTGGATCATGTGCAAGTCTCTGCACATCTGCTCTTCCAGCTCGGCATCGCAGCGCGGGTGCGTCAGGCCAGCCCAGAAGGCGCCCGACACGTCGCCGTTGGCGACGGCCGTGCGCCACAGTTGCGCTACCTGCTCCGTGGTCTTGGCGCCGCGAAAGCGCAGGATGACGGGAGCGTAGCGGCGTTCGAGTTCCTTTTGCAGCGCTTCGGACAGGCGGTTGCGCGCGCCGCATTCCGTCACGGCGCCCACGTGCACTTCGTAGTCGTCTGCCAGCACGCGCCCGCCCGTCATCTTGCCCACCAGCTTGCGCAGGTAGCCCAATGGCAAGCCCACGCCGACCAGCGGACAATGGCAGGTATGCGACAGTTCCCACAGCCGGCGGCGGCGCGAAGCGAGCGCGGCCGTTTCGGCTCCGTCGCTGGAACAATTGCTGATGACGGGCAAGGACTGGTCTTTGTCACACATGGCGGTATCCTGTTGGGCGGTGGCAGTGTTGAAGAGAAATTATTGCGGCAGGGGCGAGGCAGGGCGCTTGGCGCTCAGCATGCGTGCCAGGCGCTCCAGCAATGTGGTCTTCGGCGGCGCGGGCCGGTGCAGCGCCACCAGGGCGGCCCACTGCTGCGACAGCTGCTGGCACGTCGCTTGCAGCACGGGGCCCAGGCCGGGCGAATTCGACAGCACTTGCAGATGGCGTTCGATGACACCGGCCAGTTTCTCGCAGGGACTGCCCGCATGGTAGTGCGACATCAGATGCAGCACGGCCGACAGCAGCAATTCAGGCTGTTGGCCTTGCGGGGAAGGAAACATCGTGGAAGGTCGGTCGTTCGCCATCAAACACTCCTGTGCGGTGGTTTGGCTGGCTGCGCGCACGGAGCGCGACTGGCTGGCGAGTGTGGTGACTGGCTGCCGTGCTGCTTCAGGCAGTCAGGATCAGCTTGTTCAACTGGGTGACGCGCAGACGATAGATCTTGCCGCTGTGCTCAATCTCCACTTCGCGGCCCTGCTGCAGCAGCGCTTCGCTGGTGATGCGGCGCGCCGGCTGGGCCATGCTGACGGGAGGACGGACGTGGGCGGTAGCGGCATCCTGGATCAAGGCTGGTTTTGAGCTTTGCATGTTGGGCTTTCTTTATCTCAGTTGAGAATGATTCGTATTTGCATTATTGTTGAATGTGGCCCGAAAAGCAAGGCTTATTTGTGTGGAATCCGCGCTTTTTTGCGGTGAGATGGCAGCGTGGAAGATGCTGCTGCGCAAAGGTGGCCGCTGGCGCGGCGCGGAAGGGGAGTGGCCGCAAAAAAGACCCGGCAAGGCGTTGCGCGCCTTGGCCGGGCCAAGCCTGTGCCAAGCTTGAAGAAATCGGGATGGCGCTAAATGGTGGCCAGCAATTGCGCCGAGGCGGTGGCGGCCGCGGTGGTATCGGCCTTGAGTTTGGCGGCGGCCAGCTGCTTGGCGCGCGAGCGCGACGGCGGCAAGCGGCGCAGGGTTTTCAGGGCATCCGGATCCTTGATGCCGATGGTGCGCTGGTCAACCGTGATGAGGCCAATTTCATTGAATGCGGACAAGGTGCGGCTGACCGTTTCCAGGGTCAGACCCAGGTAGCTGCCGATTTCATGGCGCGTCATGCGCAGGTTGAACAGCTTGCTCGAATAGCCCATCTGCGCGAAGCGGTCGGCCAGCGAGACGAGGAAGCGCGCTACGCGGGCTTCGGCGCTGAGGGCGCCCAGCATGCCGATCATGGCTTGCTCGCGCACGAGTTCGCGGCTCATCACGCCATACATGACGTTTTCCAGTTCCAGGTGCACCCTGCCCAGTGCCGTCAGCTTCTTGAACGGCAGCAGGATCAGGTCGCAGTCGGACAGGGCCACCGCTTCCGAGGAGTAATGGCGCGAGTGGATGCCGTCGACGCCCAGCATGTCGCCCTTCATGGGAAAGCTGAGTACCTGCTCATTGCCGAATTCATCGATGAGCACGGTTTTCAGGAAGCCTGAATTGACGATGTACAGGGTGTCGAACGGTTGGCCGATGGTATGCACGCGCTGGCCCGTCTTGAATTGCACGTGCTGGAACAGCAGTTCGTCAGCGGCGATGGTGCAGGCGCTGGAGATATGCAGCAAGTCGCACACCTCCTTCAGGTTCGACCAGAGCCGACCCTGGCGCTGGCGTCCCGCTTCCATCGGGGAGGAAGGGGCCAGCGACGGTGAGGCAGCGCGGGTGTCGGGCGTTTGCGTGGACAGCATGTTCATCTCCTGGTGACAGGTAGTTCAGAGTTGAATGACGGGGTGCTCGGGGCGGCGGGCGGGCAAGGGTCGGCGGCGCGCGTCCAGGCAGGTAATGCTCAATTCGCTGAAGACTTGCTGTGTGATGAAATAACTTTCCAGCAACTTGATGACTGGTTTCAGTATGCCAACAACCGTATGCAATTAATATCAGCAGTGGCTGAATATGGCAGTAGGAGCTGCGGTAGGTGAGGTAGGATTGTTCCTACAGTTGGCGCGCGGGCGCGCGCCAGGAGGATCACGTCTTGAAGGGCGATAGCAGGCGGTGCGCGACGGCATACTGGACCATTTCCGATAGGGAACTCATGCCCATTTTTTGCATGATGCGCGTCTTGTGCGTACTCACCGTCTTCACGCTCAGATGCAGGTTGTTGGCAATTTCCGTGATCGACTTGCCGGCCACCAGCAGGGAAAAGACTTCGAATTCGCGGTCCGACAACTGTTTATGCAGCAAGCTTTCATTCGGCATCATGATGTTGAGCACGAGCTGCTCCGCCACCTCGGCGCTGATGTAGGGGCGTCCCGACGCCACCTTGTGGATGGCGCCCACGAGCTGGGTGCCCGCGCTTTCCTTGGTCAGATAGCCTTGCGCGCCGGCGCGGATGGCGCGCACCGCATATTGCTCTTCCTCGTGCATGGTGAGGATCAGGATGGACAGCTTGGGCGCCTCGCTGCGGATTTGCCGGATCAGGTCGACGCCGCTGCGGCCCGGCATCGACAGGTCGAGCAGCAGCAGGTCGAAGCCGCCCTGGCGCACGTGGTTGAGGACTTCAAACCCGTCGATGGCCTCACCCACGATGTCGATATCCGGCGCGCCGTCAAGGATGCGCTTTAATCCTTCACGCATGATGGTGTGGTCGTCGGCAATCACAATACGTATCATAGGCGGGCAATCTGGTGGCGTGTAATCTGCTGTGTCCGTTACCGGACAATCAAATGTTAAGAAACGAGAAATGTTGTCATTTTAACTGAAGTGGCCGCACGTTTGCCTTTTTCTTGCTGTGCCGGCAACGGCGGCCTCCGTGGCCATGTGACCCCTTATTTTGCCGGGGGTTCCTTGATCAGCCTATGCACGAGCACGGGCAATTTCGAGTGCGACAGCACCTTGTTGGTGACGCTGCCCAGCAGCAACTGGCCCCAGCCGCTGCGGCCATGCGAGCCCATGAAGATCAGGTCGCATTGCTGCAATTGCGCCACTTCCACGATTTTCAGGGCCGGGCTGTCGGAAAAGGCCGTCAAGCCCGTCGCCTGCAGGCCCCGCTTGGCAGCCGCGTCGAGGATGGGCTGCCAGTGGTCGGCGCCCGCCTTGCGCATGGCGATGCGGTATTCCTCTTCGCTGGGATAGCTTGGCGGAATGATTTCGATATACACCGGGTATTGGTACTCGGGTGCCACGTACACGGCAAGGATGTCGGCGTGCATCTGTTCGGCAAAGGCAACGCCGGCGCAGGCCGTCAAGTTGGAGACGGTAGAGCCGTCCGTGGCGATCAGAATTTTCTTATACATGGCAGGTCCTTTGGCGATGACTCAGCGCGCGCAACGCCTCTTATTGTAGACGTGGCGGCAGCATTGTATTCATGTAAAGACTTGATAATTGTCAATACTACTGCACCTTCAGTATAGACAACATTGGCAGAAAGATCGTGTTTAAGGTGCAACGATGTCCCAGCGATATCCATATGGCGCTGTTGCGCAGGCGCCCGCGGGCAGGATTTCTTGTGCGGCGCGTGGTCTTGCACGCACGCCAATGGTAGTATTTCAAAATACAACAGCAGGAACACTTATTTCCTGGCGGAAAAGCTCTTGTGGGCCAGCTTTGCACCGGGAAGCGCGTTTTGAGATTTACCAACAGGGCGGCGCCCTGCTACACTCGCACCATCGCAGCGGTATTGCCTCAAATCATCTTAATCGAGAAATTGTGGGTATCAGTCTGTAAAACGCACAGTTCAGGCGGAATTTTGACAAATTATGGAGAAGCAGGGATATGACCAACGCCGCTGATGATTTCGATGCATTATTCGATGAAGTATCCGCGCAAAGCGCGGCCGCAGCCACGCCGGCGCCTGCCGCCGCGCCCGCTCCCGCCGTGATCGCGGATGACGATTTTGACGCGCTGTTCGACTCCGTGTCGGCCAGCGCCGCCGCACCGGCAGCTGCAGCCGCAGCGGCGCCGGTGGCTGCCGCGCCAGCCGCAGCGGAAGCGGCATCCGTGGCCGACGCCGACGCGCCTGGCGAAGCGGCCGATCCGGTCGATCAGTCCGACAAACCGATGTTCGAGCGCCTGGGCGGCATCGTGCGCCTGCTGCACGACTCGCTGCGCGAACTGGGCTACGACAAGGCATTGACGGAAGCGTCGTCGCAGATCGTCGACGCCCAGGACCGCCTGGAATATGTCGCCACCCTGACGGAGCAGGCCGCCAACAAGGTCCTGAATACGCTCGACGAAGGCATGCCGGCGCAAGACGTGCTGTCGAAGAAAGCCAAGGACATGGACAGCCGCTGGACAGCCTTGTTCGATGGCAAGCTGAGCCTGGAAGAATTCAAGGCCCTGGCCGGCGATTCACGCCAGTTCGCGCAAGCCGTTGCCGAAGCAACGGAAGCGGAAAAAGCACGCTTGCTGGAAATCATGATGGCCCAGGACTTCCAGGACATCACGGGCCAGCTGATCAAAAAAGTGGTCAACATCACCAAGACGGTGGAGCACGAGCTGGCTCAGCTGCTGCGCGACAACGCGCCGGCCGAGGTGCGCGAAAAGCTGGCGCAAAAGCCGGTGCCGCTGATGCAGGGCCCGTCCGTGCCGTCGGTGGCGCTGGACCAGGATAATGTAGACGACCTTCTTGCGGATTTGGGATTCTAATGGACGATATGCTCAAGGATTTCGTCGTTGAGGCGATGGATCTTGCGGTTAATGTTGAAGAGCACTTATTGCGCCTCGAGCGTGATCCTGACAACAAGGAAACACTGAATGCCGTGTTTCGTTCTTTCCACACCATCAAGGGTGGTGCCGGCTTCATGGGCTTGCCCGCGCTGGTGGCGGCCTGCCATCTGACGGAAAACCTGTTTGACGCCTTGCGCACGGGCGCCGCGCCGGTAACCCCCATCGCCATCGAGGCGGCGCTGCAAGCGTCCGGTTTCGTGGCCGACCAGCTGACGGAACTGGCGAATGGCGCCGCGCCGGAAAGCTTGCCGGCCATGCCGGAAGAGCTGGAACATATCCTGACGAACGCCATCGAAGGCAAGGGCATGGACGCGCCTGCGCCGGTCGCCGCCGTGGTGGCGGAAGTCGCCGTGGTCGTTGCCGAGGTCGCAGAAGTTGCCGTGGCCGCGCCCGCCGCCGTTTCCACCGCCGGCGCCGATGGCCTGGACTGGGAAGGCATGTATAACGCCGTCGTGCCCGAGGGCAGCCGGGTCGCTGCCGCGCCCGTGTCCGCCGTCGCCGCGGCACCTGCCGTCGTGGCCGCTGCTGCGCCCGCCGCTGCCGCTGCCGCCAAGCCGGCCGCCAAGGCCTGGGATGGCGCCGAGCGACGCGAAGAGCGTCCGGAAGTGCGCCATGCCGCGCCCGTCAAGGAAGACAGCATCCGCGTCGACGCCGTCAAGCTCGACGCCCTGCTGGAAGTGGCCGGCGAATCCGTGCAGGCCGCCAACCAGGCTGCCGTGCTGCTCGAGCGCTTGCTGCAATTCAAATTCGAAGGCCAGGCCGCCACCCTGATGGCGACTCTGGCGGAAACCCTGGAACGCGCTTCGCGCTACTCGACGGAACTGCAGCGGGCCACCCTGGCCACGCGCATGCAACCCGTGGGCCGTCTGTTCCAGAAATTCCCGCGCCTGGTGCGCGAGCTGGCGAAGGACCTGGGCAAGGATGTCGAGCTGACCATCGAGGGCGCGGAGACGGAAGTCGATCGCGTGGTGGTCGACAGCTTGTACGATCCGCTCGTGCACATGCTGCGCAACTCGCTCGACCATGGCGTCGAATCGCCGGAAGCGCGCCTGGCTGCCGGCAAACCCGCCAAGTCGTATATTTCACTGAAAGCATGGCAGGAAGCCAACAGTGTCATGATCGTGCTGCAGGATGACGGCAAGGGCATGGATCCGGCCTTCCTGCGCAGCAAGGCCCAGCAAAAGGGCTTGATCAGCGAAAACGCCCAATTGAGCAACGACGAATGCTTCCAGCTGGTGTTCCTGCCGGGCTTCTCGACCAAGGAAGTCGCGTCCAGCGTCTCCGGCCGTGGCGTGGGCATGGACGTGGTGAAAACGGCCGTGGAGAAAAACCGCGGCGCCATCCATATCGAGTCGGCGCTGGGCAAGGGCACGAAATTTGCCATCCGCCTGCCGATCGAACTGTCGATCGTGCCGACCATGCTGGTGTCGACGTCGGGTGCCGCGCTGGCGCTGCCGATGGCGGTGGTGCAACGCGTCGTCGAATTGCCGGAAACCTTCATGGAAGTGGGCGGCGCGCCCGTGCTGAAAGACCAGGGCTGTCCATTGCCCGTGCGGTCGCTGGCCGGCTCCCTGGGCTACGAATCGTGCAGCGAGCGCGTCGGCATCGTGGTCGCCGCGCCACAGCCGTACATCCTGGCCGTGGAAGCCGTCGATGGCACGGCCGACCTGGTGATCAAGCCGATGACGGCCATCACCGTGGAAGGCATCACGGGTACGGCCCGCTCGGCCGAGGGCGAGCTGGTGCTGGTTGTCGGCCTGTCGTTCCTGATGGATGGGTGCCGGGGGAGCGTCCGGTTGGCAGCTTAAGTCTTGCCTTATTCATTAGAAAGCCCGCCAGGTATAGCGGGCTTTTTTTATGGCGCCAGCGATGTCAGATGTTGTCCGGGCGTAGCGTGCCCCCTTCAAGCCAGCGCTGCACGCGCAGCACTTCCTGAGCGCGCTCCGCCTCGTCCTTCGGTGGCGGCAGGTAGATATCGGGCATGATGCCACCGAGATCCACCTGCAGCTGCGGCAAGCGGGCCGAGCGCGAGGTGGCGTATTGCAGGTGGCGCTGTCCCGATGGCAGGGCGTGCAGGCGCAGGTTGGAGTAGTCGAGTGCGCCGTAACTGTTGCGGCCGATCAATTTCACATGAAAACTTTGCCGCGCCGCCAGCAGGAATTCTTCGCAGGAGCTGGCGCAGTCGCGATCGACCAGTACGGCCACGCGCGCCGGCCGGCGCGGTTCCGGCGTGTCCGCGCGCATATAGCTGATGGTGCCGCTACCTTGCTGCGGTGCGTATTGGCCCGGCTTGACGCTGCGCATCTGCGTCACGGCCTGGGCCGCAAAGGCGGCGCAGGCCTGGTCGCCGGGCGCCAGCAGCGCGCAGACGTTTTCCTGGCCTTCGATATTGGCCGGCGTGGACAGCCATTCGGCGCCCATGCGGACGATCTCTCCCGAACTGATCCAGGATAGCAGCGGCGCATACGTGCTGTCGCTGCCGCCGCCGTTGCGGCGCACGTCGAGGATCCAGTTGGGGCGCGCCGCCAGTGCCGCGCGATGCGTATCGAGCAGGGCGGCCACGGCGGCGCGGTAGCTGCCGTGAAAGCTGGGCAAGGTCAGCAGTACAGTCGAGTCCGACAATATCCGCAGCGCCGGTTCCTTCGATGTTGCCGCCTGTCCCGGCGCGGCGGGCCGTGCTGGCGCCGGTTTGGCGATATCGAGCGCGCTGCCCGGCTTCACATGCAGGTGGCCCTTGCGCCACATGCGCGCATAGTTTTCCAGGACCGCATCGCAGGCATGGCCATCGGCCGCGCCGGCCGCCGCCGTGGTGGCCGTGGCCAGCGCCAGGTCGAAATACGCCTGTCCCTTTTGTTCCAGGTGCTGGCGCGCGCCCGTGTCATTTTCCAGCAGGAACGGCGCAATGGCGCGCAAGTCCTGTACGCATGTTTCTCCCGGCGTGGCCGCCGCCGCATGGGCGCCGGCCAGGGTCAGGGCGGCCAGCGCCAACAAGTTCAGTTTCATCGAAGTCCCCAGTGTGGTGGCGCGCGTGCGCCGGTCATTATTGTCGAAACACAATACACGAAAGATTGAGGAAAAAAACATGCCTTTCTGCCGCCGCCGTCAGTCCTTCGGCAAGCCGCGTGCGGATGGGCTTGTGATGGCGCTGATAAGCCGATATCGGCAATTTCCAGCTCATATCGAACAATGCGGCCAAACTTTGTATCGCCAATCCCACGCTTTTGCCTGTTTCGGTTCTGTATTCCCCAATATATGGCATAATCCTTGTGGATCACCGTATGACCTGGTATCACTTGATCACTTAAACAGGCTGTGGCAACGCTGCATAAATCATGATGAAGACGCTTTACGACAAACTTTGGGAATCCCACGTTGTTCGGGCCGAAGATGATGGCACGACAATTCTGTACATCGACCGGCACCTGCTGCACGAAGTCACCAGCCCGCAAGCCTTCGATGGCCTCAGCGTGGCGGGCCGCCAGCCGTGGCGCATTTCCGCCAACCTGGCCGTGGCCGACCATAACGTGCCCACCACCAGCCGCGTCGACGGCATTGCCGACCCGGTCTCGCGCCTGCAGGTGGAAACGCTGGACAAGAACGCCAAGTACTATGGCTTGACCTACTTCAACATGAACGACAAGCGCCAGGGTATCGTGCACGTGATCGGCCCCGAACAGGGCGCGACCCTGCCCGGCATGACGGTCGTCTGCGGCGACTCGCACACGTCCACGCACGGCGCCTTCGGCGCGCTGGCGCACGGCATCGGCACGTCCGAAGTGGAACACGTGCTGGCCACGCAAACCTTGCTGCAAAAGAAATCCAAATCCATGCTGGTGCAGGTCGACGGCGCCTTGCCGGCCGGCGTGACGGCCAAGGATATCGTGCTGGCCATCATCGGCAAGATCGGCACGGCCGGCGGCACGGGCTACTGTATCGAGTTCGGCGGCTCGGCCATCCGCGCGTTGTCGATGGAAGGCCGCATGACGGTGTGCAACATGGCCATCGAGGCGGGCGCACGGGCCGGCATCATCGGCGTGGATGACACCACCATCAATTACGTCAAGGGCCGTCCGTTTTCCCCGGCAGGTCCGCACTGGGAGCGCGCCGTGGCCTATTGGCGCACCCTGCATTCGGATCCTGGCGCCCGCTTCGACCTGGTCGTCACGCTCAACGCGGCAGACATCGTGCCGCAAGTGACCTGGGGCACCTCGCCCGAGATGGTGATCGGCGTCGATGGCCGCGTGCCGGACCCCGACCTGGAAAAAGACAGCGTCAAGCGCGATGCGATGGAAAAGGCGCTGGTTTACATGAACCTCAAGCCCAACACGGCCATCGAAGACATCCGCATCGACAAGGTATTCATCGGTTCCTGCACCAATTCGCGCATCGAGGATTTGCGCGCGGCGGCCGCCGTGGTGCGCGGCAAGTACCGCGCCTCGAACGTCACCCTGGCGCTGGTGGTGCCAGGTTCCGGCCTCGTCAAGGATCTGGCCGAGCGCGAGGGACTGGACCGCATCTTCAAGGATGCCGGCTTCGAGTGGCGCGAGCCGGGCTGCTCCATGTGCCTGGCCATGAATGCGGACCGCCTGGAGCCGGGCGAACGCTGCGCGTCTACGTCGAACCGCAACTTCGAAGGCCGGCAAGGGCAGGGCGGCCGTACCCACCTGGTGTCGCCCGCGATGGCGGCGGCGGCAGGCATCGCCGGCCACTTTGTCGACGTGCGGGGATTGCGATGACGGCAGGGACCGGCGTCGCTGGTTTACACTAGCGTTCCCGGTCCCTTACTTACTATCAAGAAATCATCATGAAAAAACTCTTCGCCCTCCTCATCGCCACCGTCATCCTGTCTGGCTGCAACACCGTCTCCGGCATCGGCCGCGATGTGCAGAAAGTCGGCCAGGTCGTCACTGGCGCCGGCGGAAAATAAACCGCGACGTGCCGGCGCCCCGCGCCGCGCGTCCTACCGAGTAGAAACAGCATGGATAAATTTACGATTTACGAAGGCCTGGTCGCCCCGCTGGACCGCGCCAACGTCGACACCGACGCGATTATCCCGAAGCAATTCCTGAAATCGATCCACCGCAGCGGCTTCGGCCCCAACCTGTTCGATGAATGGCGCTACCTCGACCATGGCGAGCCTGGGCAGGACAACAGCCGCCGTCCGCTGAATCCGGAGTTCGTGCTCAATGAGCCACGCTACCAGGGCGCTTCGATCTTGCTTACGCGCAAGAACTTCGGTTGCGGCTCCTCGCGCGAACACGCGCCGTGGGCGCTGGATCAATATGGCTTCCGCGCCATCATCGCGCCCTCGTTTGCCGACATTTTCTTCAATAACTGCTACAAGAACGGCTTGCTGCCCATCGTGCTGTCGGAAAGCCAGGTCGAGCACCTGTTCAATGAAGTCAAGGCTTTCCCCGGCTTCAAGCTGGTGGTGGACCTGGAGCAGCAATGCGTGCGCACCAGCAATGGTTCCGTCTCGTATCCGTTCGAGATCGACGCCTTCCGCAAATATTGCCTGATGAATGGCCTCGACGATATCGGCCTGACCCTGCGCCACGCCGACGATATCCGCGTCTTCGAAGAACGCCATCTTTCTGCTCAGCCCTGGCTGGCCAACGTCATTTAAACGATTAGAATATGAAAATTGCAATCCTGCCCGGCGACGGCATCGGTCCTGAAATCATCGCGCAAGCCGTCAAGGTCTTGAATGTGCTGGGCGAATCGTTCGAGCTGGAAACGGCGCCCGTGGGCGGCGCCGGCTATGCGGCCCATGGCCATCCCTTGCCGGAAGGCACCCTGGCCCTGGCGAAAGCGGCCGATGCCGTGCTGTTCGGCGCTGTCGGCGACTACCAGTACGACAATCTGGAGCGCCAGTTCCGTCCCGAGCAGGCGATCCTGGGCTTGCGCAAGAACCTGGGTCTGTTCGCCAACCTGCGTCCGGCCATTCTGTATCCGGAGCTGGCGGGCGCCTCGACCCTGAAGCCGGAAGTGGTGTCCGGCCTGGACATTTTGATCATCCGTGAACTGACGGGCGACATCTATTTCGGCCAGCCCCGCGGCGTGCGCGAGTGCCCGGATGGTCCGTTCAAGGGCCAGCGCGAAGGTTTTGACACCATGCGCTATGCGGAAGGGGAAATCCGCCGCATCGCCCACGTGGCTTTCCAGGCCGCGCAAAAGCGCGACAAGCGCCTCACCAGCGTGGACAAGGCGAACGTGCTGGAAACCTTCCAGTTCTGGAAAGATATCGTCACCGATGTGCACAAGGAATACCCGGATGTGGCGCTCGATCACATGTATGTCGACAACGCGGCCATGCAGTTGGTGCGGGCGCCGAAGAAATTCGACGTCATGGTGACTGGCAACATGTTCGGCGACATTCTGTCGGATGCGGCCGCCATGCTGACGGGCTCGATCGGCATGCTGCCGTCGGCCTCGCTCGACGCCAACAACAAGGGCCTGTATGAGCCGTCGCACGGCTCGGCGCCCGATATCGCGGGCAAGGGCATCGCCAATCCGCTGGCGACGATCTTGTCGGCCGCCATGATGCTGCGCTATTCGCTGAACCGCGAAGAGCAGGCAAGCCGCATCGAGGCTGCTGTCAAGCAAGTGCTGGCGCAGGGCCTGCGCACGGCCGACATCCATGAAGCGGGCACGACTTTGGTCGGTACCGAGGCGATGGGTGATGCAGTTGTAAAAGCGCTGGGATAAAATAGTCTAATGACGGCAGTCGCCGTCTCATCTTGAGGAATGGTAATGAAATTAGTTGGCTTGGTAGGTTGGCGCGGTATGGTCGGTTCGGTCCTGATGCAGCGCATGCAGGAAGAGGGCGATTTCGCCCATATCGAACCGGTGTTTTTCACCACTTCGAATACGGGCGGCGCGGCGCCGGCCATGGCGAAGAATGAAACCATCCTCAAGGATGCCAACAACATCGCCGAACTGTCCAAGTGCGACATCATCATTTCCTGCCAGGGCGGCGACTACACGAGCGCTGTCTTCCCGCAGCTGCGCGCAGCGGGCTGGAATGGCTACTGGATCGATGCGGCATCGACCCTGCGCATGGAAAAAGACGCCGTCATCGTGCTCGACCCCGTCAACCTGCACGTCATCAAGGATGCGCTGGGCAAGGGCGTCAAGAATTACATCGGCGGCAACTGCACGGTATCGTGCATGATGATGGGCTTGGGCGGCCTGTTCCAGCACGATTTGATCGACTGGATGACGTCGATGACCTACCAGGCGGCATCGGGCGGCGGCGCGCAGCACATGCGCGAACTGCTGACGCAATTTGGCACCATCAACGGTTCCGTCAAGGCGCTGCTGGACAACCCGGCTTCCGCCATCCTGGAAATCGACCGCCAGGTGCTGGCCACCCAACACGGATATTCCCCGGACGAAATCAAGCAATTCGGCGCGCCGCTGGCCGGCAACCTGATCCCGTGGATCGACAAGGACCTGGGCAACGGCCAGTCGAAGGAAGAGTGGAAAGCGGGCGCGGAAACGAACAAGATCCTGGGCCGCGGCATCGACTTTGGCACCAAGGAAATCCCGGTGGACGGCCTGTGCGTGCGCATCGGCGCCATGCGCTGCCATTCGCAAGCCTTGACCATCAAGCTGAAAAAAGACGTGCCGCTCGATGAAATCAACGACATCATCGCCAGCAACAATCAATGGGTGAAATTCGTGCCGAACACGCGCGAAGCGTCCGTGCGCGACCTGTCGCCGGCGGCCGTCACGGGCAGCCTGACGATTCCTGTCGGCCGCGTGCGCAAGATGAGCATGGGCGGCGAATACCTGTCCGCGTTCACCGTGGGCGACCAGTTGCTGTGGGGCGCGGCCGAGCCGCTGCGCCGCATGCTGCGCATCCTGCTGGACGCGTAAGGGCAATAAATCAGTAATAAATTGCTGATCCAGATCAAGCCGGGGCTGTTTTCCCGGCTTTTTTTTCGTCCTGAGCCCCTCAAGGCTCAACGATGCGGAGCTTGCATAGCTCTGGGCATGATGATATGTTGATACCTCTGGAAAAGTAACAGTTTTCCCATGTCAACTAAGATGCCGCCAACTATGCCTGTACACACTCGTCCCCGGGTCGCCTCCCTTGCCATTAAAACACTCAGCAGTGCTGTCGCCTGTGCGGTGTTATTGTCACCGGCGGCATCCGCAGCCGAGCTGGGCAAGATCACGGTGCTGTCCGCCGCCGGTCAGCCGCTGCGCGCCGAGGTCGAATTATCGGCCGTCAAGCCAGGCGAGGCCGCGAACCTGCTGGCCAAGCTGGCGCCGCCGGACGCCTACCGCCAGGCCAACGTGGAATTCAATCCCGCCCTGAACGCGCTGACGTTTGCCGTGGAAAACCGCAATGGCAAGCCCTTCATCCGCATCAGCTCGGCGCAACCGGTGGCCGAACCCATGGTGGATCTTTTGCTGGAGCTGAGCAGCAAGAGCGGTCGCCAGGTGCGCGAATATGCGTTTGTGCTCGACACGCCCGAGGCGCGCCAGACGCGCGGCGCGCAAGTGACGGCGCCAGTCGAGCCAGGCAAGGCCAAACCGGCTGCCGCCGCAGCCGATGCTGCGCCACCGGCCGCGAAAAAGGCGGCAGGCGAATACAAGGTCAAGGCGGGCGATACCCTGAGCCGCATCGCCAGCGAGCTGAAGCCTTCGGGCGTTTCGCTCGACATGATGCTCGTCGCCCTGTACCGCGCCAATCCCGATGCCTTCAAGGGCGAGAACATGAACCGCATGCAGGCCGGACGCATCCTGGCCGTGCCGGGCGCGGACACCGTGCGCGCCACGGGCGCGGCTGAAGCGAAGGGCATTGTGACGGCGCACGCCATCGATTTCGAAGCCTACCGCAACAAGCTGGCGGGCCAGGTGTCGCAAAGCAAGCCGGCCAAGGCGGCGCAAGCGACGCAAAGCACGGCTGGCAAGATCGGCGCGACGAAGGTGCAGGAAAAGCCGACGGCCGTGAGCGAGTCGCAAGACAAGCTGAAACTGTCGAAGGCGGAGCCAGCGGCCAAGTCGGCCGGCAAGAGCGCCGTCGCCAGCGAGGAAGACAAGATCGCCAAGGCGAAGCAGGTCGATGAAGCTGCTGCGCGCGTCAAAGAGCTGGAAAAGAACGTCAGCGACCTGGAAAAGTTGATGGCGGTCAAGAGCAAGGCCATGGCGGACAAGAGCGCCCCGGCGCCCGCCAAGCCGGCCGAGACCGCTGCCAGCGCACCGGCCAGCGTTCCTGCCCCGGCCGCCGAAGCGCAGCCGCCCGTGCCGAAGGCGAAACCGGTGCCGCTGGTGAGAAAGCCGTCGCCGCTGGAACCGACCTTCGCCGACAAGATCAATGACCATATGGGTGCCATCGGCATCGGCCTGGCCGCGCTGCTGGCCGCCGTGGCCGCGCTGGTGATCGCGCGCCGCCGCAAGGAGATGCCGCCGCCCACCGACAATGTTGCCCCCGTGTTCGAGCCGGAAGCGCCGGTGACGCCGCCGGCCGGCCTGGCGCCGGAAGACCAGCAGTCCGAAGCGAGCAACCACCTGTTCGGCACGGGTGCCGCCGCAGCTGGCGTGGCCGCCGTAGCGGGCGCCAGCATGCTCGATGCGAATGAAACGGACCCGGTAGCCGAAGCGGACGTGTATATCGCCTACGGCCGCGATGGCCAGGCGGAAGATATCCTCAAGGAAGCCTTGCGTATCCACCCCGAGCGCCATGCAGCCCGCCTGAAGTTGCTTGAGATTTATTCGGCCCGCAACGACGTGCGCGCATTTGAAGACCAGGCCAGCGAGCTGTACAGCTTGACGCGTGGCCAGGGCGAGGAGTGGCCGCAGGCGGCCGCGCTGGGCCTGGTGCTCGATCCTTCCAATCCCCTGTATGGCGATACGGAAGACGACGCCGTTGTCAGCCTGAGCAAGGCTGCCGGCGACGACTTGCATGGCCAGAGCATGGACTTGTCCGACGATCTGTCTGCTCCTGAGTCAGCGCCGGCGGCTGACCTGGCGCCCGCCGAGCACGTGACGGCCCGCGATACGCGCGCGCCCCTCGACTTCGACCTCGACAGCCTCGATTTCGAGCCCGTTTCCACCAGCGACCCGATCGTCATGCCGGGACCGGACAGCAAGCCGGTCTCCGCCGCGCAGGATGCGCAGTATGACGCCAGCATGGATTTCGGCCTGGACCTCGAGCCGCCAGCCGGTCCCGTGAATGGCGTAGGCGCCGGCCTGACGCCGTTGCCTGATCCGTTGAAGGATGTCGACCTGGCCCATTTCGACCTCGACGAACCGGTGGCGCCAGCTGCCGCGCCGGTCGCGGCGGCCGAGCCTTCCCTCGACAGCCTGTTCGACGACGCGCAAACGCCCGCTACCTTGCCGGAAGCCATACCGCCGGCACAGGAATTCGACCTGTCCGGCATCGACCTGGACCTCAACGATGGCAAGACGGCCAGCGCTGGCGTGGACGACCCGCTGTCGGCCATCCACATGGAAATGGATACCAAGCTGGACCTGGCGATCGCTTACCAGGAAATCGGCGACAAGGAAGGCGCGCGCGAGCTGATCGATGAGGTCATCAAGGGCGGCAGCGAAGAGCAGGTGAAGAAAGCGAATACCATGAGAGCTTTGCTCAGTTAAGCACCTGATACGACGTCCATGGCTGCGTTGCACGGTCATGGCGTTCACCTTGTACTATTCGTACTGTCTTCGACCGTGCGCCTGGCCCTGAACGCCGTCTCACGCGCTTGCAAGCACCAGATACGACGTCCATGGCGGCGTTGCACGGTCTCGCCGTACTGGTCGTACTGTCTTCGACCGCGCGCCTTGCCCTGAACGCCGTCTCAGGCGCTTGTGTGGCCGGAAGGCGGGGGCGCCTTTGCGCCGGTATAATGCTTCGATGCAAAATATTACGACAGCAACGCCATTGAAGCGTATCGTCCTCGGCCTGCAGTACGACGGCACGGCCTGGCATGGATACCAGAAACAGGAAGACGGGCAAACGGTGCAGGACCAGCTGGAAAACGCGCTGGAACAGTTTGCCCGCGTGCGCCTGGCCACCACGTGCGCCGGCCGCACGGATACGGGCGTGCATGCGCTCGAGCAAGTCGTGCATTTCGATACGGAATTGAACCGCGACGTGCATTCGTGGGTGCGCGGCGTCAACGCCTTCCTGCCGAAATCCATCGCCGTGCGCTGGGCCAAGGAACTCGAAGGCGATCCGACGGTCAATGACTTCTTCCACGCCCGTTTCAGCGCGCGCGCGCGCACCTATCATTATGTGTTGTACAACAACGCCACCCGTTCGCCGCTGGTGGAAGGGCGCGCCGGTTTCTTTTTCCGTCCGCTGGACGTGGAACTGATGCGGCAAGCCGTGCAGCCGCTGCTGGGCTGGCACGATTTCACGGCCTTCCGTGCCGCGCAATGCCAGGCCAAGTCGCCCGTCAAGCTGATGCACGATATCCGCATCGAGCGGCGCGGCGATTGCGTGATTTTCACCATTACGGCCAATGCCTTCCTGCACCACATGGTGCGCAACCTTGTCGGTTCGCTCGTCTACATCGGCACGGGGCGCGAAAAGCCGGACTGGCTGGGGCATTTGCTTGAAAGTAAAGACCGCCACGCGGCGGCGCCCACCTTCATGCCGGACGGCCTGTACCTGGCGCAGATCGATTACGATCCGAAATGGGCCTTGCCGCAGGACAGTAGTAGCGCATTGCCCTGGTTTTGATCTGCATCAAATCAAGTAAAGGATTGCCATGTCTCGCACACGCATCAAGATCTGCGGCCTGACCCGCGCCGAAGACATCCAGGCCGTCGTGGCCGCGGGCGCCGACGCCATCGGCTTCGTGTTTTATCCGAAAAGCCCCCGTTACGTCACGCCGCAGCAGGCCGCCAGCCTGATCGCCGCCATGCCGCCCTACGTGACGACGGTGGGCCTGTTCGTCAATGCCACGCTGGACGAGGTGCGGGCCACCAGGGCCGTGGCGCCCTTGTCCCTGCTGCAATTTCATGGCGACGAGACGCCCGAACACAGCGCCGCGCTGGCTGGCGCCGTGAATACGCCCTTTACGCAAGTGTTCCGCGTCAAACCCGACACCTCCTTTGAAGATTTGCTAGAATACGAACAGCGCTATCGCGCCGCCAGTCCCTTGTTCTCCAGCCTCTTGCTCGATACCTATGTGGATGCCTACGGCGGTGCAGGAAAGGTATTTGATTGGTCCCTCATTCCAAAAGAACTCGCGCCTCGGGTCGTTTTAAGTGGTGGCTTGAGCGTACAAAACGCGACTGACGCAGTGGTGCGCGTGCGCCCTTACGCCGTCGACATCAGCAGTGGTGTCGAAGCGTCCAAGGGCATCAAGGACGCATCCCGAGTCCGCGCGTTTATCGCCGCGGTGCAGGATGCCGATGCCATCATTGCCAGAGGAAACCACCATGAATGACCACACCACCGCGCCCGGCGCAGCCGCCGCATTGTTTCACGCCACCGATTACCCTTTTCCTGACGTACGCGGCCACTTCGGCCCCTATGGCGGCTCGTTTGTTGCCGAAACGCTGACCCACGCGCTGGCCGAGCTGAAGGACGCTTACGCGCGCTACAGCGTCGACCCGGAATTCCTCGAAGAATTCCGCTATGAGCTGAAACATTTCGTCGGCCGTCCGTCGCCCATCTACCACGCCAAGCGCTGGTCCGAGATGGCTGGCGGCGCGCAAATCTATTTCAAGCGCGAAGACTTGAACCACACGGGCGCGCACAAGATCAATAACGTGATCGGCCAGGCCCTGCTGGCCAAGCGCATGGGCAAGCCGCGCATCATCGCCGAGACGGGCGCCGGCCAGCATGGCGTGGCCACGGCCACCATCTGCGCCCGCTTCGGCCTCGAATGCGTGGTCTACATGGGCAGCGAAGACGTCAAGCGCCAGGCGCAGAACGTCTACCGCATGAAATTGCTGGGCGCGACCGTCGTGCCCGTCGAATCCGGCTCCAAGACCCTCAAGGATGCGCTGAACGAAGCCATGCGCGACTGGGTCACGAATATCGAAAATACCTTTTATATCATCGGCACCGTGGCCGGGCCCCATCCGTATCCGATGATGGTGCGCGACTTCCAGTCCGTGATTGGCGAGGAATGCCTGGTGCAGATGCCGGAAATGACGGGCCGCCAGCCCGACTACGTGCTGGCCTGCATCGGCGGCGGCTCGAATGCCATGGGCATCTTTTACCCGTACATCGACCAGAAGGACGTGAAACTGATCGGCGTGGAAGCGGCCGGCGAAGGACTGGATACGGGCAAGCACTCGGCCTCGCTGACGGCGGGCTTTCCGGGCGTGCTGCACGGCAACCGTACCTACCTGCTGCAGGACGAAAATGGCCAGATCATCGAGACGCACTCCGTCTCGGCCGGCCTCGACTATCCGGGCGTGGGCCCGGAACATGCGTGGCTGAAAGATTCGGGCCGCGCGCAATACGTGTCGATCACGGATGACGAGGCGCTGCAAGCGTTTCACGATTGCTGCCATATCGAAGGCATCATCCCGGCCCTGGAATCGTCGCACGCGCTGGCCTACGCGGCCAAGCTGGCGGCCACCTTGCCGAAAGACCAGATCGTACTGGCCAACCTGTCGGGCCGTGGCGACAAGGACATGCATACCGTGGCGGAGCGCATGGGACTCAATTTCAACTAACAGCGTGTCAACGGGGTCAGACCCGCCGGGGGAGTGCGCGCCAGTGGTGCGCATTCCGATCCCGCAGGGACTGACCCCAGCCTTTGCTTTGGGTTGAAATCATTCCATCTATCCATCATTAAGAAAGCTCATCATGTCCCGTATCGCCACCACTTTTGCCAACTTAAAATCCAACAACAAGACCGCCCTGGTCACTTTCATTACCGCCGGCGACCCCGGCCCTGACGCCACCGTGCCCCTGATGCACGCGCTCGTCGAGGGCGGCGCCGACGTGCTGGAGCTGGGCGTGCCGTTTTCCGACCCCATGGCCGAAGGCCCCGTCATCCAGCGTGCCTGCGAACGGGCCTTGAAATTCAATGTGGGCATCCACGATGTGTTCGGCTATGTGCGCCAGTTCCGCGCAACGAACCAGACGACGCCCGTCGTGCTGATGGGCTATGCCAACCCCATCGAGCGCATCGGCAGCGCCGCGTTTATTGATGCGGCGCAAGCGGCCGGCGCCGATGGCGCCATCGTCGTCGACTATCCGCCGGAAGAGTGCGAGGAATTCGCCGCCGCCATGCGCGAGGCTGGGCTCGACCTGATCTTCCTGCTGGCGCCCACCTCGACCGAAGAGCGCATTGCGCAAGTGGCCAAGGTTGGCGGCGGCTTCAGCTATTATGTGTCGCTGAAAGGCGTCACGGGCGCCGGCAACATTGATACGGAACAGGTGGCAGAGCGCCTCGCGGCCATCCGCCAGCATGTAAAATTACCTATCGGCGTGGGCTTCGGCATCCGCGATGGCGCCACGGCCAAGGCCGTCGCCAAGGTGGCCGATGCCGTCGTGATCGGCAGCCGCATCATCCAGGAGATTGAAAATGCCCCGGAAGGCGGCGCCGTCGACGCCGTGCGCAGCTTTACGGCAGGCATCCGCGCCGCACTGGACGCCTGAGCAAGCTTGCCGTTTACGCAAGATGCGTTGGCGGCAAAGTTCGACAGCCCGGCGATAAACGGCTACACTTCGGCCACTGATTTGCCTGTTATTGTGCAATAGATAAAATTTTTGGTGGCGCCCTGCGGGGCGTCGCCGTTTACCGTCTGCCGGGGGCGTCCACCGACGCTACCCCTACAAGGGCCCAAGGAGAAAATATGAGTTGGTTGGAAAAACTGCTGCCACCGCGCATCCAGCGTTCTGATGCCGCCGCGCGCAAGACCATGCCGGAAGGCCTGTGGGTCAAGTGCCCGTCGTGCGAAGCCGTGCTGTACCGTACGGACCTGGAATCGAATTTGCACGTGTGCCCGAAATGCGATCACCACATGCGCATCCGCGCGCGTGAACGCCTCGACAGCCTGCTCGATGCGGGCGGCCGCTATGAAATCGGCCAGGAAATCCTGCCTGTCGATACCTTGAAGTTCAAGGACAGCAAGAAATACCCGGACCGCCTGAAGTCCGCCATGGAAGCGACGGGCGAGACGGATGCGATGGTCGTCATGGGCGGCGCCATCATGAGCCTGCCGGTTGTCGTGGCGTGCTTCGAATTCGAATTCATGGGCGGCTCCATGGGTTCCGTCGTGGGCGAGCGCTTCGTGCGCGGCGCGCAGATCGCGCTGGAACAGAAAGTGCCGTTCATTTGCATCACCGCCACCGGTGGCGCGCGCATGCAGGAAGGCTTGCTGTCGCTGATGCAGATGGCGAAGACCACGGCCATGCTGACCAAGCTGTCGGAAAAGAAATTGCCATTCATCAGCGTGCTGACCGATCCGACCATGGGCGGCGTGTCCGCTTCGTTCGCCTTCATGGGCGACGTGGTCATCGCTGAACCGAAAGCGCTGATCGGCTTTGCCGGCCCGCGCGTGATTGAAAACACCGTGCGTGAAAAACTGCCGGAAGGCTTCCAGCGCGCCGAGTTCCTCGTCACCAAGGGCGCCGTCGACATGATCGTCGACCGCCGCAAGATGCGCGAAGAAATCGCCCGCCTGCTGGCCTTGTTGCAAAACCAGGCTGTCGAAGTACTTGCGTAATTTGATTTACCCCAAAACCTGAACTGCCGGGGTCGGACCCTCAGGGTCCGACCCCAGTCTTCGGTTTGGGTCTCATGTCTTTTCCGCCTCGCGCACTCTTTTCAAGAAGTCTCCCATGCAAAACCTCCCCACCACCTTGCCGGACTGGCTAGCCCTGCTGGAAACCCGCCATTCGGAAACCCAGATCAACATGGGCCTGGACCGCGTGCAAGCCGTCAAGGCGCGCATGCAGCTGGCGTTTACTTGCCCCGTGATCATGGTGGCAGGCACGAATGGCAAGGGGTCCACCTGCGCCATGCTGGAATCCGTGTTGTTGCGTGCCGGCTACAAAGTGGGGCTCTACATCAAGCCGCACTTTCTTGATTTTAACGAGCGCGCCCGCGTGCTGGGCGAGATGGCCAGCGACGAACAGCTCGTTGCCAGCTTCAACTTTGTTGAAGCCGTGCGCGGCGACACGCCGCTGACGTATTTCGAATTCACCACCCTGGCCATCCTGCACCTGCTGTCGCAGGCCAAGCTGGACGTGGCCATCCTGGAAGTGGGCCTGGGCGGGCGCCTCGACGCCGTCAACGTGATCGACGCCGACGTGGCTATCGTCACCAGCGTCGATATCGACCACACGGATTACCTGGGCGACACGCGCGAAGCGATCGGTTTTGAAAAGGCGGGCATCTTCCGTCCGGGCAAGGCGGCCATTTGCAGCGACCCCGTGCCGCCGCAGTCGCTGATCGACCATGCGGAAGCCATCGGCGCCGACCTGTGGCTGATGGGCCGCGATTTCAATTATTCGGGCGACAAGCAGCAGTGGAACTATGGCGGGCGCGAGCAGCGCCGCAATTCGCTCGCTTACCCGAGCTTGCGCGGCGCCAACCAGATCCTCAATGCGACGGCCGTGCTGGCCGCGCTGGAAGTGCTGAAGCTGAAACTGCCCGTGGGCGCGCAGGAGGTGCGCACGGGCCTCGTGACGGTGGAATTGCCGGGCCGCTTCCAGGTCTTGCCTGGCCGCCCCAGCGTGATCCTCGACGTGGCGCACAACCCCCATGCAGCCTCGGCGCTGAACCAGAACCTGGGCAATATGGGTTTCCACCCGTACACGTATGCCGTGTTCGGCTCCATGCTGGACAAGGATATCGATGGCGTATTGGCCGCGATGAGCGAGCACGTCGACCACTGGTGCCTGACGGGCCTGCCTTCGCCGCGCGCGGCCACGGCCTCCGAACTGGCCGCCAAGGTGCAGATCATGCTCGAAGACAAGCCCGACAGCAGCGAACATACTGTGTCTATTTTCGATGATCCGGCACAAGCTTTTGCAAATGCAATGAGCCGGGCCGGTGAGAATGATAGAATTGTGGTCTTTGGTTCTTTCCTCACCGTTGCCGGCGTGATGAAGGCCCGAAAATCCTCACTTCACTGAAACGCACTCGACTGAAAATCACGCATGGGCTTGTTCTCGAAACTGTTTAAAAACAAGCAAGAATCCTCTGGCGAAGACAGCGGCTTTTATGTCCCTGGCGAAGCACAGTCGCCGACCCGCAAGCGCGCAGCCAACACCTCCGGTGGTGGCGGATCGCGCCGTGGCGGCAAGGAAGCGCCGGATCCGGTCTTGCCTGAAAAGAAGCGCGCACGCCGCCGCCTGGTCGGGGCGATTGCCCTGGCCCTGGGCGTAGCTGTCGGCTTGCCGATGCTGCTCGATTCCGAGCCGAAGGCGCCCTTCAACGATATCGCCATCGACATTCCGTCGAAGGAAAAGGCCGCCGCACCTGCACCGGCGCCCGTGCCGGCCGTTCCGGCCCAGGCCGCAGCGAATGGCCTGGACCAGTCCGAGGAAATCGTCGATGCGCCGCTGCCGCCTGCAGCCAAGCCTACGCCCACACCGGCACCCGTGCTGGCCGCCGTGCAGCCTGCAACGGTCAAGCCGACCTATGTGGAACCGAAACCTGAGCCCAAGCCTGAGCCCAAGCCGGTCAAGGTGGAGCCGAAACCGGAAGCGAAGCACGAACCCAAGCCTGAGCCGAAACACGAGCCCAAGCCCGAGCCCAAGCATGAGGTAAAACCGGAAGCGAAGCCCGAGACTAAGCCTGCCAAGCCGGCGCAATCGGCCGACGATGCCGCGCGCGCGCTGGCTATCCTGGAAGGCAAGCCGCAAGAGAAAGTACAAGACAAGGCGCACGACGCCGGCAGCGGCAAGTTCGTGGTGCAGGTGGCGGCCTTGGCGACGCAGGACAAGGTCGACGAATTGCAGGACAAGCTGCGCGAAGCGGGCATCAAGTCGTATACGCAAAAAGTCTCCAGCCCGGCGGGCGAGCGCATCCGCGTGCGCGTGGGCCCGTTCGGCAGCCGCGAAGACGCCGAAAAGACCCGCGCCAAGCTGCAAAAGTTGGGCCTGGGCGGCAGCCTGGTACCGGCGTGATGTTGCAAGGCTGAGCGCACGTGACGATTTTCGATTACCTGGTGCTGTTCGTGCTGGTGACGTCCGTGCTGATCAGCATGATGCGTGGCCTGGTCAAGGAAATACTGTCATTGGTCAGCTGGATCGTGGCTTTCGTCATTGCCAACGCCTATGGCGCCACGCTGGCGAAATTCCTGCCGGAAGCCGTGCCGGGCGAAGCTGTCCGTTTGTTGCTGGCTTTCGTGGTGCTGTTCATCGGCGTACGCATTTTGATGGGATTGCTGTCCATGACGGTTGACGCGCTCGTCAAGGTGACGGGCCTGAGCCTGGCCGACCGCACCCTGGGCAGCCTGTTCGGCGTGGCGCGGGGCCTTGTGATCGTGCTGACCGCCGTCATCTTGTGTGGCATGACTTCCATACCGCAGCAGCCATTCTGGAAAAACGCGCAGCTCAGCCCGCTCGCGGAGCAGGGCGCGCGCGCCATCAAGCCTTATCTGCCTGCCGCTTACGCGCAGCATGTGAAATTTTGAATTTTTTTAAAATCAGTAGCACAGTTTAGGAGCACACCATGTGTGGCATCGTCGGCGTCGTTTCCCATCAACCTGTCAATCAATTGCTCTATGATGCATTGTTGCTCCTGCAACATCGCGGTCAGGACGCGGCAGGGATTGCGACCAATCACAGCAGTATGTTTTCCATGCACAAAGCCAATGGCCTCGTGCGTGACGTCTTCCGTACGCGCAACATGCGTTCGCTGCAAGGCACGACGGGTATCGGCCATTGCCGCTACCCGACGGCCGGTTCGTCGAGCGAAGAGGAAGCACAACCGTTCTATGTGAATGCGCCGTTCGGCATCACCCTGGCGCACAATGGCAACCTGACCAACTGGGAACAGTTGAAACTGGAAATGTTCAAGAATGACCGCCGCCACATCAATACCGATTCCGATTCGGAAGTGTTGCTCAACGTGCTGGCGCATGAAATCCAGGAAGCGACGACGGGCCTGAACCTGGACCCGGAAGCCATCTTCAAGGCCGTTACCGTGCTGAACCGCCGCGTCAAGGGTGGTTACGCCGCCGTCGCGCAAATCGCCGGCGTGGGCTTGCTGGCCTTCCGCGACCCGCACGGCATCCGCCCGCTGTGCCTGGGCATCAATGAAACGGAGCAAGGTCCGGAATACCTGATCGCTTCCGAATCCGTGGCCCTGGAAGGCATGGGCTTCCGCTTCGTGCGCGACATCGGTCCCGGCGAAGCCGTCTTCATCGATGCTGACAAGCAATTGCACAGCGCCCAATGCGCCGACAATGCCAGCCTGAACCCGTGCGTGTTCGAATTCGTCTACCTGGCCCGTCCCGACTCCGTCATCGACGGTGCCTCCGTGTACGCCACGCGCCTGAAAATGGGCGAGTACCTGGCCGAGAAGATCCGCGCCGAATTGCCAGGCGTGCATATCGACGTGGTCATGCCGATTCCCGATTCCTCGCGTCCGGCCGCCATCCAGCTGGCCATGGCGCTGAACATCGAGTACCGCGAAGGCTTCATCAAGAACCGCTATATCGGCCGTACCTTCATCATGCCGGGCCAGGCGGCGCGCAAGAAATCCGTGCGCCAGAAGCTCAACGCGATCCCGTCCGAATTCAAGGACAAGGTCGTGCTGCTGGTCGACGATTCCATCGTGCGCGGCACCACCAGCCGTGAAATCGTGCAGATGGCGCGCGAAGCGGGCGCGACGAAAGTCATCTTCGCCTCGGCTGCGCCGCCGGTGATCTACCCGAACGTGTACGGCATCGACATGCCGACGCGCGACGAACTGATCGCCTATGGCCGCACGACGGAAGAAGTGTGCCGCGAAATCACGGCCGACTACCTGGTGTACCAGGATATCGGCGCGCTCAAGCAGGCCATCGCCGACGTCAACCCGGCCCTGACCAACTTCGAAGCGTCGTGCTTCGATGGCGTGTACGTGACGGGCGACGTGTCGCAGGAATACCTGGACCGCCTGGAATATGCGCGCCACCATCCGAAGGCGGCAGCGCCCGAAGATACGCCGCGTTCCCAGCTGAACCTGAACCTGGCGACAACAGAAGCGTAATTATCTTGCCCGGCTAGCGCCGGGCTTTTTTTGCTCCGCGATCATGAACGATAAAAAAAACTACGGCTTTACCACCACCATCCTGCATAACGACCGCCGCAAGGGCATCGAGCACGGTTCCCTGCACAAGCCCGTGCATACTTCCGTTGCCTTCGGCTACGGCGATGCGCGCCAGCTCGCTTCCGTATTCCAGGGCAAGGAGCCCGGCTTCCGCTACGGCCGCCAGGGCAATCCGACCGTCTCCGCGCTGGAAGACAAGGTCAACAAGATGGAAGATGGCGTCGCCACGCTGTGCTTCGCCACCGGCATGGGCGCCATCGGCGCCGTGGTGCAGGCGCTCTTGCGCGCTGGCGACCATGTCGTGTCGTCGGCCTTTTTGTTTGGCAACACCAACAGCCTGTGGCAAACGGTGACGGGGCAGGGCGTCGCCGTGTCGTTCGTCGACGCCACGGACGTGGCCAATGTGGCCGCCGCCATCACGCCGGCCACGCGCATCGTCTTTGTGGAAACCATCGCCAATCCGCGCACGCAGATCGCCGACCTGGCGAAGATCGGCGCATTGTGCAAGGAACGCGGCATTTTGTACATCGTCGACAACACCATGACGACGCCCTACCTGTTCCGCCCGAAAGCCGTGGGCGCGGGCCTGGTGGTCAATGCGCTGACAAAATCCATCGGCGGCCACGGCAATGCCCTGGGCGGCAGCTTGACGGACACGGGCGTGTTCGACTGGACGCAGTATCCGAACATTTTCGACAATTACAAGAAGGCGGCGCCGGCGCAGTGGGGCATCGCGCAAATCCGCGCCAAGGCCTTGCGCGATTTCGGCGCCTCCCTGGGTCCGGAGGCGGCGCACCATATCGCCGTCGGCGCGGAAACCATGGCCTTGCGCATGGACCGCACCTGCTCGAACGCCCTGGCGCTGGCCACCATGCTGGCTGCCGACCCGCGGGTAGCTGCCGTGCATTACCCGGGCTTGGCCGCGCATCCGCAGCACGCGCTGGCAACGGATTTGTTCCGCAGCTATGGCTCGCTGTTCAGCTTTGAGCTGAAGGATGGCATCGATTGCTTCGATTTCCTCAATCGTCTCAATCTTGCCATTCCAGCGAGCAATCTCGGCGACACGCGCACCCTGGTCATTCCCGTCGCCCATACGATCTTTTACGAGATGGGCGCCGAGCGCCGCGCCAGCATGGGCATCGCCGAATCCCTGATCCGCGTCTCCGTCGGTATCGAGGATGAGGCGGACTTGCTCGAGGATTTCCGTCAGGCACTCGATGTATAAGTCGCCGGATAAATGAAAAGGGCCGCAACAGTCATGCTGTTGCGGCCCTTTGTTTTTCGCCGTTCAATGGTAATGTCTTCGTGCCTTCAGAAACCGTAGCGAGCAAGCCCAATATCGGGTTGAGTAGCGGAGCTGTACATTGGTACAGCGAGCAACGGATGCCCGAGAGTGGGCTGCGCAGTAGGTTTATGAGGGCGCGCTCAATCAATGCCAGCTGCGCATCAAGCCTACCGCCAAACCTTCCAGGGCGAATTCATCTTCCGGCGATACGGTGATGACCTTGAAGTCGGGGTTTTCCGGTAGCAATTCGATGACGGAACCCGTTTTCTTGTAGCGCTTGACGGTGACTTCGTCGCCGATGCGGGCGACGACGATCTGGCCATTCTTGGCGCTATCGACCTTCTTGACGGCCAGTAAATCGCCATCCATGATGCCGGCGTCGCGCATGGACCAGCCGCGCACCTTCAGCAGGAAGTCGGGCTTGGCCGAGAACAGGGCGGGGTCCACGTTGTAGCTCGCTTCCAGGTTTTCCTGTGCCAGGATGGGCGAGCCTGCCGCTACCCGGCCGATCAGGGGCAGCGACATCAGCAGCGCTGCCGGCACTTTCGATGGCAGGGCTTCAGCGGCCGCGCCGATCAGGCGGATGCCGCGCGAGGTGCCGGGAGAAATCTCGATCGCGCCCTTGCGGGCCAGGGCCTGCAAATGCTCTTCGGCCGCGTTGGCCGATTTGAAACCCAGTTCATTGGCGATTTCGGCACGGGTGGGAGGAAAGCCCGTGTTTTCAATCGCGTCCTTGATCAGGTTCAGGATTTGTTCTTGTCGTGCTGTCAGCTTGATCATGAGCGGTGGGTGCATACTAAAATGCTGTCTATATGAACAGTCTGTATTTTTGTACAGTATCGCCCACTATGCAAGGGGATTTCCGTGTTTTAGGCGAATTTCGCAAGAAATACTTGTCCATGGGCGGAAAGCACGGTGGCGCGCGGGCTTTTCGGGCGCTTGTGGAAGGAATGATTGAAACGTTTGCAAAAGGCGGTTATAATCTTCGGCTGACCTTCCCACACCCGTCTTGACGCCGGGGTGGGCGATTATCAATCCGACCTGAAGGAGTTTGCATGCGTCATTATGAAATAGTCTTTATCGTCCATCCGGACCAAAGCGAGCAAGTGCCCGCGATGATCGAACGCTACAAAGCCAGCGTAACCACCCGCGGCGGTTCGGTTCACCGCGTGGAAGATTGGGGCCGCCGTCAAATGGCTTACTCGATCCAAAAGCTGCCTAAAGCACACTACATCTGCCTGAACATCGAATGCGACAACGAGACCCTGGTCGAGTTGGAAACAGCATTCAAATTCAATGATGCCGTGTTGCGTCACCTGACCGTTAAAATGAAGAAAGCTGAAACAGCTCCTTCGCCGATGATGAAATCGGTACAACGCGAAGACGCGGCCAAAAGCCACCGCACCGAAGCACCAGCAGCCGCTCCAGCCGCAGCAGCAGCTTAATTCTTGACCAGGATCGTGCGCTGAACCAGCTACAAGTAACCGCCATCATTGCCGAGCGCGAAATATTGCGCTATACCCCGGCAGGGCTGCCGATTGTGAATGCAGTATTGCAACACAGTTCGCAGCAGATGGAAGCAGGGATTGCCCGTTTGACCGAGTTTGATGTTGCCGCGCTAGCCGCTGGCGAAATTTCAGGCAGGTTCAGTCAGGCAAGCTTGGGCGGGGTGTATCAGTTCACGGGTTTCCTGGCCAGGAAGAGCCGCAACAGCAAGAGTTTGGTGTTTCACATCATTGATTTTAGTGCAGTCAATTCTGACTAGCGCATTTTAGATACAGGAGCCTGACATGGCATTCGGTAAAAAGTTCGACAAAAATAAGCTCAAGCTTAAAGAAAAACGCAAACAGCAAAACCCGTTGTTCAAACGCAAGAAGTTCTGCCGCTTCACCGCAGCTCACGTTGAGCAAGTCGACTACAAAGACGTCGACACGCTGAAAGACTTCGTCCAAGAAAACGGCAAGATCATGCCAGCACGCCTGACCGGTACCAAAGCGCACTACCAGCGCCAAGTTGACACCGCAATCAAGCGCGCTCGCTTCCTCGCGCTGCTGCCATACACCGATCTGCACCACGCTTAATCGGTCAGATATTCCTGGAGAAGAACTATGCAAATCATTCTGTTAGAAAAAGTTGTTAACGTCGGTAACCTCGGCGAAGTCGTCAAAGTCAAAGACGGTTACGCACGTAACTTCCTGATCCCGCAACGCCTGGCACGTCGTGCTACGGCAACCGCTGTGGCTGAATTCGAAGTCAAGCGCGCCGAACTGGAAAAAGCTGCTGCCGCCAAACTGGCCGCATCGCAAGCCCAAGGCGAAAAACTGAGCGGCCTGACCGTTCAAGTTGCTCAAAAAGCTGGTGTTGATGGCCGTCTGTTCGGTTCCGTCACCAACTTCGACATCGCTGAAGCGCTGACCAAGCAAGGTTTTGCTGTCGAAAAAGCACAAATCCGCATGCCTACCGGCCCGCTGAAGATCGTTGGCGAGCACAACGTTTCGGTTGCTCTGCACACCGACGTGGTCGTGGAAGTTGTTATCGCTGTCGTACCAGACGCGAACGCGTAATCGTCTGCGGGCCTGGCCCGCAAGCGCTGCCGCACTATGAAAAGCCGGGTTCGCCCGGCTTTTTTGTGGCCTTTTTTTCGCTCAATTTCAGCCCTTTATTTTTGCCAGCACGCCGAAGCGGGTATAATTCGCGCCATGAACGCCCCCTCTGATCCGCAACTGGATTCCCTCCGTATTCCGCCGCATTCGATCGAAGCAGAACAATCCGTCATTGGTGGTCTGCTGCGCGACAATGCCGCGTATGACCGCATCGCCGACTTCATGCATGCGGAGGATTTCTATCGCTATGACCATCGCATCATCTTCGAGCAAATCGTCAAGATGGTTAACGCTTCCAAGCCAGCCGATGTCATTACTGTTTTTGAAACCCTGACCCAGCTCGGCAAGGCCGATGATGTGGGCGGACTCGCTTACCTGAACGCCATGGCGCAAAACACGCCATCGGCCGCGAACATCCGGCGCTACGCCGAGATCGTGCGCGACCGCGGCGTGCTGCGCAAGCTCATCACCGTCGCCGACGATATCTCCGGCACGGCCTTCAGCCCGCAAGGCAAGGAAGTCAAGCAGATGCTTGACGAGGCCGAATCGAAGATTTTCGCCATCGCCGAAGAGGGCGCGCGCGGCGCTCAGGGCTGGACCGCCATCCAGCCCCTGCTGACGCAAGTGGTCGAGCGCATCGACGAACTGTACAGCCGCGACAACCAGAGTGAAATCACGGGCGTGCCCACCGGTTTCATCGACCTCGACCGCATGACCTCCGGTCTGCAGCCGGGCGACCTGGTGATCGTGGCGGGCCGTCCGTCGATGGGCAAGACGGCGTTTTCCGTCAACATCGGCGAAAACGTGGCCATCGACAGCGGCTTGCCCGTGGCCGTGTTCTCGATGGAGATGGGCGGCGCCCAGCTGGCCATGCGTATGCTCGGCTCCGTCGGACAGCTCGACCAGCACCGCCTGCGCACGGGCCGCCTGAACGACGAGGACTGGCCGCGCCTGACGAATGCGATCCAGAAGATGAACGACGCGCAGTTGTACATCGATGAAACGCCGGCGCTCAACTCGATCGAATTGCGCGCCCGCTCGCGCCGCCTGTCGCGTCAATGCGGCAAGCTGGGCCTGATCATCGTCGATTACTTGCAGCTGATGTCGGCCAATACGCCGGGCGACAACCGCGCCACGGAGATTTCCGAGATTTCACGGGGCTTGAAAGGCCTGGCGAAAGAACTCGGTTGCCCCGTGATCGCGCTGTCCCAGCTGAACCGCTCGCTGGAGCAACGCCCGAACAAACGTCCTGTCATGTCCGACTTGCGCGAATCGGGCGCTATTGAGCAGGATGCCGACGTGATCCTGTTCATTTACCGCGACGAGGTGTATAACCCCGACTCGCCAGACAAGGGAACGGCCGAAATCATCATCGGTAAACAACGTAACGGTCCAATCGGCAGCATCCGCCTCACCTTCATGGGGCAGTACACCAAATTTGGCAATTACAGTGGTGGCCTGGCGCTTTACCAAGGCGACTAACACAGCAGCACTGATATTCCATTGGCCGCCCCTTCATCAAAAGGGGCGGCTTTCTGTAGTAAATAACACGACTCAATGCTTAACGGAGAATGACATGTTTGGACGCTTGATGCCCACTGAGGGCAAGTTTTTTGAATTGTTTAACCAGCACGCGGAACTGTGCGTCAAGGGCGCCAAAGAGATGCTCGGCCTGATGACCAATTTCGACGACCTGGAAAACCGCGTGCATGCGATCGAAAGCATCGAGAAACAGGCGGACAAAGTCACCTACGCCACCGTGGAAATGCTGCACAAGACCTTCATCACGCCGATCGACCGCGACGACATCCATCAGCTGATCACGCGCCAGGACGACATCCTCGACCTGCTGGAAGATGCGGCGCAAACCGTTTCGCTGTACGACCTGA
The DNA here is from genome assembly GCF_034424625.1 of Janthinobacterium lividum. NCBI lineage: Bacteria > Pseudomonadati > Pseudomonadota > Betaproteobacteria > Burkholderiales > Oxalobacteraceae > Janthinobacterium > Janthinobacterium lividum. Next base: position 5,014,173 of record NZ_CP139976.1, on the reverse strand, counting down.
AAGCCGTCACGCCGGAAGCCAAGCGCCTGGCCGAACTGGTGCTGGCCTGTACCGAAAAAGTGCGCGACGCCGTCGCCATGCTGCACAACATGGACAACTCGCGCAAGATCGTCGCCATCTGCGAAGAGATCGACCGCCTGGAATCGGATGCCGACCACGTGATGCGCGCCGCCATGTCCAAGCTGTTCCGCGATGAGCCGGACGTGCGCAACCTGATCAAGCTGAAAGCGATCTACGAAATTCTGGAAACCGTGACCGACCGTTGCGAAGATGTGTCCAATATTATCGAAGGCATCATCGTCGAAAACGCGTAAGCGTTGGGCCTGTCCTGAACCAGAATCAGAAAAGAAACTACAATGACCATACAAATCAGCATCTACGTGCTAGGCCTGTTGATCGTCCTCGCGCTGCTGTTTGACTTCATGAACGGCTTCCATGATGCCGCCAACGCGATCGCCACGGTGGTCTCGACGGGCGTATTGAAACCGCAGACCGCGGTTGCCATGGCCGCCACGTTCAACTTCGTCGCCATCTTCGTGTTCCACCAGCTGACCGTGGCCGCCACGGTGGGCAAGGGCACCATCGACCCGGCGGTGATCGACCAGTACGTGATCTTCGGCGCGCTGATGGGCGCCATCTTCTGGAATTTGTTTACCTGGTACTACGGCATTCCCTCGTCGTCCTCGCACGCGCTGATCGGCGGCCTGGTGGGCGCCGCTGTCGCCAAATCGGGCACGGGCGCGCTGGTCGCGGCCGGCCTGTGGAAAACCGTGGCTTTCATCGTCATCGCACCCGTGCTGGGCTTTGTGTTCGGTTCGATCATGATGCTGCTCGTGTCGTGGATATTCGTGCGTTCGACGCCGCGCAAGGTCGACAAGTGGTTCCGCCGTTTGCAGCTGGTATCGGCGGCTGCCTACAGCCTGGGCCACGGCGGCAACGATGCGCAAAAAACCATCGGCATCATCTGGATGCTGCTGATCGCCGCCGGCTACTCGAGCGCGGCCGATGCCATGCCGCCGATGTGGGTCATCATCTCGTGCTACACGGCCATCAGCTTCGGTACGCTGTTCGGCGGCTGGCGCATCGTCAAGACCATGGGCCAGAAGATCACCAAGCTCAAACCGGTGGGCGGCTTCTGCGCCGAAACCGGTGGCGCGATCACCCTGTTCGTCTCGACGGCGCTGGGCATTCCCGTGTCGACCACGCACACGATCACGGGCGCCATCGTCGGCGTCGGCTCGTCGCAAAAAATGTCGGCCGTGCGCTGGGGCGTGGCGGGCAATATCGTCTGGGCCTGGATCTTCACGATTCCTGCTTCCGCCTTCGTTGCCGCGGTTGCCTGGTGGATTGGCCACCACATCATGTAAGGCGCCCCTGCAAACCTACTGCGCAGCCCCCTATCGAATCTCCGTTGCTCACTGTACTAAAGTACAGCTCCGCTACTCAATCCGATATCGGGCTTGCTCGCTACGGTTTTCAGAGGGCCTTGGGCCAATTGGGCACATTCAAAAAAAGGAACCGTGAGGTTCCTTTTTTTTATGCGCCGGCCAGTTCCACCGTCAGCCCCTCATAGGCGAGAAACACCTGCAAGCCGTCCAGGCGGCTCGCATAGCGGCCCATCACGTCGGCAAACACGGCTTCGAGCTGCTCGTCGCTGCGGGTCGGTTCGTGGTGGGTGCAGTACAGGCGCCGCGCGCCGCAGCGCAAGGCCAGGTCGAAGGCGGCGTCGAAGGTGCCGTGGCCCCAGCCCTGCTTGCCCGGGTATTCCTCGCGCGTGTACGAGCAATCCATGATCAGCGCATCGACGCCGGCGACCAGTGCGTCGATACCGGCCTGGCGCTGTGCATTGCGCGCCGCGCAGGCCGCATGCTCGGCATGGCCGGGCGGATGCAGGTTGTAGAACGGTTCATGGTCGCCGCTGAAAAACAGCGCGGCGCCGCCACAGTCGATGCGGTAGCCGAGGTTGACGACGGGGTGGTTCATTTCCGCGCCACGCACCTGCGCGCCGCCTACCTCGACGGCCTCGCCGGGCGCCAGCGTGCGGTACTCGATGCAGGCCGCCATGGCCGCTTCGCTGACGGGAAAATAGCTGTTTTGCAGTTGCACCGCCATCACGTGCTCGATGCCGCGTCCGGCGACGGCATCGTGGGCGCCGTACAGGCGCATGCGGTTGCCGGCCACGAACAGGGGCGAAAACATGGGCAGGCCGTGGATGTGGTCCCAGTGGCTGTGCGTGATGAAGACGTGCGCGTCGACAGGCTCGCCTGGCGGCAGTTGCTGCGCCAGCGAGAAGATGCCGCTGCCCGCATCGAGAATGATCAGGCTATCGCTGTCGGTGCGTACTTCGATGCACGTGGTGTTGCCGCCATAGCGCGCCGTGCGCGGGCCGGGAGAGGGGATGGAGCCGCGCACGCCCCTGAACGTGAATTTCATTCAGTACCTTGTTACGGTGTAATTATTGTTGATTCTATTCTAATTAATGAGATTGGCGGCAACATTTATGCGTGTTGCGATACGGAAAGTTATTTCATTTTGTTGTAACTAAGTAATGTACAGTGCGCAGGGTGGCCGTTACACTGGCGCTTGCCGACTTCCCCTTTTTTGCTTGCCCATTACCTGATTGCCGCCAACATGCCTCAGCTGCATCCTGAGAAAATCGCCCACAGACTGGAGCAATTGACCGAACTCAGTGTCGCGCTCGGCCATGGCCTGGGCGGCGAGGGGCACGATATCGGCGCGCTGTTGCAGCGCATCGTGCTGCTGGCAAAAAGCATGAGCGGCGCCGATGGCGCCACCCTGTACCGGCCCATGGCCGAGGGCCGCCAGCTGGCGTTCGACATCAGCGTCAACGACAGCCTGGGCATCGCGCAGGGGGCGGACATGGGCTTGCCTGGCGTGCCCCTGTTCGACGCTGCCGGCCAGCCGAATCTGGCATCGGTGGCCGCGTATGCGGCGAACCTGCGCCGCAGTGTGAATATCGCCGACGTCTACCGCGACGAGGGCTTCAATTTTTCCGGCATGCGCGAGTTCGACCGCCACCACGGCTACCACACGCAATCGATCCTGACGGTGCCCATGAGCGACCACGAGGGCGACTTGATCGGCGTGCTGCAGCTGGTCAATGCCAAGGATGGGGAAACGGGGCAGGTGCGCGCCTTTTCCTCCACCGACCAGCGCTTCATCGAGGCGCTGGCCGCGCAGGCTGGCGTGGCGCTGACGAATCAACTGCTCATCTCGCAGCTGGAAGAGTTGCTTGAATCGCTGGTTACCCTGATCAATATCGGCATCGATGAAAAGTCGCCGTACACGGGGCGCCACTGCCAGTTCGTGCCCGAGCTGACGATGCTGCTGGCGGACGCCGCGCATGCGACGGACACCGGGCCGCTGGCCGATTTCCGGCTCAGCGACAATGAGCGCAAGCAGCTGTGGCTGGCCGGCCTGCTGCACGATTGCGGCAAGATCACCACGCCCGTGCACGTGGTCGACAAGGCGACCAAGCTGGAAACCATTTTTGACCGCATCGCCCTGATCGATACGCGCTACGAAGTGCTGCTGCGCGACGCCGAGATCGCGGCCCTGCGCCAGCAGGCGGCGCAGCCGCAGCAGAAAGATGCCATTGCCCGCGCGCTGGCGCAGGAGCAGGCCGCGCTGCGCGAAGAGCGCGACTTCATCCGCAGGGTGAACGTCGGCGGCGAGAGCATGGCGCAGGCGGACCAGGAGCGCGTGCGGCAGATCGCCAGGCGCCGCTGGCGCGCGGCCGATGGCGAACTGCGCGATTTTCTGGACGCCGACGAGACGGAAAACCTGACCATCCGCGCCGGCACCCTGACGGCGGCCGAGCGGGCCATCGTCAACAACCATATCAGCGTGTCGATCCGCATGCTCGAAGCGCTGCCGTGGCCCAAGCACCTGCAAAAGGTGCCCGAGTATGCGGGCGGCCACCACGAGCGCATGGATGGCAAGGGTTATCCGCGCGGGCTGACGAAAGAGCAGATGTCGGTGCCGGCGCGGCTGATGGCCATCGCCGATATTTTCGAGGCTCTGACGGCGCGCGACCGGCCCTACAAGAAGGGCAAGGCGCTGTCCGAATCCCTGCGCATCCTCGGCAATTTCAGCCTGAACGGGCATATCGACCCGGAGCTGTTCGACGTCTTCATCCGCAGCAAAGTCTATCTGACCTTCGCTGAAAAGCACATGCATCCGAGCCAGATCGATGCCGTCGACGAGGCGGCCATTCCAGGCTATACCCCTTGAAGCCGTCGCTGGCCTTGCGCAAGCATGGGGCGCGCTGCTTGCTGGGCATACTGCTGACGCTGGCGGCGGCCGTGCTGTGCCTGGCCGGCAACGACAACATCGCGCGCCTGGACGCCATGCTGGGCGACTGGCGCATGCGCGCGGAAAAGCCGCAGCTCGACCGCCGCATCGTCATCGTCGACATCGACGAGCAAAGCCTGGCCCGGGTGGGCCGTTTTCCCTGGAGCCGCGATATCCAGGCGCGTCTGGTACGCCAGCTCACCGGCCATTACGGCGTGTCTGCGCTGGGCTTCGATATCGCGTTTCCCGAAGCGGACACCAGTTCCGGCTACACCGTGCTGCAAGGCCTGGCGCATGGCGAACTGGCGGGCGTGGCCGGCTTGCCGGCGCAGCTGGAAAAGCTGCGCCCCGCCATGGATTACGATGGCCTGTTTGCCGAGGCCATGCGCGGCCAGCCCGTGGTGCTCGGCTACAGCGTCTCGGAGCAGCAAAGGAAGGGCGTGCTGCCCAAGCCGGCCTTCACCGTGGCCGATTTGAACGGGCGCAGCGTCACGGCCTACGTGGCGCGCGGCTACGAAGCCAATATCGCGCCCCTGCAGGCGGCCGCGCAAGGCGCGGGCATCTTCACGGCCCTGACCGACGCCGATGGCGTGGTGCGTTCCTCGACCCTGTTGCAGCGCATCGGCGACGGCTATTATCCTTCGCTGTCGCTGGCCACCGTCGCCGTCTACCTGCAGGCGCGCGCCATCGCTCCCCGCTTCACGGGCACGGCCGACACCCTGTCGGCGCGCGAACTGGCCAACGGCGGACTCGAACACCTCATGCTGTTCACCCCGCGCGGCGCGATGGCGATTCCCGTGGGCGAAGCCTTGACCACCACGGTGCAGTACCGCGGCACGGGCGGCCCCGACGGCGGCGCCTTCCGCTACGTCTCGGCGTCCGACGTGCTGGCCGGCACGGTGCCGCCCGCGCTGCTGAAGGGCGCCATCGTGCTGGTGGGCACCACGGCGCCCGGCTTGAACGATATCCGCGCCACGCCCGTGAATGCCGAGTATCCGGGGGTGGAGGTGCACGCCAACCTGATCAAGTCCATGCTCGACGGGCGCTTCAAGGCGCGGCCCGACTATGCGCTGGCATTGGAACTGGTGCAGATCGTGCTGTGTGGCCTGCTGCTGGCGGGCGCCCTGGCAGTGCTGCCGCCGGCCGGCGTGATGCTGGCCACCGTGGGCGCGCTGGCGGTGGCCATCGGCATCAACCTATACCTGTACGCCGCGCACGATCTGGTGCTGGGCGGCGCCGTGCTGCTGCTGCTGATCCTTGCACTGTTCATCGCCAACCTGGCGTGGGGCTATTTTTTCGAGGTGCGCAAGGGACGCGCGCTGGTGGCGCGCTTCGGCGAATATGTGGCGCCCGAGCTGGTGGCCGAGATGGCTGACGATCCGCAGCGCTATACCATGGAGGGCGAGAACCGCGAACTGACGGTGCTGTTTGCCGACGTGCGCGGTTTCACGGCCATTTCCGAGCAGCTGGCGCCGGCCGCGCTGCGCGAATACATCAATGAGTACCTGACTGCCATGTCGGAAGATATCCGCGACAGCCATGGCGGCACCCTGGACAAATACATCGGCGACGCCGTGATGGCGTTCTGGGGCGCGCCCGTCGCCTTCGCCGACCACGCCCGCCGGGCCGTGGCCAGCGCCTTGCTGATGCAGGGCAGCGCGGCGCGGCTGAACCGGCAGTTTTGTGCGCGCGGCTGGCCGGCGCTGCACATCGGCATCGGCATCAATACGGGTTCCATGCATGTGGGCGACATGGGCTCGCGCATCCGCCGCGCCTATACCGTGATGGGCGACAGCGTCAACCTGGCCGCGCGCCTGGAAGGCGCCAGCAAGCTGTATGGCGTGGGCATCGTGGTGGGCGAGGCCACGCGCGCCGCCGCCCCGGATTTCCTGTACCGCGAGCTCGATCGCATACGCGTGCTGGGCAAGCAGGAAGCGGTGGCCATCTTCGAGCCGCGCGGCCTGCTGGCCGACGCCGGCAAAGCGGAGCTGGCGCAGCTGGAACGCTGGCATGCGGTGCTGGCCAGTCTGCGCGCGCGCGACTGGGAGCAGGCTGGTGCGCAGCTGGTCCGCTTGCAGGCGGACTTTCCCGATGACGGCCTGTACCGGCTGTACGCGGCGCGCCTGGAGCAGTACCGCAACGCGCCGCCGCCCGCCGACTGGGATGGCGTGACAGCATTGCATAGCAAATAGCCCGCCATCGCGCCCGAAAATGCAAGCGATGGCGGCATTTTTCATCCTCGCCGGCGCACGGTTTGTTGCGCTGCGATAAAAATCAGGGAGAAATGTTAGAAATTTCTGACTGGAAACTAAAAGCCGTCTAAAATTTGTCTTCAATCCATTGCCGGACATGCTGGCGCCTGCGGGCCGCGCGCTTGTCCTGTTACACAAGAAATCCTTCACATGACATATCGTTTGGTGCACCTGCTTGCGGGTTCCGCGCTGCTGTTCGCCGTCGGCGCCGCCGGCGCTGCCGTTCCCATGGATGAAGTTGCTCCTGCGATGCAGGAAGACGGCGTGCCGCGCTTCGAGATCCGCCGCTTCGATGTCCAGGGCAATACCCTGCTCACGTCCGCGCAGGTGCAAGCCTTGCTGGCACCTTACACGGGCGCGCAGCGCGATTTTTCCGACATCGCCCGCGCCGTCGAGGCGCTGGAAGCGGCCTACCGCGAGCGCGGTTACAGCGCCGTGCAGGTGCAATTGCCCGAGCAGGAACTGGAACGGGGCGTGGTGCGCCTGAGCGTGCTGCAAACGCCGCTGGGCAAGCTCGCCATCAGCGGCAACGCGCATGTCGACGAGGCCAACGTGCGGCGCGCCCTGCCTTCCCTGCGCGAAGGCGAGACGCCGAACGTGCCGGCCCTGTCGCAAAGCCTGAAGCTGGCCAATGAAAACCCGGCGCGCAAGATCGAAGTGCGCCTGCAAGCGGACGAGCCGGCGGGCGCCATCGACGCCATCGTCACGGTGGCCGATGAAAAGCCCTGGAAAGCCATGCTCAACGTCGACAATACGGGCAATGCGCAAACGGGCAAGACGCACGTGGGCGTGGTGCTGCAGCATGCCAACCTGTTCGGCCGCGACCATGTCGCCAGCCTGCAATACACGAGCAGCCTGGAAAAGCCGGACAAGGTGGGCGTGTATGGCGCCGGCTACCACCTGCCGCTGTATGCGCTGGGCGACTCGATGGATTTCTTCGCCAGCTATTCGAACGTCGATTCGGGCAGCGTCTCGGCCGGCATCTTCGACCTGGCCGTCAGCGGCCAGGGCAGCATGGCCGGCATCCGCTACAACCAGAACTTTGCCCGCAGCGGCGACTTCGAACCCAAGCTCGTGTACGGCGTCGATTACAAGGCTTACCGCAACAGCGTGCAGCTGTTCGGCATGGAGCTGGGCGCCGACGTCACCGTGCATCCGCTCAGCGTCAGCTACATCGGCAGCTGGACCTTGCCCACGGGCGAGACCAGCGTGGCGGTTACCTTCGCGCACAATATCCCTGGCGGCAAGCATGGCGCGCAAGCCGATTTCGACCGGGTGCGCGCGCATGCCAAGGCGGCCTACAACACCCTGCGCCTGAGCGCCAGTTCGGGGCGCGTGCTGGCCGGCGACTGGCAATGGCGCGCGCTCGTCAACGCGCAAGTCACGCCCGACGCCTTGGTGCCGGGCGAGCAGTTCGGCGCCGGTGGCGCCGCGTCCGTGCGCGGCTTTGCCGAGCGCGAGGTATCGAATGATTCGGGCGTCAACCTGAACCTGGAACTGTATACGCCGAACTGGTGCGGCCAGGCACTCGGCTACCAATGCCGCGCACTGGCGTTCTATGACACGGCATGGCTGCGCCGCAACCATGGGCTGCCCGGCGAAAGCGCGTCGCAAGGCATCAGCAGCGGCGGCCTCGGCCTGCGTTTACTGCTGAGCCGCTATGCCAATCTGCAACTCGATTACGCTCATGTCGTCAATGGCGGCGACACGGGACAGCGGGGCGCCAACCGCCTGCATTTCCGCCTCGCCTTGGCCTACTAGTATCAGGATGAACACCATGCACAACCATGTCCAGCACGCCTCCGTTTTCATCCTGACGCCATCCTTTTCGTCACCCTTTGCGCTGCCCCTGCGCCGCACGGCGCTGGCGCTGCTGCTGGCCGGCTGTTTCGGCGCGGCGCAGGCCAACCCCGCCTTGCCGCAGGTGGTCAACGGACAGGCGACGTTCAACCAGCAGGGCAACATCTTCTCGATCACGAACACGCCCAACACCATCATCAACTGGCAGAGCTTTTCCATCCATGCGGGCGAAATCACGCGTTTCATCCAGCAGAACGGCAATAGCACCGTACTCAACCGCATCACGGGACAAGACCCCAGCAAGATCCTGGGCGCGCTCGAATCGAACGGCAAGGTCTTCCTGATCAACCCGAACGGCATCGTCTTTGGCCAGGGAGCGAAAGTGGACGTGAACGGGCTGGTGGCGTCCAGCCTGGGCATGACGAACGAGGATTTCCTGGCCGGCAAGCGCCAGTTCACGGCCGGCGGCGTGGCCGGCGGTGTCAGCAATGCGGGCCTGATCCAGGCGGGCAAGGGCGGGCAAGTGCTGCTGATCGCGCCGAACGTGGAAAACACGGGCATCATCACGGCGCCAAATGGCGAAGTGATCCTGGCGGCCGGACGCAGCGTGCAGCTGGCCGAGCCCGGCAATCCGCAATTGCGCGTGCTGGTCTCGGCACCAGCGGATCAGGCCCTGAACCTGGGCCAGATCATCGCCCAGGGCGGCAGCATCGGCATGGCCGGCGCGCTGGTCAGCCAGCGCGGCGTGCTCAACGCCAACAGCGCCGTCGTCGGCGAGAATGGCAGGATCGTGCTCAAGGCCAGCGGCAAGGCGTTGCTCGAGGCGGGCAGCGTCACCAGCGCCACTGGCGCGGTGGGCAAGGGGGGAGACATCCAGGTGCTGGGCGAGCAGGTGGGTTTGCTGGGCAATGCGGCAATCGACGCCAGCGGCGCCACGGGCGGCGGCACGGTCTTGCTGGGCGGCGACTACCAGGGCAAGAACGCGGCCGTGCAGAATGCGCGGCAGGTGCTCGTCGGCAAGGACGCCAGCGTCAATGCCGATGCCGTCCATGGCGGCAACGGCGGCAAGGTCATCGCCTGGGGCAATGAATCTGCCCAGGTACACGGCAGCATTTCCGCGCGCGGCGGCGCGCAGGGCGGCGACGGGGGCTTCGTGGAAACATCCGGCCATTACCTGGCCGTCGATGGCATCCGCGTCAATACGAGCGCGGCGCATGGCAAGCGGGGCAACTGGCTGCTCGATCCTTACGATATCACCGTGGTCGCCGGTTCGGGCGGGCAGTTGAGTTCCTTCGATCAATTCGCCGACTCTCCGGCCACCGGCAACGCCAGCATCGGCGCCGACCTCATTTCCGGCGCCAGCAGCAACGTCACGCTGCAGGCCCTGCACCGCATCAATTTCAACAGCGCCATCAACATCGCGCAGCAAGGCGTGAGCTTGACGGCGCAGGCGGGCGAGATCATCAATGTCAATGCGCCCATCACCACCAATGGCGGCCATATCACGCTGTCGGCCAATGATGCGGCCGCTGGCATGGCCTATGGCGCCGGCTCGAATGTGAATCTGAACGCGGCGCTCGGCAGCGGCAATGGCGATGTACGGTTGTCCGGCGCCGGCGTCACTTTCGGCGTCGGCTCCGTGAATGTCGGCAACGGCAATTTGACCTTGCGCGCGAATGTCGCCGGTGGATCCATCGACCTGACGGGCAGCGGCGATCAGCTGCTGGGCAGTGGCGTCACCGGTCAGACGGTGCTGCTGGAGGCGGACAACATCAGCATCAACAGCGCCATCAATGTGGGCGGCGCCGCCGGCAATGCCGGGGTAACCCTGCAAGCGTTCAGCGCGGGACGGCAGATCGCGCTGGGTGACAAGCCCGGCAGCGGCCTGCGCCTGACAAACGCCGAACTGAACCGCATCGCCGCCGGCAGCGTGCATATCGGCAGCGCTGCAGGAGGCGACCTGACGGTGGAGCAGGCGATCGACCTGGCAACGGTCGCGGCGGGCGGCGGCGTGAAAAACCTGGTGCTCGAAAGCGGCGGCAATGTGCTCGTCTCGAACACGCTGGCGCTGCGCCAGGACGGCAGCAGTCTCACCGCCACGGCCGGCGGCTTGCTGTCGCTCGCCAGTGGCGGCGGCTTGTCCGCCGGCGCGGTCAATCTGGTTGCCGACAATATGAGCCTGGGCGGCGGCGCGCAATCGATAGCGGCCACGGCGGGTGGCACCGTCAGCCTGAACCGCCGTTCCAGCGTGGGCGCCATCACCCTGGGCACGGGCGCGGCGGACAATGCCGGCAGCCTGGGTTTGAGCGAAGCGGAATTGAAGACCATCAGCGCTGGCACCGTGCAGGTGGGCGGCGACAGTTTTGCCGGCGTCGTCAATCTCGTGGGCGCGATGGACCTGGCGTCGCAAGGCGAGTTGAACCAGCTTGTGCTGCGCACGGGCGGCAATATCAACCTGAACGGCCCCCTTAACGTGGCCAAGGGCTTGACCCTGGCTTCCGGCGGCAACATCAGCGCGAGCGGCGCCGTCAGCGTGGGCGGCAACTTCCTGCTCGATGGCGGCCAATGGGTGCAGAACAGCGCCAGCCTGCCCGCGTTTTCCGCGCGCGGTTTCAGCATTGCGCAGGGGAGCTTCCTGCGCGCGGCCGGCGGCGACGGCGGCTCGTCCTCGCCCTATCTGATCGCCGATATCCATGGCTTGCAAGGCATCGGCAGCCTTGGCCTTGGCAACAGCTATCGCCTGGCGGGCAATATCGACGCCAGCGGCACCGCGAACTGGAACGATGGCCAGGGTTTTGTGCCGATTGCCGGCAGCGGCAGCGGTTTTTCCGGCGTGTTCGATGGCGCCGGATTTACTCTCAGTAACTTGAAAATCGACCGCAGCCTGGCGTCCGGTTCGGCGGCAGGCCTGTTTGGCACCGTCCAGGGCGGCACCTTGCGCAACCTGACCCTGAGCGGCGGCAGCGTCACCGGTACGGCCAACGTGGGCGCGCTGGCGGGCGAGGTCGTCAGCGGCAATATCGATGGCGTGAACAGCAGCATGGCCGTCAGCGGCCAGCGCAATGTTGGCGGCCTGGTGGGCAGCAACGGGGGCGCCATCACGCTGTCCGCCAGCAGCGGCGCCGTCACCGGCATCAATGCCGATGGCGGCGGCGCCATCGGCGGCCTGGCGGGATTGAATGCGTCCGGCGCCAGCATCACGACCTCGTATGCCACCGGCGTGGTGACGGGCGCGCGTGAAATGATCGGCGGCCTGGTTGGCAATAACCAGGGCGCGCTGAGCCAGTCTTATGCCACCGGCAATGTTACTGGCGCGCGCAGCATCGGCGGCCTGGTGGGCCTGAACGGCGGCAGCATCGATGATGCGTATGCCAGCGGTGCCGTGGGCCGGGCCGGCGTTGCCGATCCCATCCTCGCCTGGGAAAACATGGGCGGGCTGGTCGGCGAAAGCACGGGCAGCGTCAGCCATGTCTTCAGCAGTGGCGCCGTGACTGGCAGCGGCTATGCGGCAGTGGGCGCGGTAGCCGGCCGCGTGTCTTCCGGTTCCAGTTTCAGCTATGGTTTTTTCAATTATGAAACATCGCTGGTGCTGATGGATGGCGGTGGTTCCAGCGGACGCAGCACGGCGCAGATGAAGCAGCAGGGCATGTTCAACGACTACAATTTCAGCAGCGTGTGGCGCATCTACGATGGCTACACGACGCCGATGCTGAAGGCTTTCCTGAAACCGCTGCAAGTGAACCTTTCTGGCAATGCTGCGGGCAAGGTCTACGATGGCCAGCTGGCTGCCTTCCTCGGTTCGATCGGCTATGTGGGATTGATCGACGGCGACACGGGCGTAAATGGCAGCCTCGGCTACGGCAGCAACGCGCGCAATGTGGGCAGCTATGCAGCGACAGGCCTGTGGTCGACCAAGTACGACATCAGCCTGGGCGGCACGACGACCTTCGCCATCACGCCGCGCGCGCTGACGGTGAGCATCGGCGGCAATGGCAAGATCTATGACGGCACCCTCGGTTACGACGGCGCCAATTTCGTGCTGGGCAATGTGGTGGCGGGCGACAACATCAGCATCAGTGGCAGCGCCGCCTTCCTCGACAAGAATGCGGGCAACGGCAAGGCCGTGCATGCCAGCGGTCTGGCCCTGGGCGGCAATGAACTGGGCAACTACAGCCTGGCCGCGACCACGGCGGACGGCACGGCGGACATCAGCGCGCGCGTGCTGAACTATGGCGTCACGGGCGCGCAAAGCCGCATCTATGACGGCACCTTGCAGGCTGGCCTGAATGGTTACTTCGAAGGCCTGCTGACGGGCGACCAGGTCAGCATGACTGGCTTGCAGGGCAGCTTCCGCGACAAGCACGTCGGCACCGGAAAAGTGGTCGATTATCAGGTGGCGACGGGCCAGTTGACGGGCGCCGATGCGGGCAACTACGTGCTGAATGGAAATGCGGGCAGCACGACGGCCGACATTACGGCACGCGTGCTGAATTATGGCGTCACGGGCGCGCAAAGCCGCGTCTATGACGGCACCTTGCAGGCGGCCCTGAACGGCTACTTTGAGGGCCTTGTGACGGGCGATCAGGTCAGCATGGCCGGCTTGCAGGGCAGTTTCCGCGACAAGCATGTCGGCACCGGAAAAGTGGTCGATTACCAGGTGGCGACGGGCCAGCTGACGGGCAGCGACGCGGGCAACTACGTGCTGAATGGAAATGCGGGCAGCACGACGGCCGACATTACGGCACGCGTGCTGAACTATGGCGTCACGGGTGCGCAAAGCCGCGTCTACGACGGTACCTTGCAGGCTGGCCTGAACGGCTACTTCGAAGGCCTTGTGACGGGCGATCAGGTCAGCATGGCCGGCTTGCAGGGCAGCTTCCGCGACAAGCATGTGGGTACTGGCAAGGTGGTCGATTACCAGGTGGCGACGGGCCAGCTGACGGGCGCCGATGCGGGCAACTACGTGCTGAATGGAAATGCGGGCAGCACCACGGCCGACATCACGGCGCGCACCCTGAACGTGAGCTTCAACGGCATCAACAAGACGTATGACGGCACGACGGGCGCGCAAGTGCACTTTGGCGACGACCGCATCCAGGGCGATGCCTTGACGGTGGCTGGCAATGCCGCGTTTGGCAACAGGAACGCGGGTACCGGCAAGGCCGTCAATGTCACGGATGTGGCGTTGAGCGGCGGTGACGCGGGCAACTATGTGCTGGGCAGCAATGCGGGTAGCACGACGGCCGACATCGCGGCGCGCACCCTGAACGTGAGCTTCAATGGCGTCAACAAGACGTATGACGGCACGACGGGTGCGCAAGTGAATTTCGGCGACGACCGCATCCAGGGCGATGCCTTGACGGTGGCTGGCAATGCCGCGTTTGGCAACAGGAACGCGGGTACCGGCAAGGCCGTCAATGTCACGGATGTGGCGTTGAGTGGCGGCGATGCTGGCAACTATGTGCTGGGCAGCAATGCAGGCAGCACGACGGCCGACATCGCGGCGCGCACCCTGAACGTGAGTTTTAATGGCGTCAACAAGACGTATGACGGCACGACGGGCGCGCAAGTGCACTTTGGCGACGACCGCATCCAGGGCGATGCCTTGACGGTGGCGGGCAATGCCGCGTTTGGCAACAAGAATGCGGGTGCCAGCAAGGCCGTCAATGTCACGGATGTGGCCTTGAGCGGCGGTGACGCGGGCAACTATGTGCTGGACAGCAATGCAGGCAGCACGACGGCCGACATCGCGGCGCGCACCCTGAACGTGAGCTTCAATGGCGTCAACAAGACGTATGACGGCACGACGGGCGCGCAAGTGCACTTTGGCGACGACCGCATCCAGGGCGACGCCTTGAGCGTGAGCGGCAGCGCCGCGTTCGGCAACAGGAATGCCGGTGCCGGCAAGGCCGTCAATGTCACGGATGTGGCGTTGAGTGGCGGCGATGCTGGCAACTACGTGCTAAGCAGCAATGCGGGCAGCACCACGGCCGATATCGCGGCGCGCGCGCTGAACCTGTCCGGCGTGGTGGGCAGCAAGGTCTACGATGGCACGACGGGTGCGCAGCTGAGTCTAGGCGATGACCGTGTCGCCGGTGACAGTTTGACGGCCTCGGCGGTAGCCAGCTTTGCGGACAAGAACGTGGGCGCGGCCAAGGCCGTGCAGCTCAGCGGCGCGGCGCTGACGGGCGCCGATGCAGGCAATTACTTTATCGTCTTGCCGACGGGCTTGCTGGCCAGCATTACACCGGCCAGCCTGACCCTGGCAAGCCTGAGCGCCGCCGGCAAGGTGTATGACGGAACCACTTCCGCGGCGGTCAGCGCATCGGCGAACGGCGTGCTGGGCCAGGATGTGGTCAGCGTGGTGGGCGGCAGCGGCAGCTTTGCCGACAAGAATGCGGGTACAGGCAAGCTGGTGACGGCCAGCGGTTTCCGCCTGGCGGGCGCCGATGCGGGCAACTACACCCTGGAAACGACGGGCGGCACGGCGCAGGCATCAATTGCTCAAAAACAATTGTCCACCTGGGTCGGCAGCGGCAGCGGCTTGTGGAGCGATGCCGCCAACTGGGACGGCGGCGTGGTGCCGGAAGGCGCGAACGTGCTGGCGGTCGACTTCAGCAACAGCAAGGGCATCGTCACCTACAGCGCGGCGGCCGGCAGCACCATCCTGAAAAACCTGAACTCGGCGACGGGTTTGTTGTTGACGGGCGGCAGCCTGACCTTGGGGGAAAGCGCGCTGGACCTCTCCGTGCTGAGCGGCCTGGCCGGCCTGGAAATCAACGGCGGCAGCCTGTTGCTGAACGGCAGCCTGTCGGCGGAGCGCTACGCGCAAGGCGGCGGTATGCTGAGCGGCAAGGGCAACTTACTCGTCGCAAACAGCTTCAGCCAGGCGGCCGGCGCCATCCGGCTGGCCGGCCAGCTGGCCATCACGCAAGCGGCTGGCAACTTGCGTTTCGCCAGCCTGGCGGCGAACGAAGTGAAATTGAGCGCCCTGAACGGCGCCATCGGCCAGGACGGCGCGCTGCTCGCCAGCAGTCTGGCTGCGCAGGCGCGCGATGGCATCGTGCTGGGCAATGCGGGCAACCAGGTGGGTAGTTTTACCGCCAGCAATAGTGCAGGGGGCGGTATTGCGCTGAACAATACCTCGGCGCCGGGTACCTTGACCCTGGGAACGCTCACCACAGGCGCGGGCAATATCGCCATCGACAACACGGGCGGTGTCGCGGCTGGCAATATCAATGCGCATGGCGGCAACGTCAGCGTGACGGCGCACAGCCCCGTCACTGTCAACGGCAAGATTGAGGGCAATGATATCGCCCTCAATGCCAGCACGGACGTGCTGCTGGGCGATGGCGCGCAGTTGGCAGCTGCGCGCAATGTCAGTTTGACGGCGGGTCGCGACATCCATGTCGGCGGCAATGCGCAGATTGTTAGCGGTGGCAATTTTGCCGCCAGCGCGGAAGGCCATGTGCGCTTTGCGGACACGGCAAGCGTCGCTTTGCCGGCAGCGTCCAGCATGAGCATGCTGGCGAAAACGGGCAGCATCACGGGCGACTCGGGCGTGCGCATCAACCGCCAGCGCAGCGGCGTGATTCTGCTGGCGCCGAATGGCACGGTGAGCATGGCGGACGCCATCTTCCTGCCAGCGACGACCATCGACAAGCCCGTGATCGATGCCGCCACGAGCGCGGCCATCGACGATGCCTTGCGTATCATCAAGCAGGCTGACCGTGCCAACGATACGCTCGCGTCCACGCCGCCAGCCAAGCTGGACGACAAGAAGCCGGACAGCAAGGATGTTGCCGATGCCACAGATAAACCCACAGGATACAAATTCGATGACCCTACTAAAAAAATGTACTGCAATTAAGGCCCTGCTGTGGCTGGCCCTGATGTGCATGGGCGCGCACGCCTGGGCCGGCCAGGTGGCCGGTACCGTCATGCAATTGAGTGGTCCGCTGATGGCCAAGAAGGCGGATGGCAAGGTGAAGATCCTGGCCATCAAGTCCGAAGTCGAGCAGGGGGACACCTTGCTGACGGAAAAGGAAACCTATGCCTTGATCAAGCTGATCGACAATAGCGAAATCACCCTGAAGCCGAATACCAGTTTCGTGATCGAACAATTCAGCTACACGGCCGAGCAGCCTGACGGCGACCATGCCATCTTCAGTTTGCTCAAGGGCGGCTTGCGTTCCGTCACGGGATTGCTGGGCAAGCGCAACAAGGAGCGCTTCGAGATGAAGACGCCGGCCGCCACCATCGGCATCCGCGGCACGACGTTTGTTGCCAGTTACGTAGCACCGTCGGCACCGGCGCTGCCAACGGTATCGCCGTCAGTCGGGGCGGCGAGGGCGCCGGGCCTGTATGTGCAGGTGCTCGATGGCTTGATTCATGTCACCAATCCTGCCGGGACGCAAAATTTTGCTGCCGGCCAGTTCGGTTTTACGCCCAGCTTCAAGCAGCCGCCCGTGATGCTGCCCGTCAATCCCGGCATCCCGTTCACGCCGCCACCGGCGTTTTCGACGCCACTGTCCAGCACGGGCGCCGGCGCCAACAGCGGCAAGCCTGCCGCCATCGACTGCGTGGTGCGTTAAGCATCCGCAAACAAGCCCGCACACTTTGCAAATAGGGCTTGACCTTCCCATCGTTGGATAGCAGATCCTGACCCTATTCGTTAATCTTTCGTACAGGATCTGCCATGAACCAGAGTGCACTCGTCCCCGCCGCTTTCCCTCCCGACGCCGCGCATGCGCAGGCGCTGGCCATTGAAGGGATGAGCTGCGCCTCGTGCGTGGGCCGCGTGGAAAAGGCCCTGGCCGCCGTGCCCGGCGTGAGCCAGGCCAGCGTCAACCTGGCCACCGAAGTGGCCAAAGTCACGTCCAGCACGCCGATTCCCCTGGCCACCTTGCAGGCGGCAGTGGAAAAGGCCGGCTACACGGTGGCGCAGCGCGAGATCGACCTGAACATCGCCGGCATGACGTGCGCCTCTTGCGTGGGCAGGGTGGAAAAGGCCTTGCTGAAAGTGCCAGGCGTGCTGGACGCCAGCGTCAACCTGGCCACGGAAAGCGCGCGCATCAAGGTGACGGGCGGCCTGGAAGCTGGCACCCTGATCGCCGCCATCGACAAGGCCGGCTATGCCGCCAAGGTGCCCGCCGCCAGCCAGGCCAGCGCGCCCGCTGCCGCACCGAACCGCGACGGCATGAAAGTGGCGTTCGCGGCCGTGCTGGCTTTCCCCTTGATGCTGCCCATGCTGCTCGAGTGGGCCGGCATCCATTTGATGTTGCCAGGCTGGCTGCAGTTCGCGCTGGCCACGCCCGTGCAGTTTTACTTTGGCGCGCGCTTCTACAAGGCGGGCTGGAAGGCGGCCCGCGCCGGTAGCGGCAACATGGACTTGCTGGTGGCGCTGGGTACGAGCGCCGCGTATGGCTTGTCCGTCTACCAATGGCTGACGGCGGGCGCGATGCTGCCGCACCTGTATTTCGAAGCGTCGGCCGTCGTCATCACCCTGGTGCTGTTGGGCAAATGGCTGGAAAGCCGCGCCAAGCGCCAGACGGCCTCCGCCATCCGCGCGCTGCAAGTCTTGCGTCCGGAATCGGCGCGCGTGCGCCGCGACGGTGTGGAGCTGGACTTGCCCGTGGACCAGGTGAAAGTGGGCGACCTGGTGGTCATCCGTCCCGGCGAGCGGGTAGCCGTCGATGGCGTGGTGGTGGAAGGCGCCAGCCAGATCAACGAATCGCTGATCACGGGCGAAAGCTTGCCGGTCGATAAGCACGTGGGCGACAAGGTCACGGGCGGCGCCATCAATGCGGACGGCTTGCTGCTGGTGCGCACGCAAGCCGTGGGCGGCGAGACGACCCTCTCGCGCATCATCCGCCTGGTGGAAGATGCGCAGGCGGCCAAGGCGCCGATCCAGCATCTGGTCGACAAGGTCAGCGCCATCTTTGTGCCCGTGGTGCTGGTGCTGGCGCTGCTGACCATGCTGGGCTGGTGGCTCGCTACCGGCGAGCTGGAGAACGCCATCATCAATGCCGTGGCCGTGCTGGTCATCGCCTGTCCATGCGCGCTGGGCCTGGCCACGCCGACGGCCATCATGGCCGGCACGGGCGTGGCTGCCCGCTACGGCATCCTGATCAAGGATGCGGAAGCGCTGGAAGTGGCGCACGCCGTCAATACCGTCGTGTTCGACAAGACGGGCACCTTGACGGTGGGAAAACCGGCGCTGGCGGCCCTGCATGCGCACGGCATCGAGGATGCGCGGCTGCTGCAGCTGGCGGCCAGCATCCAGCGCGGTAGCGAGCACAGCCTGGCGACGGCCGTGCTGGATGTGGCTGCCGCCCGCCACATCGCCCCCTTGCCAGCCACGAGCCTGTCGGCCTTGCCGGGCCGCGGCCTGGCGGCCCACGTCGATGGCCTGGAACTGAAGCTGGGCAGCACGCGGCTGATGCAGGAGTTGAACGTGGACATGACGCCGCTGGCCGCGCAGGCGCAGGAACTGGAAGCCACGGGCAACACGATCTCGTGGCTGGCGTCGGGATCGGAACTGCTGGGCCTGTTTGCCTTCAGCGACCAGGTCAAGCCGAACGCGCAGGCGGCCATTGCCCATCTGCACAGCCTGGGCATCCGCACGGTGATGTTGACGGGAGATAACCAGGGCAGCGCCGACGCCGTCGGCAAGCTGCTGGGCATCGACACGGTGGCGGCGAAAATGCTGCCGGCCGATAAAACCGCTAAAATTGTCGCGCTGAAAGGCGAGGGCGCGAAGGTGGCCATGGTGGGCGACGGCATCAACGATGCGCCGGCGCTGGCGGCGGCCGACGTGGGCATCGCCATGTCGACGGGGACCGATGTGGCCATGCATGCGGCCGGCATCACGCTGATGCGCGGCGATCCGGCCCTGGTGGCGGACGCCATCGATATCTCGCGCCGCACCTACAGCAAGATACGGCAGAATCTGTTCTGGGCCTTCATTTATAACCTGATCGGCATTCCGCTGGCCGCCTTCGGCTTGCTCAACCCCATGGTGGCGGGCGCGGCGATGGCCTTCAGTTCCGTCAGCGTGATCAGCAATGCCCTGTTGCTGCGGCGCTGGAAAGCCCGCAGTCATGCAGGTAGTGCGCATACCAAGGAGTCATAGGATGAATATCGGCCAGGCGGCAAGCGAAACGGGCGTATCGGCAAAAATGATACGCTACTACGAGAGTATTGCATTGTTAAAACCCAGCACGCGCAGCGACGCCGGTTACCGCATCTACACGCCGAACGACTTGCACGCCTTGCGCTTCATCAAGCGCGGGCGGGGTCTTGGCTTTTCGCTGGAACAGATCCGCGAGTTGCTGTCGCTGTGGCAAAACGACCAGCGCGCCAGCGCGGACGTGAAAGGCATCGCCCTGGCCCATGTCGCCGATTTAAATCAGCGCATCGCCGAACTGACGGAAATGCGCGATACCCTGGCCCACCTGGCGCAATCGTGCCACGGCGACGACAAGCCCGATTGCCCCATCCTGCAAAGCCTGGGGCTGGCTGGTGACACGGACGCGAAAGCATGTTGCCATTGATGTGAATCAACGGAGGGGCTATGGCGTATGAACTGCATTACTGGCCCACGATACAGGGGCGCGGCGAATTCATCCGGCTGGCGCTGGAAGAGGCGGGCGCCGACTACCGCGATATCGCCCGTTTGCCTGAACGCAAGGGGCAAGGCGTTCCCGCCATGCTGGCCTGCCTCGATGGCGACAGCATGCCACAGGCGGCCTACGCACCGCCCGTGCTGCGCGATGGCGACGTGCTGATCGGCCAGACCACGAATATCCTCTTGTACCTGGGCCGGCGCCTTGGGCTGGCGCCGCGTACGGAAAGCGGCCGTTTGTGGCTGAACCAGCTGCAGCTGACGATGGCCGACTGGCTGACGGAAGTGCACGACACGCATCATCCGCTGTCGATGAATCAATATTACGAAGAGCAACGGCAGGCGGCCATGCTGCGCAGCGCGGATTTCCGCGAAACACGTTTGTCCAAGTTTCTTTCCTATTTCACGCAAGTGTTGTTGAATAATCGCAGCCGTGGCCAGTACCTGGTGGGGGCCAGACTCACGTATGGCGACCTGTCGCTGTTCCAGATGCTGGCCGGCCTGCGCTATGCGTTTCCGCAAGCCATGGCGCGCCTGGCGCCGCAGTATCCAGCCCTGTTTGCGCTGCACGATGCGGTGGCGGCGCGGCCGAACATTGCCCGCTACTTGCAGTCGAAGCGCAGGATACCGTTCAATGAAGACGGCATCTTCCGTCATTACCCCGAGCTGGACGGATAAAAAAACAGCCGGCGCAAGGGCCGGCTGTCCTGGTGCTGCTCTACTGTTATTGTGCGCTGGTGACGGGGTAGCCCGCATCGACGATGGCGGCGCTGATGGCGCCCAGTTCGCTCGATGACTCCACCGTGACGCGCTTGCTGGCCAGGTCGATCTGCACCTGTGCGGCAGGATCGATGCCTTGCACCGCTTTCGTGACCGAGCCGACGCAATGGCCGCAGCTCATGTTTTCAACTTGTAACTGATACATGACAAGCACTCCTTGAATGATTAAGTGCTTCCACTGTAATCCTTGCCCCGGTGGGAAGGTCAAGCGGAAGCGTTGCGGCGTTTTAATGGAGCAGGAAGTCGACGGCTTGCATGGGCGGCGGCACGTTTTCGTCCTGCACGGATTCGCGCAAGCTGATGTCGATGGCGCGGCACATGGCCGATAGCGGCAGATCGTTGGCATCTTCGCCGAACGGCTCCTCGATCTCGTCGCCCAGCGCATCGAGGCCAAAGAAGGTGTAGGCGACGATGGCGACGACGAACGGCGTCATGAAACCGAGCGAATCGACCAGGCCGAAAGGCAGCAGGAAACAGTACAGATAGGCCGTGCGGTGCAGCAGCAGCGAGTACGAGAAGGGAATCGGCGTGCTGCGGATGCGTTCGCACGAGGCGCCTGCCGCTACCATGGCCGAGACCGTGTTATCGATCTGCGTGGCAAGGATGCTGTCGATGCGGCCTTGCCGGACGCAGTCGGCCAGGTCGTGGCCCATCTGCAGCATCAGGTAGTCGGACGGGTTCGCCGCCTTGCAGGCCGCTTCCCATTCGGCCGGGCGCAGCAGCGGCTGCAAGTCGTCCGGTCCGCGCGTGTCGCGCAGCTGGTGGCGCAGTGCATGGCAAAAGGCGATGGTACGGTAAATCATGCGCACGCGCACATCGTCCAGGCCCAGCCTCGCGTGGGCCGGCGTGTCGCTGCGTATCATGGTCTGGCACTGGCGCGAGAAATTCCGGCTGCGCAAGACCAGTTCGCCCCACAGCTTGCGCGCTTCCCAATAGCGGTCGTAGGCGGCCGTGTTGCGAAAGCCCAGGAAGATGGCCAGCGGCAAGCCGATCAGGGTAAACGGGATGGTGGTGAGGATGACCTTGTGGTCGAACAAGGTGCCGTGGCACCAGGTGACGAGGGTGGCGATCAGGGTATTGACAATGAGCGTGGTGCGGATGCGCGGCAGGACGGAACCGCGCACCACGAGGAACAGCCGTAGCGCCGAGGGACGCTCGCGCACGATCATGCTGTACTCCCGGTGTGGAGCTGGGCTGGCGGGGAAACGCGCACCTGGTGATCGGTAAGAGGGGAAAGACAGAGTGGCAATTGCCGGGAACAAAAAGCCCGCGATATATGCGGGCTGAGCAGGGTGTGCATGGGAAGCAAAGTAGGGGAGACGGCATGAGTATAGGCCGCAGGCCCGCTTCCAGCCAATTCACAGTGATAATGGGTATTATTCATTTCATGAATGAATATTTCATTTGTAAGTATTCGTGTGAATTTCAGTTGTCCGGGTTCTGCCCTTGCCTGATCTTCTTGCGATGTGCCGCCTGCTGCTGTTTCAATGCCTTGCTTGTCGTATAGCCATTGCGAAACCAGCTTGTCTGCTTATGCTGACCCGGCCAACTGCAGTTCAGTACATTTGCCACGTCGGCGCAGTCGCAGGCGCAGTCGACCAGGGGCACATCGCAGTCGCAATACCCCGCCTGTGCCTGCCTGCGCGCACTGTGCCGTGCCGGTGGCTGCAGCGCGCCGTGCTGGCGATGGCGTTCGCCGCAGGCGCGCAGGCGGCGTTGCAACAGCGCCAGTCCCGGACGCAAGCCGTGGCGCGCGATGACCTTGTAGCCATAGGCGGAACAGCTGTCGCGGCCTGTCAGCACGCGGTGGGCGCAGGAATAGCCTTTATAGGGCGACAGGTAGCGCTGGTAAGCGCGAATGGCCAACAGGACCAGGCGTTTGCCGCAAGTGTCGAATGAGAAAATGCCAGCTCCTTTTTTCTATGCCATCAAGTCACTGGTGCGAGCATACGTTAGGTATCCCGAAAATAATAGCGTCAGCAGGCACAAACTATCATGGTGATAAATGGAGAGAATTATGCGTGACGCGTCTGCTAGGCTGGGTGGGCAAATTTGAAATATTGTCTAAAAAAATTATCCCATCCCGATAGCCGCCGCCAGGGGCATGGCCAAGCTTGTTTATCCTTCCTGTGAAAGTGATCTGCATGTTTACAGTTTCCAGCATCTGCCTCGCCACGTTGATCCTGTTGCAAGCGCCAGCCGGCTGGGCTGGCCAGCCGGCGCCCCTGAGCCAGCAGCAGCAAGCGCTGGCCGCGCAAATCGACGCCAGTATCGCTCCCTATTACAAGGCCACGGAACCTGGCGCCGTCGTCATCGTCGTCAAGGATGGCCAGCCCCTGTTGCGCAAGGCGTATGGCCTGGCCAGCGTGAAGGATGGCCAGCCGCTGACGCCTGACATGTCGCTGCGCCTGGGTTCCATTTCCAAGCAATTCACGGCCGTCGCCATCCTGCTGCTGGCCGACCAGGGCAAGCTGGCCATCACCGATGACATCACGAAGTTCCTGCCCGACTATCCGACGCACGGCAAGAAAATCACGATCGAACAGCTGCTCGCGCATACGTCCGGCATCCACGACTACACAAGGAAGCCGGAATTTGTGCCCAACAGCACGAAAGAATTGAGCGTGGCGCAGATGATCGATTTCTTCAAGAACGATCCGCCCGACTTTGAACCGGGCACGCAGTGGAGTTACAGCAGTTCCGGCTATTTCCTGCTGGGCGCCATCATTGAAAAGGCATCGGGCCAGCCGTATGCCACGTTTGTGGAACAGCAGATCTTCGTGCCACTGGGCATGAACGATACGGCCTATGAAGGCCACGAGCGCCGGCCGGCCAAGCGCGCGGCCGGGCATATCCGTTCGGGCGAGACCTATGTGCCGAACTTGCCCCTGAGCATGACGCAGCCGTATGCTGCCGGCGCGCTCGTTTCCACGGTGGACGACCTGGCGCGCTGGGACGCGGCCATCTCCGACGGCAAGCTGCTCAAGGCTTCCACCTGGCAGCAGGCGTTCACGCAGGCCAAGCTGAACGATGGCAAGGCGACCCGTTCCGGCTTGGGCTGGAAGGTGGGCACCTGGCAAAACACGCCCGTCATCCACCATAGCGGCGGCATCAATGGTTTTGCCACGTATGCGATGCGTTTGCCGAAGGAAAAAGTCTATGTGGCCGTGCTGGAAAACTCGGACACGGGCCTGGTCAATCCCGACGTGGTGGCGCGCAAGGCGGCTGCTGTCGCCGTGGGCCGGCCATATCCCGAGATCAAGGTCATCACGCTCAAGCCCGCCATCCTCGATGCGTACGCGGGCGTGTACGCCATCAACGACAAGGCCGGCTATACGATCCGCAACTTCGAGGGCAACTTGCTGCTGCAGCGCACGGGGCGTCCCGCCCAGCGCATGCTGGCGTACTCGCCAAATGGTTTCCTGATCGAAAATACGCTCACCACCGCCGAATTCGAGCGGGGACCGAAGGGCGAGGCGCAGCTGATCCTCAATGACGGCGGCGAATCGAAGACGGTGCACGAACGCGCCAGCGCCGCCAAGCCGGCGCGTTCGGTGGTCGCCATGACGACGGCGCAATTCGATGGCTACGTGGGCAAGTATGCGCTGGCGCCCGAGGTCTACCTGGAAGTGACGCGCGAAGGCGATAAATTCTTCGCCCAGGTGACGGGTTTCCGCAAGCTGGCCATGCTGCCGATGAGCGAGACGGCTTTCTTCTCGAATGAAGTCGATGCGGAAGTGCGTTTCAGCAAGGATGCCGATGGCAAGACGCAACAACTGGTGCTGCGCCAGGAGGGGCAGGATATGCCGGCCAAACGCGTGAACTGATCGCCGCAGTACAGCGCATGCCTGCCGGCCAGTCGATACTGCCGGCAGGCATTATTTTTTCGTGTCCAGCCTGACCGATTCGCATTCTCAAGGCACCTGCTAAGTAAGGGAATCATTTCAGCAGTCCATTTGAGAGGCTTTACACCATGTCCGTTCGCCGCAAGCAGCGCTACTATATTTCTACACCGCAAATCCTTCCCATCGCCCGTGCCGTGTCGCTGGCCGTGTGCAGCCTGGCGCTGTACGCCGCCATGCCAGCCCTGGCGCAGGCGCAAGCGGCCAATGCCCAGCAGGCTGGCGCCATGCGCCTGGCCTACGACATCCCTGCCGGTCCGCTGGCGCCCGCGCTGCGCAGCCTGGCCAGCGCGGCGAATGTCTTGCTCAGCTACACGCCAGACCAGGCCAGCGGCAAGAGCACGGCCGGCCTGCAAGGCCAGTACACGCCGCAGGCTGCCCTGGCCGTCTTGCTGGCGGGTACGGGCTTGCAGGCGGTCGAACTGGAGGCGGGCAGCTACGTGCTGCGCGCCGCGCCTGCCGTGGCCAGCACGACGTCCGACGCCGTCATGCCATTGATTTCCGTCATGGCAGCGGCTGACGCGGGCGAGGGCACGGTGTCGCGCGGCTATGTGCCCATCAGCGTGGCCGCCACCAAGATGGGCACGCCATTGCTCGAGACGACGCGCGCCATTTCCGTTGTCACGCGTGAACAGATCAAGACGCAGGCCCCGAAAAGCATCGAACAGGCGCTGGCCTATACGGCGGGCGTGCTGACGGACGTGACGGGTGCCGACGTGCGCATGTCGGGCGCCACCATCCGCGGCTTCAGCGATGGCAGCTCGTACTACCAGGATGGCTTGAAGCTGCTGTCGGCGGGCAGTTATGGTTCGTGGAATAGCGAAATGGAAGACCTCGACAGCGTCGAAGTCATCAAGGGGCCCGCGTCCGTCTTCTACGGCCAGGGCCGCCCGGGCGGCATGATCAATGTCACTTCCAAGCTGCCGGGTGCAGACCACGTCAATAGCGTGGGGTTTTCCGCGGGACGCTATCACCGCTATCAGATCAATGCCGACCTGGGCGGCGCTGTCGCGGGCAATGATGGCCTGCTGTACCGCGTCACGCTGACGGGCCGCGATGCCGACGATCGTCCCATCGAATCGAAGAATAACCGCGTTTCCATCTCGCCCTCGCTGCGCTGGGACATTTCGGCGCGCACCAGCCTGACCGTACTGGGCACATATTCACAAGAGCGGGGCACGCCGAAGCCATGGTGGCCCAGCCTGTTTGTGCATCCGCACATCAAGGACTTGCCCGTCAGCCGCACGGCGGGCGACCCGTCCTTCGACTATTTCGACCGCGATACGCGCGCCCTTGGCTATATGTTCGAGCATGCAACAGGGAATGGATGGAAGCTGACGCAAAACTTGCGCTATGCGACCATCAAGGTTGATTACCAGCATATCTACGCCATGGATTTGCTGCCTGACGGGCGCACGGCCACGCGCGGCAGCCTGGCGGAAAAAGTGGACGGCAAGACCTGGACGGTCGACAGCCGCGCGCAGAAGGACTTTCGCTGGGGCGAGATCGGGCACCGCTTCGTGGCGGGCATCGATTACCTGAAATACAAGGAAAACGATGGCCTGGGCTTTGGCTGGGACGTGCCGAACCTGGATATCCATGCGCCGGTCTACCATCAATCGATCGCCGCACCGGGACTCGACTATACCGACACTGAACTCAAGCAGACGGGTATCTACACGTTGAACCAGTTCAAGCTGGGCGCATGGGTGGCGAACGCCAGCCTGCGCCACGACCGCGCGCGCAGCACGCAGCTCAATTCGGCGAGCACGCGCATCGACGACAATGCCACCACGGGCAGTGCCGGCCTGCTGTACCTGTTCGACAATGGCGTGGCGCCGTATGCCAGCTATGCCACCTCGTTCGACCCGGCCACGGGCCGCGACTTTGACGGCAAGGCTTTTCAGCCACGCAAGGGCAAGCAGGTGGAAATGGGTATCAAGTACCAGCCTGCCGGTACATCGACCATGTTGACGGCATCGCTGTTTGATCTGACGCAAACGAATGTCACCACGCCGGATCCGCTGCACCCGCGTTCGTCACTACAGACGGGCGAGGTACGTTCGACGGGCGTGGAACTGGAAGGTACGTTCAAACCCTTGCCCGAGTTGAGCGTGCTGGCCGGCTATACCTATCTGGACCCGCGCACGACAAAGAGCAACCGCGACTACGAAATCGGCCGCCAGACCCTGCAGACGACGCGCCATGCGGCCAGCGTCTGGCTCGACTACCGGCCCATGGCCGTGCCCGGCCTGATGCTCGCTGGCGGTCTGCGCTACCGTGGCAGTTCGCCCTACAATGGCGCGGCCAATGCGCTGTACATGAATGATCCGTACACCCTGGCCGATATCGCCGTGGCCTACGAAACGGCGCGTTACCGCCTGGCTCTGAATATCGGCAATGTATTTGACAAGAAATACTTTGGCGGCATCTTCCGTGGCGCCGAACGCGAAGCCCTGCTGAGTCTGAAGGTGAATTTCTAGCTGTAGCCAACTGGGGCTGTGCGATTACAGCCCCAGCGCGCGCCAGCAATACACGGCCAGTGCCGCCGCCCACGCCAGCAGGATCGCCAGCCCCGGCAGCAGCAGCCATTTTGCTGCCGTCTCTTCCCACGTCACATACGGCTTGCCGCCGCGCGCGATGGCCAGCAGCGCCTGTCCCCCGTTCAAGCCGGCAAACGGCAACAGGTTCAAGGCGCACAGTTTCAACGAGAACAGGGCGAACGCCAGCGCAAAGCCGTGTGTGCGGGCAAACGCCTCTCCACTGCCCAGCAATTCCTGCGCCGTCGACAACGGTGCCAGCGCGCCGTGGACGATTTGCACGAAGGCCGCGACAAAGCTGTCCCAGCCCGAGGCTCCCATGATGCCCAGCGACAATGCCAGCAGCAGCCCCACGCCGCTCAATGGCAGCAGCACCTGCTTCCACAGCGGCTGGAAGTTGTAGGCGTCAAGGCAGGGATCATCGTCATACAGTTCTTCTTCACGCGTATCTTTCAGCACCAGGCTGCCGGCCAGCGGCAGCAGCTTGACGTGGACTTTTTCCCAGGTCAGCACAGTCGGTCCCACGCCATAGCTGATGCTGCGGATCGTGATGCCGGACAGCCTGGCGCAGGCCGCCATGACGGAAATGTGGATGAACATGAAGAGGATGAAGCAGAGCAACAACTGAAAGGCGGGATGCATCGGGCTATGTGTCCAGAAGGAAAGGAGCGGTATTAGAACATGCCGCCATGAAAAGTCGCGCACATGAAAAAAGCCCCGCCTGCATCGCTGCAGCCGGGGCTTCGAATGACTGGGCAGCTCGCGCCGCCCGCTATCACTTACAGTACTTCGCTGGCGTGGTCGGCCAGGCGCGAGCGCTCGCCGCGGGCCAGGGTGACGTGGCCGCTGTGGGTCCAGCCCTTGAAGCGGTCGACCACGTAAGTCAGGCCGCTCGAGCCTTCCGTCAGGTACGGCGTGTCGATTTGCGCGATGTTGCCCAGGCACAGGATCTTCGTGCCGGGACCGGCGCGCGTGACGAGGGTCTTGACTTGTTTCGGCGTCAAGTTTTGCGCTTCATCGATGATGAGGAACTTGTTTACGAAGGTGCGGCCGCGCATGAAGTTGAGCGACTTGATCTTGATGCGCGAGCGGATCAGGTCTTGCGTTGCCGCACGGCCCCATTCGCCGCCATCGGAGTCGGACTTGTTCAGCACTTCCAGGTTGTCGTCGAAGGCGCCCATCCATGGCGACATCTTTTCTTCTTCCGTGCCTGGCAGGAAACCGATGTCTTCGCCCACCGGTACCGTGACGCGGGTAACGATGATTTCATTGTAGAGCTTGGTTTCCAGCACTTGCGCCAGGCCGGCGGCCAGGGCCAGCAGGGTCTTGCCGGTACCGGCCTGGCCCAGCAGGGTGACGAAGTCGCATTCCGGATTCATCAGCAAGTTCAGCGCGAAGTTTTGCTCGCGGTTGCGCGCCGTCACGCCCCACACATTGTTCTTCGTGTGGCTGAAGTCGCGCAGGGTTTGCAGCACGGCCGTCTTGCCGTTGATCTGTTTCACCTGGCCGTAGAACGGCGTTTCGCCGTTTTTCGGTTCCAGGTAGATGAACTGGTTGACCAGCAGCGACGGGATGAACGGGCCCGTCACGCGGTAGAACGTCGAGCTGTAGCCGTTCTTGCTTTCCTGCCACGATTCCATGTCCTTGCCGTGCTTGTTCCAGAAGTCGTCCGGCAATTGCACGATGCCCGAGTACAGCAAGTCCGTGTCTTCCAGCACATGGTCGTTGAAGTAATCTTCGGCCGGCAGGCCCAGGGCGCGCGCCTTGATGCGCATGTTGATGTCTTTCGACACCAGCACGACAGGGCGGCCTTCTTGTTCCGATTCCAGCGAGCGCACGACGGCGAGGATCTGGTTGTCGGCCTTGCCCACTGGCAAGCCAGCCGGCAAGTCGGCACTTTGCAGGCGCGTCTGGAAGAACAGGCGGCCCTTGGCATCCTTGTTGCCCAGCTTGGACAGCAGGATGCCGTGTTCGATGGCGTCGTCATCCGTGTTGCTGATCAGGGCGTCGAGCGTGCGCGAGACCTGGCGCGCATTGCGCGCCACTTCCGTCATGCCTTTTTTATGGTTGTCCAGCTCTTCCAGGGTCATCATCGGCAGGTACACATCGTGTTCCTCGAAGCGGAACAGCGACGATGGATCGTGCATCAGCACGTTCGTGTCGAGCACGAACAGCTTGCTGATGCCGCGCTGGTCGGCGGCGCGGCTGGCGGACGACTTGAGCTGCACTTCGACAGCCTTGTGTTTGGCAGGATGTGGCTGCTCGGCTTGCTTGACGGGCTTGATCGGCGTGACCTTGCCTTTTGCCGCCGGCTTGGCTTTCGCTGCAGGCGCAGCAACGGCGGCAGGCGCGGCCGCGACCGGCGCCGGTGCAGCAACGGCTGGCGCCGGCTTGGCGACCATCAGGGCCGCCACTTGCTTGATCTTCGTGGCCGCATTGCGGACCGGCTTGGCAACTTCGGCGATCGCCGCTTCAATAATCGGTGCAGCCACTTTCTTGGCTGCCGGGGTTTTGGTGGCCGGGCGCGCTGCGCCTGCGGTTGGGTAATCTTGGGTGGCCAGGATAGTGGCTGGCTTGCTCGGTAATTTTGGCAGTGGCATCAGGATCTCAATCAAAAAATTTCTGGAATGAATCGCCCATGGGCAGCCAGCTTCTGGCGGCACTTCTCATGGGGTGGATGCGGGGGAACAACAATGCTACAGGACGAGTAACTGCCGGAAGGCCGGCAGCATGGCCGGTCATGGACGCCATCGACGGGCTGCATGCCCGCCTGGCGGAGTGGATGGAGGCGCTTCGTTGACTCAAAATGGCGATAGGTACCGTGAACTGAACTGCGGTTGAACCAGGCTCGCTGGAAGCCGACAACGCGCATTGGATCAAAAATGGACGATCAATTCAGATGCGCTACGAATTCCAGCACTTCTTCCACGTGAGTTGCGACCTTCACGCCTCTCCATTCTTTCACCAATCGGCCCTGGGCGTCAATCACAAACGTACTGCGCTCGACGCCACGGACCGTCTTGCCGTACATCTGTTTCATCTTCATGACGTTAAACAGCAGACAAACGGCTTCGTCCGGGTCGGAAATGAGCTCGAACGGCAGTTCCAGCTTGGCTTTGAAACTTTCGTGCGAGCGCAGGGAATCGCGGCTGATGCCGTAGATTTCCACGCCGGCTGCGACGAATTGCGAATACGCATCGCGGAAGGCGATGTTTTCCGTGGTGCAGCCAGGGGTGTTGTCCTTCGGATAGAAAAACAGCACCGTGGCCTTGGCCGGACGGCCCAGCAACTGAAAAGTCTTGCCGCTGGTCATGGCGGCGCTAAAGTCGGGTATGCTAACGAGGGATTGGCTATCAGCCACAGGTTCTCTCCTGAACGGTGATCATCAGCGCTGTTTTTAATCTGGCAACGCATCCAGGTGCAACAATACAGCATTCAGGCCGCTTTGCCCTGCACAATCAGGCGTCCCGAACGGCCTGGCAACTCATCCCAGGTGACGGGACAAACGGGCAAGTCCGTATTTTTTATCTTTTCATAATAATCGCCCATCGCTGCAAACTGGTAGCCCTGGGCTTTCCAGCCAGCCAGCAGTTGTTCGAAAATGGGGGCGAGTTTCTGTCCTTCAAGTTCCGCATGCAAGGTATATACGTGATCGCGGGGATTGTCCGCCGTCAGCGACAATATATGCGCGGCAACATTGCTCGTTGTGATCAGTTTGCCGTCGATTTCGCAGCCCAGCAATTCATCCAGGGTGGGCAGGGTGGTAGGCAATTGCACGCATTGCAGGATGGTGTTGCCGTTGCGCACGCGGTGTGGGCCATTGCCAGGATGCACCATGGCACCGCGCGCGTCGAGCATGGCGCGGCCATCGGAGGCAAAACGGTAGCCGGCCGTGTCGTGTTCGACAAAGGCGCTGACATTCATTTGCCAGCCGGCCGCGCCGTGCGTGTGCGGCTTGGTGCCAAACACCTGTTCGTAGCGGTTGGCGGCCTTGCGCATCATGTTGATGGTCCAGGCGGCGTTGCGCTTGGCCACGTTGTCTTGCCACAGGGTGTGATCCCAGGTGTGGATGCCGCACTCGAAACCGGCATCGCGCACGGCGCGCAATTGCGCCGCGCACAGCTTGCCGATATCGGGTCCCGGCAGCAAGGTGCCGTACATCAATGTTTTCAAGCCGTAGTGTTCGACCACCGAGGTGCGCGACACCTTGCTGAAAAAGCCGGGCCGCAAGGCGCGCCGCAGGGCCCAGCCTGTGTGGTCGGGGCCCAGCGAGAACAGAAAGGTGGCCTTGGCCTGGTGCGCGGCCAGCATGCGCACCAGATTGCCCATGCCTTCACGGGTGCCGCGATAGGTATCGACGTCGATTTTCAGGGTCAGGAACGGCTTGCTCAACATTAATCCATCAGGGCTTTGGCTTGGGCTACCTGGCTGCGGTAGGCGTCGAAAATATTGCGCAGGGAATCGGCCATGGTGGTAGTCGGCGCCCAGCCCAGCTCTTCGCAGGTATTCGTGATTTTCGGCACGCGGTTTTGCACGTCCTGGTAGCCAGCGCCGTAGTAGGCGCCCGAGGTCGTTTCCACGATTTTCACGTGTTTCGCGCCTTCGGCGTATTCCGGGTATTCGGCGGCCAGGGTCAGCATCATGCCGGCCAGGTCGCGGATCGAATAGTTATTGATCGGATTGCCAATGTTGTAGATCTTGCCGCTGGCGATGCCGTTCTTGTTGGCAATGATGCGCATCAGCGCATCGATGCCGTCGTCGATGTAGGTGAACGCGCGTTTTTGCGCGCCGCCGTCGACCAGCGAGATGTTCTCGCCGCGCACGATATGGCCGAAGAATTGCGTCACCACGCGCGAAGAACCTTCTTTTGGCGTGTGGATCGAGTCCAGGCCGGCGCCGATCCAGTTGAATGGACGGAACAGGGTGAAGTTCAAGCCTTCCATGCCGTAGCCCCAGATCACGCGGTCCATCAGCTGCTTGGCGTTCGAATAGATCCAGCGCGGCTTGTTGATCGGGCCGCAGATCAGTTCCGAGTTTTCCGGATCAAATTCCTCGTCATGGCACATGCCATACACTTCCGAGGTCGACGGGAAGACCAGGTGCTTGCCGTACTTGGCGGCCGAGCGGACGATGGGCAGGTTGGCTTCGAAGTCCAGTTCGAAGACGCGCAGCGGCTGCTTGACGTAGGTCGACGGCGTGGCGATGGCCACCAGCGGCAGGATCACATCGCACTTCTTGACGTGGTACTCGACCCATTCCTTGTTGATCGTGATGTCGCCTTCGAAGAAGTGCATGCGCGACTTGTAGTTGTCATCTTCCAGCAATTCCGTGATGCGGTCCGTGTTCATGTCCATGCCGTAGACATGCCAGTCGGTGGTTTCCAGGATGCGCTTGGACAGGTGGTGGCCGATGAAGCCGTTGACGCCTAAGATGAGGACTTTTTTCATGTGAGATTCTCTTGAGTGATATCAGTGTGTGCTGACGCGGGTGGTCAGACTTGCTTGCAATTGCTGAGCCGAAATCGGCTCCCCGGCAGCCCTCAGCGCGGAAATGGCCAGCATGCGGCCGTCTCCGCAGACGCCAAAGATGCAATTATCCACTACCGCCAAGCCCGGTGGCAAACTTCCTGCGGAATGCTTGCTCAAGCGGGCTTTTTCGATGGTGTAAATGACATCGTTGACTTCGGTGAAGGCGCCGGGATAGGGCGGCGCGACGGCCCGGTGCAGGTTGTACACCTGCTGCGCGGGTAACTTCCAGTCGATGCGGCCGTCTTCCGGCTTGCGCCCGCCAAAGTAGCCGCCCTGGCGCAAATCGTTGAGCTGGCGTGGCGCCGTGCCGTCCAGCAAGGCCGGCAGCACGTTCCACAGGGTTTGTTCCGCCGCCACGGTGACTTTGCCGAAGACTTCGAAGGCCGTGTCATCGGGCAGGATGGGCACGGCCGTTTGCGCGACGATGGCGCCGGCATCGGGCTTGACCGTCATTTCATGCAGGGTGGCGCCCGTTTGCGGGGCGCCATGCAGCACGGCCCAGTTGACGGGTGCGCGGCCGCGGAACTGCGGCAGCAGCGAGCCGTGCATATTGTAGGCGGGCGCGACTTCCAGGATGCTGGCGGGCAGCATGTGGCGGTAGTAAAAGCTGAACAGCATGTCCGGCGCTGCCGCCTGCACTTGCGCCAGCAGCTCGGGCGCGCGCGGATCGCCGGGCGTGATGTACGGGATGCCTTCGGCCTGGCACAGGCTGGCGACGGACTCGAACCACAGGTTTTCCGTGGGGCTGTCTTCGTGCGTGACGACCAGGGCGATATCGACGCCACCGGCCAGCAGCACCTTGATGCAGCGCACGCCCACATTGTGGTAGCCGAAGACGACGGCGCGCGGGGCGCCCATCAGCGGCCCACCTGGCGCTTTTCCAGGCGCACGTACGATGGCGCCTCGGCTTCCGCCTGGGCCATGCCGTCCTGCAAGATGGTTTGCACCACGTAGCGGGGACGGGCGCGCACTTGCTGGAAGATGCGTCCCACGTATTCGCCCACGAGGCCGATGCCGAACAGGATCACGCCCATCAGGAAGAAGGCGATGGCGAACAGGGTGAACACGCCCTGCGCCTCGGCGCCGAACAGGAAGCGGCGCGCCAGCAGATAGATCACCAGCAGGGCCGAACTGAATGACAGCAGCATGCCCAGCATCGAAAAGATTTGCAGGGGAATCAGCGAAAAGCCCGTGACCAGGTCGAAATTGAGGCGGATCAGGCTGTACAGCGAGTATTTCGACTCGCCGGCCGAGCGTTCCTCGTGCTCGACGGTAATTTCCGTGGGCTTGCGGGCAAACGTGTAGGCCAGGGCGGGAACGAAGGTGTTGACTTCGGCGCACTGGTTGACCAGGTCGATCACGTTGCGGCCGTACGCGCGCAGCATGTTGCCCTGGTCCGTGATCTTGATGTTGGTGATGCGCTCGCGCAGCCGGTTCATCATCTTCGACGCCAGGGTGCGCCAGGCGGAATCTTGCCGCTTGCGCCGGATCGAGCCCACGTAATCGTAGCCTTCGCGCATCTTTGCCACCAGGTTGCCGATTTCTTCGGGCGGATTCTGCAGGTCGGCATCGAGCGTGACCATGATTTGCCCGCGCGAAGCTTCAAAGCCGGCCAGGATGGCCATGTGCTGGCCATAATTACCGTTGAACAAGACTACGCGCGTGACGTCGGGGCGCTGGCGGAACTGTTCCGCCAGGATGGCCACCGAATTGTCGCGGCTGCCATCATTGACAAAGATGATCTCGTAGCTCGTCTGCAGGGCATCGAGGGCCGGATACAGGCGGGCGAACAGGCTGGCCAGGCCATCCTGCTCGTTGTAGATTGGAATGATAATGGACAGTTCAGGTTTCATCGGCGCGCTGCTCATTTGATGAGAATGGATTTGACGGTGGCGACGGCGCGTTCCACGTCCTGTGTCGTCATGGCGTAGAACATCGGCAAGGTCACGGTCAGGCGGCCGATCTTTTCCGAGACGGGGAACATGCCTTCGGTAAAGCCGCGTTCGCGGTACATGGTAAACAGGTGGATCGGTGCGTAATGATAGCCCGTTCCCACGTTCTGCTGCGCCATTTGCTGCATGAAGGCGGCACGCGTGCCGGGGCCATTGTCGGGCAGGATGATCTGGAACAAATGCCAGTTGCTGTTTTCAAAGTCCTGCACGGGCAGCTGGGCGCCGCTCTGCGCTTCGAAGTCGCTGCCGAATTGCGCGAAATAGTGGCGTGCCAGCGCGCGGCGGTGGGCCGTGATCGCGTCGATATTGGCGAACTGGCCCAGGCCGATGGCGGCCATGATGTCGCTCATGTTGTATTTGCCGCCCAGTACATCGACGTCGATGCCGTCGACGCCGCTGCGCGTGACGCCCTGCAGCCGGTATTTCTCGGCCAGCTTCGCTTCTTCCAGATTGTTGAGGACGAGGCAGCCGCCTTCACCCGTGGTGATGTTCTTGTTGGCCTGGAAGCTGAACGAGACGAAGTCGCCAAACGCGCCGATGCGCTTGCCCTTCCAGGTGGAGCCGAATGCTTGCGCCGCGTCTTCCACGACCCTTAAATTGTACTTTTCAGCAATCGCATACAGGCGGTCCATGTCGACGGGCAAGCCGGACAGGTAGACGGGGATGATGGCCTTCGTACGCGGGGTGATGGCCGCTTCCAGCTTGTCGAGGTCGATATTCCGCGTGACGGGATCGATGTCGGCAAACACGGGCGTGGCGCCCACCTCGATGATGACGTTGGCTGTCGCTACCCACGACACGGGCGTGGTGATGACTTCGTCGCCGGGGCCGATGCCGGCGATGCGCAGCGCGATTTCCATGGTGCACGTGCCCGAATTGAAGGTGCGCACGGGACGCCCGCCGAAATACTCGGACAGCTGGGCTTCGAATGCCTGCACTTTCGGGCCGCTGGTGATCCAGCCCGAGCGCAGCACTTCGCCGACGGCGGCGATGGTCGCTTCATCGATGGTGGGTTTGGAAAATGGCAAAAAGGGCAGGGTAGAGGTCATGGGGCGCAGTTCTTGGATCTGTATTGTGTCAGGGTATCGGCGTTGCCGAGGCTGCCAGTGCGGTCAATGGCCGCTGGCAGGCATGGCTATTTTATATCGTCAGTACGGCGGCGCAGCCGGTTCAGCGGTGAAAAATCCTGCTGATGCGGGGGCGGGGCAAGCTGGCCGGGGGCGCGATCCATACTGCCTCGCGCCCCTTTAAACATTTATTTGTTGGCAATGACCATGCGGCGCGCATCCTTGGCAATGACACGCATGGGCACGCCACGCTCCTGCAATTCCTTGTAACGGTACAGGCTGATAATCGCCATGTCGCGCACGCCGGCGTTGGCATCGTTCGTCCATTGCGTGATGAAAGTCTCGATGCTCGGGATGGACAGCTCGGGCTGCTGTTTCAGGCCAAACGTGAACTCATCCCAGTAATCGACGAGGATCACGGGCCGCTGCAGGTAGTATGTCAGCGACTGTTCATAGATGCCGACCGAATAGAGCTTGGTATCGGCCGTCAGTTCGGCCTGGATCTGCGGCAGCATGTCGGTGCCCGCGCGGTTCTGGCCATACAGTTCGGAGCCGGCCAGGATGCAGTGCGTGGCCAGGAAGCCGGCGCCGGCGATGGTCAGCACCGTCATGTCGCGGCGCAGCTGGCGCGCATGCAGCAAGGCCAGGGCGCCACCGGCCAGGGCGAAGAAGCCGGCCGCCATCAACCATGGCTGGTATCCCTTGAGCGCGATCAAGGCTTCCGCGTCGCGCGCGCTGGCCTTGCCAAAGGCGATCGGTCCGCCGATCAGGACGGCCGCGCCCAGCACGCACAGCAGGCCGGCGGCCAGCATGCGCTGGCGGCGCGAGGCCGATTCCAGGTACAGCGCCACCAGCAGGGCCAGCGCCGGGAAGATGGGCACGATGTAGCCAGGCAGCTTCGAGGTCGAATAGCTGAAGAAGAAGAAAATGAAGACGGCCCAGACCAGCAGCATCAAGCGGGGCTGGAAGGCGCCTTCCTGGCGCTGGAAGGCGGCGGCCAGGCTTTGCGGCAGCACGCCTATCCACGGCAGGATGCCGGGAATGAGCAGCACCAGGAAGTAATACCAGGCCCCTTCGCGCTTGTGGCCCTTCATCAGGAAGCGCTGGAAATGCTCATGGATGAAGAAGAAATGCGGCTGTTCCGGATTGCGCAGGGCGACCAGCACGAACCACGGCGTGGCGATGGCAAAGAACACCAGCAAGCCCTTGACCAGATGCAAACGCGTCCAGATGCGCCAGTCGCGCGCACACAGCGAATACAGCACCAGCACGGCGCCCGGCAGCACGATGCCGATCAGGCCCTTGGCCAGCACGGCCAGCGCCATGGCGGCCCAGCAGGCCAGCATCCAG
Organism: Janthinobacterium lividum; assembly: GCF_034424625.1. Taxonomy (NCBI): domain Bacteria; kingdom Pseudomonadati; phylum Pseudomonadota; class Betaproteobacteria; order Burkholderiales; family Oxalobacteraceae; genus Janthinobacterium; species Janthinobacterium lividum. Next base: position 4,977,062 of record NZ_CP139976.1, on the reverse strand, counting down.
TTGCGCCGTTCAAGCGCCGTGGCGTCGTCGCGCTGGGCGATCAGCAGGCTGCCCATGGTGAGGGTCATCATGCCCGACAGGCCCATGTCCAGCGAATTGATCTGGCCGGAAGCGAGCCAGAACAGGCTCGACGCCAGCACCAGGCCCGCATACAGTCCCACGCGCGGGCCGAACACTTTCTTGCCCGCGTAGGCCGTCATGCACACGCCGATGATGCCGCACAGGCCGGTCCACAAACGGGCCTGCCATTCGCCCAGGCCGAAGGCGGCGAAGGTCAGCGCATTCATCCACGTTTGCAGCGGCGGTTTTTCAAAGTACTTGATGCCGTTCAGGCGCGTGGTGATCCAGTCGCCCGTGACGAACATTTCGCGCGCCATCTCCGCGTAGCGGCCTTCGTCGGGCGGCACCAGGGTGCGCACGCCCAGCGCATACAGGGTGACGACGATGAAGATGCCCAGCAGCGACCACATCAGCACCCGCGACGAGTGCAGCTCGTTGACATTGATTTTCATGCGGCCTTGCCTGCAGCCGGGGCCAGGATCAGTGCCAGGGTGACTTTGCGGCCTTCGCCCATGAGGATATTGTAGGTGCGGCAGGCAGCCTGGCTATCCATGCATTCGACGCCGATGCGGCGCATGGTCAGCGCGGCCGTCAGCTTCGGGTGCACGAAGCGCTGGCGCTCGCCCGTACCGAGGATGACCACGTCGGGCGCATCGGCCAGGATTTGCGCGAAATGCGCTTCGTTCAGCTGTTCGAAACTGTCCACCTCCCACGCCCGCGGGGGCATTTCCGGCATGACGATCAGACTGTAGTTATACGGCTGGGCATTGATCTCGACGCCGTTTTCGTCATAGCCGGTGACAGTCTGGTATTGTTGGGTGCTGCTGGCATGGAGTTTCATGGCGATATCGGGGGCTGGTCGTGTCGGTTGATCGGTGCGCGCGCGGCCAAATTGCGTGCCGCGGCCAAGGGCGTAAGCATGCCATAAATGACAGAAAAGAGCGACTGAAAAGCAACATCCTTTCCAAATTGCAATGTTCGGCGCCACAGTGGCGATGCCTGCTTTCGCCATGGTAATGCTGCAAGATTAAGGGAAGATGAAGATGGCGCCCGCCCGATTGTCGTCCGAAGGCGCCGGCGTGGCAGAATCGGCGTCAAATGCTGGGGTTGGCCATGTTTAATTTGATAAAATGGCCTGTTTTCGGCGAGAATGGTTGTTTTCGCCTTGCAGTCTTTCGCATTGCAGTTTCACGGGTTCATAGTTCTGGCGCGGCTATCATGCTGCAAGTTCTGGTCACCGCGCCGCATCACGACAGGGATTTATTTTGCGACCGATTCAGAAATCGAATAAATTGGCGGACGTCTGCTACGACATCCGCGGCCCGGTCCTGGAAAAATCCAGGCAAATGGAAGAAGAAGGCCACAAGATCACCAAGCTCAATATCGGCAACCTGGCCGTATTCGGCTTCGATCCGCCCGACGAGATCGTGCGCGACATGATGCTCAATCTGCAGAACGCGGCCGGCTATACGGATTCGAAAGGCATGTTCGCGCCGCGCAAGGCCGTCATGCACTACACCCAGGGCAAGAATATCGCCGGCGTGACCATCGATGACATTTATCTGGGCAATGGCGCTTCCGAACTGATCGTCATGTCGATGAACGCGCTGCTCAACAGTGGCGACGAAGTGCTGGTGCCGGCGCCCGACTACCCGCTGTGGACGGCCGCCGTCAGCCTGTCGGGCGGAAATCCCGTGCACTATGTGTGCGACGAGCAGAACGAATGGTATCCCGACATCGAGGACATGCGCCGCAAGATCACGCCGCAAACGAAAGCCATCGTCGTCATCAACCCGAACAATCCCACGGGCGCGCTGTACCCGGTTTCCGTGCTGCTGCAGATCGTCGAACTGGCGCGCCAGCACCAGCTGATCATTTTCGCCGACGAGATTTACGACAAGGTGCTGTACGACGAAGCCGAGCACGTGTCGATCGCCTCGCTGGCAGACGACGTGCTGTTCATCACCATGAACGGCCTGTCGAAGAATTACCGCTCCTGCGGCTACCGTTCCGGCTGGATGGTGGTCTCGGGCGAAAAGCGCCACGCAAAGGATTACATCGAAGGCCTCAACATGCTGGCCTCGATGCGGCTATGCGCCAACGCGCCGGGGCAATTTGCCATCCAGACGGCGCTTGGCGGCTACCAGAGCATACAAGACCTGGTGGGGCCCGGCGGGCGCCTGTTGAAACAGCGCGATCTGGCGCACAAGCTGCTGACCGATATTCCGGGCGTCACCTGTGTCAAGCCGAAGGCCGCGCTGTACATGTTCCCGCGCCTGGACCCGGAGATCTACCCGATCGCCGACGACCAGCAGTTTGCCTATGAATTACTGGCCGAAGCCAAGGTCCTGATCGTGCAGGGCACGGGGTTCAACTGGATCGCGCCCGACCATTTTCGTGTCGTCTTCCTGCCCAACTCCGATGACCTGACCGAGGCCATGGGGCGCATTGCGCGCTTCCTCGAAGGTTACCGCAAGCGTCACGGCCGGGGCTGAATCAGCCAGCAGCAATCTCGATCAACCTGGCGCCGCTCAAGGGGGCGCCACTTATGAGCAGTCAAGCACAACTATGAAATCCATCAAGATCGGCCTGCTGGGCCTGGGCAATGTCGGTTACGGCACGTTCAGCGTCCTGAAACGCAACCAGGAAGAAATCAAGCGCCGCGCGGGCCGCGGCATTGAAGTCGTCGCCGTCGCCGTGCGCGACGTGGCGCGCGCCGAAGCGCTGGTCGCCGGCGGCTGCAAGGTCGTCAATGACCCGATGCTGATCGTCAACGATCCCGAGATCGACATCGTCGTCGAACTGATCGGCGGCTACGACCTGTCGAAAACCCTGGTCATGCAGGCGATTGCCAACGGCAAGCATGTGGTCACGGCCAACAAGGCCCTGCTGGCCGTGCACGGCAACGAAATCTTCGCCGCCGCCCAGGACAAGGGCGTGATGGTGGCCTTCGAAGCGGCCGTCGCCGGCGGCATCCCCATCATCAAGGCGCTGCGCGAAGGCTTGACGGCCAACCGCATTGAATGGATCGCCGGCATCATCAACGGCACCACCAATTTCATCCTGTCCGAGATGCGCGACAAGGGCCTCGATTTCGCCACCGTGCTGAAACAGGCACAGGAACTGGGCTATGCGGAAGCCGATCCCACCTTCGACATCGAAGGCGTCGACGCCGCGCACAAGGCCACCATCATGTCGGCCATCGCCTTCGGCATCCCGGTGCAGTTCGACAAGGCTTACGTGGAAGGCATCAGCAACCTCAATGCCGTCGATATCCGCTACGCCGAGCAACTGGGCTACCGCATCAAGCTGCTGGGCATCACCAAGCGCGCCACCGTCAATGGCGTGGAAGGCATCGAGCTGCGCGTGCATCCGACCCTGATCCCGGCCAAGCGCCTGATCGCCAACGTGGAAGGCGCCATGAATGCGGTGCTGGTGCATGGCGACGCCGTCGGCGCCAGCCTGTACTCGGGCCGCGGCGCGGGCGCCGAGCCGACCGCCTCGTCGGTGATCGCCGACCTGGTCGACATCACCCGCCTGGCCACGGCCGACCCGGAACACCGCGTGCCGCACCTGGCGTTCCAGCCGAACGCGATGACCGATATCGCGATCTTGCCGATGTCGGAAATCACCACCAGCTACTACCTGCGCATGCACGTGGCCGACCAGCCGGGCGTGCTGGCCGACCTGACGCGCATCCTGGCCGAACGCGGCATCTCGATCGACGCCATGCTGCAAAAAGAGCCAGCCGAGGGCGAGACGCACACGGACATCATCATGCTGACGCACCAGACGCAGGAAAAGAACGTCACGGCCGCCATCGAGAAGATGGAAGCGTTGAACAGCGTGGTGGGCACGGTCACCAAGATCCGCCTGGAAAACCTGAGCTGAGCGTTTTCAGCGAGCCATGCAAAACGGCGCCCGCGGGCGCCGTTTTTTCATCCGATGGCGGTCTTAATGCTGCGGCACGTCGGGCGCGCCGACGGGGCCCACATCCATGCCGTCATAGCTGGCCAGCTGATTGTCCTGCGCAAACGCCATCAGCTCGCCATTGCGCGCGTGCAGACTGTCGACGCCATGCACTTCGGCCTTTTCCACGTGCAGCACCCACACGGGCGGTGCTGCCGGATCGTCGAGTTCCGGCTGGTACAGTTCCACCGGGCGGTAGCCCTGCAGCGCCAGCACGGTGGCGGCCTGCTCCAGCGGTTCGGACGTGGGGTTGGTGAAGTAATAGCCCCACAGCAGCGGCTGGGACAGGTCCCATGGCGCGTTCTCGGCGATATTGGCAAACAGTTCGCTTACATCTTCTTTGGTCATCATGGCGGTGCCTTCCTTAAAATCTCAGGGCGCGATCTTAGCATCCATGCCGCCTGCTTACCATTCACCCATAAAAAAACCGGCTGCGTGGCCGGTTTTTTTATCAGCCGCTAACAACGGCTTGATTCTGATTCGCGCGAGCGTGAATTAGAACTTGTAGCGCAGGCCGATCGACAGCAGGTCGGCTTTCAGTTTCATGCCATCCTGGCTCATCGTTTTGCCGAAGTTTTCATATTCAGCAACGGCCGACAGGTTTTTATTGAAGTTATAAGCAGCACCGATGCCAAACAGGGCAGCGGTTTTGTTTTTCGATTCGCTGGCGCTGAAACCGATCAGGTTCAATTTGGCTTTGGTGTGGTTTTGAGTAACGCCAACTTTTGCAAACAGCGAGAATTCAGCGTTCAATGGCAAGGTGCCGGTGGCGGCTGCGTAGATTGCGCTGGTTTCCATGCTCAGCGATTCCTTGCCTTCGCTTTCCTTCAGTTTGCCGAAATTGACATAACCGGCTTCCGCGCCGAAGTTAGGCGTGAAGTCGTAACCGGCATAAACTTTAAAACCGGTTTTGTTTTCTTTGCCCGAAGCGACATCGCCCGACAATTTCAATTCCGAACGGCCGGCATTCGCGCCGACATAAATGTTTTCAGCTTGTGCAAACAAAGGGAATGCCAGAGCGGCGCCGACGACTACTGCAAACAATTGCTTTTTCATATTAATCCTAGATAATTAATGCGGAGAGACTGTCTCGCCGCTTAATGGGAGCCGAATTGTATAGGGATGAATATGTTTATGTAAGGCAATTATTTTAAAAATATTAGAAATAAATCATTTGTTGTTTTTAAGCAACGTAACATGTGAACTGCCTGTCTGCGCAATCCGTCATGCGGCACCGCTGAAATGCACGCTGACCTTCAGTCCATGTCCATTCGCCGCCGTCGCCAGTTCCAGCCGGGCGCCGTGCAGGGCCGCGATGTCGCGCACGATGGCCAGGCCCAGCCCGGCGCCGCCAGGATTGCTCTCGAGCGCCGCGCCGACCCGGTAGAACGGCGTCAACACGCGCTCGCGCTCGGCCGGCGGGATGCCCTTGCCGCTGTCTTCCACTTCCAGCACGGCGCCGTGTTCGTGTCCGATCCCCGTCTGCGCCGCGCGCACGCGCAGGATCACGCTGCCGCCCTGCGGCGTGTAGCGCAGGGCGTTGTCGACCAGGTTGGCCACCAGTTCATGCAGCAGCAGGGCCTGGCCATGCACGGGTGCCTCGTCGGGCGCTTCCAGCGACAGGTCGATATGTTTGGCGACCGCGGTCATGGCCATTTCCAGTCCCACCTGCTGCGCCACGTCGCGCAGCGCGACGGTATCCATCGCCAGATTCTCGCCGCCATGCTCGATGCGCGCCAGGGTCAGGAGGCGGTTGGCCAGTAGCACGGTCGAATCGGTGGTGGCGGCGATCGAACGCACGATGTCGCGCAGGGCGGCGATGTCCGGCGGCGCGCCCGCCTGGCGGTCGCACTCGCGCATGGCCAGTTCGGCCTGGGTTTTCAGCACCGTCAATGGCGTGCGCAGCTGGTGCGAGGCGTCGGCGATGAAGCGGCGCTGGCTGGCGATCAGCTGCTGCAGGCGCGACATGGAGCCGTTCATGGCACTGACCAGCGGGCGCATTTCCTTGTGTACCAGCGTGGGATCGACGTCGGACAAATCGGACAGGGTGCGCGTCTCGACTTCCGTTTTCAGGCGCATCAGCGGGCGCAGCACCAGGCGCACGGCAAACCACACGAGGGCGCCCATCACCAGTATCATTGCCGCCTGCCAGATCAGGGTGTCGAACAGGATCTGGTTCGACAGGCCGCGCCGCGCGTCCAGCGTCTCGGCCACCTGGATCAGGGCGATGCCGCGCATCGAGTCGTCATACACGGGTTGCAGCAGGGCGGCGATGCGGATCGGCTTGCCGTGGTAGTCGGCGTGGTAGAAGCGCACCAGGGCCGGATAGTTCTGCGAGCGGGGCACGTTTTTCGGCACGGGCGGCAAGTCGCCATAGCCTGACACCAGCTCGCCATTGATGCCCGTCACCTTGTAGTAGATGCGGCCCAGGGTGTCGGTCTCGAAGCTGTCGAGCGCCACGTAAGGCACTTCGGCGACGACCTTGCCGCCGACGATGGAGACGCGCTCGGCCAGCGCCCGCGTCGATGCCAGCAAGGAGCGGTCGTAGGCCATGTCGGCCGCGTCGAGCGCGTTGCGGTAGACAAAAACGGCATCGAGCAGCACCAGCATCACCAGCGGAATGAGCAGCCAGCGCAGCAGCTGGCTGCGCAGGCTGCCCAGCGGCCGGCTCTGCGCCCAGCGCCGGCGCAGGCGTTCGAGCAGCGGCAGGCGGGGGGCGCGCACGGTCATTTTGGCGCGGCCGGCGCCATCGCGCTGCGCGGCTGCAGCAGGTAGCCGATGCCGCGCAGGGTGGTGATGACGGCGCCGTCGGGCGAGCCGCTTTCCACGCCGTTCTCGAGTTTTTTGCGTACGCGGTGGATATACAGTTCGATGGCGTCCAGGTTGGCGTCGTCGGCCAGCGCAAAGACTTCGTCAAACAGCTTTTCCTTCGACACGGCCCGCCCCGAGCGCGTGATCAGCGCTTCGAGCACCGCGTGTTCGCGCGGCGTCAGCGCCAGCGCCGCTCCGCGATAGCTGAACATGCGCGTGACGGTGTCGAAACTGAGGGCGCCGCAGGTGTGCACGAGTGCCTCGTTGCCCTGGCTGCGGCGCAGCAGGGCTTTCACGCGCGCTTCCAGTTCGGCCAGCTCGAACGGCTTGGCCATGTAGTCGTCCGCGCCCAGGTTCAGGCCCTGCACTTTTTCATCGAGGCCGCCGCGCGCCGTGAGTATCATGACGGGAGTCTTGCCGCGCGTGCCGCCGCGCGCGCGCAGGCGGCGCAGCACGTCCAGGCCATCCATCTTCGGCAGGGTCAGGTCGAGCAGCACCAGGGAATATTCCTGCGTATGCAGCAGGGCGTCGGCATCGGCGCCGTTGTGGGCGGTCTCCACCGTCAGGTGCGCGTCGCGCAGGGCCTTTGCCAGCCAGTGCGACAGCTCCAGATGGTCTTCCACTAATAATATGCGCATGGTCTCCGCCATTCGTTTGAATTGGTGCAGTGTAAGCCTGCCGGCGCCGCGCCGACAGGGGCGGCGATGAATATGTTTGCCCGCCTTGTGGCTGGCGGACGACACCTGTCAGTCTGAAAGCGAATTGAAAGGATCGCGCTCATATAGTGTGATCCTGATTCATGAAAATGATCAGGCATATCACTAATAACTATATCTAAGGGAGACACTCTACATGAAGAAAACTGCATTCTCGCTGGCCGCCATGGCGCTACTCGCCGCAGCCGGCAGCGCCCACGCCCAGTCGAACGTCACCCTGTACGGTCGCCTGGACGCCGGCATCAGCAACACCAGCAACGCCGGTCCGAACAAAAGCTCGATGACGCAAGTCAGCTCGGGCGGCATGAACACCTCGCGCTGGGGCATCCTGGGCAGCGAAGACCTGGGCGGCGGCCTGAAGGCCGTCTTCAATCTGGAAGGCGGCATCCTGGTCGACACGGGCGCGGCCGACGGAGCGCTGTTCAAGCGCCAGGCCAACGTGGGCCTGGAAGGCGCGTTTGGCCGCGTCGTGCTGGGACGCTCGTTCACCACCGTGTATGACTTCGTGCTGCCATTCGATCCGATGGCCTATGCGCCGTTCTACTCGTGGGCCACTTCGGCCCACGCGACGGGTCCGAGCAAATACGGCATGACGACGGCCTTCGACAATATGGTCAAGTATTCGGGCAAGACGGGCGACTTCAGCTACGGCGCATCGTACGGCTTCGGTGAACAGTCGACGGGTAATTCGGACAGCGCCAAGCTGTCTACGGCCGTCACCTACAAGACGGGTCCTGTCAGCCTGCTCGCTACATATGAACAGGTGAACGGCAACACCATCGCCGGCGGCGCGCGCGACAAGACCACCGTCTACCACCTGGGCGCCATGTATGACGACGGCCCGTGGAAAGTGCAGGCGGCGGCGCGCGACTACAAGCTCGATCCGGCTGCCGCCGGCAAGGCCGACGTGCGCGGCACCCTGTACTGGGGCGGCGTCAGCTACAAGACCACGCCGGTCGTCACCCTGACGGGCGTGATCTACTACCAGGACGTGAAGAACGTGGCCGCCAACCTCGATGCCGATCCGATCATGTACGTGGCGCGCGTGCGCTATGCCCTGTCCAAGCGCACAGACCTGTACGTGGCCGGCGCCTACGCCAAGGCCAAGCACAAGCAGCTGGTCAGCCTGTCGCGTGACGATGCCGGTTTTGGCGACACGCAGCGCGGCCTGATTGCCGGCATCCAGCACCGCTTCTAAGGCATGACCATGCTGCGCACCGTGTTCCTGTCGCTGCTGCTGTTGTCCGCGCTGCTGCCCGCGCTGGCAAATGCTGCCGCGCCTGAAGTTGACTGCGTGGTGCCGTCCAAACCGGGCGGCGCCATGGACCTGACCTGCAAGCTGGCGCAGAAAGGCTTGCTGCAGCCCGATCCCACGGCGGCGGCACCGTTCGCGTCCTCGGTGCGCATCAGCTATCTGCCAGGCGGCATCGGCGCGGTGGCGTGGCGCTCGATGGGCTCGCAGCGCCGGCGTGCCGAAGCAAACACCCTGGTGGTGTTTTCGGGCGGCTCGCTGCTGAACCTGGCGCAAGGCAAGTTCGGCAACGCCAAGACGGGCGACGTGCGCTGGGTGGCGGCGCTGGGCGCCGACTACGGCATGATCGCCGTGCGCAGCGACTCGCCCTACAAGACCCTGGCCGACCTGATCGCCGCGCTCAAGCGCCACCCCGACAAGGTGCTGATCGGCGTGTCCGGCACCATCGGCAGCCAGGACTGGGTGAAGATGGCGCTGGTGGCGCGCCGGGCCGGCATCGACCCGAAAGTGCTGCGCTTCGTCGCGCTGGAAGGCGGCGGCGAGATCTTCACGGCGATGCAGGCCAATTATGTGCAGGTGATGTCGGGCGACACGTCGGAAGCGACCTTGAACGCGGGCGACAGCCATGCGCGCGTGCTGGCGGTGCTGTCGGAAAAGCGCCTGCCCGGCGTGCTGGCCAGCGTGCCGACGGCGCGCGAGCAGGGCATCGATGTGGTGTGGCCCATCATCCGCGGCTTGTGGATGGGGCCGCAGGTGCCGGAACAGGATTACCAGCGCTGGGTGGCCACGTTCGACCGTGCCATGGCCACGCCGCAGTTTGCCCAGTGGCGCACGCAGGCGGGCATGTATCCGTTCGCGCTGACGGGCGACAAATTGACGCAGTACGTGAACCAGGCGGTCGAACGCTACTCCAGGCAGGCGGCCGAATTGGGCCTGATGCGCTGAATCCATTAGCCAACCATACAACAATCACAGACGGAGACAAACCATGCAAACCAAGACCATTCTCGCCATCGCCCTGGCCGCCGCTTTCGCCGGTACCAGCGGCGCCGCTTTCGCCCAGGTACCGGCAGGTTATCCGGCCGACTACCAGAAGATCATCGACGCGGCCAAGAAGGAAGGCAAGGTGGTGATCTACAGCGCCACCGACAGCAAGGCCGCCGCGCCGCTGATCAAGGATTTCAGCGCCCTGTATCCCGGCATCTCGGTCGAATACAACGACATGAATTCCACCGAAGTGTACAACCGCTTCATTTCCGAAGTGGCCGCCGGCGGCAACACGGCCGACGTGATGTGGTCGTCGGCGATGGACTTGCAGATGCGCCTGGCCTCGGACGGCTATGCGCTCAAGTACAAATCCGTGGAAGCGTCCAAGATCCCCGGCTGGGCCATGTGGGACGACCAGGCTTACGGCACCACGTTCGAGCCGGCCGCCATCGTCTATAACAAGCGTTTGCTCGATCCGAAGGAAGTGCCGAAGAACCACGACGACTTCGCCAAGCTGATCGCCACGCCGAAATTCAAGGACAAGGTCACCACCTACGACATTGAAAAGTCGGGCGTGGGTTTCATGTTCATGTCGCAGGACGCCAAGGAGTATCCGAAATTCCTGGCGCTGCAAAACGCGTTTGGCGTGGCCAAGGTGCGCGTGCAGTCGTCGACGGGCACCATGATGGAGCGCATTTCGTCGGGTGAAAACCTGATCGGCTATAACGTGCTGGGTTCCTACGCCCTGGTGCGCGCCAAGACCGACCCGTCGATCGGCGTGGTGCTGCCCAAGGACTACACCCTGATCCTGTCGCGCGTGCAGTTCATCAACAAGAACGCGAAGAACGTCAACGCCAGCAAGCTGTGGCTCGACTACATCCTGTCGCACCGCGGCCAGACCATCATCGCCAACGGCGCCAAGCTGTACGCGATTCGCGCCGACGTCACGGGCGAGACCACCTCGGCGGACCTGATCAAGGAAATCGGCGCGGCCAACGTCAAGCCGATTCCCGTGCATCCGATCATCCTGCAATTTTTGGGACCTGCCAAGCGCATGGCCTTCTTAAAACAATGGAAAGAAACAGCCGGCAAGAAATAACGCCGACTTAGCCGCCCGCGAGCCTGGCTCGCGGGCGCACGCCGCACCCTTCATTCATTGGATTCATCATGCAAACTGCTATCTTGCCGCTGCCTGCACGGTCGCGCTCTCCCTTGTCGCGCCTGAACTGGTCGCGCGGCGTGGTCGTGGCGATTACCCTGGTCGCCATTTTCCTGCCGCTGTTCCTGATTTTTTACCAGAGCTTTTTGAACGCGCCCTTCTTCATGCCCGTGCGCGAATTCGGCTTTGACTCCTACCGTTTCATCTTCGATGATCCCGATTTCGCCATGGCCTTCAAGAATGGCCTGATGCTGGCCTGCGGCCTGACCGTGATCGCCGTGCCGCTGGGCGGCATGCTGGCCTTCCTGATGGTGCGCACGGATTTGCCGGGCCGCGGCTGGGTGGCGCCCATGCTGCTGGTGCCGATCTTTGTGTCGCCGATGGTGATGGGCTTTGGCTACGTTGTGTCGATGGGGCCCGTGGGCTTCTATTCGATCTGGGCCAAGGAGCTGTTCGGCTTCGTGCCCTGGAATATCTATTCCTTCACCAGCATCGTCATCATCGCCGGCCTGACGCACGTGCCGCACGTCTACCTGTATGCCTCGTCGGCCCTGAAAAGCCTGGGCTCGGACGTGGAAGAAGCGGCCCGCGTTGCCGGCGCTTCGCCGATCCAGGTGATGCTGAACGTGTCGCTGCCGATGATCATGCCGGCGCTCGCATATGCGGGCGTGCTGGTGTTCTTCCTCGGCTTCGAAGTGTTCGGCCTGGTGCTGGTGCTCGGCGATCCGGAAGGCCACCTGGTGCTGCCGACCTATCTGTACAAGCTGACGAACAAGCTGGGCACGCCGTCGTACCACCTGATGGCCGCCGTCGCCGTCTGCCTGGTGATGGTGACCATGCCGCTGGTGATGATACAGCGCTGGCTGCTGAAATCGGCGAACAAGTATGTGTCGATCAAGGGCAAGGGCGCGCGCAGCAAGGCCATGCCGCTGGGCCGCTGGAAGTGGCTGGCGTTTGCCTTGCTGGCCGGCTGGCTGATCTTCACCATCATCCTGCCGTTGACAGGCATCGTGCTGCGCTCCTTCGTGCAGTACTGGGGCGAAGGCGTGCACCTGGCCGACGTGCTGACACTGCAGCATTTCCGCGACATTTTTGACCAGCCATCGCTGGTGCGCGGCATCGTCAACACCATCCTGATCGGCGTCGTCGGCGGCGCGCTGGCCGTGGGCTGCTACAGCTTCATCGCGCTGGCCATGCACCGCAAGCAGGACGGCATCACGCGCCTGCTCGATTACAGCGTGCTGGTGCCGCGCGCCGTGCCGGGTCTGCTGGCCGGCCTGTCGTTCCTGTGGGTGTTCCTGTTCGTGCCGGCCTGGCTCGACGGCATATTGAAAGGCATGGACAACGGCGTGGCCTTGTGGCTGAGCGGCCATGTGATTCCCGTGCTGCGTGAAGTGCGCTCGACGATCTTCGCCCTGTGGCTCGCGTATTCGGTGGTGTGGATGGCCTACGGCATGCGCCTCATTTCCACGGCGCTGCTGCAGGTGGGACCGGAACTGGAAGAGGCGGCGCGCGCCGTCGGCGCCAGCCGCGGCCAGGTGACGCGCGACGTGACCCTGCCGCTGATCAAATACGGCTTGCTGGGCGCCTGGCTGATGGTGTTCCTGATCTTCGAGCGCGAATATTCGACGGGCGTGTACCTGCTCTCGCCGGGCACGGAAGTGATCGGCGCCATGCTGGTATCGCTGTGGGCAGGCGGCTCGACCGACCTGGTGGCGGCGCTGTCCTTCATCAATATCACCCTGGTGGCCATCGGCCTGGGCATCGCGCTGCGCTTCGGCGTCAAGTTACACAACTGAGTTGCATAACTAAATACAAGAACTGAGACCACATCATGAATGAATTGACCGTCAATGAGCTGTACCTGGACTACGGCACCGGCGCCGCCGCCAACCAGATCCTGAAGGGTGTCTCGATGCACCTGAAAAAAGGCGAAGTGGTCGCCTTGCTGGGGCCTTCGGGCAGCGGCAAGACCACCTTGCTGCGCGCCGTCGCCGGGCTGGAAAGCCCGAAGGCGGGCACCATCCAGATCGGCGAGCGCAATGTCTTCGACGGCGCGCAGCACTTCGAGATGCCGGCCGAGCATCGCAACCTGGGACTGGTGTTCCAGTCGTATGCGCTGTGGCCGCACAAGACCGTGTTCGACAACGTCGCCTATGGCCTCAAATTGCGCAAGATGGGCAGCACGGAAATCGCCGCGCGCATCAAGGAAGTGCTGACGCAGCTGGGCCTGGGGCACCTGGGCGAACGCTATCCGCATCAGCTGTCCGGCGGCCAGCAGCAGCGCGTGGCGATCGCCCGTGCGCTGGTGTACAACCCGCCCGTGATCCTGCTCGACGAACCGCTGTCGAACCTGGACGCCAAGCTGCGCGAGGAAGCGCGCGCCTTCCTGCGCGAGCTGATCGTGCGCCTGGGCCTGTCCGCGCTGATGGTGACGCATGACCAGGGTGAGGCGATGGCCATTTCCGACCGCATCCTGCTGCTCAATAACGGCAAGATCGAGCAGCAGGGCACGCCGCAAAGCATGTATGAAACGCCGGACACCCTGTTCACGGCTGAATTCATGGGCAGTAACAACCGCCTGCCCGGCAAGGTGGTGCAGCGCGAAGGCAATCAGGTGCGCCTGCTGGTCGATGGCGCGTCCATGCAGGGCGTGGCGCGCGGCGCCAACGTGGGCACGGAAGTGACCACCATGATCCGCGTCGAGGAAGTGAAGATCAGCGCCACGCAGGTCGACAACGCCATCGAGCTGCCGCTGCTGACGTGCATGTACCTGGGCGACCGCTGGGAATGCCTGTTCGAGCGCGGTGGCGCCGAGAACATCAGCCTGCGCGCGTACTCGCGCCACAAGCTCGAGGCGGGCAAGTACTGGCTGCACATGCCGGCCGATAAGCTCTGGGTGTTTTAACGATGACGAGGTGGCCATGCTGGCCACCTCGTCCGTGCTGCCGCGTCCTTAATTCCCCCGCACGACGATTTCCTGCACCTTCGGTTCGCGCTGGCGCATGAAGCGCACGATGGAGTCGACGGTGACGACATCGATCTGGCGCGTCATGCGGCGTTCGAACGGGTGATCGTCAAAAGCGATATTGGCGCGGAACATGCGCGCGCCCAGGCGCGTGGCGGCGGGTATGCTGAGCGTTTGCGGCGCGTAGCTGGCGCTGCGCAGCCAGCCTTGCGCTTCGGCGCGCGTTTCGATCTTGCCCGGCTCGTTGCTGGCGGCGGCCAGGGTTTCCAGCACCCACTGATTCGAATTCTGGTACTTGGTGGAAAACGGGTAGGCCAGCATATTGTAGTGCGGCTCATGCAGACGCTTGGGCGTGTTCGACGTCAGCAGGCGCACCAGTTGCTGCTGCGTATCCTGGCCGGGAATCAGGATCAGGGTTTCATACATGAACACATCATCCATGAAGAAATTGCCCAAGCCTTCGTTGTACAGCGACGATTGCGCCGTGCCGCATTCATTGAGTTCATGCACCACCAGCCAGCGGCCCTTCGGGTGGTCGCGCCAGGCCAGCGCCATGTGCGAATAGCGCAAATTGTACTTCGACAGGTCTTGCCCGGCGCGCGCCACCAGCGCCACCTGCGCGCCCGAGCCATCGAGCGCCTGCAGGGTCTTTTGCGCCAGGTCCATCGATTTGACGAGGGTGCTCGCATCTGTTTGCTTTTCCTCGCACGAGCGTCCCGCATGGGCGGCGCCGGCCAGGGCCAGGCTGATGACAATCACGGTCAGGCGTTTCATGGGATTCACGCTTTCGAATGGTAGAGGATGGCGTGGCCGGCGGCGTTCGGCACATAGGCGATGGCCTTGCCCGACAGCACCAGCATGTGGCCCGTCGAGACGGCCACCACGTTGACGACCGTGCCGGCCGCCAGCGACAGGCCTTGCGTGGCCTTCTGGCTCAGCTTGACGGAGGCCGTGGCTGCCTGCGAGGCACCCTTAGCCGTGCTTTTCAGTACGAGGACGCTGCCGTCGGCCACGTCTTCCACCTTGTCGATGACAATTTCACCGGCGGCGGCCAGCACCGACATGGAGCCGACCAGGACGATGGCCGAGGCCATACTGGCGTTGTCGGACGCGTTGGTGGTGTCGGAATTGGCGGCCTGGGCCAGCGGCGCCATGGCGGCGCACAGCAGGGCGATGGCGAGCAAGTGTTTCATGGGATGTCCTTTCTTCATTGGTGCTTACGCTTTGGAGTGGTGCAGCAGCGCCTTGCCCAGTTCGTTCGGGATGAAGGCGATGGCCTTGCCGGACATGACCAGCATGTGGCCGGTGGACAGCGCCACCACGTTGACCACGGTGCCGGCTGCCAGCGACAGGCCCTTGGCCGCTTGCGCGCTCATCTGGATGGAAGCGCCGCCCGCTTCGGACGCGCCTTTCAGCACGATGACGATGCCTTCGCCCACCGTTTCCACGCTGGCGACGACCACCTGGCCGGAGGCGACCAGCATCGACATGGAACCCGCGACGACCACGGCGGAACCCTGGCTGAGGTTTTGCGAGCCTTTCGACAGGTTCTCGGAGGCGGCGGCGTGGACCAGGCCGGGAGCGGCCACGGAGAGCGTCAACAGCGACAGGGACAGGCAGAGGGGCAGCAGGCGTTTCATGTGTTTCTCCTTCAAGTGTGCCAAGTGGCAACGCCATCATTGTAGACTGTGGGCAATTGGTCAATGAAAACGCTACTCGTAGCGGGCAGGCATACCGCAGGTAGCGTATTGCGCTACTTTTTTGCCGCTGGAACCGATGCTATTTATATAAAGGAAGTGCATGCCGCAAACCCACGCCTTGATCGAAGCCTTGAAACGCCTGTTGAAAGCGCGTTCCGTCACGTATGCCGAGCTGGCCCAGCGCATCGGCGTATCCGAAGCCAGCGTCAAGCGGATGTTTTCGCAGAAGCAATTTACCCTGCAGCGGCTGGATCAGATCCTGGTGGCCATCGGCAGCGATTTCCAGCAGCTGGCGCTGGCCGTGCAGTCAGCCCAGGCCGCGCCCACCCTGATCACGGGGCTGACGTATGCGCAGGAAAAGGAAATCATCGAGGACACCCGGCTGTTCGTGGTGGCCGTGTCCGCCCTGAACCTGTTACCGCTGGAACAGATCGTCGCCATCTACGACATCAGCGAAGCGCAAGCCGTGAAATACCTGCTGCGCCTCGACAAGATCGGTTTTCTGGAACTGCTGCCGAATAACCGGGTCAAACTGCTGGTGGCGCGCACGTTTGCGTGGATACCGAACGGTCCCATCCATACGTATTTCAAAAAGGAAGCCTATGGCGACTATTTGAATTCGCAATTCGATGGCGAAACGGAATTGCTGCGCCTGGTGAATGTGATGCTGTCGAAAAAGTCCACGGCGGCCTTGCTGGAGCGCCTGAAGCAAGTCGCGGTGGAATTCTCGCAGCAACACCAGGAAGACGCGCGCCTGCCTGGTGAGGAGCGCCTGGCCATCAGCTTCATGCTGGCGGCGCGGCCGTGGATGCCGCAGACGTTCAAGGCGCTGCTGCGGCAGTAAGGCAGCGATATCGCGGCCAACCGGCTAATGTTGCTGCTTGTCGGTACTGCCTTGTTCCTCTTTCATCTGCGTCAGCAAACGCCAGGCAAAAAAGCCCAGCACGGACACGCCCAGCAGCAGGGCCGCCCATAGCGCGGCCAGGCGCCATGGCGCACTGGTGCCAGCCGGTGCCGGCGCGGCGTCGCTTGCGCCAGCGCGCGCCGTCAACGCACCCAATGTGGCAATCGGCAGCGCCTGCAGTTCGCCGTCGCGATAGCCTGGTGCCACCTGCGACAGCGGCTGCGCCACCGGTTGCGCGTCGGCTTTGCCGAACACCAGATGATATGGTCCCTTGCCGCCGGCCAGGAACACCAGCGTTTCCGGCGTCCAGCCAAGGCGCAACAGCGGCGCGCTGGTCGGCATCGCCGTACTTTGCGACTCGGGCCGCAGCACCCATTGCGTGGTCTGCACCACGGGCATGGCCAGGTCGCCGGAGACGCGTTCCTTGCCAGCCTCGCTGATACGGTAAAAGCTGGTGGTCAGCAGCGGCTCAAAATATTCGCCATTTGCCGGTCGCGTTTGCCGGTGCAGGGACAGGCGGCGCTGCGGCACATAATGACTTTGGCGATACACGCCCAGCGTGACGGGCAGCACCACATTGCGCTCCTTGAATTGCAGCGCAATGCTGTCGGCGGGAATGGCGATCGGCGTGGCATACGCCCAATCGCCAGCAAGTTTGCCTGGCGCACCGCGCAGCACGATGTTCGCGCGTGGCGGCGCCGCCTCGGTTTCGCTGACGGCTTGCGCCGCAATCGATGCAAACACCAGCGGCTGGCCTTCCTGCCAGCTCAGGCGCGCGTAGCGGAAAGCGCGTGGCGCAAAAGCGATGCTGTCGTTGGCCAGCGTTTGCGTGTCACTGTTGCTGAGCCAATTCAAGGTGGTGGTGCCGATGGCGTCCCATTGCTTCAGGTCGTCGCTCACTTCCAGCAGCACTTGCGCACTGTAATTTTGCGTGCGCTCCGGTGGCGTGAAGCGCAAGGCGGCGATGCGCCTGTCTTGCGTCTGCTTGCCCAGGTCGAGGATCAGCGCTTGCAGCGCCGCCGTGGCCGCTGCCGTGCCGGCGCGGGTGCTGACCGACAGCAAGCGGCCATCGTCCGCCGTGCGGATGTCGATGCCTTGCAAGCCGTCGCCAGTTGCCGGCGCGCCCGTCACGGGGAAAATGCGGACGGGAATGGCTGTCCGCTGCGTCGCCGATGGGGCGGGCGGCGCGCCGATGGCATAGGCCAGGCGCTTGCCGTCGGCATCGAACAGCCGCACGTCGGCCAGGCTGGCCGAGCTGGCGTGCAGGTAGACTTCGCTGGGCAATGCCAGCTTGACGATGCCCGCGCCGGCCGGCACGGTCACCGGCATGCTCCAGCCGTAGTCCTGTGGCCTGTCCTGGCCAGGTGCGGCCAGCGCGGCGCCTGCCAGCAGCAGGCTGCAGCAGATCAATGAGTGTTTCATGCTGCTCCTTGTTGCGGTTCGGCTGGCGCTGGCGCGGCAGCCTTGGGGAAGGGCGCCAGGTAGCCGATCAAGACCATCAGCAAGCCGACACCGACAAAGGAGATGATGCGTTCGATGCCGCCCACGTTCGACAGGTCGATCAGGAACAGTTTCAAGACAACCAGTCCCAACAGCACAGCGCCCATGCTCCATTGCTGGCGCCGTTGATGGCGCGCCGCGTGGCGCATCAGCAGCAGGGCCGTGATGCTCCATACCAGCGACAGCATCGCTTGGACGAATTGCGAGGCCAGCATGGCGTCAAAGGTATACGGCACGCCGACATAGTGCGATACCGTGCGCAGCAGCATCAGGTTGAACCACAGATACACGCAGCAGGCGGCCACGGCAGGCAGACGTGCTTGCCACAGGGCAGGCAGGGGCAACTGCTTCGCCGGCAGCAGGCGGTAGCTGGCAATGGCCAGCAGGATGGCAAAGCCCGTGCTCAAGTCCAGCGGATTGAGCAGCGGCAAGTAGGGCAGCGGGGCCATGGCGCCATCGTCGACAATATTCCAGGCGGCAATCAGCAGCAGCGACCAGAGTGCGCCCAGCGGTATCAAGGTGCGCTGGTACCACTCTGCAATCGGCGCCACCGGCCAGGCGCCCGCGCGGCAGCGGCGGATCAGCAAGGCCAGCACCAGCATCATGGCCCAGGCTGGCAAGTAGCGGGCCCAGGCCGGGCTGACGCTGTCTTCATGCTGTGCCAGCCAGGCGTTGACATGCATGGCGCCGACCGGCCACAGCATCAGCCATGGCGCGGCAGTGCGCAGCGTATGCAGCAGGCGCTGCGCCCGCAGGCCGAGTTGCCAGCCCGCTTGCGGCCAGGCCAGCAGCAGGTATTCGCCGGCCGCCAGGGCGCTGGCCAGCGCCAGCCAGCTCAAGCCGGTCGGCAGGTAATCGCGCAGATACAGCGCCAGCAGCATGTTGGCGCTCCACAGGCCCAGACCGAGCCAGGCGGCGACGGTGAACCAGCGCAGCTGCGGCCAATCGAGGCGCCGCGCCAGGAGGGCGAACACGGGCGTCGTGACGGACACGGCGATCAGGTACAGCGCCAGCCAGTGCTCGCCCGCATGCGGCTGCAGCTCCAGGTTACCGTCGATCAGGCGCAGCAGCCAGCTGACGAGCGGCACGAGGATGGCGGCAAACCACAGCAAGCCGCTCCAGACCAGCAGGGGGCGCGCTGCCAGGGCCAGCAGTTCGTCGCCGCCGCGCGCGCGCAGCGCAAGGAAGCGGGCGCTGGCAAAGGCGGCGGCGCCCAGCAGCAGCGCGCTGAGGAAGGAACCGTCGAACAGGCTGGCCGGGTGCTGGTCCCAGGCCCAGCTGGCGCGGCTGAGCATGACCATGCCGGCCAGCACCTGCACGGCCAGCAGCAGCGCGCGCGGTGCATGCCATTGTTCGCGCCGCGCCAGCACCGCCAGCAAGGCGGCCACAGCCAGCGCGCTGACGGTGAGCAGGTTCAATTGCGTGGTGGCATCCGTGCGCAGCAGAATTTCGCTCCAGATGCCGCCCAGCAGCCAGGCTGCGGCGGCCGTCAGGAAGAGCACGGACAGGCTGCTCATGAACTCCGGATGCAAATGGCTGGCGTGGCGGCGGAAATTGTAGGCCATCACCAGCGCGGCGGCGGCCAGCAGCGCGCAGCCGAGCCAGATGTTGGCGTGCAGGGCCGCGGCCGTATCGAGTTCCTGCATGGCGATCAGGAAGGCAATCCAGGCGGCCCCCTGCACCAGCAGGCCGAAGGCCCAGGCCAGTGTCTGGCGCTGGCGCAAGCCGACCCAGACGATGCCCGCGCCTTCCAGCGCCCAGGCGGCGGACGTCCACCGGCCATCGAGGGCGAACGGAATGGCCAGGGTGCCGAAGACGATGCCCAGCGCGAGGAAGGCTTCGGCCAGCAGTTTGAAACCTGCGCGGCGCCACAGTGCCACGGCCAGTCCCGTGTAGCCCAGGCCGGCAATCAGCGCGGAAAAGGCCAGGCCGAAGTGAAAGTGCTGGACCAGGCCGTATTGCAAGCCCATGGCCGCCAGCGGCGTGCCAAAGACGAGGGTGCCATCCACGTAATGCTTGAGGCGCGGCGTCTGGCGCGCGCAATAGGCGATGGCGATGCCGACGTAGAACAGCACGAAGAGGATCAAGAACAGCTGCGTCGACAGGTAGTGCTCGGGCGTGTAGCGCAGCAGGCCCCAGGTGGTGGCGACGACGAAGGTAAAGCCAAAGCTCAGCACATTCAGGACGCGCCAGGCGCGTTTCAGGGCGATGGCGAAGACGCCCGCATTGAGCAGCGCGTAATAGCTGAACAGGCCGATATGGTTGCCGCTGCCCGTCGACACGAGCAGGGGCACGGCAAAACCGCCGACGATGCCGAAGACGGCCAGCCAGACGGCGTTTTGCAGCACGGCCAGCAGACACGTGAACGCCGTCAGCACGAACAGCACGGCAAACGCCAGGCCGGCCGGGATCAGTTCATACAGGCGGAAGGCGCCAAACGTCACCAGCATCAATATCGCCAGCGCCGTGCCCTGCAGCGGCAGGCTGATGCCGGGACGGCTGAGGCGGATGCGCCAGGCCCAGGCCAGCAGGGCGATATCGGCCAGCGCGATGCCGGCCAGGCGCAGTTCGATGGGCAGCGTGACCTGCGCCGACACGTACTTGAGCAGGAAGCTGACGCCGAGGAAGAGGATCAGCAAGCCCAGCTTGGCAACCAGGTTGCCGGTGAATAGCCAGTTCTTTGCCTTGGCAACGAGGCCGTCCGGGTGCGCGATCCAGGAAGGGGTGTTGGGGACGGCAGGAGCGGGCCGGGCTGGAATCGGCGGGGCTGGTTTTGGGGGCACGGGCGCGGCGGGTGCGGGAGCTGCTGCCGGCGCGGCCTGCGCCACTTCGGCCACCTTGAGCGCTGCCGCCTGCGGCACGGGGCTGGGCGTCGGTAGGGGCGCCGGCACGGCCACCGGCGCCACGTTGGCGGGCTCGGCGGGTGCTACGGCAACGACGGACGTAGCCGCAGGCGCTTCGGCCTGGCCTTCCAGCGCCCGCAGGCGCTGCTGGATACTGTCGACTTCCTTGCGCAAACGCGCCGTCAGCAACTCCAGATCCGCTACTTTCCTGCGGTGCTGCAGCACCAGCACGAAGGCGGTGACCAGCAAGGCCAGGATGGTCAATGATGTGAATCCAGACATGTCGGGAGCTTTCCGGGAGGGGCGGGCAAGGGCGCCAGCGGTATGCGCACATTACCTTATTATCAAGAAACAAGCGATTTCTGTTGTGTCAGGGTAAGTGCCAGCCAGCGCATGGAGCGGCAAGGCGAGCATGACGCGGCATGCCGTTTTCCATATTGACGCCAAGCAAGATGTCGACATTCAGATTGTCGTGCGCAAGATAGTGCTGTATTTTAGCAATTCCTTAATTGCCAGTTCCCCATGCCATGAGTCAAAGCAGCCAGTTTTCCTTATTGTCGCAGCGCCGTTTCGGGCCCTTCTTCTGGACCCAGTTCTTTGGCGCCTTCAACGACAATCTGTTCAAGACGGCCTTGATGGTGATCCTCGCCTACGATGCGCTGAGCTGGACCACGCTCGATCCGTCCACCATCACCAACCTGATTCCCGGCCTGTTCATCCTGCCCTACGTCGTGTTTTCAGCCACGGCGGGCCAGCTGGCCGACAAGTTTGAAAAGGCGGGCCTGGCCCGTTTTGTGAAATGGATGGAACTGGCCATCATGGCCGTGGCCGCCGCCGGCTGGATGACGCATACGCTGTGGCTGCTGGTGGCGGCCGTGGTGGGCATGGGCGTGCATTCGACCCTGTTCGGCCCCGTCAAGTATGCGTACCTGCCGCAGCAGCTCAAACCCGAGGAACTGGTTGGCGGCAATGGCTTGATAGAGATGGGCACGTTTGTCGGCATCTTATTGGGCGAAATCCTTGGCGCCGTGCTGATCGTGCACAAGCCGCTGGGCGTGGAACTGGTGGCCGGCGCGACCATCGCCGTGGCTGTGTTCGGCCTGGTCGCCAGCTACCGCGTGCCGCGCACGCCGGCGCCGGAGCCGGACTTGAAGGTGAGTTTGAACTTTGTTGCCGAATCGTTCCGCAACCTGAATTTTTCGCGCAAGAACCGTCCCGTCTTCCTGGCCATGCTGGGCAATTCCTGGTTCTGGTTCTATGGCGCCCTGATCCTGGCGCAGTTCCCCGTGTACTCGAAGGATTTCCTGCATGGCGACCACAGCGTCTTCGTGCTGCTGCTGACCGTGTTTTCCGTCGGCATCGGCACGGGTTCCTTGCTGTGTGAACGCCTGTCCGGCCACAAGATCGAGATCGGCCTGGTGCCGTTCGGCTCCATCGGCCTGTCGCTGTTCGGCATCGACCTGTATTTCGCCAGCAATGCGTATGCGAATACGCAAGTGGTCGACGCGCTGGCTTTTGTGGGCCAGGCGGGCGTGCCGCGCATCTTGATCGACATCGTCATGATCGGCGTCTTCGGCGGCTTCTTCATCGTGCCCCTGTTCGCCCTGATCCAGACGCGCTGCGACCCGAAACACATTTCGCGCACGATCGCCGGCATGAATATCCTCAACGCGCTGTTCATGGTGGCGGCGGCCGGCGTGGCCATCGTGCTGCTGGGACAAGGATTTACGATTCCCCAGCTGTTCCTCGTCACGGCCATCCTGAACGCGCTGGTGGCCGCCTACATCTTTTCGCTGGTGCCGGAATTCCTCATGCGTTTCCTCGCGTGGATACTCATCCAGACCGTGCACCGCGTCAAAGTGGTCGATGGCGAACGCATCCCTACGGAAGGGGCGGCCGTGCTGGTATGCAACCACGTCAGCTATGTGGACGCCATCGTCATCATGGCGGCCAGTCCGCGCCCCATCCGTTTCGTCATGGACCACCGCATCTTCAAGATGCCGCTGATGGGCTGGATCTTCCGCACGGCCAAGGCCATCCCCATCGCGCCGGCCAAGGAAGACCCGTTCCTCATGGAAAAGGCTTTCATCGATATCGCGCAAGCGCTGCATGAAGGCGAGCTGGTGTGCATCTTCCCGGAAGGCAAGCTGACGCGCACGGGCCAGATCAGCGAATTCAAGGGCGGCATCGCCAAGATCGTCGAGCGCAGCAAGGTACCCGTGATTCCGCTGGCGCTGCGCGGCTTGTGGGGGCATCTGCTGAGCCATCGCAATGGCCATTTGTTCGAGCGCGCTTTCAAGGCGGGCTTGCGCTCGCGTTTGTCGCTGGCCGTGGGCATGCCCGTGGCGCCCGAGGCCGCCACGCCGGAATTGCTGCAGCAAAAGGTGCAGGAATTGCGCGGCAAGTGGAAATAAACGCTATTTTGTCCGCGTAGCTGTCCCCGTCCGCCGCGCCAGGTGCTGTTCCAGCAGGGCGGCGATGGCGGCGAAATCCACCGGTTTCGTCAGGTGATGGTCGAAGCCGGCTTGTTCCGTGCGTGAGCGCGCCTCGCCCTGGCCCCAGCCCGTCAGGGCGACCAGCAGCACCTCGCGTCCCTGCGCACGCTGGCGTATCTGGCGTGCCGCCTCATAACCATCCATGTCCGGCATGCCCAGGTCCATCACGATCAGTTGTGGCCACGCCATATCGACGGCCGCCAGCGCCTGCGCGCCGCCATACGCGACCTTGGCGGCATAACCTTCGAGCTGGAACAGGCTTTGCAAGGAATCGGCCGCATCGAGGTTGTCATCCACCACCAGCACTTGCACGGGCGGATCCGCGCCGGTGGGCGCCTCGCCGCTGGCCGCCGCCGGGGTGGCTGTCTGGGCGTCGCCGGCGCTGGCCGGCAAGGTGACGATGAAGCGGCTGCCGCGGCCGGGGCCGTCGCTGTACGCGTCGATGCTGCCGCCATGCATCTCGGCAAATTGGCGCGCCAGGCTCAAGCCGATGCCCAGGCCGCTGGCCATCTGGCCTTCCACCGTGCGTCCCTGTTCGAACATGGAAAAGATGCGCGGGATGGCGTCCGGCTCGATGCCGATGCCATTGTCTTCGATCGTCACCTGCAGTTGCCCCTGCGCCAGGCGCACCGTGATGTGGATGCGGCCGCCCTCCGGCGTGAACTTCACGGCATTCAAAACGATATTGGCAAAGATCTGCACCACCCTGGCATAGTCGGCGTGCAGCGTGATGGCAAGCGTCGGCAACGCCTGCGTGATGCTGATGTGCCGGCTGTCGGCAGCGGGCTGGCACAGTTCGATTACATGGTCGAGTACTTGCTGTAATTCAATATTTTCGCGCTGCAGCAGTACCTTGCCGCTGGTGATGCGCGCCACGTTGAGCAAGTCATCCACCAGCCGCGTCAGATGCGTCACCTGGCGCTCAATCACGCCGCTGACCTTGCTGACCTGCTCCGAGGCCGGATACAGGTGCTTGAGCAGGGCCACCGAAGTCTTGATGGGCGCCAGCGGATTGCGCAGTTCATGTCCGAGGCTGGCAAGGAATTCGTCCTTGCGCCGCTGCGTCTCGCGCACCTGGTACTGGCGCTGGCGCGCGCGCAGCATGGCGTGGGCCGAGGTGATCAGGGTCAATATGTGCACGGGGCGTTCCAGCAAGGTCAGGTTGCCCAGGGTGGCGACGGCTTGCCGCAAGGGCAAGGAATCGAGTCCCGCATGCGTCAGCAGGATGATGGGCAAATCGGACCAGTCCGGCTGCTGGCGGGTGTAGGTGTCGAGCACGGCGTAGACGCCTGCATGCAAGACCTCGTCCACCGTCAGCACGCCGCCGGCGCCCAGCGCCAGCTGCTCGGCCAGCTCGCCGGCGGAGCGGCAGGCGTGGCTGGCGATGGCTACGCTGGCGAGTACCCTGGTGGTCAGGGAGGCGTCCTGGCCGCCAGGCGCGTAGATCAGAATACGCTGCTCCATGGCATTCCTAGGGGAAGGGCGTGCCGCCGACGGTGGGCAAGCCGGACAGGATGCCGTGAAAACCGGCCAGGGCCGGGCCGATGCGGATGCCCTGCGGGCTGATCTCGAAGCGGCGGATGCTGCGCTCGTGCGCGCTGCCGCGCTTCTTGAAGACGGAAATGGCTTGCCGCACCTCGCCTTCCGTTTCGTAGTAGCGCAGCATGATGACGCCGTCGGCCAGGTAGCTGGCGTCGGCCGAGGTCGTCATTGCGGTGCCCAGCATGTTTTGCTGCACGCCGACGAGCAGGGTGGCCACGCCGCGCTGGCCCAGGTAATTGAGCAGTTCATGCAGGTAGGTGCTCTGGAAGCGCTCGTCGGGCACCGCGTGCATGTAGCCGTTCAGGCTATCGATGACGATGACCCGGGCGCCCCGTTCTGCCGCGTCGACCACGGCCTGGGCGAATTCTCCCGGGGTCAGCTCGGCCGGATCGATCTGCTGTGCGCTCAGGAGGCCGGAGTCGAGCGCCGCCTGCAGGCGCATGCCCACGTTGTCGGCCCGGTTCAGCAGCTTGCTGCGCGCTTCCTCGAACAGGAACATGGCGCACGATTCGCCGCGCTTTGTTGCCGCGTGCACGAATTGCGCCGCCAGGGTGGACTTGCCGCTGCCGGCCGGGCCGGAAATGAGCGTGCTCATGCCTTCTTCCAGGCCGCCCCCTATCATGGTGTCGAGTTCGGGCACGCCGCTCGACAGGCGCCGATGGTCGCCATCGCGGCGCGTGTCGGCCGCCACCAGGCGCGGAAAGACGAGCAGGCCGTCATGGGCGATCTTGTAGTCGTGGGTGCCGCTGCGAAACGGCACGCCCCGGTATTTCACCACCCGCACGCGGCGCCGGTCATTGCCATAATCCTGGTTTTGCAGCTCCAGGGAAATGACGCAGTGGGCCACGCTACGCACTTGCAAGCCGTCGTCCACTGCGGAACGGTCATCGATCAGCAGGGTGGTGCAGTGCCGGCTGGCCAGGTATTGTTTCAATGCCACGACCTGGCGCCGGTAGCGCAGGGGGTTTTCCGCCAGTAGTTGCAGTTCGGACAGCGAGTCGAGCACCAGGCGGGCAGGGCGGTGCTTTTCGATGGCGGCGAGGATGCGCTGGTTGGTCGATGCCAGTTCGATTTCCGACGGGTGGAAGATGGTGTACTGGCGCTCGGGGTCGAGGATGTCGTCGTTGGGCGCCACTTCTTCGATGGCGATGCCGGCCAGGTCCCAGCCATGCGACAGGGCCGCGCCGCGCAGTTCGATCTCGGATTCCGCCAGGGCGATATACAGCACGGGCACGCCGCTGCGCGCGCCTTCGGCCAGAAATTGCAGCGCCAGGGTGGTCTTGCCCGTGCCGGGGACGCCTTCGACCAAGTACAGGCGCTCGGCCAGCAAGCCGCCCGAGAGGATGGCATCGAGGCCGTCGACGCCGGTCGACAGCAGTGGCGGCGTGTCCGGGCCGCTGGCGCCATCCTGCCGCCGTGTTTTTCGCGCCTGTGCTGTCATCGTTGCGCCCCCGCTTTGCCACGCTGTGGAGACTATACTAGCGCGTTCGCCGCGGCATGTCTTTTCGATACCATTGGTAAATATTCATGGCGGCCAGCGGCCGCGCGTGGGGCAGTGTTGCGCGCGCGATCAAGGCTTCAGCAAAAAACGCATTACCCTGCTACAGTATTCATTCAATCCAACTTTCCCGCATTGCCGTTTTGCCGCCGTCCGCCAGCTTCCTGTTCCAATTGGCTGACGTGCAGACGCTGTCGCTGTCCTCATTTTATTGCTTCATTGATAATTTAATTCGCTTGATAGTTACTATGTTTCAATTGTAACGATGCTTGACGATTTTAGAATGATCGTTCATTCTTTGATCTGCGTTAATAAATTTAGTCATTTCTAACGACACTAGCCAGCTTCTTTTTCAGAAAGTCCAAGATGCAACCAACTTTTTCCCTGACGTCGCCGCGTACGAGCGGCGCTATTGCCGTTCTGTGCGCCACTGTAATCATGGCCGGCTGCAGTAAAAAATAGGAAGCACCTCACGCGCAGCAAGCGCCACAGGTGGTCGTGTTTACTGTTAATCCGGCCGCGTTGCCGATGAGCGCCGAACTGCCCGGCCGCACGAATGCCTACCAGGTCGCCGATGTGCGCCCGCAAGTCGGTGGTTTGATCCAGAAGCGCCTGTTCGTCGAAGGTAGCGATGTGAAAGCAGGCACGGCCCTGTACCAGATCGATTCGGCCACCTACCAGGCGGCCTACAATTCGGCCAAGGCCGCCTTGTCGAAAGCCAAGGCCAACCTGCTGACGGCTGGTCCGAAAGCGTCGCGCTACAAGGAACTGGTCGCCATCGAAGGCGTGAGCCGCCAGGAATACGATGACGCCGTCGCGGCGTTCGAGCAAGCGAAGGCAGACGTCGAGTCCGCCACAGCGGCGCTGGAATCGGCGAATATCAACCTGAAATACAGCACCGTGACGGCGCCGATCAGCGGCCGCACTAGCCGCTCGACCGTGACGGCCGGCGCGCTGGTCACGGCGGGCCAGGCGGAAGCACTGACCACCGTGCAGCAACTCGATCCGATCTATGTCGACGTGACACAGTCGAGCACGGATTTGCTGCGCCTGAAGCGCCAGATGGCCGACGGTTCGCTGAAAAAAGTGGGCGAAGGCCAGGCCAAGGTCGACCTGATCTTGCCGGATGGCAGCAAGTACAGCGAACCGGGCAAGCTGCAGTTCGCTGGCGTGACGGTCGATCCGACCACCGGCAACGTGGTCTTGCGCGCGCTGTTCCCGAACCCGAAAGGCGAATTGCTGCCAGGTATGTACGTACGTGCCCAGTTGGAAACGGGCGTCGATGAAAAAGCCATCACCGTGCCGCAAGTGGGCGTGACGCGCAACCAGAAGGGCCAGGCAACGGCCCTGATCCTGAACAAGGAAAATAAGGTCGAGCAACGCGTGCTGACCACCAGCGGTACGGTCGGCAACGACTGGCTGGTGACGTCCGGCCTGGCCGCAGGCGATCGCGTGATCGTGGAAGGCTTGCAAAAAGTCAAGCCAGGCGCACCAGCCGTTGCCGTGCCGGCCAAGGCGCCTGCCGCGCCTGCCGCTGCCGCCTCTGCCGCAGCATCGGCTGCCAGCGCCCACTAATTCAGGAGAATATTAATGGCCCGTTTTTTCATTGACCGCCCGATTTTTGCCTGGGTGGTCGCGATCGTCATCATGCTTGCCGGCGTGATTTCGATCCTCAGCCTGCCGATCGCGCAGTACCCGAGTATTGCTCCGCCGTCGATTTCGATCAGCGGCTCCTATCCTGGCGCCTCCGCCAAGACCGTGGAAGACGCCGTCACCCAGGTCATCGAACAAAAGATGAAGGGTATCGACGGCTTGCGCTACATGGCTTCGTCGAGTGACGCCACTGGCGGCATCAGCATTACGCTGACGTTTACCAGCGGCACCAATCCCGACATCGCCCAGGTGCAGGTACAGAACAAGCTGCAGCTGGCCACGCCACTGCTGCCGACGGCTGTCACGCAACAGGGTCTCGTCGTGTCGAAGGCCACCAAGAACTTCCTGATGGTGTTCGGCTTCATTTCCGAAAACGGCAAGATGGACCAGACCGACTTGAGCGACTATGTGGCCGCCAACGTCGTCGACCCACTGAGCCGTGTTGCCGGCGTGGGCGATGTGACGCTGTTCGGTTCGCAGTACGCCATGCGTATCTGGCTCAATCCGGCCAAGCTGCAAAGTTTCAACCTGACCCCGGCGGACGTGATCACGGCCGTGCAGGCGCAGAATGCGGAAGTGTCGGCCGGTGAACTGGGCGGCACGCCGTCCATCAAGGGCCAGCAGCTGAACGCTACCGTGTCGGCGCAAAGCCGTTTGCAAACGGTGGAGCAGTTCGGTGCCATCTTGCTGAAAACCACGACCGACGGCGCCATGGTGCACCTGAAGGATGTGGCCACCATGGAGCTGGGCCGCGAGAACTACAACACCGTGGCCCGCTATAACGGCCATGCGGCAACCGGCGTGGCGATCAAGCTGGCGACGGGCGCCAACGCGCTCGATACGGCCAATGCGGCGAAAGCCATGCTGGGCAACCTGAGCAAGCAATTCCCTGAAGGCATGAGCTACCAGGTGGCGTTCGACACGACCCCGTTCGTGAAACTGTCCATCGAAGAAGTGGTCAAAACCCTGGTCGAAGCGGTCATCCTGGTCTTCCTGGTGATGTATCTGTTCCTGCAGAACTTCCGCGCTACCCTGATCCCGACCATGGCCGTGCCGGTCGTGCTGCTGGGTACCTTCGGCATCCTGAATGCATTCGGTTACTCGATCAATACCCTCACCATGTTCGCCATGGTGCTGGCCATCGGTTTGCTGGTCGATGATGCGATCGTGGTGGTGGAAAACGTCGAGCGCGTGATGAGCGAAGAGGGCTTGTCGCCGCTGGAAGCGACGCGCAAGTCCATGACGCAGATCACGGGCGCGCTGGTCGGTATCGCCATGGTGCTGTCGGCCGTGTTCGTGCCGATGGCCTTCTTTGGCGGTTCGACGGGCGTGATTTACCGCCAGTTCTCGATCACGATCGTCTCGTCGATGGTGCTGTCCGTCGTCGTCGCGCTGGTCTTTACGCCAGCCTTGTGCGCCACCTTGCTGAAACCGGTCGAAAAGGGCCATCACGCGACCAACAAGGGTTTCTTCGGCTGGTTCAACCGAAGCTTCGATAGCAGCAGCAACAAGTACCAGGGCATGGTTGGCGCCATGATTACGCACCGCGCCCGCTCGATGCTGTTGTATGTGCTGTTGCTGGCCGGCCTGGTGTTCATCTTCATGCGCTTGCCAACGTCGTTCCTGCCGGAAGAAGACCAGGGCATCCTGTTTACGCAGATTCAATTGCCGACGGGCGCCACGCAAGAGCGCACCCTGAAAGTGATCGAACAGGTCGAAGACCACTTCATGAACAGCGAGAAAGATAACGTCGCTTCCGTGTTTGCCGTGGCCGGTTTCAGCTTCGGCGGTAACGGCCAGAATACGGGTATCGCCTTCGTGCGCCTGAAAGACTGGTCGCTGCGCAAGGACGTGGCGCAAAAAGCGCCGGCAGTAGCGGGCCGCGCCATGGGCAAGTTGTTGCAGATCAAGGATGCGATGGTGTTTACGTTTGCACCGCCTGCCGTGCTGGAACTGGGTAACGCCACCGGTTTCGACATGCAGCTGCAGGATATCGGCGGTGTCGGCCATGACGCCCTGATGGCGGCGCGTAACCAGTTGCTGGGCATGGCGTCGCAGAATCCGGCCATGGTCGGCGTGCGCCCGAACGGCCAGGAAGATACGCCGCAGTACAAGATCGACATCGACCAGCAGAAAGCCACGGCGCTGGGCTTGCAGATCTCGGAAATCAACCGCGTGCTGAGCGTCGGCTGGGGTAGTTCGTATGTGAACGACTTCCTCGACCGTGGCCGCGTGAAGAAAGTGTTCATCCAGGGTGACGCCAGTTCGCGCATGCTGCCGGAAGACTTGAACAAGTGGTTCGTGCGCAATACCGCTGGCCAGATGGTGCCGTTCTCGGCCTTCGCTACCGGCAAGTGGATTTACGCGTCGCCACGCCTGGAACGCTACAACGGCTTGCCGTCGGTAGAGATCCTGGGTACGCCGGCGCCGGGCCAAAGCACGGGCGCCGCCATGAACGCGATGGAAGAAATGGTGGCCAAGCTGCCGCCTGGCATCGGCTTCAGCTGGACCGGCGTGTCGCTGGAAGAGCGCGAATCCGGTTCGCAGACGCCGCAGCTGTACGCGCTGTCCCTGCTGATCGTCTTCCTGTGCCTGGCCGCGCTGTATGAAAGCTGGTCGATTCCATTCTCCGTGCTGCTGGTGGTACCGCTGGGCGTGATCGGCGCCGTGCTCGGTACGTGGATGTTCGGCCTGTCGAACGACGTGTACTTCCAGGTGGGCTTGCTCACGGTGGTGGGCCTGTCGGCGAAGAATGCGATTCTGATCGTCGAATTCGCCAAGGAAATGCAGGAATCGGGCATGTCGCTGCTGGACGCGACCTTGCATGCGGTGCGTCTGCGTCTGCGTCCGATTCTGATGACCTCGATTGCCTTCGGCCTGGGCGTGTTGCCACTGGCCATTTCCAGCGGCGCCGGTTCCGGCAGCCAGAACGCCATCGGTATCGGCGTGCTGGGCGGTATGTTGACGGCCACGTTCCTCGGTATCTTCTTCGTGCCGGTGTTCTTCGTGCTGGTGCGCGGCTTCTTCTCGAAGTCGGACGCGCCAACCACGCCGGCGGCGCCTGGTTCGCCAGCCGTCACGCTTTCCAAGGATGCACATTAATATGAAAAAATCGCTACTCTCCATGGCGGCACTGGCCTTGCTGGCCGGTTGCAGCCTGGCCCCTACGTATGAGCGTCCGGCAGCGCCGGCGCCCACAAGCTGGCCGACCGGTCCTTCCTACAAGGCCGACACGGCCGCCGCCGACGCCAAGCCGGTGGCGGACGTCGCCTGGCGCGAGTTCTTTGCCGATGCGCGCCTGCGCCAGGTACTGGAACTGGCGCTGGCCAACAACCGCGACCTGCGCGTCTCGATCCTCAACATCGAGAAGGCGCGCGCCACCTACGGCATCGAACGCGCCGCGCTGATCCCGACCCTGTCGGCGTCCGGCGGCCAGTCGGCCAGCCGCGTGCCGAAGAACGCCAGCGCCAACGGCGAAGCGTCCATCAACCGCCAGTACACGGCGAACCTGGGCGTGTCGGCGTACGAGCTGGACTTCTTCGGCCGCGTGCGCAGCCTGTCCGACAGCGCGCTGGAACAATACCTGGGCACGGAAGAAGCACGCCGTGCACAGCAGATCAGCCTGGTGGCCGAAGTGGCCAGCACCTATCTGAACCTGGTGGCCGACCAGCAGCGCCTGCGCGTGGCGCAAGATACCTTGAAGAGCCAGCAGTCGTCGTATGACCTGGCCGTGCGCCGCTTCAGTGCCGGTGCGACTTCCGGCCTGGACAAGTACGATGCCCAGACCAGCGTCGAATCGGCCCGTTCCGACGTGGCTGTCTACACGAGCCAGGTTGCGCTGGATCAGAATGCGCTGGTCTTGCTGGTGGGCGGCCCCGTGCCGGCCGAGCTGCTGCCGCAAGGCGAGTTCGGCGCCGTCACGGCCCTGGCGGACATTCCGTCCGGCTTGCCGTCGGACGTGCTGCAACGCCGTCCCGACGTGCTGGCGGCCGAGCGCACCTTGCGCGCGGCCAACGCCAACATCGGCGCGGCGCGCGCGGCCTTCTTCCCGCGCATTTCGCTGACGGCCACGGCCGGCTCGCTGAGCGACAACCTGTCGGGTCTGTTCAAGGCGGGCAGCGGCACGTGGAGCTTCATTCCGCAGATCAGCTTGCCGATCTTCGATGGCGGCGTGAACCGCGCCAACCTCGATATCGCCAAGGTGCAGCGTGAAATCTCCGTGGCGCAATACGAAAAGGCGATCCAGGTCGCCTTCCGTGAAGTGTCCGATGCGCTGGCCCAGCGCGGCACCATCGACGAGCGCCTGCAATCGCAGGTCTCGCTGGTCGAAGCGTCGACGAAGAGCTACACCATCCACGACGCGCGCTACAAGCAGGGCGCCGAGTCCTACCTGAACGCCCTGGTGGCCCAGCGCGCGCTGTACACGGCGCAGCAGAGCCTGATCACGGCGCGCCTGGCCAAATCGACCAACCTGGTGACCTTGTACAAGGTGCTGGGCGGCGGTTGGCAGCCTGAGCAGACAGCCGTCGCGGCGGCTGGCGGCGCCCAATAATCACGGGGACGCCGACGCCGGCCTTGCCCGCAAGGGCAGGGCCGGCGCGCTACTGGAAAATCATGAACCAAGTTGAAAAGAAGCATCCGGATCCCGAGCGCGCCAACACGCGGCGCAAGCAGGTGCTCGATGCGGCCGAAAGCTGTTTCAGCCGCCGCGGCGTCCACGGCGCCAGCATGGCCGAGATCTCGAAAGCGGCCGGCATGAGCGCGGGCCACATCTATAACTATTTTGACAGCAAGGATGCGATCATCGCCGCCTTCGTCATGCAGAATACGGAGCGGGTGTCGAACCTGATGCAGGACCTGGCGCAGCGCGAAGACCCGCTGCAGGCCGTGATCGACAATGCGGGCGAGCATGTGCTTGAAGCGCTGGACCCGAAAACGTGGATGATGCCGCTGGAAATTTTTGCGGAAGCATCGCGCAATCCGGTGATCGCGGAAATGCTGCAATGCTCGGACCAGCGTTCGCGGCAGTTGTTTCTCTCCATCATCCGCGATGCGCGCATCAAGCGCGGCTTGCCGGCCGATGAAGAGATGCTGCAAGGCCGCCTGAACGCCCTTGTCGCCATGTACCAGGGCTTGCCCGTGCGCTTCATTCACAATCCGGACGTGAAAGTCGAGCCGTTGATCGCGGGCTTCCGCATCGTCCTGACGGCGCTGCTGCTGAGCGAATAGGGCAGTTGGCTGAGCCGTGTAAAAAAGTTTGCGCAGTTTGATATGAATCATGCGCAAAGCATGGCAAAAACCTAAAAGGCTCTGCTATAATTCCCACCTCGTCGGGGCGTAGCGCAGCCTGGTAGCGTACATGCATGGGGTGCATGGGGTCGGAAGTTCGAATCTTCTCGCCCCGACCATTAGATTCAAGGACTTAGGCCACTCTTCGGAGTGGCCTTTTTCTTTGGTGAGAGTTTTTATCCCTGCATTTACCCCTACGAAAACATGGGCTTGTTTGCAATCATTTGGCATGGGTTGAAACAGGTTTTTCCTACTGACGATTCTTTCCCAGGCCCGAGCATGTTTGTTTGCTGGCCGAATTGACCAGGCCTACTTGACGCCCCTCCATGTCCTCGCGAACGCCGCGACCCTGTCGTAAGCCCCCCATCGAACCCCAACTTTTTTAAGTCCTCGTGGAGCCCCGCCTTTCGGCACATCCTGGTTCATGTCACCGGCGAGTGAGATTTCGTGTATTTTCCAGCTAGACAAAATGTTATTCTCTGGGCAGGCCAAATTCGGAAAATAGAGACATTCTGTTAAGTTGCACTGAAAATTGATCCACTTTCCCCACGAATTTGCAACGGAATCCGACCCACGTCAGTAGCACAATTCCACCTGTCTTATCGGCAGGAGATCGGAGTGATCAACGTGGCTCTACGCGGTATCATTCGACGCTGGCACCTTCGTGACCAGATCCCAATACGAGAAATCGCCAGGCGACTGGATATCTCACGCAATACCGTCCGACGCTATCTGCGCTCGGAAACCACTGAGCCCTCCTATGTGGAGCGGCGATCAGTTAGCGGATTAGACAAATACTCGGTGCAGCTATCCGGGTGGCTCAAGGCCGAGACGACTAAGCCGCGTAAGCAGCGGCGCAATTTGAAGCAGATCCATGAGGACCTGAAAGAGCTGGGCTATGCAGGGTCATACGACCGCGTGGCAGCGTTTGCCAGGCGGTGGAAGGCGGGTCAAACAGAGTGGGTCAATTCTGCGAGCAAACGAACAAACAGCTCGACTCAAGCCCTCGCAAAAGGAAGGAAAACCCGGCTCCGATCCGCCTGACCGTTACATACCTGAGCGGGTCGGAATTCAATGCAAATTCCCGGTCAGAGTTCGGTGCAACCTAACAGTGCGCATCTTTTCGCCGCGCGCATTGGATTCAAGGGCGCAGGCCACTCTGCGGAGTGGCCTGTTTCTTTTCTTGCGGCGAAACAAAGATGTCGGCATAGAACTCGTCTTCCGGCAGCTGGCACAACCGCACGCAATCGCGGCGCGCGCTTTCCACCATGGCGGGCGCGCCGCAGGCGTACACCTGGTGAGCGGACAGGTCGGGAAAGTCGGCGATCGCGGCACGGTCCGCATGGCCGACGCGGCCTTGCCAGCCATCCTCGGCGAGAGGCGCGGAGAGCACCGGCACATAGCGGAAATGCGGCAGCCGCGCAGCCCATTCGCGGCACAAGCCATCCATATACAGGTCATGCGGCCGCCGTCCACCCCAGTACAGCACCATCGGACGTGGCAATTCGAGCGCGATCAACTGTTCGACCATGGCCTTGAGCGGGGCAAAGCCGGTGCCCGTCGCCAGCAGCAGCATCGGTTTGTCCGAATCCTCGTGCAGGAAAAAGCTGCCATGCGGACCTTCAAGGCGCAGGATGTCGCGTTCCTGCATCGCGCGAAACACTTGTTCGCTGAACCGGCCGCCGGAGATGTGGCGGATATGCAGGGTCAGCGCGCCTGTCTGGTCGGGCGCATTGGCCACGCTGTAACTGCGCCGTGTCCCGTCACGCAACATGAAATCGACGTACTGGCCCGCGCGGTATTGCAGGCCGGCCGCCAGCTGCAGCGTGAGCTGCATGACGTCCGGCGCGAGCTTTTGCATCGCGCTGACGCGGCAAGGCATTTTGCGTACCGGAAAGTCGCCATTGCCGGCCACCTCGCTGGCCTCAAGCAGCACATCGGTGCAGGCAATGGCGCAGCAGGGCAGGCAGACGCCGCGCGCGGCCTGCTCCGGCGTCAGCGCGCGCGGTGCCGCGCCCGGGTACGCTACGGTTCCGCCCGCGATGGTTGCCGCGCAGGCGCCGCAGCTGCCATTTCTGCAGCTGTAAGGCAGGCCGACCCCCGCACGCAGTGCCGCCTCCAGAATGGTTTCCTCTGCTTCGCAAGGAAAGTGCTGGCCGCTGGGCTGGAGATGTACTTGAAAATTCATACGCGCCTTGAAGTGAAAGTGTAGGGGAGCTCTTGTTAACAGCGGACCTGCCGTTCCGCTCGCCGCATGGCGAGGGGGATCACGTTGCCGGCGCGCTGCGCCATGCCGGCCCGTGAGCGATGGCTCAGATCAGTCCCAGCGCCATGCCTTTGGCGATCGCCTGTTGCCGATTGACGACATTCAATTTGGCCATCACATTGCAGATGTGGAAGTAGATGGTGCGTTCCGACGTCTTCAGGATGCATGAGATTTCCCACGTCGATTTGCCGGCTGCGGCCCAGCGTATGCATTCATGCTCGCGCGGCGTGAGGGTGGGGGAGAGGACGTTGAGCTGTTTTGCGGCAATTTTTTGTACGGCTTCGTACAGGAAGCTGGCCAGCAGCTGGCTTTGGCCCAGGATCTGTTCCGTGTAGCCATCGATGCAGGCATCGTCGGAAGCCAGGCTGAGCAGGCCGAATTCGCGGCGCACGCTGCCGT
This sequence comes from Janthinobacterium lividum, assembly GCF_034424625.1. Classification (NCBI taxonomy): domain Bacteria; kingdom Pseudomonadati; phylum Pseudomonadota; class Betaproteobacteria; order Burkholderiales; family Oxalobacteraceae; genus Janthinobacterium; species Janthinobacterium lividum. The sequence goes on along the minus strand of NZ_CP139976.1, from coordinate 4,941,051 downwards.
GCAAAGGCACGCTGACGCCGCTGCGGATGCCAAACATGGCGGCTTCTTCAAACATGGCCGCCGCATACGCATTCGAATACTGTTCGCGTTCCCACAGCAACGGGCGGTGGCTGGTCTTACAGTGCGCGACGATGGGATCGATGCGGTCGAAATCATGCTCCTGGTAGGCTTCCCACCACCGCTCGGGGTAGCCGCTCAGCACGAAGTCTTCCGTTGGCTGTCCGACTATTTCCATGCGCAAGCCAAACAGAAAATGCTCAAATCCCAGTTCTTGCACGATACCCGAGGTTTTCTTGTGTAAATCGGCAAAGCTTTTGCATTGCAACAAATTTTCAAATTTACTCAGAGGCTGAAGCATATAGAAACTCTTTCTCAATAAATATAATATTTAATTATTAACTATCTTGACATCCATTTGCTCTATTTGATACGCAACGATATTGTTCAAAAGCGTGATGTCGCTGTGCTTCTGATTTATCTTGCTGTAATTTATCAAATTTTAGATGTTGTTCTTTTCAAAATTCAATATTTTGTATCGGAATTTATGTTATTAAATAAAACACTGTATTTATTTCGGTTTCCACGGGAGTGGCGCATGTGGCTGTGCGCGAATATCTTTCCCTGCGGGGCTGGCAATATAATGGGCGGCATCGGCTAATACCAATTTGCGCAGCGACTGGCCGTGGCGTATATAGGGATAATATTTCCTTATTGTGATATTTCGTGTAAATTGCAATGCATGCAATGGCGGCGCATTTCCGATGGTGCGCATTCCCGCCGGGGAAATCGCCCGCATATTTCATCAGGGAGGCACGTGCATTCCGATCTGTCCTGGCTGTTATCGCAGCCCCTCGATCCCCTGGCGGCGCGTTTTGACGGCGCTGCCAGTGCTACCGTCACCATCGTGGCGGTGCATGCTTACCGCCTGCAGGCCGTGGCGTGCGACATGCCGTTGCTGCTGGTGCCGCTGCAAGGCAAAAAAGGCCTGCGCTGCGGCGATGTGCAGCTCGACTGCGGAGCCGGCGATTTCCTGCTGGTCCACCGCGCCTTGCAATTTGACGTGGAAAACACGCCGGATCGCGATGGCCCCTACCGCGCCCTGGCATTGGCGTTTCCCTGGCATGTGGTGGAATTGGCGCGCAGCCTGCTCGGTCCGCACGCCGGCGCCGGTAGCGGGCCCGCGCACGCCGCCAGCATCTCGGTCGGCGCGCTCGAAGCCATCGTGATGCCCCTGCGCGCCTATCTGGAAGCGGATGCGCAAGACCCGCTGATGACCGATTACCTGGCGCTGGGCCTGCTGGTGGCGCTGGCGCGCCTGGGCCACAGGGCTTTTCTCATGGCCCACGATCCGTCCACCGCCGCGCGCGTGCGCCTGATGATCGCCGCGGCGCCCGCGCAGGACTGGAAGTCGGCACACGTGGAACAGCAGCTGCAGATGAGCAGTGCCACCTTGCGACGCCACTTGCACGAGGAAGGCACCTCGTTCCGCGCGCTGCTGCTCGATGTGCGCCTGCATGCGGGCCTGGCGCTGCTGCAGACCACGCGCCGCCCCGTCAAGGCAGTGGCGGGCGCCTGCGGCTATCGTTCCGTGCCCAGCTTTTCGCGCGCCTTCGCCAGGCGCTTCGGCGTCGACCCTTCCGCCGTGGCGGGCGCCTGAGCGATTGGCGATGCATATCGAGCGTTTCGGCTTGCTGGCCTGGCCTACACTTCCTGCGTTGTTTAACATAACCGGAGGTAAGATGCGCAAGCTGCTATTCATGATGTTGTTCTCCGCAGGTGTGTGTTCGGGCACGCAGGCATTCGAGTTGAAAAGCCGGGACTTGCAGGCCGGCGCACCGCTCGGCAATGCCCAGGTCTACGCCGGTTTCGGCTGCAGCGGCGGCAACCGCTCGCCGGAACTGTCCTGGGCCGACGCGCCCGCAGGCACCAAGAGCTTTGCCGTCACCGTTTTTGATCCCGATGCGCCGACCGGCAGCGGCTGGTGGCACTGGGTCATCTACGACATTCCGGCTGGCGCGACAGGCTTGCCGGCTGGCATCGGCAAGCAGGCGAGCCTGGCCGACGGCAGCAAGCAGGCCCGCAACGATTTCGGCAGCAACGATTTCGGCGGCGCCTGCCCGCCACCAGGCGACAAGCCGCACCAGTACATCTTCACGCTGCATGCCTTGAAGACGGACAAACTGGGCGTGCCCGCCGATGCCTCGCCGGCCATGATCGGTTTCATGCTTGGCGCCAATCGTCTTGGCACGGCTGTCTTACGCACCAGCTATAGCCGTTAAGGCCGCACCTGGCGGTGCGCCGCACCGCCAGGTCGCCGCGGCTGCCTCAGTCCAGCTGCGCCGGTGCGGCCGGACGTCCGCCAATGTAGACGGCTTTGGGCCGGATCAGGCGGTTGTCCTGCGCCTGTTCCAGCACATGTGCGCACCAGCCGGCGATGCGGGTACAGCAAAAGGTCGGCGTGTACAAGGTCTTCGGCACGCCGACGGCGCGCAGCACGGCGGCGGCCCAGAACTCCACGTTCGGGTACAGGTTGCGCCCCGGCTTGTGCTGTTCCAGCAAGGCCACGGCGGTCTTTTCCACGGCCAGGCTCAGGTCGAGCAGGGGGTCCTTGCCGTGCAGGCTGGTGGCCACTTTCTTCAGCACCGCCGCGCGCGGATCCCAGGTCTTGTAGACGCGGTGTCCGAAACCCATCAGGCGTTCGCCTCTTTCCAGCTTGCCGCTGATGACCCGCTGCGCCTGGTCCGCGCTGCCGATCTCGTCGAGCAGGTCGTCGACCTTGGACGGCGCGCCGCCATGTAGCGGGCCAATCAGCGCACCGATCGCGGCGCAGACCGCCGAGACGATATCGGCCTGGGTCGAGGCCACCACCCGCGCCGCGAACGTGGACGCGTTGGTGTCGTGGTCGATGCACAGGATCAGATAGGCGGACAGCGCGCGCGCGAAGTCCGGATCCGGTACTTTGCCGCTCAGCATGTACAAATAGTTTTCAATGTGCGACAGGCCGGCGCGCGGGGCCACCGGCGCCAGCTTCTGGCTCAGGCGGTAGCGGTGCGCGATCACCGTCGGCGCGATGGCAAAGATGGCCAGCGCCTGGTCCAGCGTCGGCGGCCAGTCGGCGCCGGCAATGGGCTGGCAGGACAGCACGGCGCGCAGGGCGGCCATGTCGCTGGCCTGCGCCGGCAGGGCCGCGATCATCGCAGTCGTTGCACTGTCGAGCACGCGCAGCGCTTCGAGCCTGGCGCGCAGCTGCGCCAGCTCGGCGGCATCCGGCAGGGTACCGAACAGTATCAGGTGCAGCACTTCTTCATACGATTTATCCAGTGCCAGTTCGCCGGCCCAGTAGCCGCGGTAGATCAATTCACCCTTTTCACCGTTCGCATAGCTGATTGCGCTGTTGGCAATCGCGATGTTTTCCAATCCTATGTGCAGCTCCATATCGCTCCCTTGTTAAGAATTACCGGTCTCGCCGGCCTCGTGCGAAAGCGCTTCCTGCCGCCCGCGTTGCGCTGTTGACCTCAGTCAGCCATGCCACCTTAGCAAGCGGCAGGCGCCGACACTAGCTGTTCCTCTCAACAGCTGCGGGCGCCCACAGGTGAGGAGGCGGACAGGTTTCGCGCCTGCATGATTCCGGTAGTCTTTATCGCAAGGAAACGTTTGTGCCAGGTCAAATCCAGGCGTCGCGCTTCCCGCAGAACGGTCTTGCAAGCTCGCTGGTGTGCCGTGGCCGACAGCCAAGGCGGCGGTCCCCGAGTGGCAGCGCCACCCTTAGTGTTTTTTCATAGGACAGACGATGGACATGAATCTATTAAGGCATGTGAACATTTTCGACACCACGCTGCGCGACGGTGAACAGGCGCCGGGCTACGCCCTGGCGATCGACCAGAAGATCAAGATCGCCGAAGCGAGCGAGCACCTGGGCGTCAATACCATCGAGACGGGCTTCCCGGCCTCGTCGCCGGTCGATTTCGAAGCGACCCGCGAGATCTGCCGCATCCTGTCGCGCGCCACGCCGTGCGGCTTTGCGCGGGCCGTCAAGGAGGACATCGATGCCTGCGCCAAGTCGATGAGCGATGCCAGCCATCCGCAGATCGAACTGGCCTCGGTCGGTTCGGATATTCATATCAAGTACAAGCGCGGCGTCACCCGCGAACAGATCATCCGTGAAGCGATCGAGGCCATCGAACATGCGAAGGCCGTCGGCTTCCGCGACATCTCGCTGGCGCTGGAAGACGCCACCCGCGGCGACATGGCCTTCATGAAGCAGCTGATCAGCGAAGGCATTGCGCACGGCATCACGGCCATCGCCGTGCCCGACACCGTCGGCTGCTGCCTGCCGGCGGAATACTATGCGCTGGTGCGCCAGCTGCGCGAATTTGTCGGTCCGGACCTGCGCATTTCATCGCATTGCCACAACGATCTGGGCCTGGCCGTCGCCAACTCCCTGGCCGGCATCGAAGCGGGCGCCGACGAGGTGCAAACGACCATGTGCGGCATCGGCGAACGCGCCGGCAATGCCAGCATGGAAGAACTGGTCGCCGCGCTGACCTACAAGAGCGACCAGCTGCACTGTACCCACGATATCGTCACCCACCGGCTGCTCGACAGCTGCCTGCTGGTGGCCGACTACCTGCAGTTGAGCGTGCCGCTGCACAAGCCCATCATCGGCCGCAACGCCTTCGCCACGGAGGCCGGCATGCACCAGCAAGGCGTGATGAAGTACCGCTTCACGTATGAATTCATGCGCGCGGAGAACTTCGGCGCCGAGTCGAAGACCGTGATCGGCCGCCACAGCGGCCGCAATATCCTGCGCCAGCGCCTGATGCGCGCCGGTGTCAAGCAGGTCAGTTCTGCGGTGCTCGACGCGGTGTACACGGCCATCATGAGCGAAGACGACGTGGCCAGCTACAACGACGCCCAGCTGCTGGTGGAGAAATACCGGCTGCTGTCCGAAGTGTCCACCCGCCCGGCCCCCCGTGGTGGCGAGCGCAGCGACGCCGAATCCCCGCTGGCCGTGCTGTAGGCCGGCAGCCTCCTAGCGAAATCCTCCACACCATGAATGCACATTCCATGCACTATGAAGACAGCGGCACGGCCCACACCGAGCACGACGTGCGGGCCAGCTGCGATGCCTTTGCCGCCGGCAGCCTGGTCTTGCTCAAGGGCGACATCGGCTACGGCCTGCTGGGCCACTCGGAGCGCGCCATCCGCAAGATGTACGACGCCAAGGGCAGGGTCCACACCAATCCCTGCATCGTCATCGGCAACCTCGACATCCTGCGCGAAGTCGCCCTGGTACCCAACGACGTCATCGGCGACTGGATCGCCGCCACCGCCGCCGAGACGACGCTGGCGGTGGTGTTGCCCGTCAATCCGCACAGCAAGCTGCTGGGCAAGCTGTCGCCGTGGGTCTACGGCCAGACTGTTACCAACGGCACCATTGCCGTGTTCCTCAACGTCGGGCCCTTCCTGGAAGACGTGATTGCCCGCCTGCGCACGGCCGGCTTGCTGGTCGTGGGATCGTCGGCCAATCCCTCGTCGCAAGGCAATATCTACCAGTTCGAGGACATTCCCGCCACATTGCGCGAGGCGGCCGACTTCGCCATCGACCATGGCCGTTCCAAGTACGCCAATCCGGAGCGCAACGCCACCACCATCGTCAACTTCACCAACTGGTCGCTCAAGCGGCGCGGCGTGAACTGGGAAGCTATCGAACCCGGTTTCCTGGCCCTGCAAGCACAGTCTTAAATCCCACTCAACCCTTTGGAGCCGTACATGAGCACGATACTGAACAGTCCACATCCGCTTCCCTCCGCCGCCGCGCCAGCGCAGCAGCAATGGAAGAAATACACCTCGCCCTTCGATTTCAAGCAATTCGATTCCGATTCCCACGTGCAGGAAGTGGGTGACAGCTGGGAGCTCTACCTGCCAGAGGAGTTTGCGCACCGGCGCCCGCATGTGATCGACAATCCCCATGTGTCGCTGCGCCCGAGCCGCAACAAGACCTGGTATATCGACGGGCGCCTGGTGCCGAAGAACCAGGGCAATGGCGGCGTCGTCATGAGCACACCGGCCGAGATGGACTTTGCCAAGCGCAAGCCGGTGCCCGTGCCGATCCAGGCTTGCACCGACCCGGTGGCGCGCGCGCAGCTGATGCGCGACCAGGGCCTGGACCGCACCGTGCTGTTTTCCACGCTGTTCCTGGAAACCCTGACCGACGACCTGGTCTACGAGGCGGCGCTGATGCGTGCCTGGAATGACTGGATGGCGGAAATGCGCTCGAAGGCGCCGGACATGATCGAATTCGCCGCCCTGGTGCCGATCCGCTCGCCCGAGCTGGCGGTGCAGGAAATGCGCCATGCCAAGGAGAAGGGCGCCACGGCGGTGATGATCTTGCCGACGGCCGGCGAACGCATGCTGCACGATCCGCTGTTCGACCCGTTCTGGAGCGAAGCGCAAAACATGAACATGCCGGTCTGCGTGCATATCGGCTGGCCCAATCCGCGCCAGACCTTCGAGTGCACGACGCCGTCCAGCATTTTCCTCGGCGCCTTCGACCTGTCCGTCTGGTGGGCGTATATCAGTATCTTTACGGGCGGCATCTATGACCGCTTCCCGCGCCTGAAAGTATCGTTCGTCGAACACGATGCCCGCTTTTTCAGCCTGTTTCTGGAGCGGGCGATGCACTGGTGGCCGACGGCCGCATGCAAGCCATGGCCCGGCAAGAAGTCGCCCGAGGCGGTGCTGCGCGAACATGCCGTGTATTTCGGCTTCGAGGGCGATTACGACTACATGCCGGAATTTATGAAGCTCGTCGGCGATGACCGCGTGCTCGGCGCCTTCGACTTCCCCCACACGCATTACGGCGAAGCGAGCCTGAGCCAGTCATTCGATTTCATGCGTGACCACGTGGGCCTGAGCTTGCTGCAAAAGCGCCAGGTATTGCACGACAACGCCGCCGCCTTCTATGGCCTCAAGGATTGATATGGACTTGCACGCAAACGCCGGCCACAGCGGGGTGCGCCCCCCGCTGCCGGTCGAAGATGTCATCGCGCAATGCAATCAGATCGTGCATGAAAAACGCTACAGCCGCCACCAGTTCGTCGGCAGCGTGCAGCGCGGCTTGCCGGACAGGGCGGCGCTGGCCGCCTGGGCGCTGCAGAAATACCACCAGGTCTACACGCAGAACTTGATCTTCAGCATTATTCATTCGAAGACCCAGTTCGAGGATGTGCGCCATTTCATGATCGAACAGCTGGTGGCCGAGGAAACGGGCATTAATTGCGGCAGCGACAGCCATTACAACCTGATGCGCCGCTTTGCCGAGGCTTCCGGCGTCGGCGCCGACCAGTTCGGCCCGGCCACGCAGGCTGAACCCGTGCGGCGCTATGTCGACACACTGCTCGGCATCATGCGCGACGAGCATTTCGCCGTCGGCCTGCTGGCGATCTACGCCATTGAGTCGCAGTCGGGCGAGAGCGTGGGCAAGATGCTGGCCGCGCTGCGCGAAGCATATGGCTACAGCGAAGCCGAGCTCGAATGGTTCACCGTGCACAGCGATGCCGACGACGACCATGCCGAGGAAGGCGTGCGGCTGGTGCGCAAGTATGCGCCGCAGGTAGCCGGTTTTGGCCAGCGCGCGCTGGCCGTGACCGAGCGTATCTGCGATGCCTGGCTGCAGCTGCATGACTACTATGCCTCGCTGCTCAACCGCAGCGCGGTCCGCTAAGCCCGTCACTGGAGACTGCCATGATAGCTCCCATCGTCAAGTCGGACGAAGACTTCCTGCCGCGCGCCATCGAAGTGCTCAAGCGCGGCGGGCTGGTGATTTCGCCAACGACGACCAACTATAACCTGATCTGCGACGCCACCAACGCCGCTGCCGTCAGTCGTATCTTCGCCGTCAAGCAGCGTGTCAAGTTCGGCCCGCTGCCGGTGAGCCTGCCGCATCCTGCCGTGGCGGGCCGCTATGTCGAATTGCCCGAGTGGTTCAACCACGCCGTGCTCGACGACTTGCTGCCGGGGGAGATCTCATTCGTCTTCAAGCAGAAGTATCCGTTTCCGGACCAGCTTACCTGTGGCTTGCACAGTGTGGCCATCAGCTGCACCACGCATCCGATCTTCCGCATGCTGACGCAGGGGATCGACGGGCCCATCGCGGCCACCTCGGCCAATCTGTCCGGGCAGGGCAATATCTTCGTGCCCCTGGCCAAGGCCATCGAAGATATCGGCCATCTGGTCGACCTGATCATCGATGCCGGGCCGACGGCCGCGGAGCTGGCCGGCAGCGGGGACCGCGTCAACACCATCATCGACCTCACGTTCGACCGCCCCTACCTGGTGCGGGCCGGCTGGGTGGGGCTCGACAAGGTGAAGCCGTACTTCCCCGACCTGGTGACGGATACCGCGCGCTACCAGCAGGTGCTGGCGCAGCGCGTGGCCGAGCGCGGGGAACGCGCCGCATGAACCGGCACAAGGAGGCATGGCGCTTTCCCGCGCTGCTGCTGCTGACGGTACTGGCCAACATCGGCATGGGCATCGTCATGCCGGTGTTGCCCATCTACTTCAAGCAGTACGACGTCAGCGTCGCCGCCCTCAGCGTGCCGTACGCCACGCTGGTGCTGGGGCGGCTGTGCTCGCGCGCCTTCAGCCCGGCGGCGATCATGCGCTGGGGGCACCGGCGCTCGGTGATGGCCGCCTTTCTGCTGTACGCGCTGGTGTTCGCCGCCTACCTGGGGGCTGGCTCGCTGGCGCAGTTCGGCGTGCTGCGCTTCATCGAGGGCCTGGTCGAGGGCGTGCTGGCGATCGCCCTGAACGACCTGGCGATAGGCTATGCGCGGGGCGTCGATTCGCAGCAGCGGGTGCGGCTGATGGGCCGCTTCGGTTCCGCCTTCGGCCTGGGTTTTCTGCTTGGGCCGCTGGCCGGCGCCGCCATCGCGCACTGGCTGGGCTTGCAGGCGATCTTCGTCGCCGGTGCGCTGGTCGGGCTGCTTGCCATGCTGCTGGCCGGCGTGGCGCTGGCGCCGGTGGCGGCACGTGCGGGCCATGCCGGGCCACGTCCGGCGCTGGGTATGCTGCTGGCCCTGTACAGCCCGCAAAGCCTGCGGCGCGTGCTGTTTTTCTCGCTGATGATTCTGCTGCCGTTGCATGTGACGGGTGCGCTGGGGATGGAAGCGTCGCGGGTCGGCATGTTTTTCGCGGTCTCGGCGGTACTGACCACGCTGCTGATGCCGCTGGCCGGCCATGTCAGCCAGCGCGTCGGCCAGGCCGCGCTGATCGACGGCGGCCTGTGGTTCATGGGCGCTGCGCTTCTGCTGATGGGCCTGGTGCAAGCGCCGCTCGGCTTTGCCGCGCTGTTCGTGCTTGAAACGGTGGCTTTCGCGCTGATGCTGCCGCCAGCCATGGCCTTGTTCAGCACCGCCGTCGAGGACCATCCCGAGCGCGCCAGGGTCATGGGATCGATGGCCTTTGCCACCGAGCTGCTGTCCCTGCCGCCGGCCTTCCTGCTGCCCGCGCTGTATGCGTACCTGCCGGCACTGGGCTGGGCCGCCGTGGCCGTGCTTTGCCTGGCGACACTGTGGGCCAGCCGGCGCGCCCGCCACCACCTGGCGCCGGCCTTCAGCGCCGCCCGCCTCACCAAGGAAGAACGCATATGAGCCTGACTTTGTTCGACAAGATATGGGCGCGCCACGTGATCACCCATTTCGACGATGGCAACGACCTGCTGTTCATCGACCGCCACCTGCTGCACGAGGTGACCAGCCCGCAGGCCTTCAGCAGCCTGCTGGAGCAGCAGCGCGACATGCCGTTTCCCCAGCTGACCGTATCGACCGAGGACCACGTGGTATCGACGGCGCCGGAGCGCAGCGGCGCCAGCTTTGCGCAGGGCCAGCAGCTGCTCGAGCATGCGCGGACCAATACCCGCCACTTCGGCGTGCGCCATTTCCCCGTCGACCATGCGCGCCAGGGCATCGTGCATGTGATGGCGCCGGAACAGGGGCTGGTGCTGCCCGGCATGACGGCCGTGTGCGGTGATTCGCATACCTGTACCCTGGGCGCGCTCGGATGCGTCGCCTTTGGCATCGGCACGAGCGAAGTCGAGCACGTGATGGCGACACAGAGCCTGGTGCAGAAAAAGCCTGCCAATCTGCGCGTGGTGCTCGAAGGCGCGCTGGCGCCGGGGGTGTATGCGAAGGATGTGATCCTCAAGCTGTGCCAGCTGCTGACGGTCAGCGGCGCCACCGGCCACGCGATCGAATTTGCCGGCGGCTTCGTGCGGCAATTGCCGATGGATGGCCGCTTCACCCTGTGCAATATGGCCATCGAGATGGGGGCGCGCATCGGCCTGATCGCACCGGACGGCATCACCTTCGAGTATGTGCGCACGGCGCTGGGCCGGCCCGCTGGCGATGCCGCCCTGGCGGCGGCGCTGGCGCAATGGTCGGCGCTGTCCAGCGATGCGGGGGCGCATTTCGAGCGCGAGCTGCTGCTCGACGTGTCGGACCTGCAGCCGCAGATCACCTGGGGCACCAATCCGGATCAGGTGATCGACATCGGCGCGGTCATCGGCGCCGACGATTCGGCGCGCGCCGGCGTGGCCTTCGACTACATGGGCTTGCAGGCGGGCGAACGCCTGCTGGCGCGTCCGGTCGATGTGGTGTTCATCGGCTCCTGCACGAATGGCCGCCTGTCGGACCTGCGCGTGGTGGCCGAGCTGGCCAGGGGACGCCAGGTGGCACCCGGCGTGCGCGCCTTTGTGGTGCCCGGCTCTCAGCAGGTGCGCCGTGCCGCCGAGCGCGAGGGACTCGATGCGATCCTGAGCGCGGCCGGTTTTCGCTGGGGCCAGCCCGGCTGCTCGATGTGCGCCAGCGTGAACCAGGAATTCGTCGGCGCCGGACAGCGCTGCCTGTCGACCTCCAACCGCAATTTCATCGGCCGCCAGGGCGCCGGCGCACGCACGCACCTCGTGAGCCCGGCGGTTGCCGCCGCTTCGGCGCTGACGGGCAAGGTGACGGATCCGCGCCAGCTGGGGCCACTTGGCCGTGTGGCCGCCTGGGCCGTGCTGCTGCTGGCGCTGGGCGGCAACGCGCCCGAGGCCACTGCCGCCGATGCCACGCCGCCATCCGTGGGACGGGTGCAGCTGGCCTACCTTGACGGCGGTGTCGCGCGCGCCTCGCAATCGCATTTCGTCGCCTGGCCGTCGCAGCTGTTCCTGCTCGAAGCGTTCGACTACAACTACAAGCTGGGCCGGCATGCGCTGGAAACGGCGCGGCTGCAGGTCTTCGTCGGCGGGCCGGTACCGCTGCGCGAGGCGCCTCAGCTGCTGGGCTGGGTGGCGCGCCTCGACTACCTGAAACTGGGCGCGCCCGCAGGCGGGGCGCATGACCACTTGGCTGACGCGCGCCTGGGCGTACAGCTGACGCTGCACCGCATCGCGCCGTGGAATGCCTGGTTCAAGCGCCATCAGGCGGAATTGTTCGTGCAGGTGTTTCCCGTGCATGGCAACGAGGATTTTGGCCGCTACGACACGTTCACGCGTTTTTCCAAGCGTTTCACGCCGCAGCTGGTGGCGCGTGGCGTCGTGCGCAGCTACCACTTTTCCGGGCTGGCCGTCGTCACGGCCGAGATGGACATGATTTATGAACTGAGCCGCCGTCAGGACATGTATGTGCGTCTGGGAAAGTCCAGCCGCGATTACGCCGGCCTGGCCGACAAGAGCGCGTCGCTGGGCGTCGGCAGCCGCATCAATTTCTGAGAAAAGGAGCATCGATGAACCGCAGCTTTCTGATCGAATCCGGACATGCCGCCCTGCTGGCGGTGCCGAATATCGACACCGACATCATCATTCCGCAAACCGAACTGGTGACCACTTCCCGGCGTGGCCTGGGCCAGGGCCTGTTCGCCCGCTGGCGCTACCTGGAGGGGCGCGTGCCCGACCCTGCCTTCGTGCTGAACCAGCCGCAGCACCGCCATGCCACGTTCCTGATCGCCGCCGATAATTTCGGCTGCGGCAGCTCGCGCGAGCATGCGGCCTGGGCCCTGGCCGACTTCGGCATCCGCGCCGTCGTGGCGCCCGGGTTTGGCGAAATATTCCAGCGCAACTGCGTGCGCAACGGCATCTTGCCGGCGCGTGTCAGCGCGGACGGCTATGCGCGCCTGGCAGAGGCGGCACGGCTGGCAGGCGGCGGCTTGCGCCTGAGCATAGACCTGCACCATCAGCGCATCAACTGCGCGCAATTTTCGCTGACCTTCGACATCGAGCCGGACGATGCGGCGCGCCTGCTGCGCGGGACCGATGAAATCGCCGAAACGCTGGCGCATGCGGGTGCCATCGCCCGTTTCGCCGCCGCCGACCGGACGCGCCGGCCATGGGTGTACGAGCCGGGCTGGGAGCAGGGCGAAGCGTGCGTGGCCGACGCGCTGGCGCAGGAGGCGACATGAGCCATTTTCGCCACCACGTCTTTTTCTGCTGCAACCAGCGCGACGGCGGGCGCGATTGCTGCGCCAACCACGGTGCCGACCAACTGCGCCAGCATGCCAAGGAGCGCCTGGCCGCGCTGGGCATGCTGGGCCAGGAGCAGGTGCGCATCAACCAGGCCGGTTGCCTGGACCGCTGCGAGCTGGGCCCGGTGCTGGTGATTTATCCGGAAGCGACCTGGTACACCTATCTCGATGCCAGCGACATTGACGAGATCATCGATGAACACCTGATCCATCACCGCGTCGTCGAGCGCCTGCTGGTGTGACGCGCCGCGTCGCGCATGCATTTCCATTCACCTATCTTAGCGAGGCAATTGCAATGATATTTCCGAACTTGGCAGTAAGCCGGGCGGCGCGCCTGCGCCGCGTACTGGGCGCGGCGGCAGTGGCGCTGGCGGCATGCATGGCGTGGGCGCTGCCGGCGGTCGCGCAGGCGGCAGGGCAACTGAACCTGTATTGCGCCTACCCGGACGCGGCCATGTGCCAGGCGCTGGCGAATGGTTTCGGCGCGCGCCACGGCGTCAAGGTGAGCGTGGTGCAAAAGCCCACCGGCGAGCTGTATGCGCAGATTAAGGGCGAGGCCCGCAATCCGAAGGGCGACCTGTGGTGGGGCGGCTCAGGCGATTCCTTCCTGCAGGCGGCGCAGGACGGCTTGCTGGAAACCTACCGCTCGCCGCAGCTCGCGCAGCTGGCCGCCTGGTCCCTGATCCAGGCGGAGCAGTCGGCCTACCGCAGCGTCGGCGTGTACCGCGCCGTGATGGTGCTGGCGTATAACACCGAATTGCTGAAGAAGAAAAAACTCGCGCCGCCGCAGTGCTGGCGGAACCTGGTCGACCCCATCTACAAGGGGGAGATCGAACTTTCCAATCCCGCCTCGTCAGGCACTGCCTACATGATGCTGGCCACGATGGCCCAACTGTTCGGCGAAGACGGCGCCTTTCGCTACCTGCAGCAGCTGCATCCTTCGGTCACCAGCTATTCGCGCAGCGGTGCCGGTCCGCTGAAGGCTGTCGCGCGCGGCGAGGCCAGCATCGGCGTGGCGATGCTGCATGGCGTCATGACGGAACGCGAAAACGGCTTTCCCGTCGCCTATACGCTGCCCTGCGAGGGCACGGGGGCCGAGGCGGGCTCCATGGCGATCCTGCGCAATGCGCGCAACCTGGCAAATGCCAGGCTGTTCTATGACTGGGCCCTGGGGGCGGAGGCGCAGGCCCTGCCATATTCGCTCAGGCAGTATCCACTGCCAGCCAACCGTGGCATCAAGCTGCCACCCGGGATGCCGGACCTGGCCAAGGCGAAGTTCCTCGACTACGACTACGCCAAATTCGGCTCCCGCGAACAGCATGCCTTGCTGCTGGGACGCTGGAATAAAGATGTTGCCAGTGCCCAATGACAGGATATCGCGCCATGGCTGTTTCTGATGTGAACACGGCGAGCGCCACGGCCGGCGGCGCCGGCCGGCACCGCATTGCGTCCTGCTGGTACTGGGTTCTGCTCGGTCTGCTAGGTGCCTGTCTGTTGCCCTGGCATGCGCAGTCCGATGGACGCTGGCTGCTACCCCCGGCCTTGCTGTTGGGCGAGCCGGCCAGCATGGCCGGCGCGGTGCTGCTGTTGCAGTCGCGTGATGGCGGCGCGCTGCCGTCGCTGCTGCTGCCATTGCTGCTGGGCTGGGCCGCGTGGCGTCGTCGTCCGCCCGCCGTGGCACTGCTGTTGGCGGGCGCTGCCGGCTTGCTGTGGCTTGGCCTGTGCGCTTTTGCCGCCAGCGGGGCCAGCATGGGGCCTGGCCAGCTGGCGTGCGCGGCCAGTCTGCTGTCCTGCCTGGCGCTGGGCCTGAGCCAGCGCGGCTATTTCGGCGGCGACGCGTTCGTGGCCGGCACGGTATTGTCGATCAGCCTGCTCGTAGGGGTGTTTACGCTGGTGCCGACCGCCGCCATGCTCTCGCATGCATTCGATGATGGCCGTGGCGGGCATGCCTGGACCGCGCCGCTGCGACTGCTCTACAGCGGCTATCTGTGGAGCGGCGCCTGCCTGACCGGCGCGGGACGCTGCGGCACGGTCTGGACCACGCTGTTCATCGCCGCCGTGTCTGCACTGCTGTGTACGCTTGTCGGCTTCGCGCTGGCGCTGCAGATGGCCCGCGTGCGCGGACCGCTGGCGCGCGTGGTGCAATGGCTGTCGGTCCTGCCGCTGATCGCCCCGCCTTTCGTGGTCGGCCTGGCATTCATCCTGCTGTTTGGCCGTTCCGGGCTGTTCAACACCCTGCTGGAAAGCTGGTTCGGCATCGTGCCCGGGCGCTGGATCTATGGCGTACAGGGCATCTTGCTGGCGCAGTTGTTCACGTTCACACCGGTTGCCTGCCTGGTCCTGCGCGGCGTGGTCGAGGGTATTTCGCCGGCGCTCGACGAGGCGGCGCAGACCTTGCGGGCGGGGCCGTATCAGCGCTTCTTCAGCATTACCTTGCCGCTGGCCAAGCCGGGTCTGACCAGCGCCTTCCTGATCTGCTTCGTCGAATCGCTGACCGATTTCGGCAATCCCATCCTGCTTGGTGGCAATACTGAAGTGTTGGCCACCGATATCTTTTTTGCCATCGTTGGCGCGCAGCAGGATGTCGGCCGCGCGGCCAGCCTGTCGGCATTGCTCCTGGGATTGACGCTGGTGGCGCTGTGGCTGCAGCGGCGCGTGCTGGGCAAGGCTTCCTACGCCACCATCAGCGGCAAGGGCGCCGCCACGCGCCATGCGCCGCTACCGGTGAGCCTGCAACGGGCCTGCGGGAGCGCTGCCATCCTGTGGAGCGCGCTGACGCTGCTGGTTTTCATGCTGGTGCTGGTGGGCGGTTTTGTCGTCAACTGGGGGCGCGACTACCGGCCCAGCATGGTGCATTACCTGAACGCGTTCGGCGTGACCCCTGGCGCGGCCGATCCCCTGACGGGCGTGGCCTGGGAAAGCTTGCTCGGCACGCTGGGCATGGCATTGCTGGTGGCACCGCTGGGCGCGGTGCTGGGCCTGCTGGCCGGCTGGGTCATCAGCCGCCAGCAGTTTCCCGGCAAGCGCCTGTTCGAGGCATTCAGTTTCCTGCCGCTGGCGGTGCCGGGCACGGTGATCGGCGTGGCGTATGTGCTGAGCTTTAACGGCCCGCCCCTGGAGCTGACGGGCGGCGCGGCCATCATCGTCATCTGCCTGCTGTGCCGCAACCTGCCCGTGCTGGTGCAGACCACGGTGGCGGCACTGGCGCAGGTCGAACGCAGCCTGGGCGAGGCGTCGCTGACCCTCGGCGCCAGCAATTGGCAGACCCTGCTGCGCATCGAGCTGCCCTTGCTGCGCCAGGCGCTCACCGGCAGCCTGATCTATGGCTTCGTGCGCGCCATGACCACCATCACGGCCGTCATTTTCCTGGTCTCGGCCGGCCACGAGCTGGCGACCACGTTCATCATCAATCGCGTCATCAATGGCGATTACGGACTGGCGGTGGCCTACAGCACGCTGCTGATCGGACTCAGCCTGGTGGTCGTGGCCGTGGTGCAGCGCCTGGCCGGCCGCCGCCGCGCGGGGCCGGCTGCCGGCCCCGGTGGTATCCCTATCCATGTTTCCTGAGGAGCAGCACGATGGCAGCAGCACAGATTCAATTGCAGGGCGTCTCGAAGCGCTACGGCACGGTCACCGCCGTGGATGACGTGTCGTTGACGATCGAGGCCGGATCGCTGACGACCTTGCTGGGGCCATCGGGCTGCGGCAAGACCACGATGCTGCGCATGCTGGCGGGGCTGGAACTCGCCTCGGCAGGCCGGATTCTCATCGGTGGCCGCGATGTCACGCATGTCGGCGCGGCCGGGCGCAACGTCACCATGGTGTTCCAGAGCTACGCCCTGTTCCCGCACATGAGCGTGTTCGACAACGTCGCCTACGGCTTGCGCCTGGCGGGGCGTCCCAAGGCCGAGGTGCAGGAGCGCGCCATGGCCGGCCTGGCGCTGACGGGACTCGATGCGTATGCGCGGCGCTGGCCGTCCGAGCTGTCCGGCGGCCAGCAGCAGCGCGTGGCCATCGCCCGCGCGCTGGTGCTCGAGCCGGAGGTGCTGCTGTTCGACGAACCGCTGTCGAATCTGGATACGCAGCTGCGCCGCATGCTGCGCAAGGAAATCCGCGAATTGCAGCAGCGCTTGCAGCTGACCGTGGTGTACGTCACCCACGATCAGGCCGAGGCGCTGGCCATTTCGGACCAGGTGGTGCTCATGCATCGCGGCAAGGTGGCGCAGGCCAGCACGCCGCAGGGCATCTACCGCGCACCGCGCGACGCTTTCGTCGCCACCTTTCTGGGCGACTGCAACCTTGCGCCGGGTCGCCTGATGGCCATCGAAGGTGCGCTGGGAAGAGTCTGCATGGGCGGCCTGGAGCTGCGCCTGCCCCATTGCGGCCAGGCGCCGGGGCCGGTGCAACTGGCCATGCGGCCGCAGGCGCTGCGTCTTGCGGGCGCGGGCCAGGCGGGTGGCGTGGCTGCCGAGATCACCAGCGTCACCTTTCTCGGTGGCTTGCTGGAGATCGAATTGCGCACCGCGTTCGGCCCGTGGCTGGTGCATGCGGCGCCGCAAGCCGGCCTGGCGCCGGGCATGCCGGTCACGGTCATGCTCGACACGAGTTCCATGGCGCTGCTGGCCGCGTAGGCAGCGTCCCCCCCAATTTCAGAGAAGGACTTTCGCATGATGAACCGACGAACGATGCTTGCCCGGCTGGGCCTGTTGGCAGGCGGTGCCGCCGCCTGGCCGGCGCGCACGGCCGCGGCGGCGCCGCTGGCCCCCGTGCTGGCCGGGCACCCTGCCTACATCGTGAACTACCTGCCGCACATGGTCGCCTTGACCCAGCAGTACATGCGCGAGGAGGGCCTCGATTTTCGCCTCATGTCGTCCGATGGCGGGACCAAGCTGCGCGACATCGTCGCCGGTGGCCAGGTCAGCTTCGGCCTGGGCGACAGCACGCATCCGATCCAGCTGGCCAACCGGGGCCGCCCGGCCAAGATACTGCTGGCGATCGACCGCCGCTGTCCGTATACCAACGTGGTGGTGCGCAGCGACCTGTACGAGAAAGGCATCACCACCTTGCAGGCGCTGGCCGACTACCGCCGGCCGGACCGCGCGCGTCCCATCGTGGCCGTGGCGACCCTGGGTGGCGGCCAGTATGTGTATGCCAGCTACCTGTTCGAGCAGATCGGCGCCGCCAACAAGCTGAACCTGGTGTCCGGCGGCGTCACGCTGACCATGCTCGGCGGCCTGCGCAGCGGCCAGTTCGACGCCATCGTCGCGCCGGCCGCCTGGCAGATCGAGGCCGAGCGCGGCGGTTTTGGCAAGACCATCTTTGACGTGTCCGACGACGCCAGCTGGAACCGCTATTTCGGCGGCCCCCTGCCGGTGACATGCGCCTATGCGCTGCAATCGACGATCGACCGGTATCCGCAACTGGTGCAGGCATATGTCAATGGCATGGTGCGGGCGCTGCACTGGATACGCCGCAGCAGCAGCGCGCAGATATGGCAGGAAGTCGGCGTCAGGCAGCTGCGTGAAACGCGCGCCGATACGGCCGTGCTGGAACTCGATGCCTTCAAGCGCACGGCCAGCTACGACGGTGAAACCGATGCCGCCGCCTTTGCCAACGGCGCGCCCATCTGGTTCCGTCCAGGCACTGGCATCAAGCCGATCCGCTACGCGGACGTCACCGACCTGTCTTTCCTTCACCTGAGTAGGCGCAAATATGGCTAGCACATTACAACCCCTGCATGAAGCGCCGCCCGGACCGCAGTTGCGGCTGGTGCCCGAAACGGCGCAGCCGCGCCTGGAATTGCGCGGACTGACGCGCGACTTCACCCTCAACGCGCGGCCCGTGCGCGTCGTCGACAACCTCTCGCTATCGATCGCCAAGGGCGAGTTCGTCTCGCTGATCGGCCCGTCCGGCTCGGGCAAAAGCACCATCCTGAACATGCTGTCGGGCGTGCTCGAGCGGACGGCAGGCGACGTGCTGGTCGACGGTGTCAGCCTGTCGTCGAGCGACATGATGCGCGAGCTGGGCTATGTCTTCCAGAGCGATAACTGCTACCCCTGGCGCAGCGTCGCCGACAATATCGGCCTGGGTCTGGAGCTGGCCGGCATTCCCAAGCCGGAACGGCGCAGGCGGGTGGCCGAGGCCATCGAACGCATCGGCCTGCAGGGATTTGAACGCGCCTTTCCCAAGATGCTGTCGGGCGGCATGCGCCAGCGCGTGTCCCTGATGCGTACGCTGATCATGCGTCCCAGCATCCTCCTCATGGACGAGCCATTTGGCGCGCTCGATACGCATACCAAGTTCGAGATGCACAAGCTGCTGCTCGAACTTTGGCAAGCCGAGCAGCAGACGGTGGTTTTCATCACGCATGATCTGGGCGAGGCCATTACGCTGTCGGACCGTATCGTCGTGCTGTCGGCGCGGCCCGGCCGCATCAAGGAAATCTTCGACGTCAGGCTGCCACGCCCGCGCGACGCGCTATCGGTGCGCGAATTGCCGGAATACAGCGCCCTGTTCGCACGCATCTGGCATTCGCTGGGCGAGGAATTCAACAAGGGAGAGGCGACATGACACTGAGCCGCTATACCTGGCATTCCGTCTGGTTCTGGCGCATTGCCGTGCTGCTGATCCTGCTGACAGTGTGGCAGTGGGGCTTCAGCCTGCAGCCGAAGCTGCCGTGGCTGGTGCCCAGCTTCATCGATCCCTACTTCATTTCCACGCCCACGGGCGTGCTGGACAAGCTGAGCCACATGGCGTGCATGACGGACGAGGAAGGCCAGCTGCTGCTGGGGCGTGCCGGGGCGGTGGCGGCCTGCTTCAGCGCTACCGACAATAATCTGCTGGCCGCCATTTCCGCCACGCTGCGCAATACCTTCTGGGGCTTTGCGCTGGGCGTGAGCACGGGATTCGTCGTCGGCCTGCTGCTGGGCCGCTCGCCTTTCTGGGCCAGCGTCTTCGACCCTTACATCGTCGGCTTCAACTCGGTGCCGCGCATCGCGCTGGTGCCGCTGATCGTGCTCATTTTTGGCCTGGGCGATGCATCCAAGATACTCACGGCCTGGCTGATCGTCTTCTTCGTGGTGTTCTTTAATACCTTCGGCGGCGCGCGGCAGGTGCAGCGCGACCTGGTCCATGTGGCGCGCGTGCTGGGCGCGACGAACTGGCAGGTGATGACCCGCACTGTCATTCCGTCCACGCTGGAATGGGTCTTCGCCTCGCTGGTGCCCAGCGTGTCGTTTGCGCTGATCGGCGTCATCGTGGGCGAATTCATCGGTTCCGAACGGGGACTGGGGCGTCTGATCATCGAGGCGCAGGGACGGGGCGACGCGGCCGCCATGATGGCGACGCTGAGCGTGCTGGTACTGATCGGCGTCATGTTGTCGGGGCTGATCCACCAGGTGCAGGAGTATTTGCTGCGCTGGCGCTGAAGAGCTGCACAGGCGGTGATCTGATCGATTCATTACATAGGACTGGTAACGATTTCATGAAAAAAAAGACAGGCATCCTGCTGGCGCTGGTGGCGGCGCTGGGCTGGCACAGCGCCGCCGCCAGCGGCGAACTGAAACTCTACGGCCTCATGGACATGGGCCTGAATCTGGAAAATGATGGCAGCGGGGGAGGAACCGTCACGCGCCTGAGCAGCGGCGGCCAGAGCAGCAGCCGCATCGGCATCAAGGGCAGCGAAGCGCTCGGCGGCGGCCTGGTCGCCAGCTTTGTGCTTGAGAACGGTATTCTGGCCGATACCGGCGGCATCGACCAGGGCGGGGTACTCTTCGGGCGCCAGTCCTGGGTCGCCCTGGGGGGCGATTTCGGCATGCTCAAGCTGGGCAGGAAATACACGGTCAGCGCCGAGGTGCTCGACAGTTTTGATCCCTTCCACATCAATATGGCGGGCGACGCCAGCCGTCTGTTCAATGTGAGTGGCAAGCGCGTCAATAACAATCTCAGCTACACGACGCCGGAGCTGGGCGGCATGAGCGCGCAGCTGTCGTGGGGATTCGGCGAACAGCCCGGCAGCCTGGCGGCCGGCCGCCAGCTTGGCGCCAGCGCCAGCTACGCGCGTGGCCCGTTGGCGCTGGCGCTGGCCTATGTCGACCAGGACAGCGCCAGCACGCGCGCCAGTGCCAGCACCATCATGCTGGGTGGCGTGTACGACGCGGGCGCGCTGAAGCTGCACGCGGGCGCGGCGCGCAACACCGACAGCGCTGGCCTGGACACGCGCGACCTGCTGCTCGGCGTAAGCGTGCCGTTCGGCGCCTCGCTGCTGCTGGCCGATTACATCCGCAAATGGGATAGCGGCAAGGCTGGCGGCAATGCCGGCCAGTTCGCCCTTGGCTACAGCTATGCGCTGTCGCGGCGGACCAATCTGTATACCTCGTACTCGCAGACGCACAATGGCCGCGCCGCCAAATACAACGCCGCGCGCAACGGCGACACCGACCGCCTGTTCAATGCCGGCATCCGCCACTTCTTTTGAGGCGGCGCCTGTCTACCTGACCCCTAACGCGGCCTTGCCGCCCTGGACACGATGAAAACGCTCTACGATAAATTATGGGAATCCCACGCGGTGCAAGTTGACGAGGATGGCACCGCCATGCTGTATATCGACCGGCACCTGCTGCATGAAGTCACCAGTCCGCAAGCCTTCGAGGGCTTGCGCGCGGCCGGACGCAAGCCGTGGCGCGTTGGCGCCAACCTGGCGGTGGCCGATCACAACGTGCCGACGGGCGACCGCGCCGGCGGCATCGCCGACCCGGTCGCGCGGCGCCAGGTCCAGACCCTCGATACCAACGCCCGCTTCTACGGCCTGACCTATTTCGACATGCACGACAGGCGCCAGGGCATAGCGCACGTGGTCGGGCCGGAGCAGGGGGCGACCCTGCCGGGCATGACGGTCGTCTGCGGCGATTCGCACACCTCGACGCATGGCGCCTTTGGCTGCCTGGCCTTCGGCATCGGTACTTCCGAAGTCGAGCATGTGCTGGCTACCCAGACCCTGCTGGACCGCAAATCGAAGGCCATGCTGGTGCATATCGACGGCGTGCTCGCATCCGGCGTCACGGCCAAGGATATCGCCCTGGAAGTGATCGGGCGGATCGGCACGGCCGGCGGCACTGGCTACGCCATCGAGTTTGCCGGTCCGGCCATCCGCGCGCTGTCGATGGAAGGGCGCATGATGCTCTGTAACATGGCGATCGAGGCGGGCGCGCGCGCCGGCATGATCGCGGTGGACGAGACGACGATCGCCTATGTCAAGGGGCGGCCGTATGCGCCGGCGGGCGCGCAGTGGAAAAAAGCCGTCGCGTATTGGAAGACGCTGCACACGGATGCGGGCGCCAGTTTCGACCGCGTGGTACTGCTCGATGCCGCGGGCATCAGCCCGCAAGTGACCTGGGGCACCTCGCCGGAAATGGTCGTGGCCGTCGACGGCCGCGTGCCGGATCCCGGCGCGGAGCGGGACGCGGCGCGCCGCGAGGCCATGAGCAAGGCGCTGGCCTATATGGATCTGGCGCCTGACACCCTGATCGCCGACATCCGCATCGACAAGGTGTTCATCGGCTCCTGCACCAATGCGCGCATCGAGGATCTGCGCTCGGCGGCCGAGGTCGTGCGCGGCAAGCGGCGCGCCGCCAGCGTCAAGCTGGCCATGGTGGTGCCCGGCTCTGGCCTGGTGAAGGCGCAGGCCGAGCGGGAGGGGCTGGATCGCGTCTTCAGGGAGGCCGGCTTCGAATGGCGCGAGCCTGGCTGCTCGATGTGCCTGGCCATGAATGCCGACCGCCTGGAACCGGGCGAACGCTGCGCCTCGACCTCGAACCGCAACTTCGAGGGGCGCCAGGGCGCGGGCGGACGCACGCATCTCGTCTCACCGGCGATGGCCGCCGCGGCAGCCATTGCCGGTTGCTTCGTCGATGTGCGCAAGATGAGTTAAGGCCGGCATACGCCGCTTGCATATCAATGCGGCGCCGGCTGGACATCCGGCCGGCGCGCTCTCCAGGGGAGGCTCAAAGCATGGAAAAATTCACACAGCATACCGGCCTGGTCGTACCGCTCGACCGCGCCAACGTCGACACCGACGCGATCTTGCCCAAGCAGTTTCTGACGGCGATCCACCGCACCGGTTTCGGTCCCAATCTGTTCGACCAGTGGCGCTATCTGGACACCGGCGTGCCGGGCCAGGATAACAGCCGTCGTCCGCTGAATCCCGACTTCGTGCTCAACGAGGCGCGCTACCAGGGCGCCTCGATACTGCTGGCGCGCGCCAATTTTGGCTGCGGCTCGTCGCGCGAGCATGCGCCCTGGGCGCTGGGCCAATACGGCTTTCGCGTCATCATTGCTCCATCGTTTGCCGACATTTTCTTCAATAACTGCTGCAAGAACGGCTTGCTGCCCATCGTGCTGGGTGAAGCGCAAGTCCATTACCTGTTCAAGGCGGTCGGCGCCGAACCGGGCTTCCGGCTGGAAGTCGACCTGGCGCGCCAGCGCGTTGCCGCCACCGATGGCAGCTTCGCCTGTTCCTTCTTCATCTCCGCGTTCACGAAGTATTGCCTGCTGAATGGCTTCGACGATATCAGCCTGACCTTGCGCCGTGCCGATGCCATCCGCCGCTTTGAAGAACGCCATTTGACGAAAAATCCCTGGTTGGCCAACGTAATGTAAAGATCATTCCATGAAAATTGCAATCCTGCCCGGCGACGGCATCGGTCCTGAAATCATCACGCAAGCCGTCAAGGTCTTGAATGTGCTGGGCGAATCGTTCGAGCTGGAAACGGCGCCCGTGGGCGGCGCCGGCTATGCGGCCCATGGCCATCCCTTGCCGGAAGGCACCCTGGCCCTGGCGAAAGCGGCCGATGCCGTGCTGTTCGGCGCTGTCGGCGACTACCAGTACGACAATCTGGAGCGCCAGTTCCGTCCCGAGCAGGCGATCCTGGGCTTGCGCAAGAACCTGGGTCTGTTCGCCAACCTGCGTCCGGCCATTCTGTATCCGGAGCTGGCGGGCGCCTCGACCCTGAAGCCGGAAGTGGTGTCCGGCCTGGACATTTTGATCATCCGTGAACTGACGGGCGACATCTATTTCGGCCAGCCCCGCGGCGTGCGCGAGTGCCCGGATGGTCCGTTCAAGGGCCAGCGCGAAGGTTTTGACACCATGCGCTATGCGGAAGGGGAAATCCGCCGCATCGCCCACGTGGCTTTCCAGGCCGCGCAAAAGCGCGACAAGCGCCTCACCAGCGTGGACAAGGCGAACGTGCTGGAAACCTTCCAGTTCTGGAAAGATATCGTCACCGATGTGCACAAGGAATACCCGGATGTGGCGCTCGATCACATGTATGTCGACAACGCGGCCATGCAGTTGGTGCGGGCGCCGAAGAAATTCGACGTCATGGTGACTGGCAACATGTTCGGCGACATTCTGTCGGATGCGGCCGCCATGCTGACGGGCTCGATCGGCATGCTGCCGTCGGCCTCGCTCGACGCCAACAACAAGGGCCTGTATGAGCCGTCGCACGGCTCGGCGCCCGATATCGCGGGCAAGGGCATCGCCAATCCGCTGGCGACGATCTTGTCGGCGGCCATGATGCTGCGCTATTCGCTCAACCGCGAAGAGCAGGCAAGCCGCATCGAGGCTGCTGTCAAGCAAGTGCTGGCGCAGGGCCTGCGCACGGCCGACATCCATGAAGCGGGCACGACTTTGGTCGGTACCGAGGCGATGGGTGATGCCGTGGCGCGTGCCTGCGCCGCTGCCTGAGATGGCGCCGCGTCTATTGCACTACCCGCGCCGCCTGGCTGGCGCGTGCCGGCGGTGCCACATGCTGGGCGGCAAGCAACAGGCTCGAACGTGCCGCCGCCAGTTGCGCCGTCGTGACGTCGATCGAGAACGCCACCGAGCGCTCGTGCCCGACCATCATCGGCGGGCCGAAGCGCTTGACGTGCAAGCCGATCTTGCGCAGCAGTTTTTCAAAGGCGACGGTCGTGACGCCGACGTAGCACGTGATGTTGTTGTCCAGGGCGAATTCCAGTGCCTCGACCACCATGTGCGAACTGGCCAGCGAGAAGCGGTGTTCGCCGCCTTTCGACTGCTCGAAGGCGAACCGGCTGAGCTCCCAGGTATCTTCGGCGTTCGGAATGGGATTGCCTTGCAGCAATTGCGGGAAAACGGACTTGAGCATGTAGTCGCCGGTTGTCGGCAGCAGGCGCGCGCAGCCGAACAGTTTGCCGCTGATATCGCGCGCCAGCATGTACACGGGGAACAAATCATCGTATTCGTCCGATTCCATGCCGTCCGCCGTATGCACGTCCCAGTGCAGCCGTTCGCAGAACACCATGTGGCGCAGCCGGTACATGGCATGGGTGTCTTCGGGTTTCATGTTGTCGCGTGTACAGGCGCTGACAGTGATGACCATGGTTCGCTCTCCATTCAAATTTGATAATGCTTCCATATAAACATTGACTGTAGTTAACTGATACTGTAGGTTCCAACAGGTGTCTGTCCGACAATAGACGTGTCATGACACTGGCCCAGGAAGCAACGGCTGGCATCTGCGAGTAGCAACAAGGTGTTGTGGCGCCGCGCCTGCTGGCGCCGTGATCAGAAAAGAGTAATGCCGATGAAATTTCCAGAAGCGATGACGGATAGAATTTCCGTTTTGAAGTCGAACGGTGTGCGTGTCGATGGCTTGCGTGCACTGGTCAAGAAAAACAGTATCTTGACCCAGCAGGATCTGGTGGTGATCGAGGCAGGCGACTTAATCGTGCGGCAACTTTGCACGGGGCGCGAAGAGACGTATGAAGTGCTAGATCCGGGATTCCACGAGAAATTTTATGATATCCGGGCGGCCTACCATATGGAGGTGCGGCGCTGCGACCGCGCCAGACGCGGCAAGCTGGCCGCGGACTGACGCGGGAAGGCTGGCGGCCGGGGGCGTGCTGCCGCCCGTGCCTGCGCTCGTCAATCTTCGTTGGGAATCAGCATCAGCAGGTCGGTGACGCCGATGTCGATGCTGCTTTGCGACAGCAGGGTGGTGGCCTGGCCCCGGTGATGCGTCTGGTGATTGAAAAAATGCATGATCAGGCTCGAATAGCGCTTGCGCGACACCATGCCTTTCATGTTGGCGTAGCCGAGCGGCTGTTCCAGGTCGCCTGGCGTCAGGTCGGCGGCCCAGCGCTGTATGGTCTGGTCCAGCGTATGGCGCAGCCTGAGCAGGCCCGTCAGGTCTTCGGCCTGCGGCTGGTTCAGCGCCGCCGGGGCGGCTGCCGCGCGGATGGCGTCGAGCGCCGGCTGGCGTGCCGGATGTCCGCAGAAACGCTTGAGCCAGATCGTATCGGCGACGACAAGGTGGTTCATCGTGCCGAAGAGGGAACCAAAAAAAGCCTTGCGGTCGGCAAAGAGCTCCTCCTGAGATAGTTGCCCAGCTGCACTATACAGTTTCTCGTTCATTACTTCATTGTAGGCGGCCATTCGGACGATATGGTCACATGTGCTCATGAGTGCTCTCTCCATGTCAGGGCTGAATTACTGCACGCAGATAGTGTATGGTTTTGCAAGAATTGGCAAGCGTGCTACGTCCGCTCGGGTCGCGCCATCGTGCCATCGTGCCATCGTGCCATCGTGCCATCGTGCCAGCGTCTTGCGCTTGCTCAATTCTCGCCTCCCGCATTTCATTCCCCGCTACAGGCATTCTGTTCCCCCGTTTCCTGATTTGGTCATTGTGATCAGCCTGGCAACAGCCGTTTGGCCTATGATGGCCTGGCACATGCACGTGTGAAGTTTCCCTTCATTCATCAACCATGAGGTGTCCATGATCCGCTATGCCCTGCCTGCCCTGTTGTTTGCCGCCGCCCTGCCGGCGCACGCCCAAGCCCCTGCCAATGACACGCCGCTGATCGAGCGGGCGAAGATTTTTGGCAATCCCAGCAAGTCCGGCGGGCGCATCAGCCCGGATGGCAAGTGGCTGTCGTGGATCGCGCCGCGCGACGGCGTGCTCAATGTGTGGGTGGCGCCGGCCAGCGACCCGGCGCAAGCTCGCCCGCTGACGGAAGAAAAGGTGCGGCCCATCCGCAGCAGCTTCTGGTCGCCCGATTCGAAAACCCTGCTGTTCATCCAGGACAAGGGCGGCGATGAAAACTTCCTGCTGTACGGCGTGAACGTGGCGAGCGGCAAGCAGATCAACTACACGCCGTTCGAGAAGACCCGCGTGCGGATAGTCCAGATCAGCAGCAAGGTGAAGGACCGCATCCTCGTCGGCATCAATAACCGCGATGCGCGCTGGCACGACGTGTACAGCCTGGACCTGGCCAGCGGCAAGCTGACCCTGGTGCAGCAGAATGATGGCTATGGCGGCTATGTCGCCGATGAACTGCTCAACTTGCGCATTGCCAGCAAGGCGCGCGCCGATGGCGGCATGACGTATTTCCGCCTGGCCGATGGCAAGGTCGAGAGCACGCCGCTGGCCGAAGTGGGCCTGGAAGATGCGCAGACCACGTCGCCGCTGGCGTTCACGGTCGATGGCAAGACCCTGTACTGGAACGATTCGCGCGGCCGCAATACCTCGGCGCTGCTGGCGCAGGACGTGGCCAGCGGCAAGAGCACGGTGGTGGCGCAAGACCCGCGCACGGATATTGCCGATGCGCTGTACGACACGCGCACGGGCCGCGTGCAGGCCTACACGGTCAATTTTCTGCAGCAGGAATATCTGCCGCTGACGAACGACCTGAAAGCCGACCTGGCCTTCCTGAAAAAAAATACCCAGGGCCAGTTCACGGTAACGTCGCGCACGGATGCCGACGATAAATGGCTGGTGGCCGTCGATGCCGTCACGGCGCCGCCATCGAGCTGGCTGTACGAACGCAAGACCAGGAAGCTCACGCGGCTGTACGTGACGCGTCCGGAACTGGAAGGCGCACCGCTGGTGCCCATGTATCCGCAGCAAATCAAGGCGCGCGACGGCCTGAACCTGGTGTCGTATCTGACCCTGCCGCAAGCATCGAAGGCGAACGCCGGCGGCACGCCATCGCAGGCGGTGCCGATGGTGCTGCTGGTGCACGGCGGCCCGTGGGCGCGCGATACGTATGGCTACAACGGCTATCACCAGTGGCTGGCCAACCGCGGCTACGCCGTGCTGTCGGTGAACTTCCGCGGCTCGACGGGCTTCGGCAAGCAATTCATCTCGGCTGGCGACCTGCAGTGGGGCCGCAAGATGCATGACGACTTGCTCGACGCGGTGCAATGGGCGGTGAAAAGCGGTGTGACCACGGCCGACAAGGTGGCCATCATGGGCGGCTCGTATGGCGGTTATGCCACCCTGGCCGGCATGGCGTTCACGCCGACGACGTTTGCCTGCGGCGTCGACATCGTCGGCCCGTCGAACCTGTTTACCTTGCTGCAAACCATACCGCCGTATTGGGAAGCGGGCAAGCAGCAGTTCTACAAGCGCATGGGGGACCCGACCACGGAAGAGGGCAAGGCGCTGCTGAAGGAGCGTTCGCCGCTGAACTTTGCGCAGAATATCCAGCGCCCGCTGCTGATCGGCCAGGGCGCGAACGACCCGCGCGTCAACGTGGCTGAATCGGACCAGATCGTGGCGGCCATGGCGGCCAAGAACATCCCCGTCACGTATGTGCTGTTCCCCGACGAGGGTCATGGCTTTGCCCGGCCCGTGAACAACATCGCCTTCAATGCGGTGACGGAAAACTTCCTGGGGCAATGCCTGGCTGGGCGCGCCGAGCCCATCGGCGCCACCCTGAAGGCGTCCACCGCGCAGGTCAAGCATGGCGCGGAGTTTGCGCCGGGCTTGAAGCAAGCACTGCAGTAAAGCTGACGACAGGTGGCATGGCCTGCCGGGCAACATGCCGGGCAGGCCATGCTGCCCGCTGGCAAGAATTTCTGCGCGGGTGGCTTGCAAGGTGACAGCCTCGGGCGTGGCGTGCGTGCAACTGAGGGCAGGGTACGCGAGGCCGTATTCGATGCGGTCGCTGCTGCTGCAGCGGCAGGCATGCGCCGCCAGAATTTCCCCATGCAAAGCCGTCTTCCTGTTGGCGCACCGAGCGTACTCGACAGGGAAAATGGGCGGCAAGCCCTTGCTGTTGCCCATGCAGACTAGCCTGATGCCACGTCCGCATGGCTTACGGCGAGCAGGTCAATAGAGCCTCCCACGCGGGTTTCTTTTCCATAATTGTTGTTGAATAAATACACTATTTTAATAGCAATTGATTTTTATTAAAAAACTTCCCTATTTGATAATATTTTATAGTTGCTTTCTTTGTAAGCCGTAGTAGCATAGATTGACTTAAAGCAAGGTTTAATCATGCTGGGAAGCCACCTTGAGTCCTGTTGACGGTAGTTGTCATCGGCGTGCAGGTTTGCCTTGACCGTTATCTGCAATAGCTCCAGCGCCAAGATAAATGTATTGAGGGAAGACAAATGTTTCTAAATTTCACGAAATTTGGATGGCTATCCACGCCTGTCCGGAGTGTTGATGGCTTCATTGCCAGGGCCCATGGCGCGCCGCCTGTCCAAGGCTTGCTGCCATCGTGGCTGATGCGCCTGGCGGGAACCCTGCTGTTTGTCTTGCTATCCCTCTTTTCCAGCCAGGCTTCCGCCGCCAGTGCCTGCCCGAGTCCGCGCAACATCAGCGTGGTGGCGGGGCAAGAGTATT
Organism: Janthinobacterium lividum; assembly: GCF_034424625.1. Lineage (NCBI taxonomy): Bacteria > Pseudomonadati > Pseudomonadota > Betaproteobacteria > Burkholderiales > Oxalobacteraceae > Janthinobacterium > Janthinobacterium lividum. The sequence goes on along the minus strand of NZ_CP139976.1, from coordinate 4,911,901 downwards.
ACGAGGATTATTCCAATTCGGCTTGTTCCCCCTTCGGCCTGACGGGCACCCTGGTGCCGCCGCAACACGGCACGCTGGAGGATTCGAACCAGACGAATGCCGTGCGCTACAGGAATACGAATCTCAGCGCGACCTCCGATACCTTCACCGTCAAGGACGATGTGGCGCAGCCCATCGTGTACAACGTCACGATCACTTCCGCCATCGTGCTGTCGCCTGCCACCGTGCCGACTGCGACGGTGGCCCAGGCTTATCCTGTGACGGCCTTGAGCGCGACGGGCGGCGCGGCGCCCTACACCTACGCGGTGACGGCTGGCAGCTTGCCTGCAGGCATGAGCCTGTCCGGCGCCGGTAGTCTGTCTGGCACGCCGACGGCGGGAGGCACGTTCAATTTCACCGTGCGGGCCACGGACTCGCTGGCTGCCAATGGCACGCGCGCTTATGCGCTGACGGTCAATGCGCCAACCATCACCGTCGCGCCGACGGTCATGCCGGCAATGACAGTCGGTCTTGCCTATAGCCAGGGCATCACTGCGGCGAACGGCACGGCCACCTATACCTATGCCATCACTGGCGGCAGCCTGCCCACGGGCTTGAGCCTGGCCGCGAACGGCACCCTGTCCGGCACGCCCACGGCAGCGGGGCCGTATAACTTCACCGTCACCGCGACCGACAGCAGCAGCGGCAGCGGCCCCTATACGGGGTCGCGCGCGTATTCCGTCACCGTCGCGGCCGGCGCCCCCGTGGCCGGTGCCGTCAGCGCCACCGTGGCCTATGGCAGCAGCGCCAACCCGATCACCCTGAACCTGAGCGGCGGCGCGGCGACGTCGGTGGCCGTGGCCTCCGCTGCCTCGCACGGCACGGCGACGGCCAGCGGCACCAGCATCACCTACACGCCGACGGCCGGTTACGGCGGACCGGATAGCTTCACCTACACGGCATCCAACGGCGTGGGCACCTCGGCGCCCGCCACCGTGACGATCACGGTCGGCGGCCCCACCATCACGATTGCGCCAAGCACCGTGCCTGCGGCAGCCGTGGGTAGCGCATACAGCCAGAGCGTGACGGCCGCGAACGGTGGCGCGCCATACACCTACGCCATCAGCGCCGGCGCCTTGCCGGCCGGCCTGACCTTGAATGCCTCCACTGGCGTGCTGTCGGGCACGCCGACGGCGGGCGGCGTCTTCAACTTTACCGTGCGCGCCACGGACAGTTCGACGGGCAGCGGCCCATACTCTGGCGCGCGCGCCTACTCGATGACGGTGGCAGCACCAACGATCAGCATCACGCCGACGGTCATGCCGGCCATGACGGCCGGCGTCGCCTACAGCCAGTCCATCAGCGCCGCCGGCGGCACGGCCACGTATAGCTATGCCATCACCGGCGGCAGCTTGCCGACGGGCCTGAGCCTGGCTCCGGATGGCACTCTGTCGGGCACGCCCACGGCAGCGGGGCCGTATAACTTCACCGTCACCGCGACCGACAGCAGCACCGGCAGCGGCCCCTACACGGGTTCGCGCGCGTATTCCGTCACCGTAGCGGCCGGCGCTCCCGTGGCCGGCAATGTCAGCACCAGCGTGGCCTATGGCAGCAGCGCCAACCCGATCACGCTGAACCTGAGCGGCGGCGCGGCGACGTCGGTGGCCGTGGCCTCCGCTGCCTCGCACGGCACGGCGACGGCCAGCGGCACCAGCATCACCTACACGCCGACGGCCGGTTACGGCGGACCGGATAGCTTCACCTACACGGCATCCAACGGCGTGGGCACCTCGGCGCCCGCCACCGTGACGATCACGGTCGGCGGCCCCACCATCACGATTGCGCCAAGCACCGTGCCTGCGGCAGCCGTGGGTAGCGCATACAGCCAGAGCGTGACGGCCGCGAACGGTGGCGCGCCATACACCTACGCCATCAGCGCCGGCGCCTTGCCGGCCGGCCTGACCTTGAATGCCTCCACTGGCGTGCTGTCGGGCACGCCGACGGCGGGCGGCGTCTTCAACTTTACCGTGCGCGCCACGGACAGTTCGACGGGCAGCGGCCCATACTCTGGCGCGCGCGCCTACTCGATGACGGTGGCAGCACCAACGATCAGCATCACGCCGACGGTCATGCCGGCCATGACGGCCGGCGTCGCCTACAGCCAGTCCATCAGCGCCGCCGGCGGCACGGCCACGTATAGCTATGCCATCACCGGCGGCAGCTTGCCGACGGGCCTGAGCCTGGCTCCGGATGGCACTCTGTCGGGCACACCAACGGCGGCGGGACCATTCAATTTCACCGTCACGGGCACCGACAGCAGCACCGGCAGCGGCCCCTACACGGGTTCGCGCGCGTATTCCGTCACCGTAGCGGCCGGCGCGCCCGTGGCCGGCGCCGTCAGCGCCAGCCTGGCCTATGGCAGCAGCGCCAACCCGATCACGCTGAACCTGAGCGGCGGCGCGGCGACGTCGGTGGCTGTGGCCTCCGCTGCCTCGCACGGCATGGCGACGGCCAGCGGTACCAGCATCACCTACACGCCGACGGCCGGCTACGGCGGGCCGGATAGCTTCACTTACACGGCTACGAACGGCATCGGCACCTCGGCGCCCGCCACCGTGACGATCACGGTCGGCGGTCCCACCATCACGATTGCGCCAAGCACCGTGCCTGCGGCAGCCGTGGGTAGCGCATACAGCCAGAGCGTGACGGCCGCGAACGGCACCGGGCCGTACACCTACGCCATCAGCGCCGGCACCTTGCCGGCCGGCCTGACCTTGAATGCTGCCACCGGCGTATTGTCGGGCACGCCGACGGCGGGCGGCGTCTTCAACTTTACCGTGCGGGCCACGGACAGTTCGACGGGCAGCGGCCCGTATTCCGGCGCGCGCGCCTACTCGATGACTGTCACTGCGCCGACGATCACGGTGGCACCAACGGTGATGCCGGCGATGACAGCCGGCGTCGCCTACAGCCAGGGCATTGCCGCCGGCGGCGGCACGGCCCCGTATAGCTATGCCATCACCGGCGGCAGCGTGCCGACGGGCCTGAGCCTGGCGGCGGACGGCACCTTGTCCGGCACGCCGACGGCAGCGGGGCCATATAACTTCACCGTCACCGCGACCGACAGCAGCAGTGGCAGCGGACCTTACACGGGGTCGCGCGCCTACTCCGTCACGGTGGTGGTGGCGCCCCCAGTGGCCGGCGCCGTCAGTGCGACGGTGGCGTATGGCAGCAGCGCCAATCCGATCACCCTGAACCTGAGCGGCGGCGCGGCGACGTCGGTGGCGGTGGCTTCCGCTGCCGGCCACGGCACGGCGACGGTCAGCGGCACCAGCATCACTTACACGCCGGCGGCAGGTTATTCCGGGCCGGACAGCTTCTCCTACACGGCCAGCAATGGTGGCGGCACGTCGGCGGAAGCCATCGTGACGATCACGGTAACGCCCAGCGTACCCGTTGCCGGCGCCGTCAGCGCGACGGTGGCGTATGGCAGCAGCGCCAATCCGATCACCCTGAACCTGAGCGGCGGCGCGGCGACATCGGTGGCCGTGGCCTCCGCCGCCGGCCACGGCACGGCGACGGTCAGCGGTACCAGCATCACTTACACGCCGGCGGCAGGTTATTCCGGGCCGGACAGCTTCTCTTACACGGCCAGCAATGGTGGCGGCACGTCGGCGGCTGCCGTCGTGACGATCACGGTGACGCCTAGCGTGCCCATTGCCGGCGCCGTCAGCGCGACGGTGGCGTATGGCAGCAGCGCCAATCCGATCACCCTGAACCTGAGCGGCGGTACGGCGACGTCGGTGGCGGTGGCCTCCGCCGCCGGCCACGGCACGGCGACGGTCAGCGGTACCAGCATCACTTACACGCCGACGGCAGGCTATGCCGGGCCAGACAGTTTTACCTATACGGCCAGCAATGCCGGCGGCACGTCTGCGTCAGCCACAGTGACGGTCACAGTAGGCAATCCTAGCGTCAGCCTGACCCCGGCCACCTTGCCCAATCCGACGGCGGAGGCAGCCTACACTGCAACCCTGGCGGCGACGGGCGGCACGGCGCCGTATACCTACAGCGTGACCAGCGGCACCTTGCCTGTCGGCCTGAGCCTGAATGCGGCCACCGGCGTGTTGTCCGGTACGACCAATGTGGCCGGCAGCTTCCCTGTCAGCATCAAGGTCGCGGACAGCAGCACCGGCGCGGGGGCACCGTTCAGCGCCAGCAACAGCTATACCTTGATAGTGGTTGCCCCCGTAATCTCGGTGACGCCAGGTTCGCTGGCGGCGCCGAAAGTGGCCACGGCGTATAGCCAGCAATTGTCGGCCAGCGGCGGCGTCGCTCCCTATGCCTACACGGTGTCGGCCGGCAGCCTGCCTGCGGGCCTGACGCTGAGCAGCAGTGGTCTGCTCAGCGGTACCCCAACGGCGGGCGGCAATTTCACCGCGACCGTGCAGGCGGCCGATGCGCACCAGTTCACAGGCACGCAAAGCTATACCCTGGTGGTGTCCTCGGCCACGGTCAGCCTGACGCCGACCACCTTGCCGAATCCAACGGCGGAAGCGGTCTACACTACGACGCTGACGGCAGCGGGCGGCACGGCGCCGTACACCTTCAGCGTCAGCAGCGGTACCTTGCCCGCTGGCCTGAGCCTGAATGCGGCCACGGGCGTACTGTCCGGCACGACGAATGTGGCGGGCAGTTTCCCGTTCAGTATCAAGGTCACGGACAGCAGCACGGGCACGGGTGCGCCGTTCAGCGCCACCAGTAGTTATACCGTGACCGTCGGCGCGCCGACGATCACGCTCACGCCAGCCACCTTGCCGGCGGCGACAGTGGCCACGGCGTACAGCCAGCCACTGTCGGCCAGCGGCGGCATCGCTCCCTATGCCTACACGGTGTCGGGCGGCAGCCTGCCAGCGGGCCTCGCCTTGAGCAGCAGCGGCTTGCTGAGCGGCACGCCAACGGCAGCCGGCAGTTTTACCGTGACCGTGCAGGCGGCCGATGCGCATCTGTTTACCGGCACGCAAAGCTATACGCTGGTGGTGTCTTCGGCGACGGTCAGCCTGACGCCAGCCACCTTGTCCAATCCAACGGCGGAAGCGGCCTACAGCGCGACCCTCTCGGCGACGGGCGGCACGGCGCCGTACACCTTCAGCGTCAGCAGCGGTACCTTGCCCGCTGGCCTGAGCCTGAACGGGGCCACGGGCGTACTGTCCGGCACGACGAATGTGGCGGGCAGTTTCCCGTTCAGCATCAAGGTCACCGATAGCAGCACAGGCGTGGGTGCGCCATTCAGCGCGAGCAACAGCTATACCCTGGCAGTGGCGGCACCGGTCCTGACACTGACGCCGGCCAGCCTGGCGCCAATCCGTGCCGGCGACGCGTACAGCCAGACATTCACGGCGGCCGGCGGCATCGCGCCGTATGCGTACTCCGTGAGCGGCGGCGCCTTGCCAACGGGCCTGGTGCTCAATGCGGCGACCGGCATCGTCAGCGGCACGCCGACGGTGGCGGGCAGCTACAACTTCACCTTGCAAGCGAAGGACGCGCACCAGTTCACGGTGCAGCAAGCGTTGACCCTGCAAGTGAACCAGGCGCCGCCGCCGGTGCCGAATGAAACGGCGACGACCTCGGCCAACCAGGAAGTGAGCCTGACCATCGCTTCCACGGATGGCAGCCCGATCACCGATGTGACCATCGTCACGCCGCCGCAGCATGGGCGCGTCACGGTGGTGACGAGCGGTGCGGCGGGCGGTGGCAGCGGCCGCTCCTTCAAGGTGACGTATGTGCCGAATGCGAACTACTTCGGTCCTGACGCCTTCAGCTACACGGCGACTGGGCCGGGCGGCACGTCCGCGCCCGCGACGGTCAGTGTTACGGTGGCGCCGCAGCCGGTGCCGGTACCTGTCGCCAAGACGGTCACGGTATTGGCCGGCACGCCGGTGACCCTGCCCGTGACGCAAGGCGCCACGGGCGGGCCGTTCACGGCAGTGGCGATTACCACGCAGCCGGCCAGCGGCACGGCAGCGGTGAATGGCATGGACATCGTCTATACGCCAGGCATCAATACCAGCGGCCAGATCAGCATCGGCTACACCGTGTCGAACGTGTTCGGCACCTCGGCGCCGGTGACGTCGACGATTTCCGTCAATCCGATGCCGCAGGTGGCCAGCCAGAGCGCCACGGTGGTGGCCGGCCTGACGGTCAATGTGGACCTGACGGCGGGCGCCACGGGCGGTCCGTTCACGGCGGCGAATGTGCTGAGCGTGGCGCCGGCGGAGGCGGGCAAGGCGGTGGTGCGCGACGTGGGCACGGCCGGCAAGCCGTCGTACCAGCTGAGCTTTGCGGCCTCGGGCAAGTTTGCCGGCGCAGCGGTGGTCAGCTATACCCTGAGCAATGCCTTTGCCACCTCGAAGCCGGGCGTGGTCAACGTGACCGTGACGGCGCGCCGCGACCCGTCGGTCGATCCGGAAGTGATCGGCCTGCAGGCGGCGCAAGCCGATGCGGCGCGGCGTTTCGCCAGCGCGCAGCTGTCGAACTTCACGCAGCGCCTGGAAAGCCTGCATGGCGACGGCTGGGGACGTTCCAGCTTTGGCCTGAGCCTGACGCCGCCGAACGACAGCGGCAACCCGACGGCGGCGCTGGCGCGCTGGCAGGAGCAGGAAGCGGACCGCGTGTTCGGCACGGCCGTGAAACCGTTCATGCGCAAGGCTTCCCTGCGCCAGCCCGATGCCGGTTTCAGCAGCGAGCGGCAACAGGTGGATGTCAGCGGCGCCACGAACGGCTTGCCGGACATGCCGCAGCGCCCGGACACGCAGAAGCAGGCCTTGGCATTGTGGCTGGGCGGTGCGGTGGACTTCGGCCAGCACGATGTGAATGGCCGCGACACGGGCTTCCGTTTCCGCACCAACGGCGTGAGCGTGGGTGGCGATTACCGCCTCAGCGACCTGGCGACCCTGGGCGTGGGCGCCGGCTTCAGCCATGACCGCAGCGACGTGGGCCAGAACGGCAGCCGCAGCACGGCCGACAGCGCCGTGGCGGCCGTGTATGGCAGCCTGCGTCCGAGCAAGGGCGTCTTCCTTGACGGCGTGCTCGGCTACGGTACCCTGCAATACGATGCGTCGCGCTACCTTACCGATGGCAGCGGTTTCGCCACGGGTGAACGCGACGGCAAGCAGGTGTTCGGCGCGCTGGTGGGCGGCATCGAGATGCGCCAGGAAATGTGGATGTGGTCGCCGTATGGCCGGGTGGAACTGATGTCGGCCAAGCTCGATCCGTACACGGAGAAAGCGGCGGGCATCAACGCGCTGAGCTACTTCAAGCAGACGGTGCGTTCGCGCATCGGCGCGCTGGGCGTGCGGGCCGAGGGCATCTATGTGGGCGGCCTGGGCACGTGGTTCCCGCGTGCGCGGCTCGAGTACCGGCACCAGTTCCAGGGCGCCGATGATGCGCGCCTGGCCTATGCCGACCTGGCGGCCGACGGCCCCGTGTACGTGATCCGCACGGTGCCGCAGCAGACGGGCAACTGGACGGCGGGACTGGGCGTCAAACTGCTGCTGTCGAACGGCATGACCATTACCCTGGACTACAACAGCAATCTGAACATGGATAGCGGACGTAGCCAGTCGGTGATGTTCGGTATTGCCATGCCGCTCAAGTAGCGCTACGGCTCAAGGAGGTGACGCCGCGGGGCGGGAGCAGCTTGCTCCCGCCCCGCGGTGCATATGACGTCTGGTTTTTCATGTCATTGCCGTGCCAGGGCGGCAATGATTCCATTAGAATCAGGCATCGTCTTTACCACACTGCTTACGGAATGGAATATCTGGAATGATGAATGTCCTGACCATCGAACATTTTGCCGCGCGCGTCAACGAGACGTTTATTGCGGCCGGTGACGGGAATGCCGCCTTTGTCCTGAAGGAAGTGCGCCCGCTGCCGTCAGCAACTCTGGAGGGCTTGATGCGCAAGCCGTTCAGCCTGCTGTTTCACAATAGCTCTCCCATCCTGTTCAGCCAGAAAATCTTCCAGATGCAGCATGATGCGTTTGGCGAAGTGGGTATCTTTTTGGTGCCGGTGGCGCGTGACAGCCACGGCTTCCTGTACCAGGCAGTGTTTAACTGAGGCCGGTACGGGGAGAGGGGCAAGGCGGGCGCCGCGATGGCGCCGCCTGCCTGGATGCATCAAACTTAATCAAACGACGGGAATTCCCCTTGCAGGGCGATGCAGAAATTGACCGCCAGCATCGGCTGGCGGTTTTCGTGCGGCTGGCCGCCACCGGCAGTACCGATCGCGGCCGGGGACAGCGTGACATTGGGTGGCGTCGTCGGCACGAATGCGGACGTGCCGCCCAGCGCAATCAAGCCATCGCCAGCGAGCGGGGTGTTGTGCTGCAGGGCGGCCGTGGGCTGGCGGTACACATTGAGTTGATGGGTGTGATTCGGGATCTCCGTGACGTTCAACGAGACACTGTTGCTGCCGAAGGTCTCGCCCATCACGCGCGGTGTCAGGCCCGGTCCTTGTCCCTGGCTGCAGGGCGCGCGTCCCGTGAAGTTGGGCAGCTGGAAGGTGGTGGTCCCGTTCCCCCCATACTGCGTGCCGATCAAGGAAAACAGGGCGCTATATTGCTGGATTTGCAGGGTGGCGCCATTGCAGCTGGCCCACCCGTAGGGTGTGAAATTGAAGCCGAAGACTTGTATCTCGCCAAGGTATGGTGTTGTCACGGTAGGTTCTCCTGATCGATTTTATGGGCTGCGCTGGCTTGCCGGCTGCTATTGCTGCGATGGGAAAATGCCTGCCCATGCGATGCAAAATGACGCTGTCAGGGTGGGCATGGTGTTCTCGTGCGGCAGGGTGCCGCCTGTCGCGCCCGTGGCGGTGGTTGCCAGTGCATAGGCGGTCAGGCCGGTCAGGTCGCTGGTGTACATCTTGTCGTTATTCGACGGGGCCGTCAGCAGCAGGTTGGCCGCTGGCACATTCGCCGTCGCCAGGGTGCTGTTCACATTGAACGGGTGCGTATGCGAAGGAAGCTGGGTTGCCAGCAAGGTCACCGATTCGCTGCCGCTTCGTTGCCCGATGGGCCGGTTGGTCAGGCCGGGACCGGTGCCCATATGCAGGGGAACCTGGCCGCGCAGGTCGGGCACGGCGAAAGTGTTGACGCCGTCGCCGCCGTAGGTGGTGCCCAGCAGGGTATACAGTACTTCATTATTGGCGATCGGTTTCAGGCTGCCGTCGCAGGCGAACCAGCCGCTGGGAATGCGGGGAAAGGCAAACAGGCGAATTTCGCCGACATAGGGTGTGGTCATGACTATGCTCCGTAAGAATTGGCTGATTCGTTAGTTGCGCGACGGGAAGATACCGCTCAAGGCGATATTGAAGTTGATGACCGAGAACGGCTGCATATTGTTATGCGCCTGGTTGCCGCCGGTCAACGCCAGGGTTTGGTTGGAGAGGGTAACTTGCGGCCCGGCCGAACCATAGATGGATTCCGCGCCGCTGCCGCCAAACAGGGTATTCGTGGGATTTTTCGACGTGCCGGGCGTCGTTACCGTATTGGCCGCATGCGTGTGCGGGGGCATCTGTGTCGATATCAAGGTGACAGCCTCGGTCCCCGCTCGGGTGCCGATCGGGTAGGGGGAAGGTTGCCAGGCGCCATCGACAGAACTACCCGCACCGACAGGGGTACTGCCTTGCAAGTTAGGCAAGGCAAAGGTCGTACTGCCATTGCCGCCGTAATAGGTACCCAGCAGTGCAAACAGCGCCTGATTTTGCGCAACGGGCAGCAATTGCCCGTTACATGCCGCAAATCCACGCGGCGCAAAATTGAAGCCGCCCATCATGATTTGTCCTAGATACACATCAGCCATCATCGTTCTCCCACGGTTGGAATGCAATTGAATTTCAAATTGGAAATATTTTCCATTTGCAACCAATATTGCGTTTTAAAAAACCCTTTTTGTTATAGTTACTTTATTGAAATCTCGGGTTAGCATACGTTGTCATATGGCAAGCGTCAACATCTGTTGGCACTGTAGAAGAGCCTGGATAGGCATCGCTTGCAGCCTGAATTCATGTGCATTTTTTATTTAAAAAACACTGTATTGGAGAAATTATGTTGCGTATTTGCAACGATATTGGCGCCCGTCCGGCACTTTCTTTCCTGCTTGCCTTTTTTGCCGGAAACAAGGGGCGAATGCCAAACAGTGCCGCTGAGAGGCTGCCAGTATCCGGCCGTTTCGTGCACTGGCTTGCTTCGTTGTGCCTGCTGATGCTGGCGTTCGGCGCCACGCCCGCGCAGGCGGCAGGCCCGAGCCTTATCTGCCCTCCGAATCAGAGTTTTACAGTTGCCTCGGGTGCCTCGTACATCATCGATCTGTCGAGCTGCAATACTTTTGGCCTGAACGATAATGCCGCCACGGCATTGCACGGCACGATTACCGGCCTCACCAACAATCAGGACAACAAGGCGACCTATACCAATAATGGAGATGGCGCGCTGTCCGATACGTTTGTGCTGCTCGATGAGTCGCAAGGAGAGATCACTTTCACGGTGACCGTCTTGCCCGCGGCGGCTGCCTTCACCGTGGCGCCCGGCAGTTTGACGGCACCCGTGATTGGCGTGCCCTACAGCCAGGGCATGTCGGCGAGCGGCGGCGTGGCCCCCTATGCCTACGCGTTTGATTCAGGCACCTTGCCACCTGGCATCACCGTGTCGTCGAGCGGCGTGATTTCCGGCACCGTGACGGCTACCGGCTCCTTTGCATTTGGCGTCAAGGTCACCGATTCGACGGCAGGCACGCCGCAGGTAGTCATCAAGAATTATTCCGTGACGGTCGCCATCCCTACCTTGTCCATCACGCCCACCACCCTGGCGGCCGGCGGGCTGTCGGCGCCCTACAGCCAGCAGATGTCCACTTTGAATGGCACTGCGCCCTTTACCTATGTGGTGGAGTCGGGCAGTTTGCCGCCTGGCCTGAGCCTGTCCTCCAGCGGCTTGTTATCGGGTACGCCGAGCGCCCTGGGCACCTATAACTTTGTGATCAAGTCGACGGATGTCACGGGCGGCAATGGACCGTACAACACGTCCAGAAGCTATTCCCTGGTGATCAACGCCCAGCCGCCGCCGACCATCACCGGCGTGTCGCCTGCATCCGGCCCTGCGACCGGCGGCACGGCCGTCACCATTACTGGTACCGGCTTTACGGGCGTTACGGCGCTGAAGTTTGGCGCCAATAATGGCGTCTCCGTCACCGTCGTCAATGCCACGACCATAACCGCCACGTCGCCTTCCGGTAGTGCTGGCACCGTGAACGTGACCGTCACCGCGACTGGCGGCACCAGCGCCACCGGCGCTGCCAACCAGTTCACGTATATTCCTGCGCCAACGGTCACCAGCATTTCGCCCACGGCAGGTCCTGCCGCTGGTGGCACGAGCGTCACCATTACGGGCACGGGGTTTACCGGCGCTACAGCGGTGACCTTCGGCGCCACGGCAGCCACCGGCTTCACGGTCAACAGCGCCACGCAGATCACGGCCACGGCGCCTGCCGGTACCGGTACGGTGGACGTGCGCGTCACCACGACGGGCGGTACCAGCGCCACCAGCGGGGCGGACCAGTACACCTTTGTGGCGGTACCGACGGTGACGAGCATTTCGCCCACGGCCGGCCCGGCCACCGGCGGCACCACCGTCACCATCACCGGCACGGGTTTTGGCAGCACCACGGCGGTGACCTTCGGCGCCACGGCGGCCACCGGCTACACGGTCAACAGCGCCACGCAGATCACGGCCACGGCGCCAGCCGGCAGCGCTGGCACGGTCGACGTGCGCGTCACTACGGCGGGCGGCACCAGCGCCACCAGCGCCGCCGATCAATTTACCTATGTGGCACGGCCGGTGGTGAGCAGCATTTCGCCCACTTCAGGACCTACGACCGGTGGCGCCACGGTCATCATCACCGGCTCGAATTTTAGCGGCACGACAGCCGTGACGTTCGGCGCCACGGCGGCCACCGGCTACACCGTCAACAGCGCCACGCAGATCACGGCCACGGCGCCGGCCGGCAGCGCTGGCACGGTGGACGTGCGCGTCACTTCGGTGGGCGGCACCAGCAACACCAGTGCCAACGATCAATTTACCTACGTGACGCTGCCTGCGGTCAGCAGCATTTCGCCGACAGCCGGTCCGGCCACCGGCGGCACGAGCGTCATCATCACGGGTACGGGCTTCAGCAGCACCACGGCGGTGACGTTTGGCGCCACGGCGGCGAGCGGCTTTACGGTCAACAGCGCCACGCAGATCACGGCGACGGCGCCAAGCGGCACGGGCACGGTGGACGTGCGCGTCACCACGACGGGCGGCACCAGCGCCACCAGCGCGGCCGATCAATATACCTATGTGGCGGCACCGGTGGTCAGCAGCATTTCGCCGACGGCCGGTCCGGCTACCGGCGGCACCACGGTCACCATCAGCGGTTCGAATTTCAGCGGCGCGACAGCCGTGACCTTCGGCGCCACGGCGGCCACCGGCTTTACCGTCAACAGCGCCACGCAGATCACGGCGACGGCGCCCGCAGGCACGGGTACCGTGGACGTGCGCATCACCACCGCTGGCGGCACCAGCGCCACCAGTGCAGCGGACCAGTTTACGTATGTGGCCGCACCGGCGGTGAGCGGTATTTCGCCTGCCACGGGCCCTGCTACCGGCGGCACCACGGTCACCATCACGGGCTCGAATTTGGGCGGTGCGACTGCCGTGACGTTCGGCGCCACGGCGGCCACTGGCTTCACCGTCAACGGCGCCACGCAGATCACGGCGACGGCGCCAAGCGGCACGGGCACGGTGGATGTGCGCGTGACCACGGCGGGTGGTACCAGCGCCACCGGCGCGGCGGACCAGTTCACCTATTTCGGTGCGCCAGTTGCGGGTGGTTCCAGCGCCACGGTGGTGTACGGCAGCAGCGCCACCCCGATCACCTTGTCACTTGGCGGCGGCACGGCGACCTCGGTGGCCATCGCCTCCGGCGCTTCGCACGGCACGGCGACGGCCAGCGGCACCAGCATCACCTACACGCCGACGGCCGGCTATGGCGGCCCTGACAGCTTCACCTACACGGCCACCAATATCGTCGGTACTTCGGCGCCGGCCACCGTGACCATTACGGTGGGCGTGGCAACGGTAACTGTCGTGGAAACCAGCGTGTCGGGCGCAACAGTCGGCACGGCATACAGCCAGACCCTGACGGCCGCGGGCGGCACGTCGCCTTACACCTACACGATCAGCGCAGGCGCCTTGCCGGCAGGCCTCAGCCTGTCCAGCGGCGGGATACTGTCAGGCACGCCGACGGCTGCCGGCACTTTCAATTTCACCGTGCGCGCCCAGGATAGTTCGACGGGCAGCGGCCCGTATGCCGGCACGCAGGCCTACTCGCTGACGGTGGCGGCGCCAACGATCTCGGTAGCGCCGCCTGCCTTGCCTGCAATGACGGCCGGCGTCGCTTTCAGCCAGGCCATTACCGCCACCGGCGGGACGGCAGCATATAACTATGCCGTCACGGCGGGCAGTTTGCCGACGGGTCTGAGCCTGGCGGCGGACGGCACCTTGTCCGGCACGCCGGCAGCAGCGGGCGCGTACAGCTTTACCGTCACCGCGACCGACAGCAGCACCGGCGCAGGCGCTCCCTTCTCGGGCTCACGCGCCTATTCCGGCAGCGTGGCACCGGGTGCGCCCATTGCCGGCAATGTCAGCGCCACGGTGGCCTACGGCAGCAGCGCCACCCCGATCGCCTTGAGCCTGAGCGGCGGTGTGGCGACCTCGGTAAGCGTGTCCTCCGGCGCCTCGCATGGCACGGCGACGGCCAGCGGCACCAGCATTGCATATACGCCGACGGCCGGTTATGGCGGGCCAGACAGCTTTACCTACACGGCCACCAACGGCATCGGCACCTCGGCGGTGGCCACCGTGAGCATCACGGTGGGCACGCCGACCGTGACGATTGTGCAAACCAGCGTAGCTGGTGCAACAGTCGGCACGGCCTACAGCCAGACCCTGACGGCCGCGAACGGCCTGGCACCGTACGCCTACGCGATCAGCGCCGGTGCCTTGCCGGCCGGCGTGAGCCTGTCGAATGCCGGTCTGCTGGCTGGCACGCCAACGGCGGGCGGCACCTTCAACTTCACCGTGCGGGCCACGGACAGTTCGACGGGCAGCGGTCCATATGCGGGCGTGCGCGCCTATTCGCTGACGGTGGCGGTACCGGCGATCAGCATCGCGCCGGCGGCCTTGCCAGCCATGACGGCCGGCGTCGCCTTCAGCCAGGGCGTCACCGCCACGGGCGGCACGGCGCCGTATGGCTATGCCGTGACGGCTGGCAGCCTGCCGACAGGCCTGAGCCTGGCGGCGGACGGTACCGTGTCCGGCACGCCGACGGTGGCGGGCGCCTACAGCTTCAGCATCACCGCCACGGACAGCAGCACCGGCAGCGGACCGTATACAGGCGTGCATGCCTATTCCGGCACGGTGGCGATCGCCGTGCCCGTGGCCGGCGCCGTCACCACGACGGTGGCCTACGGCAGCAGCGCCAACCCGGTTCCATTGAACCTGGGCGGCGGCGCGGCGGCCTCCGTGGCAGTGGCATCGCTACCCGCTCACGGCACGGCGACGGCCAGCGGTACCGGCATCACGTATACGCCGACGACCGGCTACGGCGGCAGCGACAGCTTTACCTATACGGCCACGAATGCCAGCGGCACCTCGGCGCCGGCCACCGTGACAGTCACCGTGGGCGCGCCGACGGTCAGCTTGACGCCGGCCACCTTGCCCAATCCCGTGGCGGAAACCCCCTACAGCGTCAGCGTCATGGCGACGGGCGGCATGGCGCCGTACACCTACAGCGTGACCAGCGGCAGCCTGCCTGCCGGCTTGAGCCTGAACACTGCCACGGGTGTGCTGTCCGGCACGACGAATGTGGCCGGCAGCTTTACTTTCAGCCTGCGCGCCAGCGACAGCAGCACGGGCGCGGGTGCGCCGTTCAGCGCGAGCAAGAGTTATACGGTGGCCGTTTCCGCGCCGACGATCACGCTCACGCCGGCCACCTTGCCGGCGGCGACAGTGGCCACGGCGTACAGCCAGCCACTGTCGGCCAGCGGCGGCGTCGCTCCCTATGCCTACACGGTGTCGGGCGGCAGCCTGCCAGCGGGCCTCGCCTTGAGCAGCAGCGGCTTGCTGAGCGGCACGCCAACGGCAGCCGGCAGTTTTACCTTGACCGTGCAGGCGGCCGATGCGCATCTGTTTACCGGCACGCAAAGCTATACCCTGGTGGTGTCTTCGGCGACGGTCAGCCTGACGCCAGCCACCTTGTCCAATCCAACGGCGGAAGAGGCCTACAGCGCGACCCTCTCGGCGACGGGCGGCACGGCGCCGTACACCTTCAGCGTCAGCAGCGGTACCTTGCCCGCTGGCCTGAGCCTGAACGGGGCCACGGGCGTACTGTCCGGCACGACGAATGTGGCGGGCAGCTTCCCGTTCAGCATCAAGGTCACCGATAGCAGCACAGGCGTGGGCGCGCCATTCAGCGCGAGCAACAGCTATACCCTGGCAGTGGCGGCACCGGTCCTGACACTGACGCCGGCCAGCCTGGCGCCAATCCGTGCCGGCGATGCCTACAGCCAGACATTCACGGCGGCCGGCGGCATCGCGCCGTATGCGTACTCCGTGAGCGGCGGCGCCTTGCCAACGGGCCTGGTGCTCAATGCGGCGACCGGCATCGTCAGCGGCACGCCGACGGTGGCGGGCAGCTACAACTTCACCTTGCAAGCGAAGGACGCGCACCAGTTCACGGTGCAGCAAGCGTTGACCCTGCAAGTGAACCAGGCGCCGCCGCCGGTGCCGAATGAAACGGCGACGACCTCGGCCAACCAGGAAGTGAGCCTGACCATCGCTTCCACGGATGGCAGCCCGATCACCGATGTGACCATCGTCACGCCGCCGCAGCATGGGCGCGTCACGGTGGTGGCGAGCGGCGCGGCAGGGGGCGGCAGCGGCCGCTCCTTCAAGGTGACGTATGTGCCGAATGCGAACTACTTCGGTCCTGACGCCTTCAGCTACACGGCGACTGGGCCGGGCGGCACGTCCGCGCCCGCGACGGTCAGTGTGACGGTGGCGCCGCAGCCGGTGCCGGTACCTGTCGCCAAGACGGTCACGGTATTGGCCGGCACGCCGGTGACCCTGCCCGTGACGCAAGGCGCCACGGGTGGCCCGTTCACGGCCGTGGCCATCACGACGCAGCCGGCCAGCGGCACGGCAGTGGTCAATGGCATGGACATCGTCTACACGCCAGGCATCAATACCAGCGGCCAGATCAGCATCGGCTACACCGTGTCGAACGTGTTCGGCACCTCGGCGCCGGTGACGTCGACGATTTCCGTCAATCCGATGCCGCAGGTGGCCAGCCAGAGCGCCACGGTGGTGGCCGGTCTGACGGTCAATGTGGACCTGACGGCGGGCGCCACGGGCGGTCCGTTCACGGCGGCGAATGTACTGAGCGTGGCGCCGGC
The DNA here is from genome assembly GCF_034424625.1 of Janthinobacterium lividum. Lineage (NCBI taxonomy): Bacteria > Pseudomonadati > Pseudomonadota > Betaproteobacteria > Burkholderiales > Oxalobacteraceae > Janthinobacterium > Janthinobacterium lividum. The sequence continues at coordinate 4,895,374 of NZ_CP139976.1, read as the reverse complement.
GGAGGCGGGCAAGGCGGTGGTACGCGACGTGGGCACGGCCGGCAAGCCGTCGTACCAGCTGAGCTTTGCGGCCTCGGGCAAGTTTGCCGGCGCAGCGGTGGTCAGCTATACCCTGAGCAATGCCTTTGCCACCTCGAAGCCGGGCGTGGTCAACGTGACGGTGACGGCGCGCCGCGATCCGTCGGTCGATCCGGAAGTGATCGGCTTGCAGGCGGCGCAAGCCGATGCGGCGCGGCGTTTCGCCAGTGCGCAGCTGTCGAACTTCACGCAGCGCCTGGAAAGCCTGCATGGCGACGGCTGGGGACGTTCCAGCTTTGGCCTGAGCCTGACGCCGCCGAACGACAGCGGCAACCCGACGGCGGCGCTGGCGCGCTGGCAGGAGCAGGAAGCGGACCGCGTGTTCGGCACGGCCGTGAAACCGTTCATGCGCAAGGCTTCCCTGCGCCAGCCCGATGCCGGTTTCAGCAGCGAGCGGCAACAGGTGGATGTTAGCGGCGCCACGAACGGCTTGCCGGACATGCCGCAGCGTCCGGACACGCAGAAGCAGGCCTTGGCGCTGTGGCTGGGCGGCGCGGTGGACTTTGGCCAGCACTATGTGAATGGCCGCGACACGGGCTTCCGTTTCCGCACCAACGGCGTGAGCGTGGGTGGCGATTACCGCCTCAGCGACCTGGCGACCCTGGGCGTGGGCGCCGGCTTCAGCCATGACCGCAGCGACGTGGGCCAGAACGGCAGCCGCAGCACGGCCGACAGCGCCGTGGCGGCCGTGTATGGCAGCCTGCGTCCGAGCAAGGGCGTCTTCCTCGACGGCGTGCTCGGCTACGGTACCCTGCAATATGATGCATCGCGCTACCTTACCGATGGCAGCGGTTTCGCCACCGGTGAACGCGACGGCAAGCAAGTGTTCGGCGCGCTGGTGGGGGGCATCGAGATGCGCCAGGAAACGTGGATGTGGTCGCCGTATGGCCGGGTGGAACTGATGTCGGCCAAGCTCGATCCGTACACGGAGAAAGCGGCGGGCATCAACGCGCTGAGCTACTTCAAGCAGACGGTGCGTTCGCGCATCGGCGCGCTGGGCGTGCGGGCCGAGGGCATCTATGTGGGCGGCCTGGGCACGTGGTTCCCGCGTGCGCGGCTCGAGTACCGGCACCAGTTCCAGGGCGCCGATGATGCGCGCCTGGCCTATGCCGACCTGGCGGCCGACGGCCCCGTGTACGTGATCCGCACGGTGCCGCAGCAGACGGGCAACTGGACGGCGGGACTGGGCGTGAAGCTGCTGCTGTCGAACGGCATGACCATCACGCTGGACTACAACAGCAATCTGAACATGGATAGCGGGCGTAGCCAGTCGGTGATGTTCGGCATTGCCATGCCGCTCAAGTAATCAGTTAGCTTTCAGGCCAGCCCTGATCGCCGGCCCGGAGTCCATCCGGTCCGGCGATTTTTTTTGGCTATGTCAGCGTGAGGAGCGGGGACTGTTCCATCGCCGCCACCACCTGCAGCAAGGTGTCGCCAAAGCCGCCGCGTGCCCTGGCATGGCGGCGGGCACTGGTCGTGACGCGCGGCGCGGCGCTCCAGGCGATGTGCGCACCGGATTCTTGCAGGGCCGCCACCATGGCCACGTCTTCGCTGCAAGCCAATGGCGCGAAGCCGCCGGCGCGCAGGTAGGCACTGGCGCGTACGCCGAAGTTGGCACCATGGATGTGGCGGTGGCCGTCGGCATCGGTGTAGGTGCGGGCGTAGTGTTCACGCAGCGCATCGGCGTTTGCCCCGTGCGGCGACCAGTCGTCCACGGCCACCGTGCCGCAGACGGCATCGGCGTTCAAGCCCAGCTGGGTACTCAGCCAGGAGGGCGAGACGCGCGTGTCCGCATCCGTAAATGCCAGCCAGCGTGCGCCTTGCTGCAGCAGCAGCTGCGCGCCGGCGGCGCGTGCGGCGCCCACGTTATGGGCATTGACGGCGATGCAGTCGAGGCGCCAGCGCAGGTCTGCCTGCATGGCGTGCGCCAGCACGATGCGCTGCGACTGGTCGCTGCAGGCGTCGAGCACGATGACGATGCTGACGGCTTCGCCAGACAGCAGCGGGCAGGTGGCGGCAAAGCGCAGCGCCGCCAGGCAGTCGCCCAGGCACGCTTCCTCGTCATGTACGGGAACGACCACGCCTATCATGCGAAGCCCTCGCGTTGCGCCACCGAGCGCGCATCGTTCGACCAGATCTCCAGCAGGAAGTCGGTTTCTTCGTGGCGCAGCACCCGGTGCAGACCGTGCGCGTCCTGGAAGACCGCATGCACGCGCACGGTCGAGATGATGCGCTGCGCAAACGGCGCGCGCCAGTGGCAGGCGACGATGCTGCCGCCGGGCGCCAGGCTGGCGATGCTGTGTTCGACCACGCGCGCCAGTTCTTCCGGCGACAGGTAATAGGCGATCTCGCTGAAGACGATCAGGTCGAATTTCCCGGCACCGGGCGGGATGCGCGGCCAGTCCTGCGGCAGCCGGTGCTGTGCCAGGGTGACATGCGCATCCTGTTCCGCGTCCTGCAGGCGCTGGCGGGCCAGGCGCAACGCTTCGGCCGAGAGATCGGCCGCCAGCAGGCGCTCGCAGCGCCGTGCCAGTTCGACCGTCAATTCGCCGTTGCCGCAGCCCGGTTCATACGCGTGGCGGTAGCGCTGCTGCGGCAGGCTGGCCAGCAGCAGGGCCCGCTTGCGCTCCTCGTACCAGCGCTGGCGCACCAGCCACGGGTCGGCATCCTGGCGGTACAGCTGCTCGAAATAGCTGCCGCGCTGGTCGTCTGGCATGGACGAGGCATTCATAGAAAATACACTTCGCAGGCGTGCAGCAGGCGCTGCAAGGCATCGCCAGCCACGATGGCGGGACGGCCGGTAGACGGATCGGCATCCATCTGGCTGGCGAAGCAGCGCAGGGCGGCGCGCTTGCGCTGCAGGATCGGGTCCGGCAATGGCAGGCGATGCGCGCGGTGCCATGGTACGCGCGCATCGCCGGGCGCGGCCCAGTGCCAGCCCCAGACGGGCATTTCCACCAGGGTGGCGCCGCTGGCCGAGCATGCCGCAGCGCAGGACCAGCCACAGGCTTCATGGTCCGGGTGGCCATCCAGGCGCCAGGTGGTAAACACCGTGTCGCCGGGACGCAGCTGCGTGGCCAGGGTCGTGCTCAGCTGCGGCATCATGGCTTCTCCACTGCCATCGGGCAGGTGCAGGCGCAGCCACGCGGGCGACGCCAGCCCCAGTACCTGCAGCGCCTGCGCGGATTCCTGCGGACGCACGCGGCGCAGGCGTTCCTGCGGCCAGAGTGGGGAGCCCGGGTGGCTGGCGTCGCCATCGGTGACGGCGACGAACAGCAGTTCGCTGCCCTGCGCCGCCAGCAGCTGCAGCAAGCCGCCGCAGGCGAGGATTTCATCGTCGGGATGGGGTGCGACGATGACGGCGCGCGATCCCGGCGGCACCAGTGTGTGGGCGCCGATGGCGGGGATGTCGCTCAGCCCCGGCCAGGATAGCCAGACGTCGTCCGGCGTGCCGCGGCCTTCGATGCGGCGCGCATGCGTATCGGGATGGGCGGGCATGTCAGAGCGCCCAGGGATGGTCTTCGGCACCGGCGACGATGCCGCCCAGCACGGCCTGATCGCGTTCCGCATGGCTTTGGCGCAGGAAGACGGGCAAGTCGGCCACCAGGCGGGCGAAGCGGGCATCGCGGCACAGGGGGCCGGCGCCGAGGGCGCGCGTGGCCAGGTGCAGGACCAGGGTGGCGGCATCTTCCACCGCCAGGCGCAGGCGCAGCGCCAGGCCCATGACGTCGCGCTGCGGCTGTGCGTCGATTTCGGCGGCGCCTTCGCGCAGCAGGGCGCCGGCGGCGCGCAGCGCGCAATCGATTTTCCCTAGTTGCGCCAGGCGGACGGGATCGGGGGCGGCGTGCTGCGCGCGCGCATGCAGGTGGCTGGCGACGGCGCAGGCCGCGCCATACCAGGCGGCCGCGATGCCGGCGCCGCCATGCCAGAAACCGGGGCGCTGCAGATACGCGCCCGGCGCACCCACGGGAAAGGCGCGCGCGGCGGAAAAGGTCACGTCGACGCTGGCGCAGGCGAGCATGCCGACGGCTTGCCAGCCTTCGTCCGTGACGTGCACACCCGGCTGCGACAGGGCCACGGAGGCCAGGCAAGCCTGGCCGTCCTCATTCCAGCAGCTGATCAAGGCATGGCTGAGGCCATTCGCGCCGGAACACCATGCCTTGCGTCCATCGAGCACATAGCGGCCATCGGCTGCCTGCTGCAAGCGGACGCGCGCGCCCGGCATTTCCGCACACCAGACACCCCAGCAGCTGCCGGCCGGCACGCCGGGGCCATCGATTTCCGCCAGGATGGCGAGCGCATCGGTATGGCCTTCATACAGCTTGAGCAGGGAGAGGTCGATGGCGGCGATGGCGGCCAGCATTTGCCAGCGCTGCAGAGTGGCGCCGTGGCCGGGCAGGGGCAGCTGGTCCAGTCCCGCCTCGCGCAAGCGGCGCAAGCCTTCGACGGGGGAGAAAGTGCTATCGTGTGGCCGCAGCAAGGCGGTCAGCTCGGCGTGGGATGGCAGCGTAAAGGCGGTGGGCGACATGGCAAGCTCCTGTTTTTCAACAGAATAGCTTTCTATTTTCGCAATGTATGTTCGGTTCTACACATATGTTCGCTAACGGCCCCGAGGCGCTGAAGCTGCGGGGCCACGGGCTCCGCAGCAAGTTACGCGCTTATTTTTTTACATATAGCATGTCGGGTTCATAAGCGGTGCCGTTATGCGAGAAGGTGTAGAGGTTGTTGTCGCGCAAGACGATGCCACCTTTGATGGTTTGCGCCGGGCGCATGCCTTCGTCGAGCAGGCAGGTGGAGCCGCCTTCATATTCGATGCACCATTGCTGTTTGCCATCTTTCTTCACGTATTGCACGCCAGGGCCCGTGACGTTGAATGCATAGGCGGGAATGGACAGGTTCAGCTTGTCGATGCGCACGTTGCTCGCGGCACCATTTTCCGTCAGTTTGACCAAAACGTCGACCACGCCATCCGGTGTCGCGCTGATCTTTGCCGTCATGGTTTCCGTCCCCAGCAAGGTGCCGCCGCAGCCGGTCTTGAGATAGATTTCGGTGGTGGAACTGAGTTCCATGGCGCCGCTGCCATCGGCTTTGGCTGCGACGACCATGATCTCGCGCTCGTGTCCATCGCATGGCGCTTGCCAGGTACCGACATAGGGAGTCAGCGCCGATCCAGCATTGGAATTGCCTGCATCGCCGCTGCCGCCGCCACCGCCGCAACCTGCCAGCAATGCGGTGCTTGATGCCAATAAGACTGCCACTATTTTTTTCATGCCCCATCCTTTTATTCCGGCAAGCATGCGTGCCGTGAGCGCGGCAACAGTATAAAAGGATGGATGAGGGGCAATTCTCACCGAATGTATTCGTGACTTGATTTAAATCAAGAGTAACTCGCTGCCGGCAGGAAAGGCCGGTTTAAAACCCTTCCCAGTCATCGCCTGCCGGGGTCTTGGCTTGCGTTCTTTCCGCTGGCGCCGGCTTGATCGAGGCGAGGCGCTTGCCTGGCGGCGGCGCCTTGACGGCTGGCGGCGTGCGCGGCGCAGCCACTGTCTTCACTGCCGGCAGCGCCGCCTGTTGCTGCGCGCCCAGCTTGAACACGCTGACCACCTCGGCCAGATGGCTGGCCTGGTCTTGCAGGCTTTCGGCGGCCGCTGCCGCTTCCTCGACGAGGGCCGCGTTTTGCTGCGTCACGCCATCCATCTGCGCCAGCGCCTGGTTCACTTGCGCGATACCGTCGCTTTGCTCGGTGGTGGCGACGCTGATGTCGGCCATGATGGCGGTCACCTTGCGTACGCTGTCGACCACCTGTTCCATGGTGGCGCCCGCCTCATCGACAAGCTTGCTGCCGACGGCCACCTTGCCCACGGAATCGTCGATCAGCAGCTTGATTTCCTTCGCTGCCGCCGCGGAGCGCTGCGCCAGGTTGCGCACTTCCGTGGCGACGACGGCGAAACCGCGCCCCTGTTCGCCCGCGCGCGCCGCTTCCACGGCCGCGTTCAGGGCCAGGATATTCGTCTGGAAGGCGATGCCGTCGATGACGCTGATGATATCGACGATCTTGTTCGACGAATCATTGATCGAGGTCATCGTTTCGATCACCTTGCCGACCACTTCGCCGCTCTTTTGCGCCACGTCCGACGCCGAGGCGGCCAGCTGATTCGCCTGGCGCGCATGGTCGGCGTTTTCCTTGACGGTGCCCGTCAGCTCTTCCACCGAGGCGGCCGTCTCTTCCAGCGAACTGGCTTGCTGTTCCGTGCGGGCCGACAGGTCGTTATTGCCTTGCGCAATTTCAGCGCTGGCACGGGCCACGTTGTCGGCGCTGGCTTGCACTTGCAGCAACACGGCATGGATCTTTTCCACGAAGGCGTTGAAACCCTTGCCGATGACGGCCAGCTCGTCGGTGCCCTTGACTTCCAGCTTGACGCGCAGGTCGGCGTCTCCGCTCGACAAATCCGTCATGGTGCGGCCCAGGGTGCGCAATGGACGCGTCAGCTGGTTGACGACGAGGATCAAAATGCCGGCCGTGGCCGCCGCGCACAGCAGGGCGACGATCAGGGTATAGATCATCAGGTCGCGCGCCGAGGCCGTGGCCACGCTTTTCGGGAAGTTCAGTTCCACGCTCCACGGGGCGATATCGGGGTGGATCTGCAGCGGCTGCAGCAAGTGGATGTAGCCCTTGTCGTCCTCGTATTCATACGGCTGGCCCTGGCGCACTTTCTCCAGGCCGGCAGCCGGCACGTCGTCCGCCTTCTTGCCCAGCCGCTCAGGCACGGGGTGGCTCGCGTACAGGCCGCCGTTCGAGATCAGGGCCAGCTTGCCGCCCTCGATCACTTTCAGGTCGGCAAGGATTTTCGCCAGGCGCGTGAGCATGAAGTCGGCACTGGCCACGCCCTTGAAGCTGCCGTCGATCATGATGGGCGCCACCAGCGAAGCCATCAGCACATTCTTGCCATCGACGGGGTAGATATACGGTTCCGTGAAAAACGTCTTGCCGGTGCGCTTGGGCACGTCGTACCAGTCGTTGGCGCCCGGTTTCGGGTCGAAGACGATGGGTTCGACTTGCAGCTTGCCGCCGGCACCGCGCGTCCAGTAGGGCATGAAGCGGCCGCTGGCGTCGTAGTACGGTTTCTGGTTGGCGAAATCCGCATCCTTGCCGTCGAGCGCGTTCGGCTCCCACGTCACGGCCGAACCCAGCAAGTCTTCCGAGCTGGTCAGCGTCGCCTTGGTCAATTCATTGATCTGTTCGCGCTGCAGGGGCAGATTTGCGCTTTTGGTGCCGCGCATGGCGCCGGCCAGGCTGGATACGCTGGACAGGTTGCTGGCGATGCGCGCCTGCAGCGCGCCGGCCACTTCGCGCGCCGACGTGCGCGCCAGGTCCAGCGCGGCCGCTTCGGCGCTGGCGCTGCTCTTGTAGCCGATCACGGCCGCCGTGACGCCCAGGCTGAGGACGGCGAGCGCAGTGGCGGCGACGCAGATTTTACTGTTCAGTGAGAGTTGCATGAGGCTGTTCCTTGATGGGGAGGGATATCGGTGTCATGGGCGTCGCGGGTAGCGTGCCTAGAAGGTCTTGCTGACGGCCAGCACGACGGTGGCCGCGGCGGGATTCGACGTGTCGAACTGGCCCGCCGCATTCGGGATGCCCAGGGTGTAATGGTCGTAGGCATCGGTGGCGCCCCAGGCGCGCGTGATGGCGGCGCTGGCGTTCCAGCCGCCGTCGAAGGCCCTGGTGGCGCCGATCTTGGCGTCGCGCCAGTTCCAGATGGCATTGCCCGTGCCCGCCACCCGGCCATTGCCGGCGTGCAGGTTCAAGGTCCAGGCATTGCCCAGGTCGACATTCGCGCCCACGTCGAGATACCCCGTGCCGCGCGCATGCGTGATGCCAAAGAAGTCGCGCGTGACGGTATGGTTGTATTTGGCATACAGCATCTTGTAGCTGAGGCCCAGCGACAGTTCGCCATAGTCATACCTGACACCCGTGGCGCGGTAGACGGCGCCCGGATACTTGTAGTAATACGCGAGCAGGCTGTAGCCCAGTTCTCCCACCGTGCCGCTGTAGCCGCCGTACAGGTCCCATTCGATGGTCGCATCCTCGATATAGCGGTCGCTGACGGTGGAAGCCCAGGTGCCCAGCGACCAGCCGCTCGGGTGCGCGTAGTCGGCGCCCGCCTGCAGTGCCGGCTTGCCCCAGGTCTGGCGAAAGCCGCGCGAAATGTACTGCGAAGTGAGGCTGGCATTGGCGCTGAAGGTGGCGGCAGGATTGTCCGTCGTCTGCGCCTGCACGGGCAGGGCGGCCAGCAGGAGAAGGCAGCCGAGCAAGGGTGTTGCAGGAAAATGGTGGTGCGATGGCATGGCAGTCAGCTCCGTATTTGCTGGCAGCGGCCGTCCAGGCGCGTTGCCCTGATGGTTGCAATAAAAATGCGGAATGGACTTTTGTGGGGGCAAGGCGGCTTGCGGGCATGCTCGCATGAACATGCACACATTCTCACCAAACGTAACTGAAAGGATAGGGGCTGGGGCTAGTGGAAGTCAACAAAGTTGCGCTGCGGAAAGCGTAAGTTGTTGTTTCCTGGCACTTTTTCACGCGCTTGTCACACTCGGCCCGCCACGGCTGGCTGCCTGTCGCAGGCTGGCCAGCAGGCCGGGCAGGGCCGCATGCAAGGCTGGCATGTCGCCGGCCTGCAGTTCGGCCTGCATTTCCACCAGGCCCGATGGCTGGCCCCAGACAACCTGTGCGCCCAGCCGGGCGCCGGCGCCGAGGCCCGTGACGCTGACCAGCAGGGCGACTTCCTCGGGGGCATCGTCGGGCATGTCCTCGAGCAGGCAGGAAATGCCGAAGTGATAATCCTGGAAAGCGCTGGCCGTACCGCTGGAAAAGGCGAAGACGGAGGCGAGCGCCCGGGGCACGGCGGCCGCGAGTGGCGGCAGGGCGGCGCGGAACAGGGGCAGCAAGTCGTTTTCCAGCTGGAGCACCAGCGGGTGGGTGTGGACGAGGACGGTCATGGCAGGATGGATCAGGTGGCGGCGCGCGATAGTAGCAGTTTTTGCGGCCACTGTGCTCATCTACTGGTCCTACCAGTGGCCTCAATCGTCGTCGCTGGTGACGCGCGTGCGCACGAAATCGATGTGGCTTTGCATGGCCGTGCGCGCTTCCTCGGGCTGGCTGGCGCAGATGGCCTCGCACAGGGTGCGGTGCTGCGACAGCAGGTGCAGCGACGTGGCGTCATCCTGCTGGCGCAAGCCCGTGCCATTGATGGTGATGTGTTCGCGCAGCATGCCGATGATGCTGGTGTGCAGGTGCAAAAACATGGTGTTGTGCGACGCTTGCGCGATGACTTCATGCAGCCGTGCATCGGCCTGCGCCTCGCCGTGCTTGTCGTCGCTGGCGCGCGCCTGTTCCAGCTCGGCCAGCAGCGCCATGATCTGCGCGCGCTCGTCCCCGCTGGCCCGCTGCGCCGCAAAGTAGGCCGTCGCCCCTTCCAGCACGCGGCGAAATTCCAGGATGTCGTCGCGCAGGGCAGGGTGGTCGGCCACCAGCTGGCTCCACGGCGAAGCCATGCCCGTGCGCAATTGATCCGTCACGAACACGCCCGCGCCGCGCCGGCTGCGCACCAGTCCCCGCGCCGCCAGCCGCTGCACCGCTTCGCGCACGGTATTGCGCGAGACCCCATATTGCAGCGCCAGCAGGCGTTCTGCCGGCAACTGTGCACCCGCCGGCAAGCTGCCGTCCAGCAGGGCCGTCTCCAGCCTGCGCATCACCATCTCGACCCTGCCCCGCGTTTGCATGCCTGTCGCCATCGCTGTCTTCCGGTGTTGTTTTAAAGTGGTCCGAGCAATTTGAAGTGGCTTGCGGAAGCTGGAATTATGCGTGAACCGGTCATTCTTAACAACACACAGCGGCGCCGCAGCAACACACAGAGCGCCGGGGAGACACACTCATGCAGCCAGACCCGCGCCAGCCGCGCCACGCTCCACGCCACTACCCACATGCGCCGCTCCAGGTGTACCTGTTCGCCACCTGCCTGGTCGACCTGTTCGTGCCGCAGGCGGGCCTCGACGCGGTGCGCCTGCTGGAGCGGGAGGGCTTGCTGGTGCATTATCCGCGCGGCCAGAGCTGCTGTGGCCAGCCCGCCTACAGCAGCGGCAATCCGGAGCAGGCGCGCGCCGTGGCCCGCGCCCAGCTGGACCTGTTTGCGCAGCCATGGCCCGTGATCGTGCCATCCGGCTCCTGCGCCGGCATGATGCGCCACCACTGGCCGCAGCTGTTCCAGGACGACCCGGTGGCCGGTCCCAAGGCTGCCGAACTGGCCGAGCGCGTGTATGAACTGAGCGAATTTCTCGTCTGCGTGCTGCAGCTCGACCTGGCCGGCCTGGCCCTGGCCGCCCCCGGGCAAGCGGAGGAAAACGTGGTGCTGCATACCTCGTGCGGGGCGCGCCGCGAAATGGGCACGCGGGTGCACGGCGTGGCCTTGCTTGACGCCTTGCCCGGCGTGACGCGCATCGAACACCAGCGTGAATCGGAATGCTGCGGCTTCGGCGGCACGTTTTCATTGAAACACCCGGATATTTCCGGCGCCATGGTCAGCGACAAGATCGCCTCGGCCTGCGCCACGGGCTGCGACCGGCTCGTCTCGGCCGACTGCGGCTGCCTGCTCAACATCGGCCACGCCGCGCAGCATCAGGGCGCGCCGCTGCCCGTCGAACACCTGGCCAGCTTCTTGTGGCGCCGCACGGGAGGCGCGGCATGAGCGCGATCTTGACCGCCCGCGAGCGCATGCTGGGACGCCTGCGCGCCGCCGCGCCTTCCGCGCCCGAATCGATGGAGGCAATCGATGCCGCCATCGACAGGCACTATCTGGCGCGCCGCGCGCAAGCGCCGCTGTCGCCACGGGGCCGGATCGCCGCCATGCAGGCAGCCTTGCGCGCCGCGCATGCGGAAGTCGACTGCGTGAGCAGCGATGCCTGGCCAGCCCTGCTGACACAGCGCCTGGAAGCGCACGGCGTATGCCGTTTGCTGCTCGATGCCGGCAGCGCCGAAGGGCGGGCCTTACGCGCCGCCTTGCCAGCTGGCGTGGAAGCACTGTCTTTCGAGCGTCCGCTGGCGCAATGGAAGGGCGAATTGTTCGATACCGTCGATGCCGGTTTTACCGTCGCCCGTTCCGGCATTGCCGCCACGGGTACCCTGGTCATCGCGCCCGACGCGGCCACGCCGCGCACGGTATCGCTGGCGCCGCCCCTGCATGTCTGCCTCGTGTATGCCAGCACCCTGCACGTGGACTTGCATGCGGCGGCGCGCGCCGAGCGCTGGGCCGACGGCATGCCGGCCAACCTGGTGCTCGTGTCGGGTCCCTCGAAAACGTCCGACATCCAGCAAACCCTCGCCTATGGCGCGCACGGTCCGCGCTGGCTGTGGGTGCTGATCATCGATGACTTGCCAGCCCAGGAAGGAGGCCAGCCATGAACGCCAAGCCACTGCAATTCGTCAAGCCGGCCGACTTCCATGCGCGCGCCCGCGCCGCGCTGGACGACCCGAAGCTGCGCCAGAGCTTTCGCGGCGCCATGGATTTTTTACAGGACAAGCGCAGCGCCCAGTTCCCCGACGGCGACGAACTGGAACGCCTGCGCGACATCGGCGAAGCCGTGCGCCAGCACGCGCTGGCGCGCCTGCCCGATTTGCTGGTGCAGCTGGAAGACAAGCTGACGGCGGCCGGCGTCCAGGTGCACTGGGCCGAGGATGGCGAACAGGCCAATGCCATCATCCACGCCATCGCGGAAAGGAACCGGGCGACGCGCTTCATCAAGGGCAAGTCGATGGCCAGCGAGGAAATCGAGCTCAATCACTACCTGGAAGCGCGCGGCATGACGTGCCTGGAGTCGGACATGGGCGAGTATATCGTGCAGCTGGCCGGCGAAAAGCCGTCGCACATCGTCATGCCGGCGATTCACAAGACGAAAGCCGATATCGCCGGCCTGTTCGCCGAGCATATTCCCGACGCGCCCTACACGGAAGACGTCGACAGCCTGATCCAGACGGGGCGGCGCGCCCTGCGCCAGGCGTTTGTCGAGGCGGACATCGGCCTGTCCGGCGTGAACTTCGCGGCAGCCGACACGGGCACCCTGTGGCTGGTGGAAAACGAGGGCAATGGCCGGCTGACGACGTCCGTGCCGGAGATCCACATCGCCATCATGGGCATGGAAAAAGTGGTGGCCAAGCTGGAACATATCGTGCCGCTGGCCAGCTTGCTGACGCGTTCGGCCACGGGCCAGGCCGTCACCACGTATTTCAACCTGATTTCCGGCCCGCGCCGCGCCGGTGAACAGGATGGGCCGCGCGAAGTGCACCTGGTCTTGCTCGATAACGGCCGCAGCCAGGCTTACGCGGACGAGCAACTGCGCGCCACCCTGCAATGCATCCGCTGCGGCGCCTGCATGAACCACTGTCCCGTCTACACGCGCATCGGCGGCCATGCCTACGGCACCACGTATCCGGGGCCGATCGGCAAGATCATTTCGCCCCACTTGCTGGGCCTAGCTGCGACGGCCGACCTGGCCACCGCATCGAGCCTGTGCGGCGCCTGCGGCGAAGTGTGCCCCGTGCGCATCCCGATCCCGCAGCTGCTGGTGCGCCTGCGCACGGAGGCCAATCGCAATCCCGGCGAGCAGGTGGCGCATCCGCTGCGCGGGCAGGGCGCCAAGTTCAGCCGCGGCGAAAGCCTGATCTGGCGCTTCTGGAGCGGCGCCTTTGCGCGCCCAATCAGTTATCGCCTGTTCCGCTGGGCCGCCACGCGCCTGCGCGCACTGACGCCGCGCGCGCAACTGGGCTGGACGCAGCACCGCAAGCCCTTGACGCCGGCGCCGCGCAGCCTGGCCGACCTGCTCAATGCGCGGGGCCAGGAAGAGTAGCGCCGGCTTCCACAGAAAAATACGCCGCAAAAAAATACAGCAAAGCCGTTTTTTCACTTAACCCGCATCCACCGGAGGAGACCCGACATGCAAACCTGGACCCAACTTTATACACCGCTCGGCAGCCTGTGGCTGTCGTCGCTGGCGGCAGCCGTTCCCATCATTTTCTTCTTCATCGCCCTGGCGGCGCTGCGCATCAAGGGACACGTGGCGGCCGCCGTCACCCTGGCGCTGGCGCTGGCCGTCGCCATCTTCGCGTATGGCATGCCCGTGCCGCAGGCGCTGGCGGCGGCCGGCTACGGCTTCGCGTATGGCTTGTGGCCCATCGCCTGGATCATCGTCACGGCCGTCTTCCTGTACAAGATCGTCGTCAAGACGGGGCAGATCGAGATCATCCGCGCCTCCGTGCTGTCGGTGACGGATGACCAGCGCTTGCAGGTGCTGCTGATCGGCTTTGCCTTCGGCGCCTTCCTGGAAGGGGCGGCCGGTTTCGGCGCGCCCGTGGCCATCACCTCGGCGTTGCTGGTGGGCCTGGGCTTCAACCCGCTGTATGCGGCGGGCCTGTGCCTGATCGCCAATACGGCGCCCGTGGCCTTTGGCGCCATGGGCATCCCCATCATCGTGGCGGGCCAGGTGACGGGCATCGACCCCTTCCTGATCGGAGCCATGGCGGGCCGCCAGTTGCCGCTGCTGTCGCTGGCCGTGCCCTTCTGGCTGGTGTTCATGATGGATGGTGCGCGCGGCGTGCGCGAGGTGTGGCCGGCCGCCCTGGTGACGGGCGCCAGCTTTGCCATCACCCAGTATTTCACGTCCAACCATATCGGGCCGGAGCTGCCGGACATCACTTCGGCCCTCGTCAGCCTGGTGTCGCTGACCCTGTTCCTGAAAGTGTGGCAGCCGAAGAATGCCAAGGTGGTCAACGCCGTCGGCGGCGGCGCCGCTGCGCTGTCCGGTTTTGGCGGCGCAGGCAGTGCGGACTTGCGCGGCAGCGGCAGCCGCGCCGCCTCGCCCTATACCTTGGCGCAAACGGCGCGCGCCTGGGCGCCGTTCGGCCTGCTGACGGCCATCGTCACCGTCTGGAGCCTGCCCGGCTTCAAGTCCCTGTTCGCCGCCGGCGGCGCGTTATCCAGCCTGGTCGTCAAGATCCACGTGCCTTACCTGGACCAGCTGGTGATCAAGACGATGCCCATCGTCGCCGCGCCGAAAGCGTATGACGCCGTCTTCAAGCTCGACCTGCTGTCGGCCGTGGGCACGGCGATCTTGCTGACGGCCGTGCTGTCGATGTGGATGCTGCGCATGAAACCGCGCGATGGCATCAAGGCCTTCGTGGAAACGCTCGTGGAATTGCGCCGTCCCGTGCTGTCGATCGGCCTGGTGCTGGCGTTTGCCTTCGTTGCCAACTATTCGGGCATGTCGTCCACCCTGGCTTTGCTGCTGGCTGGCAGCGGCGCCGCGTTTCCGTTCTTCTCGCCGTTCCTGGGCTGGCTGGGCGTGTTCCTGACGGGGTCCGATACGTCGTCGAATGCCTTGTTCTGCTCCCTGCAAAACACGACGGCGCACCAGATCGGCGTGTCCGATACCTTGCTGGTGGCGGCCAATACGACGGGTGGCGTGACGGGCAAGATGATTTCGCCCCAGTCGATCGCCGTCGCCTGCGCCGCCACTGGCCTGGTGGGCAAGGAATCGGACCTGTTCCGCTTTACCTTGAAGCACAGCCTGCTGTTTGCCGTGATCATCGGCATCATCACCATGCTGCAGGCGTACGTGTTCACCGGGATGATCCCGCACTGAGCGATCCGTAGAAGTACGTAGTAAAACTAGATGAAATGATAGTAAAACGTGCAGAAGATCATGAAAATGACCTGATGCACTGCAGCATATCGAGGATGGCCCGGCGCAATGCCGGGTCCGCGGCGATACCCTCCGCATCGAGACCCGACCCCAGCAGGGGCAGGCTGATGCAGGCTTCGTCGATCAGCCGCGCCGACATGGTGCATACCGTTTCGCGCAAGGCCGCCTGCGCATGCGTGGCGCGCGGCGAGGCGTTCAGCAGCACCAGCGGCTTGTCGATGAACGATTCATTTCCCACCATCCAGTCCAGCGCATTTTTCATGGGACCGCTCACGCCGTGCGCATATTCGGGGCTGGCCAGCATCAGCACGTCGGCCGCCAGGATGGCGTCGCGCAGGCCCGTCACGGCCGGCAGGCTGTCGGCGTCGAGGTCGGGATTGAACAGGGGTAATTCACCGAGTCCGGGATAGATGCGGATCTCGAATGGCGCTGGGGCAAGCCTTGCGATGGCGCGCAGCAGGGCGGTGTTCAGCGAGGCGGCGCGCAGGCTGCCGGCGATGGCGAGGATGGTAATGGGCGTTTGCATCCCGCCTGTATAGCCCATCCTGTGCTCAAGCGCAAGGCGAGCAGGATGGCGCTATCGTTGTTGCTACAGCCGGTGATGGGCTGCGTGCTGCAGTACCGATTAACGGCTCAGGCCGCTCATCCAGCTTGGCTGCGGGTTGGCGCGGGCCAGTTCGCGCATGCGGTATTCCAGGTCGTAGCGGTCGGTCGATTCGGCCAGGTAGGCTTCTTCGTAAGCGCGCTCGCGGCGGTCGCTGCTTTGGTTCAGCCAGGCGCCCACGCGCTTGGCGGCGTGAACGAGGGTGGCGACGATATTGCTGTTTTGCGTGGTGTGGTAAGTAAATGCGGTAGACATGGCAGACTCCTTGTGTGGCGTGCCGCGTTGTGCTGCACTGCAATATAAGTATAGCGATTCCAAGTTATAAGGCTACTTTTGATTTCAAATGTCAGCTATTCATTTTTTAAATAACAGGCGGGAAAGCTGCGCAATACAGGGCTTTAAGGCATAATGCCGGCGCAGTATCGTAGTTTTACTACAAGACGTTTTTGTTCTGGATGTTGTTTTCAGACGCAGCCCGCAGGCGTGCCGCGCCCACAAGACATCGTTCTGACGAGAAACGGTCGGCCGTGCGCCTGCCGCGCGCGCGACGTGCCATGCCTGCCCCTCTATCGTTGATGGCAGTCATGGCCCACGCTGATATCTGCGTGGCGCTTGCGCGTCCTGGCGCTGCCCGGGTGGAAACGCTTCCATGCCTGGCGCGATCAACTTGGAATTGAAAAATGGAGAAGGTATGGAATACGTAAAGCAAGGCCAGGGCGTACCGTCCGCACGGGCCGGCACGCAAAACAATACAGGCGCCCTGATCATTGTCACGGTGCTGTTTTTCATGTGGGGATTGTTGACATCGCTCAATGATGTGCTGATTCCCCATCTGCGCTCGATCTACACCTTGACCTATGTCCAGGCGATGCTGGTGCAGTTCTGCTTCTTTGGCGCCTACGCCATCGTCTCGCTGCCGGCTGGCATGCTGATCAAGAAGATCGGCTACCAGCGCGGCGTCGTCGCCGGCCTGCTGATCGCGGCCGCCGGCTGCGCCATGTTCTACCCGGCGTCCACCGGCAGCTACGCGCTGTTCCTCTTGTCCTTCTTCATCCTGGCGGCCGGCATCACCGTGCTGCAGGTGGCGGCCAATCCGTATGTGACGGAACTGGGCGACCCGCAGACGGCGTCGAGCCGCCTGACCCTGACGCAGGCGTTCAACGCGCTGGGCACCACCGTGGCGCCGGCCCTGGGCGGCATGCTGATTTTGTCGGGCACCGTGCTGACGGTGCAGCAGTTCGACCTGCTGCCTGCAGCCGAGCAACTGGCTTACCGCGCCAAGGAAGCGGCCTCCGTGCAAGGCCCGTACCTGGTGCTGGCCGCCACCCTGGTGATACTGGCCGTGCTGTTCGCGCTGGCCAAATTGCCGAAGATTTCGCATGCCGATGATGCGGCTGCCGTGGCGCAGGATGGCCACAAGGTTTCGATCTGGTCGCACCGCCACCTGGTGCTGGGCGCGCTGGCCATCTTCCTGTATGTGGGCGGTGAGGTCAGCATCGGCAGCTTCCTGATCAACTTCCTCGGCGAGAGCCATATCGCTGGCCTCAGCCACGCCGATGCCGCCTATTTCGTCAGCTATTACTGGGGTGGCGCCATGCTGGGCCGTTTCGTCGGCTTTGCCGTGATGCGCTATGTCAGCCCGGGCAAGACCCTGGCCTTCAACGCCGCCGTCGTCATCGGGCTGATCCTCGTCGCCGTGTTCTCCAGCGGTCACACGGCCATGTGGGCACTGATCGCCGTCGGCCTGTTCAACTCCATCATGTTCCCGACCATCTTCAGCATGGCCCTGAACAAGCTGGGCGCGCAAACGGGTCAAGGTTCGGGCATCCTGTGCATGGCCATCGTCGGCGGCGCCATCGTGCCGTTCATCCAGGGCTTCCTGGCCGACCACATCAACCTGCAGCTGTCCTTCCTCGTGCCGGCCCTGTGCTACACCTTCATCCTGTACTTCGGCTGGAAGTACGCCAGCATGTACAAGGACGACGCCGCCAAATAAGCAGGGTGGCGCGATCAATCAAAAGGGTGGCCTCGGCCACCCTTTTTTACGTCAGTGCGCGAATGGCGTGCCCAGCACGTCCTGGCATACCTCGAGCCAGGCGCGCGCCGCATGTGACAGGTAGCGCCCGCTCCAGACATGCGCCACCTGCCATGCCACTTCCGGTTCGACGATGCGCACCGCCTCCAGCCGTTCGCCGGCCAGGCGGTGGATGAACGGCTCGGGCAGCAGGGCCACGCCCAGGCCCGCCGAGGCCATCGCCACCAGCCAGTCCCACTGGCCGCTCTGCGCGGCGATGGTCGGCGTGAATCCCGCTTGCGCGAAATGCTGGCGCAGGCTGCGCGTGAGGGCGAAATCCTCCTTCAATAACACCAGCGGCAGCTCGGCCAGTGCCTTGAAGGGCAGTGTCGTGCGGTTTTTCTGGAACGTGCCCGGCTCGGCCAGGGCCCAGATCGGGTAGTTGGCCACTTCCACCGCCACGAGGTCGAGTTCCGGGTCGGCCGGCAGCACCGTCATGCCGATTTCCAGCTCGCCTCCCGCCACCTTGCGCTCGATCTGCTGGCCCGTGTCTTCCTGCAGGGTCAGGCTGATGTTCGGATGGCGCGCCCGAAAGGCTTTTAATACGGGCGTAAACAGCACGTTGATCATGGGCGGGATGCCGACCGCCAGGCTGCCGCGCTGCAAGGCCTGGGTATCGCGCACTTCCAGGGTCAGCTGGCGCATATTGGCCAGCATCTCCTGGCCGTGCTGGTAGACGATGCGGCCCGTGTCCGTCAGGGTCAGCTTGCGTCCGTCGCGCACCAGCAGCTGGGCGCCCACCTCGTCTTCCAGCTGGCGCACCATCTTGCTGATGGTCGACTGGGTCAGGTGCAGCGACTCGGCCGCCTGCGTAAAGCTCGACAGGCGCACGGTTTCGACGAAATAGCGCAGGGAACGGATATCCAAGGGAGTGCTCAGCGTTGGCAGGACATGAAAATATCGACTGGATGTGACGAAATTAATTCATGCCATGCATGTGGACGGGATTTTATACTGAAACCACTTATGGGGCTGGTGTATGACAGCCATCCAGTTTGAGAATATTAAGAATATCAGGAGCATCACGATGTACGAGGACCGTATCCGCCACCCAGGCTTGCTCAGCAAAATCATGAGCGCTGATGAGGCAGCCAAATTGTTCCACAACGGCATGCGTGTCGGCATGAGCGGCTTTACCCGTGCCGGCGACGCCAAGGCCTTGCCGCGCGCGCTGGCTGAACGCGCCCTGCAAGATCCATTGAGCCTGACCCTGATCACGGGCGCTTCGCTGGGCAATGGCAGCGACGGCCTGATGGCCGAGGCGGGCGTGCTGGCGCGCCGCATGCCGTTCCAGGTCGACCCCGTCTTGCGCGGCAAGATCAACAACGGTGAAGTCATGTTCATCGACCAGCACCTGTCGGAAACGGCCGAGCAGCTGCGTTCGGGCAACCTGGCCGCCGTCGACATCGCCGTCATCGAAGCGACGGCCATCACGGCCGCCGGCGCCATCATCCCGACCATGTCGGTGGGCAACTCCGCCGCGTTTGCCCAGCAGGCCACGCAAGTGATCATCGAAATCAACCTGTCCACGCCGCTGGCGCTGGAAGGCTTGCATGACATTTATATACCGCAAACCTTGCCGGGCCGCGAGCCGATACCGCTCACGCGCGTCGACCAGCGCCTGGGCAGCACGGCCATCGCCATCGACCCGGCCCGCATCGCCGCCATCGTCATCACGGACAGCCCCGACAGCCCGTCGAACGCCTTGCCGCCCGACGCGGAAACGCAGGCCATCGCCGGCCACGTGATCGCTTTTCTCGAAGGCGAAGTGGCGGCCGGGCGCATGGGCCCGGAACTGCTGCCCCTGCAGGCGGGCATCGGCACCATCGCCAACGCCGTGCTGCATGGCCTGATCGGCTCGCCCTTCCAGAACATGACGATGTATTCGGAAGTGCTGCAGGACAGCGCCATCGAGCTGCTCGATTCGGGCCAGCTGGCGTTTGCCTCGGCCTCGTCGATCACCCTGTCGGCCGCCGTGCACCAGAAGCTGATGGACAATATCGACCATTACCGTTCGAAAATCGTGCTGCGCCCGCAAGAGATCAGCAACCACCCCGAGATCGTGCGCCGCCTGGGCATCATCGCCCTGAACACGGCGCTCGAGTTCGATATCTACGGCAACGTCAATTCCACGCACGTGTGCGGCACGCACATGATGAACGGTATCGGCGGCTCGGGCGACTTTGCGCGCAATGGGCAAGTGTCGATGTTCGTGTCGAAATCGGCGGCCAAGGGCGGGCGCATTTCCAGCGTCGTGCCGATGGTCTCGCATGTGGACCATACGGAGCATGACGTCGACGTGCTGGTGACGGAGTGGGGTTTTGCGGACTTGCGCGGACTGGCGCCGCGCGAACGGGCGCCGCTGATCATCGAGCGCTGCACGCATCCCGATTACCGCGCGCAACTGCGTGCTTATTATGACGCGGCATGCCAGCGCGGCGGCCATACGCCGCACATCCTGGAGCAGGCGCTGTCGTGGCATGTGCGCTACCAGGAAACGCAGAGCATGCTCGAAGCGCCGTAAGCTGCGCTAACATCAAGAAAGGGCAGGGCGGATCATCACCGCGCCTGCCCATTTTTTCGTCTGGCGCAGCTTGCGCCGGAACAAGGGTCAGGCCGCGGGCGCAAAGCGCAGTCGGATGCCTGCCGTGACGACGGCCAGCAAGTCGTCGATATGCGCGTTCATTTCCGGGTGCGGCGTCCATGGGTCGCCCGCATCCATGACGATGCGCAGCGAGACGAGGCCGTGCAGCGATTGCCAGAAGATTTGCGTCATCGTGTGCAGCGCCGGCTCGTCCTGGCGCACCAGGCCCGCCTGCGCCAGTTCGCCGAACAGGTGCAGCGCATAGGCGTACGGATCCTGCTCGATATTGCCGTGTTCGACTTCGACGGCGTCGAGCTCTGCATGCGGACGCAGCTCCATGAAGATCAGCGAATATTCGTCGGGATGCTGGAAGCCGTACTCGATGTAGGCGCGGCCGACCAGGCGGATGCGTTCCCACGGCTCAGTGCTGGCGGCGCAGGCCGTGCGCATGGCGCGCACCAGTTCCAGCAAGTCCTTGTCCATGGCCTGTGCGATCAGGGTGGCCTTGTCGCGGAACAGGGCGTACACGACGGTGGTGGAAAAGCCGGCCGCCTCGGCTACCTTGCGGATGGAGACGGCGCGCGCGCCTCCTTTCTTGATGAGATCTTTGACGACGTCGATGATGTGCTCGCGCCGCGCCTGAGCCTCGCGTAACTTTCTTTCCTGGATATTAGTTAACTTCTTGTCCACGACTCTTTCCTGGCGACTCTATGAAAGCAAGAATTATAGGGGGGCGATTGAGCGCCAATGTGTCAGCGGCTGTTACAAATCAGTTTTTTGTCCGGTAGATGCAACAGCTGACCGATTTTTCGCGCTTTTGCCCGTCACTTTTCCATCGATGCCCCGGATTGGTGCACAAATCGCCTGGGCAGGCTTTGCGAACGGGCCCAAAGGGCGGAAAATAGCGGGATAGCTTACACTGCGTTTAGCGCAACGGCGCCAGCCCACGAGGCAACGCCGGAACACTTACATTCGGACGGGATCATTACATGACCATTAAAATCAGCCAGAACTTCGACTCGGGCGCCATCGACGTGGTGAGCGCCACCAGTGCCGGCGCCATCGACCTGAACTTGCGCAAGGATAGTCACGCGGACATCCACCAGTGGTTCCACTTCCGCCTGCAGGGCGCGCGTGGCCAGGCATGCACGATGCGTTTCCTGAACGCGGGCCAGGCCACCTATCCGGCCGGCTACGAAGACTACCAGGCCGTGGCCAGCTACGACAGCGAAAACTGGTTCCGCGTGCCGACCTCGTTCGACGGCCAGGTCATGACGATCTCTCACACGCCGGAACTCGACAGCGTGTATTACGCCTATTTCGAGCCGTATTCGTGGGAACGCCATCTGCGCCTGCTGGGCGAAGTGGCCGAGCATCCGCTGGCGCGCGTGTCCGACCTGGGCAGCACGGTCGACGGCCGCGACATGAACATGGTGACCATCGGCAACCCGCAGGCGGAAAAGAAGATCTGGGTCATCGCGCGCCAGCATCCGGGCGAATCGATGGCCGAATGGTTCGTCGAAGGCTTGATCGACTCGCTGCTGGACGACGCCAACCCGATCGCGCGCAAACTGCTGCAGCGCGCCGTGTTCCACATCGTGCCGAACATGAACCCGGACGGTTCCATCCGCGGCAACCTGCGCACGAATGCGGCAGGCGCCAACCTGAACCGCGAATGGATGACGCCTTCCCTGGAATCGAGCCCGGAAGTGCTGTGCGTGAAAAACAAGATACATGAAACGGGCGTCGACATGTTTTTCGACATCCACGGCGACGAAGCGCTGCCGTACAACTTTGTGGCCGGCAATGAAATGCTGGAAAACTTCACGCCGGCGCAAGCGGCGCACCAGAAGGCCTTCATCGAGCGCTACAAGCAGGCCAGCCCCGACTTCCAGGACAAGTTCGGCTATGCGGCCAGCAAGTACAAATCGGACATGCTGACCCTGGCGTCGAAATACATCGGCCACCACTTCGGTTGCCTGGCGCTGACGCTGGAAATGCCATTCAAGGAAAACGCCGACTTGCCGGATCCGGCCGTCGGCTGGAACGGCGCGCGCAGCGCGGCCCTGGGCGCGGCCATGCTGCAGCCTATCCTGCTGTCGCTGGATTGAACGGCGTTGTTCATGGGTATCGAGATCGAGCGTAAATTTTTGCTTGCCGGCGACGCCTGGCGCGGCTTGGGCCAGGCGGTCCTGTTGCGCCAGGGCTATCTGTCGTCCGCGCGCGAGCGCGTGGTGCGCGTGCGCATCGAAGGCGAGCAGGCGATGCTGACCATCAAGGGCGCGAACGTGGGCGCGACGCGCGGCGAGTGGGAGTATCCGATTCCGCTGGCCGACGCGGCCGAACTGCTCGACGGCCTGTGCGAACAGCCGCTGATCGAAAAATACCGCCACCGCATCGAACACGCGGGCATGGTGTGGGAAATCGACGAGTTCCTGGGCGCGAATGCGGGCCTGGTGGTGGCCGAGATCGAACTGGCCTCGGAAGACCAGCCGTTCGAGAAGCCCGACTGGGTCGGCGCGGAAGTGTCGGGCGACGCGCGCTACTACAACGCGAATCTGATCCGCCACCCGTTTTCGCAGTGGTGACGAGGCGTCAAAAAGCTTGTTGAAATGAAAAAGGCGGAACCTCGGTTCCGCCTTTTTTTGCATCAGGGGTATGGTCGGATTACGCCGTACCGGCTAATCCGACCTACGGCCTATGCCAGCAGCGTAGGTCGGATTAGCGCGCAGCGCGTAATCCGACAACACCGTTACAGCATCAATGGAAGTGTTCCGTGCCTTGCGGCGTATCTTCCGGCATTTCCGCATGCGCCAGTTCGCCCACGGGATCGGCAAACAGGGGCGCGCCGCAATCGTCGCAGTATTCACCGACAAAACGTTCCGCGTGGCGCTTGATCTGCGTCACGCCGGCGGCGTTCAGGTGTTCGATGATTTCATCGACGGGCGTCTTTTGCTTGTCCAGCGCGGCGATGCCCACCTGGATCAGGCCTTCGATCGGCGTGCCATCCTCGTCTTCCTGGCCATATAAAGGCCAGACGATGCCGTAGATCACGTCCGGCGCCTGGCGCAGGGTGAAGGCGATGCGGTACTCGTCCACCTGGCCATCGGCCGCTTCCTCGCCGAAACCGGCGATCACGGCGCGCAGTTCCGACGGCTCGATGGCCAGCGTGTGCGTCAGGTAGTGCACGGCGGCGCGCACGGAGACGGGACGGATCAGCTTGTCAGCTTCGCGGCAGGCCACGTAATACGCTTCCGGCAGCAGCAATTCCAGGCCGCAGCCGGGCAGCAGGCGGGCAATCGTCGGCGTGGCCTGCGTGCGCCATTGTTCCAGGGCGGCGCTGCGCTCGGCGATGAAGTCGAGCTGGCTGGCCGGCGTCTGCCAGCGGAACAGCGGTGCGCCAGCAGGGGCCACCACGGCCACCAGCAGGTAGCGCGTGTCGGCCAGGAAGGGCGCCGTTTCCGCCTCTTTGGCCGACGGCTTGACGGCCGTGCCTTTCAGGGCGGCCAGTGCCAGCTTCTGCGTCTTGGCATAGGTCTCGACGTGGCTGCGCGGCAGCTGGTCGATCGAATACAGGGTGGGCGCCATGGCCATCTTCGTGCCGTCGGCCAGCAGGTGGGCGGCGAAATGCGCCGACAGCACGCCGTGCGCGTCGCCAGCCATGGGACCGGAGGCGATGGAAAAGCGCGTCCACGCGAGGATGGGTACGGCGACCAGCAGGGCGTCGTAGCGCACGTCGTCATGTACGACGACGGTCGATTCGCTGACGGCTTCAACGCAGTCCATCAGCACGTCGTAGGCGTTCAAGTCTTCCTTGAACAGGCTGCCCAGGGTGTTGTCGATGGTGTCCTGGTGGCCGGTTTTGAGTAATTTCTGGAGCTGCGTATCCAGGCTGTGTTCCCAGGACCGCTCTTCGAGACGGCTGGCTGCCTGTACGATCGCCTGGGCAAAGGTGACCAGGCGCTGGCTGTCGGCAGTCAGTTTATGGGATGAATCTTTGGAAGGACGACGCATGGCGGGATAAGAGTCTCGGAAAGTGAAAAAAATGGATCAGTCAAACAATGATAAACCCTTATAACCGTATTGTAGAGGATTCAGCCGCACGCAATACGTAAGCTATCCTCAGATCATGCCAATAGTCGGAATTTCAAGTCGGAACGGGGCGCAGGGACGAAAAAAAGCGCCGGTCGGAACCGGCGCTTTTATCTTACCTCACAGCTGGGCTGATTACTCGGCCAGCAGTTGACGCAACACGAATGGCAGGATACCGCCATGCTTGTAGTAATCGACTTCGATCGGCGTATCGATGCGCAGCAGCACTTTTACGTCGACGCTGGTGCCGTCGGCGCGGTGGATCACCAGGGTGGCCAGTTGCTGTGGCTTGATTTCGCCTTCGAGGCCTTTCAGGTCGAAGGTTTCATTGCCGGTGATGCCCAGGGTTTGCACGCTGTCGTCGCCGATGAATTGCAGCGGCAGCACGCCCATGCCCACCAGGTTCGAGCGGTGAATACGCTCGAACGAACGGGTGATCACGGCTTTCACGCCCAGCAGTTGCGTACCTTTTGCCGCCCAGTCGCGCGACGAGCCCGTACCGTACTCTTCGCCGCCGAAGACCATGGTTGGCGTGCCTTCAGCAACATATTTCATCGCTGCGTCGTAGATCGACATCTGTTCGCCGGAAGGCTGGTGAATCGTGATGCCGCCTTCGACCGCCGAACCGTCCGCCTTGGCAGGGATCATGCGGTTTTTGATACGCACGTTGGCGAACGTGCCGCGCATCATGATTTCATGGTTGCCGCGACGCGAGCCGTAGGAGTTGAAGTCCGCTTTCAGGACGCCGTTTTCCTTCAGCCACTTGCCTGCAGGACCGTTTTCCTGGATCGAGCCGGCTGGCGAGATGTGGTCGGTGGTGATGGAATCGCCGAACACGCCCAGTGCGCGCGCGCCTTCGATGCCGGTGGCCACTGCCGCTGGCGTCATCGAGAAGTTGTCGAAGAACGGTGGTTCCGCGATGTAGGTCGATTTCGGCCAGTTGTAGACTTGACCGGACACGGTCGTGACTTTTTCCCACAGCTTGCCTGGTGCGCCCTTGACGTCGGCGTAGTTGTCCTTGAACACCTTGGCGTTCATGGCGAATTTCATCATGGCCGAGACTTCAGCCGAGGTCGGCCAGATGTCGCCCAGGTAGATATCCTTGCCGCCCTTGCCCTTGCCGACAGGTTCCGTCATCAGGTCGCGCGTCATGTTGCCGGCGATGGCGTAAGCGACGACCAGCGGTGGCGAAGCCAGGAAGTTCGAGCGGATGTTCGGGTGAATACGCGCTTCGAAGTTGCGGTTGCCCGACAGTACGGCCGACGCGACGATGTCGTGCGTGGCGATGGCGGCGTTCAGCTCAGGCGTCAGGTCGCCCGCATTGCCGATACAGGTGGTGCAGCCGTAGGCGGTCACGCCGAAGCCCAGTTTTTCCAGGTATGGCAGCAGGCCGGCAGCCGTCAGGTACTCGGTCACGACGCGCGAGCCGGGGGCCAGCGAGGTCTTGATGTGCGGAGCGACTTTCAGGCCGGCTTCCACGGCTTTCTTGGCCAGCAGGCCGGCAGCCAGCATCACGCTCGGGTTCGAGGTGTTGGTGCACGAGGTGATCGCGGCGATCAGCACGTCGCCGTTCGACACTTTCACGCCGTTCGTCGTTTCGTACACGGCAGCCAGGTCGGCCGGGTTCTTGTTGAAGCCGTTTTCCGTGGTTGGCTTGGCGAACAGTTCGGCGAAGTTCGCCTTGACGTTGCCGATTTCGATACGGTCTTGCGGGCGCTTCGGGCCGGCCAGCGACGGAGCGACCGTGGCCAGGTTCAGTTCCACCACGCGGGTGTAGTCGATCTCGCCGGCTTTTGGCACGCCGAACAGGTTTTGCGCCTTGAAGTAGCCTTCGAACGCGGCGATTTCAGCCTTGCTGCGGCCGGTGCCCTTGAAGTAATCGATGGTGGCTTCGTCGACCGGGAAGAATCCCATGGTGGCGCCGTATTCCGGTGCCATGTTGGCGATCGTCGCGCGGTCGGTCAGGGTCAGCGACTCGGTGCCTTCGCCGAAGAATTCGACGAACTTGCCGACGACTTTTTCTTTGCGCAGCAATTCGGTGATGGTCAGTACCAGGTCGGTTGCGGTGCAGCCTTCGCGCAGCGCGCCCGACAGGTTCACGCCGATGACGTCAGGCGTCAGGAAGTAGACCGGTTGGCCCAGCATGCCGGCTTCCGCCTCGATGCCGCCCACGCCCCAGCCGACCACGCCGATGCCGTTGATCATGGTGGTGTGCGAGTCGGTGCCGACCAGGGTGTCAGGGTAGTACACGTCGCCGGCTTTCTTGCCTGCGTGGTGCACGCCGCGCGCCAGGTATTCCAGGTTGACCTGGTGGACGATGCCGAAGCCTGGTGGCACGACGCCGAAGGTGTCGAATGCCTGCATGCCCCATTTCATGAACTGGTAGCGCTCGTTGTTACGCGAGAATTCCAGTTTCATGTTCAGGTCCAGCGCTTTCTTTTCGCGGTAGTGATCGATGGTCACCGAGTGGTCGACCACCAGGTCGACTGGTACCAGCGGTTCGATCTTCTTGGCATTGATGCCCATCTTGGCGGCCACGTTGCGCATGGCTGCCAGGTCGGCCAGCAGCGGTACGCCGGTGAAGTCTTGCAGCACGACGCGCGCCACTACGAACGGGATCTCGTCGGTGCGCTCGGCGGTCGGGCCCCAGCTCGCCAATTGCTTGACGTGTTCTTCGGTGACTTTTTTGCCGTCGCAGTTGCGCAATACCGATTCGAGCACGATGCGAATCGACACTGGCAGGCGGGAGACATTGATGCCCAGGCTTTTTTCCAGTGCAGGCAGGGAGTACAGCTTGCCCTTCTTGCTATCCGAAATATTAAAGTCCTTGAGCGTGTTCAGAGTGTTGCGGGACATGACCTCTCCTTGTTGGGTATCGTCTATTTATTGATTATTCAAATTACAAAACATGACTGAGCCCCCGAAGAGGCCCTTGCTACGCACATCAGCCGCCGGTGGCCGGCAGCACGCCCAGCGATGGCGCGGCTTCCACCACTGTCGCCGGCTTGGCTTGCTCTGCATCCTTGCATTCATTGGCCAGTTGGCGGCCCTGCTTGGAATCGAGCAGCATGCCTTTGGCCGGGATGCCGATCCAGACGAGACCGTATAAACGGTTCTCGAAGCGGTTGGCGCCGGTGGTGGTGCCAACGCGGCTCAGGCGGTGCAGGCGCTTCTTCCAGCGCAGGGCGATGTGTTTGTCGTCAGTAGCATTGGTGTAGATGGTAATTTTATTACCAAGTTCACAATTGAAATCGGTGGAGGCCGAACCCGCGGTGTCCGGCTCGTCGGACTCTTCCTTGTCGACCATGGACATGGCCAGCGGATGCGCTTCCTTGGCGGCAGCCTTTGCCTTGGTGGCCTTGGCTTTCGGCTTGGCCTTGGCTTTGACCGCCTTGGCGTTTGCCGCTTCCTTGGTATCCGTGGCGGCGAAGCTGGCTGGCGCCAGCGTGAGGGTCATGGCGCCCAGCGCGACGCTGCAGGCAATTGCTAATTTGGAGAGGGACATCGTGTAATTCCTGTCAGTTTTCAGTGGTGCTGGAAGAGGGGGCGTTGAGTAATGCAGCGGCCGCCTCGGGCAGGCCGAGGCCTGCCAGTTTGGCGCGTTGCAAAACGGTCCAATAATATCGGTAGCTGGCGCGGTCGTGCAAGCGGCCATTTTGCGCAATCGGTCCCCAATTGGCGCGCAGCGCTTCATTCAGGATGTTGCTGGCCTCGTTGACTTCGGACAGGCGCGGCGTGAAGGCCTTGATGATGGGCTTGATCTGGTCCGGGTGGATGCTCCACATGCGCGTGTAGCCGAACTCGGCTGTTGCGCGCTGGGCATCGTTGGCCACCACGGCCGAATCGCGCACGTCCGTCGTCACGTTGTGCGACGGCACCTTGCCATGCGCATGGCAGGCGGCCGCCACTTCCAGCTTGGCGCGCACCACCAGCGGGTGCGTGAACTGGCCCGGCGTGCGCATGGCGGCGGCGGGAATGGCGCCGTAATGGGCCGAAACGAAATCCATGATGCCGAAGGACAGGCATTCGACCTGGGGCAGGGCGGCGATCGCATAGGCGTCGCGCAGCGCGCCATGCGTCTCGATCAGGATGTGCACGGGCAGGTTGTCGCGGCCGGCGCGGCGCGCGTGCAGGTTGATCAGGTCGATGGCCAGCATGGCATCCTGCACGCCGCCCACCTTGGGCACGGCGATGTAGGCCAGACGCGAGGCGGCGGTGCAGATGATTTCCACGTCGCGCGCGAAAAACGGGCTGTCGACGTCGTGCACGCGCACGCCGATGCGGTTGAACTGGTTCTCGTCGCTGGCCAGCAGGCCCGCGATCATCAGAGCGTGGGATTCTTCATTGCCGGCGCTGGCGCCGTCTTCGCAGTCGAACGTGATGTCGAACAGGGGGCCAAGCTCTTGTTGCAAAGCAATCGATTTACGCATCAGCTTTTCAGAGCCGGCGTAGTGGTCGCAAGCGGCGAGCAACAGCGGCTGGCGTTTGCCTTGGAATAAAACCTCGGAAGGGTGCATGCTTAAGGCATTTCTGCAGGTAAAAACTACTTGATAAAACAGCCGCGCCGCGAATCTCGCAGGGCGGCCTTCTTTGGCGGGCGGCGCATTGCCGCGCCGCCAAAACTGGACTTAGGCCAGCAGGTGTTTCACGCCTTCGCGCTCTTCGGTCAGTTCTTTCAGGGTCAGGTTGATGCGCTCTTGCGAGAATGCATCGATTTCCAGACCTTGAACGATGGTGTACTCACCGTTGTCGGTGGTGACCGGGAAGCCGAATACGGTGCCTTCAGGAATGCCATACGAGCCATCCGAAGGAACGCCCATGGTGGTCCACTTGCCGGCGGTGCCCAGCATCCAGTCATGGATGTGGTCGATGGCGGCGTTCGCTGCCGACGCTGCCGACGACAGGCCGCGCGCTTCGATGATGGCGGCGCCGCGCTTGCCGACGGTTGGCAGGAAGGTGTTGGCGTTCCATTCCTGGTCGTTGATCAGGTCTTTCACAGCCTTGCCGTTCACGGTGGCGAAGCGGTAGTCGGCGTACATCGTTGGCGAGTGGTTGCCCCAGACGGTCAGCTTCTCGATGTCTTTCACGGCGGTGCCGGTCTTGGCAGCGACTTGCGACAGCGCGCGGTTGTGGTCCAGGCGCAGCATGGCGGTGAAGTTTTTCGCTGGCAGCGATGGCGCCGATTTCATGGCGATGTAGGCGTTGGTGTTGGCAGGGTTGCCGACCACCAGCACTTTGACATTGCGCGAAGCGACGGCGTCGAGCGCCTTGCCTTGCACCGTGAAGATCTGGGCGTTCGCTTCCAGCAGGTCCTTGCGTTCCATGCCTGGGCCGCGCGGACGCGCGCCAACCAGTACGGCCACGTCGACATCCTTGAATGCGGTCAGCGGATCGGAGTGGGCGGTCATTTCCGTCAGCAGCGGGAATGCGCAGTCGTCGATTTCCATCATCACGCCCTTGAGCGCCTTCTGGGCTTTTTCGTCCGGGATTTCAAGCAGTTGCAAGATGACAGGCTGGTCTTTGCCGAGCATGTCGCCATTGGCGATGCGGAACAACAGGGCGTAGCCGATCTGGCCGGCGGCGCCGGTCACTGCAACACGCATTGGGGTTTTAGCCATGATGAATCTCCAAAAATGGGAAAGAAAACGGGCTTGAAGCTGGGCTTACGCTTATCCGGAAAAACTATAATGATACCAAAACCGGCCCGCGCCACCGAATTGCTGGTGTACGCTGCCGTCACGCTTGTGCTGCACGAGGCCAGAGTGGCTGGCCGACAACATAAAACGCTGGCTCACAAGTTTTATCGAGGGCAGTTTAGGCCCCTGATCTGCATCTGTCAATCATATCTTATGTCTTATATAAGACAGATAACTACGAGTCTTTTACTGGACGCGGGCAGTGATTTGTGTTGAAATGTCGGACTATGAATTCCGCCTCGTCCAATCTGACCAACAATGCCACTGCTGCAAGCGGGGCGGTCAGTCCGACCGCGGGCACCCCGGCCACGCCCGTTGCCGCAGCGGCCGGCACTGCCGCCACCCCTGTTGCCAGCGTGAATACCACTGCTGCCGTGGCCGCGCCTGCCGCGACTGCATCGCCCACCTTCAGTCCCCTGTACCAGCAGATCAAGGCGCTCATCACGCAAAGCCTGCAATCGGGCGAATGGAAGCCCGGCGAACTGATTCCCAGCGAAGTCGAGCTGGCGGGGCGCTTCAAGGTCAGCCAGGGCACGGTGCGCAAGGCCATCGATGAACTGGCCGCCGAGAATCTCGTCATGCGGCGCCAGGGCAAGGGCACCTTCGTTTCCACCCACCATGAGGCGCGCGCGCATTTCCGCTTCCTGCGCCTGGTGCCGGACGAAGGCGTACCGCATTATCCTGAAAGCAAGTTTATCGAAGTCAAGCGCGTGCGCGCGCCAGCCGACGTGGCGCGCCTGATGGACCTGAAGTCCGGCGACGCCGTCATCTTCATCAAGCGCGTGCAGTATTTCGACGGCGTGCCGACCATCGTCGAAGAGCTGTGGCTGCCCGGCCTGATCTTCAAGGGTCTGACGGCCGAACGCCTGGTGGAATACAAGGGCCCCATGTACGGCCTGTTTGAAACGGAATTTGGCACGCGCATGATACGCGCGTCCGAACAGATCCGCGCCGTGTGCGCCGACGCAGGCGCCGCGCAATTGTTAAATATCGACCTCGGCACGCCCCTGCTCAGTTCCGAGCGCGTGTCGTTTACCTACGGCGACAAGCCGGTCGAACTGCGCCGGGGCCTGTACCTGACCAGTCGCCATCATTATCAGAATGAACTCAGCTGAAGCGGCGGGGCGCCCGTGGGCGTCCGAACAAGCAGCAAGGCTGAAGTGCATCGCTTGCAAGATGCCTGCCGCAAGGCGGGCAACGGAGACAACGGAAAGCGCAGCGACAGCATGGCCCGCCCCGGCGGGCCGTGTTTTGCCGGCGATTCTGTAATTAAATTACGTGAACTACGGAAAGTAGCGCGGTATTTTGTAGTAAAAAACCATTTTGGTTATATGTAACAATAGATATTGGTATGGGTTGCGAAAATCGGCGAAAATCGCGGCTTCAATATTTAGTTGAAATTCAAAGGGGAGGTTTTTGTTATGTCTGAAGCCGTAAGAGAAGTACCAAAAAAAGAACGGCCGCAATTCCGTAACATCCATGTTACCGAATTGTCGAACTACCGCATGGCGATCGGCGCCATCGTCTCGATCCTGCATCGTATCAGCGGCATCATCATTTTCGCCCTGCTGCCGTGCATCCTGTACATGCTGGAACTGAGCCTGCGTTCCGAAATGTCCTACGCCTACTTCCAGGGCATCGCCTCGCACTGGTTCGTCAAGCTGATCACGCTGGGTCTGGTCTGGGCCTTCCTGCATCACTTCTGCGCCGGCATCCGCCACTTGCTCATGGACGTGCACGTCGCCGCCGAGAAAGAGCCCGCGCGCAATACCGCCAAGTTCGTTCTGGTGATCAGCCTGGTACTGACCGCTCTGGTCGCTTTGAAACTGTTTGGAGTATTTTAATGGCAAACAATAACATCGGACCGAAACGCCTTGTCGTCGGCGCCCATTACGGCTTGCGCGACTGGCTGGCGCAACGCGTCACCGCCCTCGTCATGGTGGCCTACGTCGCCATCCTGCTGATCGCCTTCCTGACCGGCAGCAACTTCAGCTATGAAGGCTGGGCAGGATTGTTTGCACAGCAATGGTTCAAATTATTCAGCCTGGTGACGTTTGTCGCCCTGTTCTACCACGCATGGGTCGGCGTACGCAATATCTGGATGGACTACGTGAAAAGCGTTGGCCTCCGCATGACCCTGCAAATTGCCACCATGCTGTGGTTGATCGCTTGTGCCGGCTGGACGGTACAGATACTCTGGAGTGTGTAATCGTGGCAGCATATAAATCTGCAATTCCTACCCGCCGCTTTGATGCGGTAATCGTTGGCGCCGGCGGTTCCGGCATGCGCGCGTCGTTGCAGCTGGCTGAAGCCGGTCTGAACGTCGCTGTCCTGTCGAAAGTTTTCCCGACCCGCTCGCACACCGTTGCGGCGCAGGGCGGTATCGGCGCGTCGCTCGGCAACATGGCCGAAGACAACTGGTTCTGGCATATGTTCGACACCGTCAAGGGCGGCGACTATCTGGGCGACCAGGATGCCATCGAATTCATGTGCCGCGAAGCACCGAAGGTCGTGTACGAGCTGGAACACTTCGGCATGCCATTCGACCGCAACCCTGACGGCACCATCTATCAGCGTCCTTTCGGCGGCCACACGGCCCACTTCGGCGAAAAGCCGGTGCAGCGCGCTTGCGCGGCAGCCGACCGTACCGGTCACGCCCTGTTGCACACCCTGTACCAGCGCAACGTGCGCGCCCGTACGCACTTCTTCGTCGAATGGATGGCACTCGATCTGATCCGTGACGCCGACGGCGACGTGATCGGTGTTGTTGCGCTGGAAATGGAAACCGGCGAATGCATGATCCTGGAAGCAAAAACGACGGTCATGGCAACGGGCGGCGCAGGCCGTATCTTCGCCGCGTCGACCAATGCCTTCATCAACACCGGCGACGGCATGGGCATGGCGGCACGCGCCGGCCTGCCGCTGCAAGACATGGAATTCTGGCAGTTCCACCCGACCGGCGTGGCCGGCGCGGGCGTATTGATCACCGAAGGCGTGCGCGGCGAAGGCGGCATCCTGATCAATAGCGAAGGCGAACGCTTCATGGAGCGCTATGCGCCAACCTTGAAGGATCTGGCGCCGCGCGACTTCGTTTCGCGTTCGATGGACCAGGAAATCAAGGAAGGCCGCGGCTGCGGTCCGAACAAGGACCACGTGATGCTGGACCTGCGCCATATCGGCGCCGATACCATCGCCAAGCGCCTGCCGTCGATCCTGGAAATCGGCCACAAGTTCGCCAACGTCGACGCCACCAAGGAACCGATTCCTGTCGTGCCGACGATTCACTACCAGATGGGCGGCATTCCGACGAACATCCACGGCCAGGTCGTCACCCCGACCGGTCCGGACAATTCGGCGAAAGTCGTCAACGGCCTGTACGCGATCGGCGAATGCGCCTGCGTCTCCGTGCACGGCGCCAACCGCCTGGGCACGAACTCGCTGCTCGACCTGGTGGTCTTCGGCCGCGCGGCCGGTAACCACATCGTCAACAGCGGCCTGAAAGCCAAGGAAAACAAGCCTTTGCCAGCCGACGCTGCCGATTTCGCCATGGGCCGCCTGGCGCGCCTGGAAAACTCGACCGGCACGGAAACCGTGCAGGGCGTGGCGAACGAGATTCGCGCCACCATGCAGAAGTACTGTGGCGTGTTCCGTACCGACGCGATGCTGGACCAGGGTGTGATCGAAATCATGAAGCTTGACGAGCGCCGCAAGCACGTCTCGTTCAAGGACAAATCGATGGTGTTCAACACGGCCCGCGTGGAAGCGCTGGAGCTGGACAACCTGATCGAAACGGCGAAAGCGACCATCGTCTCGGCAGCAGCCCGCAAGGAATCGCGCGGCGCCCACGCCCAGGATGATCACCCGACCCGCGACGACGACAACTGGATGAAGCACACGCTGTGGTACTCGGAAGGCAACCGCCTGGAATACAAGCCAGTCGTGACCAAACCGCTGACGGTCGATACCTTCAAGCCAAAACCACGTACTTTCTAAAGGTCAGAACATGGCACGCACTCTCAAATTCAAAATCTACCGCTACGATCCTGACCAGGATGCCAAGCCTTACATGCAAGACCTGACGGTCGAACTGAAAGACACCGACAAGATGCTGCTCGACGCACTGCAGCGCATCAAGTCGGACGTCGATGACTCGCTGGCCCTGCGCCGCTCGTGCCGCGAAGGCGTGTGCGGTTCGGACGCGATGAACATCAACGGCAAGAACGGCCTGGCATGCACCACCAACCTGAACGAACTGTCGGAGCCTATCGTGCTGCGTCCGTTGCCAGGTTTGCCAGTCATCCGCGACCTGATCGTCGACATGACGCAATTTTTCAAGCAGTACGATTCGATCAAGCCTTTCCTGATCAACGACTCGATCCCGCCTGAAAAGGAACGCCTGCAGTCGCCGGAACAGCGCGAAGAACTCGATGGCCTGTACGAGTGCATCCTGTGCGCATGCTGCTCCACGTCGTGCCCGTCGTTCTGGTGGAATCCGGACAAGTTCGTCGGCCCGGCCGGCCTGCTGCAAGCCTACCGCTTCATCGCCGATTCGCGCGACGAAGCCACCGGTGCGCGTCTGGACAACCTGGAAGACCCGTACCGCCTGTTCCGCTGCCATTCGATCATGAACTGCGTCGACGTCTGCCCGAAAGGGTTGAACCCGAACAAGGCGATTGGCAAGATCAAGGAGTTGATGGTCCGCCGCGCGATCTGATCCCCTGATCGCGTCCGCCGGGCGCCGTTTGCGGGAAGAGGGTATCCTCTCTTGCCTGCAGGCGGCGCCTGCAAAGCAGCACCGTGCCGCAAGGCACACGTAAAGTGGTAAACCAAATGACAGAATCAATTTTGTCCTCGCATCAGGCCGACCCGGCCAACCGCGCCCGCCTGCGCTGGCGTTCACGCCGTGGCCTGCTGGAAAACGACATTATCCTGACCCGTTTTCTCGATGCGTATGAAACCGAATTGACCGATGAAGAAGTTGACGCGCTGACGCGTTTGCTGGATTTATCGGACAATGCGTTAATGGATCTGGTACTGGCCCGTAAAGAGCCGGAAGGCGAAGTCGATCTGCCGCATGTGCGCGCACTGCTGCAACGACTGCGCATTGCCTAGACGCCTGGGCGATATATTGCAAACGGTGCGAGTGGCGCGCTGTAGCACTGCCGAATTGCGGTGCGAATTGCAGCCAGAATTTTTGATTTTAATTTCGACTCACTCCCGAGAAGGAAGAGCCCATGAATATCTCTGACACAAAAGCTACCCTGTCGTTCTCCGATGGCAGCCCATCGCTTGAATTTCCAATCTACAAAGGCACGGTTGGCCCGGACGTCATCGACATCCGCAAACTGTACGCCGGTAGCGGCAAGTTCACCTACGACCCAGGCTTTATGTCGACGGCCGCCTGCAACTCGTCGATCACCTACATCGACGGCGACAAGGGCGAGCTGCTGTACCGCGGTTACCCGATCGAACAGTTGGCCGTCAACGCCGACTTCATGGAATCGTGCTACCTGCTGCTGAACGGCGAATTGCCGAACGCGGCGCAAAAAGCCAAGTTCGTCGACACCGTCACCAAGCACACGATGGTGCACGAACAGATGCAATTCTTCTTCCGTGGCTTCCGCCGCGACGCGCATCCGATGTCGGTCCTGGTGGGCACCGTCGGCGCGCTGGCATCGTTCTACCATGACTCGCTGGACATCAACGACCCGCGTCACCGCGAAGTGTCGGCCATCCGCCTGATCGCCAAGATGCCAACCCTGGTCGCCATGACCTACAAGTACTCGGTCGGCCAGCCGTTCGTGTACCCACGCAACGACCTGTCGTACAGCGCCAACTTCATGCACATGATGTTCGCCAACCCGTGCGAAGAGTACAAGGTCAACGACGTGCTGGTGCGCGCCCTGGACCGCATCCTGATCCTGCACGCGGACCACGAGCAAAACGCATCGACATCGACCGTCCGTCTGGCCGGTTCGTCGGGCGCCAACCCGTTCGCCTGTATCGCTGCCGGTATCGCCTGCCTGTGGGGTCCTGCCCACGGCGGCGCCAACGAAGCGGCACTGAACATGCTGAAGGAAATCGGCGCCGTCGAGAACATCCCTGCCTTCATCGAGCAAGTCAAGGACAAGAACTCCGGCGTAAAGCTGATGGGCTTTGGCCACCGCGTGTACAAGAACTTCGATCCACGCGCCAAGCTGATGCGTGAAACCTGCTACGAAGTGCTGCAAGAACTGGGTCTGCAAGACGATCCGCTGTTCAAGCTGGCGATGGAACTGGAAAAGATTGCACTGAACGACGAATACTTCGTGTCGCGCAAACTGTACCCGAACGTCGACTTCTACTCGGGCATCGTGCAATCGGCGCTGGGCATCCCTGTGTCGCTGTTCACCGGTATCTTCGCTATGGCCCGTACGATCGGCTGGATCGCCCAGTGGAACGAAATGATCGCCGACCCAGAGCAAAAAATCGGCCGTCCGCGCCAGCTGTTCGTCGGTTCGACCACGCGCGAAGTACCGCCACTGGACAAGCGTTAATCCAGAGCGGTATCAAGCAAACAAAAAACGGGCTTCGGCCCGTTTTTTTATGTGCGTGTTCGATGCAAGCCAGGGCCGCCGGGCTGTTATGCTCGGATCCTGGTTCAACAGGAAGTACAACGCGATGAATGAAGAAATCTGCGCGCCCAGCGGCGTGGCCCTGGGCGATACGGCATTTGGTTATACCTTGTCGCTGATCGGCGGCAAATACAAGATGCTGATCCTGTATGCGCTGGCGGAAAACACCGTGCTGCGGCATAACGAACTCAAGCGCCATCTCGGCGGCATCGCCTTCAAGACCCTCAGCGTCGTGCTGAAGGAGCTGGAGGCCGATGGGCTGATCGTCCGCAAGGAATATCCGCAAGTGCCGCCCAAGGTGGAATATTCGCTTTCCAGCAAGGGCGCCTCGCTGATTCCCGTGCTGCATACCTTGTGCGCGTGGGGCGAACGGCACCAGCCAGCCTGATCCGGATGCGCATGGCCAAACGTCTTTTCACGGCCTTGCAGCTTACTTTTCTTACTGTATGAGTGGTAAATGTGCGTACTTGTGAAAAGTACTCGCCATGGTTATGCTGTTTTTGCCCCTGCAGGCGCGCGGCCACATGCCGCGTGCCACGGGGCAGGGTATCGGCTTGCCTGCTTTCCTGTGCAGGCGGGCTGGTGCGTCCATCCCATTTTCAGGAAATCAGCATGATGAAAACCCTCGTTATCGTCTTCCATCCCGCCATCGACACGTCGGTCGCCAACAAGCGCTGGCTGCAGGAACTGGCGCAGTATCCGGACCGCTATACCATCCACGACGTGCACCAGGCTTATCCGGATGGAAACATCGACGTGGCGCGCGAGCAGGCGCTGGTGGAGGCGCACGCCAATGTCGTCCTGCAATTCCCCGTCTACTGGTTCAACTGCCCGCCCTTGCTGAAGCGGTGGCTCGACGAGGTGCTGGCATATGGCTGGGCTTACGGCACGGGCGGCGATGCCTTCAGGGGCCGTAAAGTGGCGCTGGCCGTCACGGCCGGCATCCGCGAGGAGGATTTCACGCCGGAAGGCAGGTGGAACGTCACCCTGGCGCAGCTGCTGGCACCGTTCGATGTCACCCTCGCGTATATCGGCGCCGACAACCGCCGCTTCTTTGCCTTCTATGGGGCGGAAGACGGGCCGAAGGAAACGGGCTATGCCGAGCGGCTGGCGCGCAGCGCGCAAGAATACGAGCGCTTCCTGGGGGCGTTGTAGGGCAGGCCTGCGTCGTGTCAGTTGAAGGCCGCT
Organism: Janthinobacterium lividum; assembly: GCF_034424625.1. NCBI lineage: Bacteria > Pseudomonadati > Pseudomonadota > Betaproteobacteria > Burkholderiales > Oxalobacteraceae > Janthinobacterium > Janthinobacterium lividum. Next base: position 4,857,696 of record NZ_CP139976.1, on the reverse strand, counting down.
TCCAGGTGGCGCAGGGCGACGTGCCGGCCTTCCAGTTGCAGGCTGTCGCCCTCATAGGGCTGGGGCATGACGATGCGGTGCGGGGCATTGTGCTTGAGGATGCCGCCCCAGTGGGCGACCCTGGCGCCGGCCTGGCGGCGGATCGCCTCGACCGTGGCGCCGCTGGCGAGGATGCGCGCTTGCGGAAAGGCTTGCTGCAGCACGCCCAGGCCGAAATAGGCTTGCGGTTCGGCCGCGCTGATATAGATGGTTGTCAGGCGCTTGCCGCTGGCGGCGATGGTGTGCGCTAACTGCGCCGCATCGCCGCGCAGGAACTGGGTGTTGACGAGGATGGCGTCCGCCATGCCGCTCAGGAGCAGCGAAGTGGACGGTGCGCGGCCCAGCACATCCAGGCGGAAGGTCTCCAGCGTGCGGGAGGGGCGGGCGGCGCGTGCAAACATATTATTCTTTCTGCATTGGATGCTCTTGTCGCATATTATCCTTTCGACCAGGCGTGAGAAATAGGGTAGATTGCAATACTTAGTTGCATGGATCGGACGAATCAAGGGAGTACCGCATGGACCGCATCACCGCCGCACAAGTATTCGTCGCCATCGCCGAGCGTGGCAGCATGGTGGCCGCCAGCGAAGCGCTCGACATGTCGCGCGCCATGGTGACGCGCTACCTGGCCGAAATGGAGCAATGGGCGGGGGCGCGGCTGTTGCATCGCACCACGCGCCGGCTGAGCCTGACGGATGCGGGCGATGCCACCCTGGCGCGCTGCAGGCAGATGCTGGAAGTGGCTGGCGCCATGGCCGTCACTTCGCCCGAGGGCCTCGATACGCCGCACGGCTTGTTGCGCATCACCTGTTCGCAATCCCTGACGCAGACGGCGCTGGCTGGCGCAGTAACCGCTTACCTGCGGCGCTATCCGCGCGCCGCCGTCGACCTGCAGATGGAGAACCGCGCCGTCAACCTGGTGGAGCAGCGCATCGACCTGGCGATCCGCATCACCAACGCGCTCGAGCCGAACCTGATCGCGCGCCAGCTGGCCAGCTGCGCCTCGGTGGTGTGCGCCGCACCATCGTACCTGGCGGTGCACGGCACGCCGCGCCGGGCGCAAGACCTGGCCCTGCACAACTGCCTGACGTACACGTATTTCGGCAAGAGCCTGTGGCAGTTTACGCATGACGGGGAAGCGCTCACTGTCCCTGTCAGCGGCCGCCTGTCGGCGAATGAATCGCTGGTCCTGCTGGTGGCCACGGTGGCGGGGGCGGGCATCGCCATGCAGCCGCGCTTTTCGGCCACGCCGCTGATCGCCAGCGGGCAGCTGGTGGAGCTCTTGCCCGCGTACCAGCCGCAGGACATGGGCATCTACGGCGTCTACACCTCGCGCCAGCACATGTCGCCCCTGCTGCGCACCATGCTCGACTTCCTGGTGGAGTGGTTTGCCGGTGATCCCGATTGGTTGGCGGCCATCGCGGCGGCGCCGTTGCCGGGCAGACCAGATGGACGCAAGCGGCACACCGGCAGGGCCGCCGATGTGTTGTAAGCATAACAGTGACAGGCTTGCAAGCCCGGGAAAATCAACAACACAGCTTACATTTGCTTGCCAAATAAAATTCAACTAGGCGTTGTTGCGTTACAATACCGCGTGCTATTCTAAATGACGGTATGCAGAATGCTGGTGCAATAAAAAAGCCCTTCCCCACAACTTGATGTGCAATCCGCTAACCGGTCAGGCCGTGTCGCGGAAGGTTAGATTAACCCGCTAATTCCTCGCGAAGCGCGAAGAAAGGTGAGCAATATATGCAGCAATTAACGACCAACTCCTACCTGTTCGGTGGGAATGCTCCGTACGTGGAAGACCTGTACGAGGCGTATCTGAACAATCCAGGCTCGGTACCCGATAACTGGCGTTCCTACTTCGACGCAATGCAGCACGTGCCTGCCGTCGATGGCACCAACAAGCCTGACGTGGCGCATGCCTCCGTCGTCGCCTCGTTCGCCGAGCGCGCAAAAGCAGGTCCGATCCGCACAGTGACCGCTTCCTTCGATGCTGAAATGGGCCGCAAGCGCGTCGCCGCCACGCAGCTGATCGCCGCTTACCGCTACCTCGGTTCGCACTGGGCCAACCTGGATCCGCTGCAACGCCAGGAACGTCCGATGATCCCGGAACTGGAACCGAGCTTCTACGGCTTCACCGACGCGGACATGGACACCGTGTTCAACATCAGCAATACCTATTTTGGCCCCGAGACCGCCACCCTGCGCGATCTGCTGAACTATCTGCGCGATACCTACACGCGTTCGATCGGCGCCGAATTCATGTACATCTCCGACCCGGCCGAAAAGCGCTGGCTGCAAGAGAAACTGGAAGCGATCCGCTCCACCCCGAATTTCACCCCAGAGAAAAAAATCCACATCCTCGACCGCCTGACCGCGGCTGAAGGCCTGGAACGCTATCTGCACACCCGTTACGTGGGTCAGAAGCGCTTCTCCCTGGAAGGCGGCGAAACCTTCATCGCCTCGATGGATGAAACCATCCAGCGCGCCGGCGAAAAAGGCGTGCAGGAAATCGTTATCGGCATGGCCCACCGCGGCCGCCTGAACGTGCTGGTGAACACCCTGGGCAAGGCGCCGCAGGAACTGTTCGAAGAATTCGAAGGCAAGCATGGCGACGACCTGCCTGCCGGCGACGTGAAGTACCATCAAGGCTTCTCGTCGGACATCTCCACCGCGGGCGGCCCGGTCCACCTGTCGCTGGCGTTCAACCCGTCGCACCTGGAAATCGTCAACCCTGTGGTCGAAGGTTCCGTCAAGGCCCGCATGGATCGCCGCGGCGACGCGCAGGGCGCGCAAGTGCTGCCTATCCTGGTGCACGGCGATGCCGCTTTCGCCGGCCAGGGCGTGGTCATGGAAACGCTGAATCTGGCGCAAACCCGTGGCTACCACACCGGCGGCACGGTGCATATCGTGATCAACAACCAGATCGGTTTCACCACCTCGGATCCGCGCGATGCCCGCTCGACCCTGTACTGCTCGGACGTCGTCAAGATGATCGAAGCACCGGTCCTGCACATCAACGCCGATGATCCGGAAGCCGTGGTGCTGGCGACGCAGATCGCGCTCGACTACCGCATGGAATTCAAGAAGGACATCGTCCTCGACATCATCTGCTACCGCAAGCTTGGCCACAACGAGCAGGATACGCCGGCACTGACGCAGCCACTGATGTACAAGAAGATCGGCCAGCATCCAGGCACCCGCAAACTGTACGCGGACAAGCTGGTAGCGCAAGGCGTGATCCCTGCCGATGGCGGCGACAAGATGGTGGCCGCATTCCGCGACGCCATGGACGCCGGCAAGCATACCGTCGATCCGGTCATCTCGAACTTCAAGAACAAGTACGCCGTCGACTGGCTGCCGTTCCTGAACAAGAAATGGACCGATTCGGCCGATACCGCCGTGCCGATGACGGAACTGAAACGCCTGGCCACCCGCATCACCACCGTGCCGGAAGACTTCAAGGTCCACTCGCTGGTGGAAAAAGTACTGGGCGACCGTGGCACCATGGGCCGTGGCGAAATGAACCTGGACTGGGGCATGGGCGAACACCTGGCCTACGCATCGCTGGTATCGTCCGGCTATGCCATCCGCCTGACGGGCCAGGATGCCGGCCGCGGCACCTTCGTGCACCGCCACGCCGTCTTGCATGACCAGAACCGCGAGCGTTGGGATGCAGGTACCTACATTCCGCTGCAAAACGTGTCGGACAACCAGGCGCCGTTCACCGTCATCGACTCGGTGCTGTCCGAAGAAGCCGTACTGGCCTTCGAATACGGCTACTCGACCGCTGAACCGAACACGCTGACGATCTGGGAAGCCCAGTTCGGCGACTTCGCCAACGGCGCGCAAGTGGTGATCGACCAATTCATCAGCTCCGGCGAAGTGAAGTGGGGCCGCGCTTCGGGCCTGGTCATGATGCTGCCGCACGGTTACGAAGGCCAGGGTCCTGAGCACTCGTCCGCGCGTCCGGAACGCTTCCTGCAGCTGTGCGCAGATAACAACATGCAAGTGGTGCAGCCGACGACGGCTTCGCAGATCTTCCATTTGCTGCGCCGCCAGATGGTGCGCCAGTTCCGCAAGCCGCTGGTCATCCTGACGCCGAAGTCGCTGTTGCGCAACAAGGATGCCGGTTCGCCGCTGACCGACCTGGCCAAGGGTGGTTTCCAGACTGTCATCGGCGAAGTCGACGACAAAATCGACGCCAAGAAAGTCAAGCGCGTGGTCGCCTGCTCTGGCAAGGTCTACTACGACCTGGTCAACGCACGCAAGACCCGTGGCCAGACCGACACGGCCATCGTGCGCCTGGAACAGCTGTATCCGTTCCCGCACAAATCGTTCGCTGCCGAACTGAAGAAGTTCCCGAACCTGGTCGAAGTCGTCTGGGCGCAGGACGAGCCGCAAAACCAGGGCGCCTGGTTCCAGATCCAGCACAACATCTTCGAAGGCCTGGAATCGGGTCAGCGTCTGGCCTACGCCGGCCGTCCTGCTTCGGCGTCGCCTGCTGTCGGTTACTATGACAAGCACTACGCCCAGCAAAAAGATCTGCTGGAAACGGCATTCTCGAAGCTGAAGGGTTTTATCCTGACCAAGTAAGTGGCAGGATAGCGGGTGCCATGCGCATGCATGGCGCCTGTTCGCATACATCGTGACGGAGCGCCGCCCTTGCTACGCAGGGGCGGCGCCGCAATAACAAAATAAACGGAGTTTTACATGGCACAAATCGAAGTCAAAGTTCCCCAGTTGTCGGAATCGGTTGCAGAAGCGACCCTGCTTGCATGGCACAAGAAAGTCGGCGAACCAGTTGCGCGCGACGAAAACATGATCGATATCGAAACCGATAAAGTGGTGCTGGAACTGCCGGCGCCTGCCGCTGGCGTGATCGTGCAGATCATCAAGGATAACGGCGCCACCGTCGTCGCCGGCGAAGTCATCGCCATCATCGACACCGACGGCTCGGCCAAGGTCAGCCCGATGGAAGTGTCGGCCGTTGCCGCGCCAGCCCTGGCTGCTGCAGCGCAAGACACCGCCAACGCTACGGCGCCAGCCGCTGCAAGCAAAGGCGATGTCGCCATGCCTGCCGCTGCCAAGATCCTGTCCGAAAAAGGCCTGTCCGCTGGCGACGTCGCCGGTTCCGGCAAAGACGGCCGCGTCACCAAGGGCGACGCCCTGGCCGCTTCCGCCAAGCCAGCTGTCGCGCCACTGGCGCCAGCCGCTGCCAAGCCAGCGCTGCAACAAGTTGCCACGCCGTCGGCCGCCAGCCTGGGCGACCGCCCTGAAGAGCGCGTGCCGATGAGCCGCCTGCGCGCACGTATCGCCGAGCGCCTGCTGCAATCGCAATCGACGAACGCCATCCTGACCACGTTCAATGAAGTGAACATGCAGCCGGTCATCGACCTGCGCAACAAGTACAAGGACAAGTTCGAGAAAGAGCACGGCGTCAAGCTGGGCTTCATGTCCTTCTTCGTCAAGGCCGCCGTCGCCGCCCTGAAAAAGTACCCGATCATCAATGCCTCCGTTGACGGCAACGACATCGTCTACCACGGCTACTTCGACATCGGTATCGCTGTCGGTTCGCCACGCGGCCTGGTCGTGCCTATCATCCGCAACGCGGACCAGCTGTCGATCGCCGACATCGAGAAAAAAATCGGTGAATTCGGCGCGAAAGCCAAGGAAGGCAAGCTGACCCTGGACGACCTGACGGGCGGCACGTTCTCGATCTCGAACGGCGGTACCTTCGGCTCCATGCTGTCGACCCCGATCATCAACCCGCCACAATCGGCCATCCTGGGCGTGCATGCGACCAAGGACCGCGCTGTCGTGGAAAACGGCCAGATCGTGGTACGTCCGATGAACTACCTGGCCATGTCCTACGACCACCGCATCATCGACGGCCGCGAAGCCGTCCTGGGCCTGGTGGCGATGAAAGAATCGCTGGAAGATCCTGCACGCCTGCTGCTGGACCTGTAAGCACCGTAGTCCCCCGGCGTCGCCGCCGGGGCAATGTAGCTGATACCCCTTGCCAGAAGACGCAGCTGGCTGATCTCAATGAAAGAGGATTCCCATGAACGTCTCTGAAGAAATCAAGCGTCTGCACGAGTTGCACCTGGCGGGCGCCCTGAGCGACGCGGAATTCGCGCAAGCGAAAGCCAAGTTCCTGAGCAATATCAACCTGGACAAGCCGGACAGCGCGTCCGGCGCCGGCGCCGATGCGGCTGCCGGCCCGGCGAACGACCTGGTGCAGGAATTCAACCGCCTGCGCCGTTCACGCAACGACCGCTGGCTTGGCGGCGTCTGCGGCGGCCTGGGCCGCGCTTCCGGCATGGAAGCGTGGATCTGGCGCCTCGTCTTCGTCCTGTTTACATTGACCTTCGGCTTCGGCGTGGTGATTTACCTTCTATTGTGGATTTTCGTACCAGACGAAGAGATTGGAATAACAAAACATGAGTACTAAACAATTTGACGTAGTTGTCATCGGTGCGGGCCCTGGCGGCTACATCGCCGCCATCCGCGCAGCGCAGCTGGGCTTTTCCGTCGCCTGCGTCGACGAGTGGTCGAACGCCAAGGGCGGCGCCGCTCCTGGCGGTACCTGCACCAACGTCGGCTGCATCCCGTCGAAAGCGCTGCTGCAATCGTCCGAGCATTTCGAACACGCGGGCCACAGCTTCGCCGAGCACGGCATCGATGTCGCCGGCCTGAAGCTGAACCTGGGCCAGATGCTCAAGCGCAAGGACACGGTCGTCAAGCAAAACAACGACGGCATCCTGTACCTGTTCAAGAAGAACAAGATCGCCTTCTTCCACGGCCGCGCCGCTTTCGCTGCCGCCGCCGCTGGCACGTATGAGATCAGCGTGACGGGCGAAGCCAACGAAACCCTGACGGCCAAGCACGTGGTCATCGCCACGGGTTCGAACGCGCGCGAACTGCCGGGCGCACCATTCGACGAGAAACTGATCCTGTCGAACACGGGCGCACTGGCCATCGACGCCGTACCAGCCAAGCTGGGCGTCATCGGCGCCGGCGTGATCGGCCTGGAAATGGGCAGCGTATGGCGCCGCCTGGGTTCCGACGTCACCGTGCTGGAAGGCCTGCCGGTCTTCCTGGGCGCCGTTGACGAGCAGATCGCCAAGGAAGCGTCGAAGCTGTTCACCAAGCAAGGCTTGAAGATCAACCTCGGTTGCAAGATCGGTGCTATCACGCCGGGCAAGAAAGACGTCACCGTGGAATTCGTGGACGCCAAGGGCGAAGCGCAAAAAGCCGTGTTCGACAAGCTGATCATCTCGATCGGCCGCACGCCGAACACGAATGGCCTGGGTGCCGACAAGGTCGGCCTGCAGCTGGACGAGCGCGGCTTCATCGCCGTCGACGGCGACTGCAAGACCAACCTGCCGAACGTATGGGCAGTGGGCGACGTCGTGCGCGGCCCGATGCTGGCGCACAAGGCGGAAGAAGAAGGCGTTGCCGTGGCCGAGCGTATCGCCGGCCAGCATGGTCACACCAACTTCAACACGATTCCCTGGGTGATCTACACCTCGCCGGAAATCGCGTGGGTCGGCAAGACCGAGCAAACCCTGAAGGCCGAAGGCATTGCCTACAAGGCCGGCACCTTCCCGTTCATGGCCAACGGCCGTGCGCGCGCGCTGGGCGACACCTCGGGCATGGTGAAATTCCTGGCCGATGCGACCACCGACGAAATCCTCGGCGTGCACATCGTCGGCCCGATGGCGTCCGAACTGATTTCCGAAGCCGTCGTGGCGATGGAATTCAAGGCCTCGGCCGAAGACATCGCGCGCATCTGCCACGCTCACCCATCCCTGTCGGAAGCGACCAAGGAAGCGGCACTGGCGGTTGACAAGCGCACGTTGAACTTTTAATTGTAGTTAGTCCTACGGGGGCGCTCGCGGATTTTTTCCGCCGGCGCCCTTGTGCGTTAAAGCGAATCCCATGAACGTAGAAGAGTTTTACCAGCACGCGTTGCAGAAGCGTGATTTCAAGGCCGATGCCGCCCAGCGGCGCGCGGTCGACCGCCTGCAGCTGTGCTATGACGAGTGGGTGGCCTACAAGGGCCAGCGCTCGAGCACCTTCAAGCGCCTGCTGAACCGTCCTGCCGTGCCGAAAGGCGTGTATATGTGGGGTGGGGTGGGGCGCGGTAAATCGTTCCTGATGGACAGTTTTTACTCGGTCGTGCCCCTGGTGCGCAAGACGCGATTGCACTTCCACGAATTCATGCGCGGCGTGCACCAGCAGCTCGATGAATTGAAAGGCGTGGCCGACCCGCTCGACGAGGTGGCCAAGCGCATCGCCAAGAAATACCGTTTGATCTGTTTCGATGAATTCCACGTCTCCGACATCGCCGACGCGATGATCCTGTACAACCTGCTGTCGGCCCTGTTCGCCAACGGCGTGTCCTTCATCATGACTTCGAATTACGACCCGGACCTGCTGTATCCGGACGGCCTGCACCGCGACCGCATGCTGCCGACCATCGCGCTGCTCAAGGACAAGCTCGACGTGATGAACGTGGACGCCGGCGTCGATTACCGCGGCCGCGCGCTGGAGCAGGTGGAAAGCTACTACACGCCGCTCGGCGCGGACACGGACAAGGCCCTGCGCGACGCTTACACGCGCATCGCCGAGACGGCCGATGAAGACGCGCGCATCCGCATCGAGAGCCGCGAAATCCATTGCCTGCGCCGCGCCGGCGGCATCATCTGGTTCGATTTCGCCACCCTGTGCGGCGGTCCCCGCTCGCAAAATGATTACCTGGAAATCGCCAGCCGCTTCCATACGGTGATATTGTCCGGCATACCGGCCATGTCGGCGGCGCAGTCGTCCGAAGCGCGCCGCTTTACGTGGCTGATCGACGTGTTTTATGACCAGAAGGTCAAGCTGATCATGTCAGCCGAAGTGCCGCCGGATGAGCTGTACACGAACGGCATGCTGGCCAATGAGTTTCACCGCACCGTTTCGCGTATCATCGAGATGCAATCGCGCGAATACATGGAAAAAGAACAGCGCGGCGCGGCCGACGCGATCGTTTGAGGCAGGGATAAGGAACATGATGGCAAATACACTATACAAGCTGGGCGCGGCGCTGGGCCTTGCCTTGGCGTTGTCCGCCTGCGCGCATCAGGGTAGCGCAGCATTGGATGAGGTCGGCGCGCCGCAGGTGCCCGCCACCTTGTCGGTGGAAGAAGCGGACGCCAAGCTGAAGCAGTCGGCCAGCGAGCGCGAGGCGGCGGAAAATGAGTTTGCCGCGCGCGAACTCGAGTGCTACAACAAGTTTTTCGTGAATAACTGCCTGGACCAGGCCAAGGAAAAGCGCCGCCTGATCCTCGTGCGCCTGCGTGCCGTCGACGCGGAAGCGAATTACTTCAAGCGGGCCGAATCCGTGCGCCTGCGCGATATCGACCTGGCCCGGACGCAGGAAAGTGCGCGCCTGGATGCCGAGCAGCGCGCCGCGGCCGTGCCCAAGCCCGTGAAAGTGGTCGCGCCCGAGCCGGCGCCACCGAAGGCGCAAGGCAAGAGCGTGGCCGAGCGCGAAGCCGAGCACGCGGCGAAGATGGCGAAACAGGCTGCCGCCGATGCCGCCGAAGCGCCGCGCCGCGCGGCCCGTGAAGCGCAGTATGCGAAAAAACAGGCGGATGCCGTGGCACGCCAGAAACGCGTGGCGCAACGCCTGGCCGAGCGCCAGGCCGAAGCGCATGCCAAGGCTGCCAAGGCGGCTGCCGCCGCTGCCAGCACGCCGGCCGTGGCTGTGCCTGTGCCGCCTGCCAAATAAGACCTGTCGCGCAGGGGGCATGCCGGAAATGGCGTGCCCTAACGCGCGCGGCAGGTTAAACTACGCACTATGGCTGCCTGTGTACGCTGCGCGCGCCGGTTTCCCATTACTGTTACCAACACTGCCTGGAACGCAACACATGAGCGATGCACAGCAAATAGAGCGGCGCCTGATTGAACTCAACGTGGAACACCGCGATCTCGATGCCGTCATCGAGTTGCTGATACTCGATGGTCACCATGACGAGCTGCAGCTGCGCCGCCTGAAAAAGCGCAAATTGCAATTGAAGGATCACATCACCTTGCTGAAAATGCAGTTGGTGCCCGACGTTCCCGCCTGAGGGGCGCCAGTAGCGTCCAGTCCAGCCTTCACCTAAGTATATTTTGACCGATCACAATTTATTGCCCGCAAGTCCAGATGGCCAGCCTGCCGATCTGCCAGTCAGTCTGCCAGCCGAACCCCAGGCGGCGCCTGGCAAGCATGATGCCGACATCGAGCGCCTGTTTGGCGCCGGCGGCCCGCTCGGTCCGGCGGTGGGCAGCTACAAGCCGCGCCGTTCGCAAACGGAGATGGCGAAAGCCATCGCCAGCGCCATCGACAGCCAGACGACCCTGATCGCCGAGGCCGGCACGGGCACCGGCAAGACCTTTGCCTACCTGGTGCCGGCCCTGATGTGGGGCGGCAAGACCATTGTATCCACCGGTACCAAGAACTTGCAGGATCAATTGTTCCTGCGCGATATACCCACCGTGCGCGCCGCGCTGCAGGCGCCCGTTTCCGTCGCCTTGCTGAAAGGCCGCTCGAACTACGTCTGCCATTACCACCTGGAACGCACCCTGCAAAACGGCCGCATGACGTCGCGCGACGACGTGGGCCATCTGCGCGAAATCTCGCGCTTCATCAAGATGACCAGCTCGGGCGACAAGGCGGAACTGACCAAGGTGCCGGAAAACGCCATGATCTGGAACCTGGTGACGTCCACGCGCGACACCTGCATGGGCGCCGAGTGCCAGTATTACCAGGATTGTTTCGTCATGAAGGCCCGCAAGGAAGCCCAGCAGGCCGACGTGGTGGTGGTCAACCACCATCTGTTCTTTGCCGACGTGGCCCTGAAGGACACGGGCGTGGCGGAATTGCTGCCATCGGCCAACACCATCATCTTCGATGAGGCGCACCAGCTGCCCGATACGGCCACTTTATTCTTTGGCAATACGGTATCGACCTCGCAAATCCTGGAACTGTGCCGCGACGTGCTGGCCGAAGGGTTGGCGCATGCGCGCGGCATCGACTGGGCCAAGACGGTCACGGTGGTGGAAAAGGCGGCGCGCGACCTGCGTTTGACCTTCCCGCAGGATATCGTGCGCCTGTCCCTGCCGCAGATCGCCCCGTCGAGCGACTTTTTCCCCGCGCTCGACACCCTCAAGGATGAGCTCGACGGCATGGTGGCCGTGCTGGAAACCCAGGCGGAACGGGCGGAAACCCTGGAGCAGTGCAGGGTGCGCGGCGTCGAGCTGGCGCAGCAGCTGAGCGGCTGGAAGTTCGATCCGAAGGCCAAGGTAGCGGCCGGCGAAGAAGCCGTGTTCTGGGTGGAAGCGTTTTCCAGTTCCTTGCAGTTGCATAAAACGCCATTGTCGATCGCGCCGATCTTCAACAACCAGCGCGAAGGCACGCCGCGCAGCTGGATTTTCACGTCCGCCACCCTGGCCGTGAAAAACGATTTCAAGCATTTTTCCGAGCAGATGGGTTTGACGGGCGAACCATCGCACACGTGGCCGAGTCCGTTCGACTATGGCCAGCAAGGCTTGCTGTTCGTGCCGCAAAACCTGCCGCAACCGAATTCGCTGGGCTACACGGATGCCGTCATCGATTGCGCCCTGCCCATCATCGAGGCGGCGGGTGGGCGCACCTTCTTCCTGTGCACCACCTTGCGCGCCGTCAAGCGGGCCGCCGAGCGCCTGGCCGACGAATTCAAGCAGCGCGGTCTGAACTTCCCCCTGTTCGTACAGGGAGAAAAGGGCCGCACGGAATTGCTGGACCAGTTCCGCGCGGCCGGCAATGGCGTGCTGATCGGTAGCCAGAGCTTCTGGGAAGGCGTCGACGTGCGCGGCGATGCGCTGTCCCTGGTGATCATCGACAAGCTGCCGTTCGCGCCGCCCGACGATCCCGTGCTGGCCGCGCGCATCGAAGTGATGGAAAAGCAGGGCAAGAATGGATTCATGCACCACTCGCTGCCGGAGGCCATCATCAACCTGAAGCAGGGCGCGGGCCGTTTGATCCGCGACGAGGGCGACCGTGGCGTGCTGATGATCTGCGATCCGCGCCTCATTTCCAAGCCGTACGGCAAGCGCATCTGGCAAAGCCTGCCGCCGTTCAAGCGCACGCGCGACACCGCCGAAGTGGTGGAGTTCTTCCGCAGCCTGCCTGCCAAGGGCGCTTAAGCCCTGCTTGCCGGCGCCGTCCGCGCGCCGGCGTATTTCCCTTTGTTATCAAGCGAGTAGCGTTTTGTGCGCGGCGCCGCCTTGCGCGCCTGGCATGCCAGAAATCGGCGCGATCACGCCAGTTTCTGGCTTTTTTCTGCATGTCCAGGACGCCAGACACATCTTTGTGCCAGCGCAAACAGGCTTGTTGCCGAGCGGTCTACAGTGAGCTCATGCCTTGCAGGATCAAGGCGCGGCGATGGCAGGCCGCACGGGGAACAGGGGGATGCCATGGAGATCCGCTACGGCTGTTTCTTGAGCTACGCGCACGGCCAGTATGCGTTCATGAACAAGTTCAAGAATGACCTCATCGAGGCGCTGGCGTGCTATCTGGAGCCGCACCTGGACCGCGAGGAAGTCCTGTTCATCGACAGCGAGCAGCTGGGTGGCGGCGACGATATCGACCTGCGCGTGGCGCGCGCCATGTGCCAGAGCGTCTGCATGATCGTGCTGTACACGCCCAAATATGAAGCGCACGGCTATACGCGGCGCGAATTTGCCGCCATGCAGCTGATCGAACAGGAGCGGCGCGCCTGGTATGAACTGCCCAGCCACTTGATCATCCCCATCATCATGACGCGCCATCCGGACGGCTTGCCGCCGCAAATCACGGAGTCGGGCCTGTACGTCGATTTTTCCGGCTACACCCTGGCCAGCGGCGACTTGAAATCGAATCCGCAATACCTGCCCGATATCGAACGCATCGTGCAGCGCATCGCCACGCATTACCACTTGCTCAAGCGGTCAACACCGCCCGGCCACGATTGCAGCCGTTTCGTGTTGCCCGATATTCCACCGGAATGGCGCGCCATTCCGCCTCCCCACTTTCCGCGTTAATCACGTAAAAGGTCCTGTCATGGAATGCCAACGCCTCTCCCTGCCGCCTTTGAGCGCCCCTGGCGAAGTCGTCACCTTCTATTCCTACAAGGGCGGTACCGGCCGCACCATGGCCCTGTCGAACATCGCCGTCCTGCTGGCGCGCCGTGAAAACGCCAGCGTGCCCGTGCTGATGCTCGACTGGGACATGGAAGCGCCGGGCCTGCACCATTATTTCGAGCAGCACGAGGAGCGGCCGGGCGTGCTCGAGTTCTTCGAAGCGTGCCGCCAGCAGCTCGAGCGCATCAGCCTGGAAACGGCGGGCGGACGCGCCAGCGGGCAGGCCAGGGGGCGCGAAGATGGAGGACGCGAGGATGCGGCGCTGGCCCAGCGCGTGCTCGACGCCATCGACTGGCAGCAGTACGTGGTGCGCGTCGACCAGGGCAGCCCGCTGTACCTGATGCGCGCGGGGCGCTTCGACGCCAGCTACAGCGAGCGCCTGGCGCAGATGCGCTGGGATCAGCTGTTCGACACGTGCCCGGCCCTGTTCCGCTGCTTCGCCGATACCCTGGCCCAGCATTTCCGCTATGTGCTGGTCGATTCGCGCACGGGGCGCACGGACAGCGCCGGCATCTGCACCACCTTGCTGCCGAAAAAACTGGTGGTGGTCTTCACGCCGAACCGGCAAAGCCTGGAAGGCGTCGATGCGCTCGTCACGCGGGCCATCGAGTACCGCCGCAGCCATGAAGACGAACAGCGTCCGCTGCTCGTGTACCCCTTGCCCTCGCGCATAGAAATGGGCGATGGCGCGCAGCGCGCCGAGTGGCGCCGCGGCGACGCGCACAAGGGCATCGCCGGCTTCCAGCCCATGTTCGAGCGCCTGCTGCGCGCTTCCTACGGCTTGCCGCAGATCGCCCTCGACAGCTATTTCGACGAAGTCCAGCTGCAGCAGACGAAAACCTTTGCCTACGGCGAGCAGCTGGCCGTGCGCATCGACCAGGGCGGCGACCGCTTTTCCCTCACGCGCACCTTCGAGGCGTTTTTGCACTGGCTGACGGGCGGCTACTTCCCCTGGCAATCGAGCCGTGAAATCGCCTTGCTGGGGGCCATCAGCGAAGCGCGCCAGGCCTTGCTGGCCGAGCCGGGCCGCGCCGTGGCCCTGCCGCTGGCGCGCGATCTGGCCCGTCTGGGCGAGCTGTACCGCAAGGATGGACGCAGCGGACAGGCGCTCGAGGCCTTCCGCCAGAGCGTCGAGATCCGCGTGCGCCTGCTGGGCGAGGAGCATCCCGACAGCCTGGCGTGCAAGAGCGGCATGGCGCGCCTGCTGCGCCAGCTGGGCAAGTTCGATGAAGCCCGCTTCCTGGAAGAGGACGTGCTCGACGTGCGCGAGCGCGTGCTGGGCAGCGAGCATCCCGACACCTTGGCTGCCCGCGCCTGCCTGGCGAAGACCCTGTTGCTGCAGGGGGAGCTGGCGGCGGCGCTGCTGCTGCAGGATGCCGTGTTGGCAAGCCATGCGCGTCAGCTGGGCGGCGAGCATCCGCTGACCCTGGAAGCGATGGATGGACGCGCCGCCACCTTGCTGCGCATGGGCCGGCTGGCGCAGGCGCAGCAAGTGCTGGCCACGGTGGTGGCGGCGCGCGAGCGCCTGTTTGGCGCCGAGCATGGCGATACCTTGCGCAGCAAGCTGGCCCTGGCGCAGGCCTTGGGGCGCGAAGGCGACCTGGAAGGGGCGCGGCGCCTGTTCGCTGCCGTGCTGCAGGCGCAGGAGCGGCGCCTGGGCAGCGACCATGCGGCCACCCTGGCCACGCGCGATTTGCTGGCCGATATCGTGGCCGGGCAGGGTGACTGGGCCGGCGCGCGCCAGTTGCATGAAGACCAGGTGGCGGCGCGCGAGCGCACGCGCGGGCTCGACCATCCGGAAACCCTGATGAGCCAGCGCAAGCTGGCCGAGGCGCTGCTGCGGCGCGGTGAACTCGATGCGGCGCGCAGCGTGCAGGAGCAGGTGCTGGAAGTGCATGCGCGCCTGCTGGGCGAAGACCACCTCGATACCTTGCACAGCAAGACGCAATTGGCCGGCACCCTGCAGCAGCAGGGTGACAGCGCGGCCGCGCGCCTGCTGGAAGACGCCGTGCTCAGCGGCAGCGACCGGCTCTTGAACGCGCCCGTCACGGGGCATGCGGACAGCGTGCTGGACGGCGCGCGGCATTTGCAGGAAACCATCCTGGCCGGCCGCGCCAACGGGCACGAAGGGGCCGAGCCGGATACCCTGGCCAGCATGATCTCGATGTTGCAAGGCATGATAGAACGCGAACAGTATGCGCAGGCGGGCGAACTGGCCGAACATCTGAAGTCCTGCCTGCTGCGCCCGGGCGTACCGGGCAAGCTGCGCAGGCGCGGCATGGCGCAGCTGAAAAGAATGTACAAATTACAAGGCGACCTGAATGCCTTGCTGGCCTTGCAGGAAGATGAAGTGCAGGCGCTGGAAGGGGCGTTGTCGGAAGCGCGCATCGAGCAGCGCTGATGCGGCGCGCCATGTCCGCGCGGCAGCAGAAATAATGCTGTCTATCGGCGTGCGGCATGCGCAGTGTTGGCATCGCTTCGGGTAAAATCCCGTTATGAGAATTCTTATCAGTAACGACGACGGTTACCTGGCGCCAGGCCTGGCGGCCCTGGCCGACGCGCTCGCACCCATTGCCGACATCGTCGTGGTGGCGCCCGACAGCAACCGCTCGGGCGCATCCAATTCGCTGTCCCTGGACCGGCCCTTGTCCGTGCACAAGGCCGCCAACGGCTTTTACTTCGTCAACGGCACGCCCACCGATTGCGTGCACGTGGCGCTGACGGGCATGCTCATCGAGCGCCCCGACCTGGTGGTCTCCGGCATCAACAACGGCCCCAACATGGGCGACGACACCTTGTATTCGGGTACCGTGGCGGCTGCCACGGAAGGCTATCTGTTCGGCATTCCCGCCATCGCCTTTTCCCAGTCGCAGTTCGGCTGGGCCAACCTGGACGCGGCCGCCCGCGTGGCCAGGGAAATCGTCGAGCGCCAGTTTGACGCCCTGCAGAAACCGTATCTGCTGAACGTGAATATCCCCGCCATCCCTTACGAGCAAATGCAAGGCGTGGTGGCCACGCGCCTGGGCAAGCGCCATTCGGCCGAGCCCGTGATCCGCGCGCTCGACCCCCGTGGCCGTGAAATCTTCTGGATCGGTCCTGCCGGCGCGGCCAAGGAAGGCGGTCCGGGCACGGACTTCCATGCCGTTGAGCATGGACAAGTATCGATCACGCCGCTGCAGATCGACCTGACCCATACCACCCAACTCGATGCACTGGCAAAAGGCCTGGCATGAGCGCTCACTATGACCGATAAGCCGCGTACCTTCCCCCTGTCCCTCGATTCGCTGGCCGGCAAGCCCGCCAGGCAGGGCGGGGGACAGTCGCTGGCCCAGTCCAGGATCGCCACGCCGCAGACGGCCACGCAGAATGCGGCGCAAAACGCGGCGCGGGGCGTGGCGCAGCCGTACGGCACGCACGCGGCCATCGCGCCGTCGCGCGCCCAGGCCATCGCCAATGAGCGGGCGCAGCCTGCGGTGGTATCACCGCCGCGACAAAACCCGCTCGTTTCGGAGGCCGTGCGCCGGGCCATGGTAGCCCGCGTGGCGAAGCAGGGCGTCAAGGACCAGGTGGTGCTCGACGCCCTGCAAGCCGTGCCGCGCCACATGTTCATGGACGAGGCGCTGGCGTCGCAGGCGTATATCGACGCCTCCTTGCCCATCGGCCACCACCAGACCATTTCGCAGCCGTACATCGTGGCGCGCATGATCGAAGTGATGCGCCAGGGCGGCAGCCTGCAGCGCGTGCTGGAAATCGGCACGGGCTGCGGCTACCAGGCGGCAGTGCTGTCGCTGGTGGCGAAAGAGGTGTATTCGATCGAGCGCATCCGGCCCCTGCACGAGCTGGCGAAGGCCAATCTGCGTCCGCTGCGCGTGTCAAATCTGCGCTTGCAGTACGGAGATGGTATGCTTGGCCTGCCGCAGGCGGCGCCCTTTGACGGGATCATCCTTGCCGCAGCCGGCCTGGAAGTCCCGCAAGCCCTGCTGGAACAGCTGGCGCCCGGCGGGCGTCTGGTTGCGCCGGTGGGGGCTAAATTGCAACACTTACAACTCATTACCCGGGTGGGGAAAATGGAATGGACTAGCCAAACCCTGGAAGATTGCCATTTCGTACCTTTGCGCCCGGGCACCATATGATCCCCGGATCAGCTAGCAAGCAGGACATACAATTACATGCGAATGATTAAGAAAAGTAACATACTTCTATGTAGCATCACCTTGGCCGCGCTGTTGAGCGGTTGCGGCACCACGGGCGTCCAGGCGCCCGTCGTGGAGCGCCATCCATCGAGCAGCAGCGCCGCAGCCAGCGATCCGCGCGACCGCGACCCGGCTTATTACACGGTCAAGCGTGGCGACACCCTGTTGCGCATCGCCCTCGAGCACGGGCAGAATTACCGCGACCTGGTGGCCTGGAATGACTTGAGCAACCCGAACGACATCAAGGTCGACCAGGTGCTGCGCGTGTTGCCGCCAAATGGCGACACGGGCGGCGCGCAAACGTCGGCCATCGTCATGCCGCCGGTGACGGAAGTCAAGCCGGCCGCGCCTGTCGTGCCGAAGAAAACGGGCCCGCGCGGCGAGAAGCGCGCGTATTCCGACGCCACCCTGGCCGAATTGCGCGCCGATGGCGGCACCGGCGACGTCAAGCCTGCGCCGGCCCCGGCAGCAGCCGTCGCCACCGCACCGGCCGCCGCCGCGGCAGCCCCTGCGGCATCGGCGCCCGGCGACGAGAAAATCAGCTGGATGTGGCCTTCCGAAGGCAAGGTCATCGGCACTTTCGACGAAGGCAAGAACAAGGGCGTCGATATCGCCGGCAAGGCGGGCCAGCAGGTGGTGGCCGCCGGCGCGGGAAAAGTCATGTATGCCGGGAGCGGAATCCGTGGTTATGGTAATCTTGTCATCGTGAAGCACAGTAATAGTTTATTGTCGGCGTATGCGCATAACCGCAGCATCCTGGTGAAGGAAGGGCAGAACGTCAACAAAGGCCAGGCCATCGCCGAAATGGGCGATTCCGATGCCGACCGCGTGAAGCTGCACTTTGAAATCCGCCAGCAGGGCAAGCCTGTCGACCCTTCGAAATTCCTGCCTAACCGTTAGGTAAAGCAATGACACACGCGCCGCACGATCAGCTGGACGATGACCCGGAACCCCCGGAAGACGGGGCAGACGAAGTCGTGACGGACGATGCCGGCGAACTCGACGGCATTGACGCCGTCGACGCGGGCGAGGGCGGCGAGGTGGCCAGCGTCAGCGTGCTGGTTGAAAGTGTCGATGAACTGAAAAAAGTGCTGGCGGCCGAGCTGTCGACCGATACCACGCAGCACTATCTGAACCAGATCGGCACGCGGCCCCTGCTGACGGCGGCGCAAGAGGTGCATTACGCCACCCTCGCCAAGCAGGGCAATTTTGAAGCCCGGCAAACCATGATCGAGCACAACCTGCGCCTGGTCGTGTCGATCGCCAAGCATTACATCAACCGCGGCGTGGTGTTGCTCGACATGATCGAGGAGGGCAACATCGGCCTGATGCGGGCCATCGACAAGTTCGAGCCCGAGCGCGGTTTCCGTTTTTCCACCTACGCCACCTGGTGGATACGCCAGAGCATCGAGCGCGCCATCATGAACCAGGCGCGCACGGTGCGCCTGCCCGTGCACATGGTGCGCGAACTGAATCAAATTCTGCGCGGCAAGTACCACCTGGAAGCCCAGCACCACGATGGCAAGGATGCCACGGCGGAAGACATCGCCCACCTGGTGGGCCGACCAGTGGAAGAGGTGCAGGATATCCTGGCCCTGTCCGAGCACGCCACTTCGCTCGACGCGCCGCTCGACAACGACCCGCAATCGTCGCTGATGGACATGTTGCCCGGCGCCAGCGAAGACGGTCCTGACGCGCGCGCGGAGCACCATGAAATGACGGTGCTGGTGCGCGACTGGCTGACCAAGCTGCCCGACAAGCAGCGCGTGGTCATCATGCGCCGTTTCGGCCTCGACAACGACGATCCGGCCACCCTGGAAACCCTGGCCGAGGAAATGGGCGTGACGCGCGAGCGCGTGCGCCAGATCCAGCAAGAGGCCTTGATCAAGCTCAAACGGGCCATGGCGGCACGCGGCGTCGTGCGCGACTCCTTACTGTAGCAAGTCTGATAAAACGCCCATGGCGGCGTTGCATGGCCTCGCCGTACTGTCGTACTGTCTTCGGCCACGCGCCTTGCCCTGCGCATTTTCTCAGGCTTGCTGCCCGGTGCGGGCTTGAGCGGCTTTTGCCTGTCGCGATCTGCTATCATACGCCCCGCTCGCGGCGCCTGACCTTTCCCCCATTCTTTCAAGTTCCAGCGCGGCCCTGCGTCCTGGCCCACTCTTACCTATTGATCGCTATGCAAGAAAATATCATCGAAATCAAATCGCTCGACATGGACGCCCGTGGCGTTGGCCATATTGAGAACGAAGACGGCTCGCCGGGCAAGGTTGTGTTTGTCGAAGGCGCATTGCCGGGCGAGCGCGTCAGCTTTGTGACGTTCAAGAAAAAGAAGAACTGGGAAATGGCCCGCATGACGGCGCTGCACCGCGAATCGTCGATGCGCGTGACGCCCAAGTGCAATCATTTCGACAATTGCGGCGGCTGCTCGATGCAGCACCTGGAACCGTCGGCGCAGGTGGCGATCAAGCAGCGCGTGCTGGAAGACAACTTGTGGCATATCGGCAAGGTGCGTCCGCAGAGCATCATGCGCCCCATGTATGGCCCGACCTGGGGCTACCGCTACCGCGCGCGCCTGTCCGTGCGCCACGTCAAGAAGAAGGACGCCGTGCTGGTGGGCTTCCATGAAAAGAAATCGGCTTTCGTGGCCGACATGGATAGCTGCGAGATCTTGCCGCCACACATCTCGGCCATGCTGCTGCCGCTGCGCGGATTGATTGCTTCGCTGTCGATCTTCGACCAGATGCCGCAGATCGAACTGGCTGTGGGCGAAGACGTCACCGCCATGGTCTTGCGCATCATGGCGCCGTTGACGGCGGACGATGAAACGAAACTGAAGGCCTTTGCCGACGAGTACGGCGTGCAATGGTGGCTGCAAGTCAAGGGCCCGGAAACGGCCGTGCCGTTCTATCCGCTGGACAAGCAATTGCATTACCTGCTGCCGGAATTCGGCGTCAAGATGCCGTTCAAGCCCGTCGATTTCACGCAGGTGAACCACCACATCAATCGCGTGCTGGTGTCGAAAGCCTTGCGTTTGCTGGAAGTGCAGCCGACAGACCGCGTGGCCGACCTGTTCTGCGGCCTGGGCAATTTCACCTTGCCGCTGGCCACGCAAGGCAGCGAGGTGGTCGGTATCGAAGGCAGCACCACCCTGACGGAGCGGGCGCTGGAAAACGCGCTGGCCAATGGCCTGGCGGAAAAAACCTCGTTCTCGACGCGCAACCTGTTCGAAGTGACGACGGACGACCTGATCGCGCTGGGCAAGTTCGACCGCATCCTCGTCGACCCGCCGCGCGATGGCGCCATGGCCCTGTGCCAGGCGCTGGTCGGCCTGTCGCAAGTGCGTCCGGACCTGCTGCCGAAACGCATCGTCTACGTTTCGTGCAGCCCGTCGACCCTGGCGCGCGACGCCGGCATCCTGGCGCTGGAAGCCGGCTATGTGCTGAGCAAGGCGGGCGTGGTGAACATGTTCCCGCACACTTCCCACGTGGAATCGATGGCGGTCTTTGATCTGCTCTGATGGCACACCTGATAAAACGTCCATAGCTGCGTTGCCTTGCCTAGCCGTACTTGCGTACTGTCTTTGGCAAGGCGTCTTGCCCTGAACGTGGAAAAACGTCCATAGCTGCGTTGCCTTGCCTAGCCGTACTATTCGTACTGTCTTCGGCAAGGCGCCTTGCTCTGAACGTTTTTCAGGCGCGCCGAGGGTATCCCGGCCGCTTGCACAGGTTCCGCTTTTTCTCCCACCTCCACACCAATACCACTTACAGCGTGTTATAAAACTGGTCTGTATTTTCCCGATCCAGCGTCTTTTTACATCCTTCCTCTGCCGTTTTTTCATTGTCCAGTAGGACAACACGCCATTTGCCTCCGCCGCTGCGCTTCTTGCGCAAAGTGGTATTGCCCACTTTGAGGCCACTTCAAAACCACTTGACCGCCTATTTTTTCAGCAGCATGCTGTTCTTGCAACTGCAAAAAACAAAATCACAGGGTAGCTCTTCATTGAAGCAAAGTGGTATTTCCGCAAACCTGAACAGGAGACAACGTGGAAAATTTAATACTCAAAAAAACGATCAGGAACATGATGGTATGTCTGGCCAGCGGTGGCGTGCTGGCGGCATGCGGCGGTGGCGGCGGTGACGCCGGCGCGCCGGCTGGGTCGCAATTGCTGGCGGCCAGTACCGTGGTCGCTTGCGTGCCGTGGCAAGAGGGCGGCACGTATAACGCGGGCACGGTGGTCACCTACCTGGGCGCCAACTATACGGCCCTGGTGACGCAGACGGATCACGTGGGCTCGGGTTGGAATCCCGTTTCCACGCCGAGCCTGTGGAGCGCCGGCGGCACCTGCGACGGCGGCACCACGCCGACGCCGACTCCCACCCCAACGCCGACTCCAACTCCCACGCCAACCCCGACCCCGGTGCCTACGCCGACTCCAACCCCCACTCCGACGCCAACGCCAACCGGCGGCACCTGCGCGCTGGCGTGGGTGGCCGGCACGGCTTACAGCGCGGGCGCCACCGTCAGCTATGCGGGCACGAATTACCGCGCCAACTACTGGACGCAGGGCGACAATCCGTCGACCAGCAGCGGCGCCGCCGGCACGGGCAAGCCGTGGACCAGCCTGGAGATCTGCAGTACCACGCCGACACCTACTCCAACGCCGACGCCAACCCCGACTCCAACACCGACACCGACGCCGACGCCGACGCCGACGCCGACGCCGACGCCGACTCCAACACCTACTCCCACACCAACGCCAACGCCAACGGGCCGCGAAGTCGGCTCCTATTTTGCGCAGTGGGGCGTGTATGGCCGCGACTATGAAGTGGCGAACGTGCACACGAGCGGCGTGGCCGACAAGCTGACCTTCATCAACTATGCCTTCGGCAACATCTATCCGAAAAACGGCGGCTATGAATGCGCCATGATCACCAAGACGGAGCCGGGTGCGACGAATCCGAATTCGCCGGACGCGGGCACGGGCGGCGATGCCGAGGCCGACTACATCCGCACGCCGAAGCGCACCGTCGATGGCCAGGCGATTCCTTGGGATGCACCGTTGTCGGGCAACTTCCTGCAGCTGAGAAAACTCAAGGCGGCGCACCCGAACCTGAAATTGTTCATCTCGCTGGGCGGCTGGAGCTGGTCGAAGAACTTCTCCGTCGGTTCGGCCACGGATGCGCTGCGCAAGCAGATGGTGCGTTCCTGCATCGATATCTACATCAAGGGCAACCTGCCGGTGCAGGGCGGTCGCGGTGGCGTGGGCGCGGCGGCCAACATCTTTGACGGCATCGACATCGACTGGGAATATCCGGTCGGCGGCGGCCAGCCGTACAACACGGTCAGCCCCAACGACAAGCGCAACTTCACCTTGCTGATGGCGGAATTCCGCAGCCAGCTCGATGCGCTCGGTGCAGCCAACGGCAAGCGCTACCTGTTGACGGCCGCTGTCGGTGCCGGCAAGGACAAGATCGACAACACGGAACCGGCCCTGTACTCGCAGTACATGGATTGGATCAACCTGATGACCTACGACTTCCACGGCGGCTGGGAAAACAGCACCAACTTCAACGCCCAGCTGTTTGCCGATCCTGCCGATCCGTCGACGGGCATGGCACGCGAATACGTGGGTGACAAGGCGGTGCAGTACATGATTGCCGCCGGCGTGCCGCGCGACAAGCTGCTGCTGGGCATACCGTTCTATGGCCGCGGCTGGACGGGCGTGGCGCCGGGGCCGAATGGCGATGGCCTGTACCAGGCGGCCACGGGCACGGCGCCGGGCACCTACGAGTCGGGTATCGAGGACTATAAAATCCTCGTGGCCAAGGCTGGCACGCGCTATTACCATCCCGTGACCAAGCAGCTGTACCTGTACACGGGGGCGGGCGGCCAGTGGTGGAGCTATGATGACCCGACCGTCATCGGCACCAAGGTGAAATATGTGAAGGACCAGGGCTTGCGCGGCGCGTTCTCGTGGGAACTCGATGGCGACGCGAATGGCGTGCTGGCAACCGAGGTGTGGAAGGTGCGGTAATACTGCGCTAGAGTAGGAGGCGGCCGGGCGGCATACGCTGCCCGGCCGCTTGTTCACATAAAAAACAGGAGACGGGCGATGGCGGCGGTATCGACATTCGGAGTCAAGCAGAAAGAACAGCAGCCGGAACAGGAGCTGAGCCGCGAATGGCGCAGCTGGATCGCGGAAAACCTCATGCTGGGCAGCCACCCGTCGGCGCTGATGCCGGTGCTGCAAAAGGCAGGCATTACGGAGCCCCTGGCGCGCCGCGAAGTGGAGCTGGCGCTGCAGAGTCCCTACCTGGCCGGCGCCGTGCGCCTGTCGAACCGGCTGGCCAAGCGCGACTGGGTGATCGACATCCAGCGCAAGCTGAACCAGTTGCGTCCACCCGAGATTCCCCGCCGCGAGAAACTGACGGCGCACGAGTTCCTGACGGAGTTCTATTCCACCAACCAGCCGGTGATCATCACGGGCATGATGGACGACTGGCCCGCCATGGCCAAGTGGAGCCCGGCCTATTTCCGCGAGCATTACGCGCAGCGCGAAGTGGAAGTGCAGTTCGGCCGCGAGGCGGATGCGCAGTACGAAATGAACAGCGTGGCGCACAAGCGCAAGATGGCGTTTGGCGAGTACGCCAGCCTGGTCGAGGGCAGCGGCGCGACCAACGATTTCTACATGACGGCGAATAACAATTCGCAGAACCGGCAGGCGCTGCGCGAGCTGTGGGATGATATCGGCCAGCTGCCCGAATACCTGGAGCAGAGTGGCGGCCTCACGGGTTTTTTATGGTTTGGCCCGGCCGGCACGGTGACGCCATTCCACCACGACCTGACGAACAACTTCATGGCGCAGGTGCAAGGGCGCAAGCGGCTGCGCATCATGGCCGCCTGCGAGGTGGCGCGGGTGTACAACCAGCGCCACTGTTTTACGCCCGTCGACGGGCGCGATATCGACCTGCAGCGCTATCCGCTGATGGCGGACGTGCAAGTGCGCGAATGCGTGCTGGCGCCGGGCGAGATCCTGTTTCTGCCCGTCGGCTGCTGGCATTTCGTCGAAGCGCTCGACATATCGATGACGGTGGCGTTTACCAATTTCAAATGGGATAACGATTTTTACAGCAAGTATCCGCCGAATCACGACTTTTGATCGTGGGCTAAGCTGCCGCGAACAGCCGCCGTACAGGCGGCTTTTTTCATGCTTCAGAGCGTTTCGTGCAAAAAATATTTCCATGGAAAAATTGATTCAAATCATTTCACAGCAAATATTTTGATATGAATGGCCATGATGTTTCATTATCCAGATGGCGATGGCGGGCGGATAATTTTATGGCTGGCGCGGCGCCGGGCTGCGGAGTGGACTTGCCGGCGCGCCAGCACCGACAACCATCTGGAGGCGGCAGGGCATGAACACGCAGCACACGACACAAGCAGCAATGCAGTTGCAGCAAACACCGAAAATCACCATGGACACGCGGTTGACGCGCGAGGCGGCCGAGCTGCTGGCGAAGGCCGACATCCATTTGAATGGCCGCGCCGCCTGGGACATGCAGCTGCGCAAACCGGGCGTACCGGAGCGCGCCTTCGCCAGCGGCAACCTTGGTTTGGGCGAAGCGTACATGGATGGCGACTGGGATGCGAACCAGCTTGACGAATTCTTTTGCCATTTGCTGCGCGCCAGGGTGGCCGACGACGTGCGCCCCATGCGCCTGGCCTTCCATGCGCTGACTGCGCGCCTGTTCAACCTGCAGACGGAACGCCGCGCCTGGATGGTGGGCAAGGAGCACTACGACCTGGGCAATGCCTTCTATGCGGCCATGCTCGATCCGCGCATGACGTATACCTGCGGCTACTGGAAGGATGCCGGCAACCTGGCCGAGGCGCAGGAAGCCAAGCTCGATCTGATCTGCCGCAAGCTGCGCCTGGAACCGGGCATGCGCGTGCTCGATATCGGCTGCGGCTGGGGCAGCTTCATGCGCTATGCGGCGGAGAAATACCAGGTGCGGTGCGTGGGCGTGACGATCTCGAAGGAGCAGGCAGAATATGCGCGCGGCATGCCGGGCGGCGAGCACCTGGACTTCCGCCTGCAGGACTACCGCGACACTGATGAAAAATTCGACCGCATCGTCAGCATCGGCATGTTCGAGCACGTGGGCCACAAGAACCATCGCACCTTCATGGAAGTGGCGCACCGCTGCCTGGAAGACGACGGACTGTTCCTGCTGCACACGATCGGCAAGAACAAGCGCCATTCCACGTGCGATCCGTGGATCGACAAATACATCTTCCCGAATGGCGACTTGCCGTCGCTTGGCCAGATCGGCGACGCCATCGATGATCTGTTCGTGGCCGAGGACTTGCATAACTTCGGCGCCGACTACGACAAGACCCTGATGGCCTGGCATGCGAATTTCGAGCAGGCGTGGCCGCGCTTTGCCGCCCAGCTGGGCGAGCGCTTCCACCGCATGTGGTCCTACTATCTGCTGTCCTGCGCCGGCGCCTTCCGCGCGCGCGACCTGCAGCTGTGGCAATGGGTGCTGGCCAAGCAGGGCGTGCTCGGTGGCTACGAGCGTGTCAGTTGAGATGTGCGGCAACTGATATGATGGATTGATGGATATCAATCAAGCGCGTACCTTCCTGGAAGTGGCGTCCTGCGGCAGTTTCATCATGGCCGCTGAACGCATGCACGTGACGCAGACGGCCGTCAGCGCCCGCATCCGCTCGCTGGAGCAGCAACTGGGGCGCCAGCTGTTCGTGCGCAACAAGGCGGGCGCGCGCCTGACGTCGGCCGGCGAGCGCTTCATGCGCCATGCGGCCACCATGGTGCAGGTGTGGGAGCGGGCGCGCCACCAGGTGGCCTTGCCGCCCGGGCGCGACGACGCCGTCAGCATCGGCTGCGAGCTGAGCCTGTGGCAGCCGCTGCTCGGCGACTGGCTGATACGCATGAGCCGCGACTGTCCCCAGATCGCCTTGCGAGCCGAGGTTGACAGCCCCGCGCGCCTGCTCGACGCCGTGCATGACGGCTCGCTGGACCTGGCCGTGCTGTACAACCCGCCGCAGCGCCCGGGCCTGGCCAGCGAATTGCTGGCCGAGGAAAAGCTGGTGATGGTGACCACGCGCGCCGACGGGCAGATGCATGTCGACACGTATGTGTATGTGGACTGGGGCCCCAGCTTCGCGGCCAATCACCAGGCGGCGTATCCTGAGCTGAGCAGTCCGCCCGTCTCGATCTCGCTGGGGCCGCTGGCCCTCGTGTATCTGCTCGACGTGGGCGGCGCCAGTTACTTCCGCATCGGCTCGGCCCAGCCCTACCTCGATGCGGGGCTCTTGCACCGCGTGCGCGACGCGCCCGAATTCTCGCATTCTGCCTACGCCGTGTATGCGGCCCAGCGCGACAACCCGACCCTGGATCGCGCCCGCGCCTGCCTGCTGGGGGTGGCGGAAAGGGGCAAATAGGTGCGACAGACGTAAAAAAGCCGACCCGAGGGTCGGCTTTTATTTTCGTGCGTTAGCGCTTAGTCGCGGCTGCCGCCAGCGAAGCCCAGCAAAGAGAGCAGGCTGGTGAAGATGTTGTACACGTCCAGGTAGATGCGCAGGGTGGCCGAGATGTAGTTGGTCTCGCCGCCGTTGATGATTTGCTGCACGTCATACAGGATGTAGGCCGAGAAGATGGCGATGGCGACCATGGAGATCACGATCGACAGTGCCGACAGGCCCAGGAAAATGTTCGCTACCGATGCCAGGATCAGCACGATCACGCCGGCGAACAGCCATTTGCCCATGGCCGAGAAGTCGCGCTTCGAGACCGTGGCGATCGTCGCCATCACGGCCAGGATGGTGGCCGTGCCGCCGAATGCCGTCATGATCAGCATGCCGCCATTCGAGTAGCCGAGCGTGCGCGTCAGGATAGGCGTGAGCATCAGGCCCATGAAGAAGGTAAAGCCGAGCAGGACGGCGACGCCGAGGCCCGAGTTCTTGGTCTTCTCAATCGCGTACATGAAGCCGAAAGCGACGGCCATGAAGATGATGAAACCCATGCCGCCGGTCAGCATCGGCAAATGCATTTGCACGCCGATGAAGGCGCCCAGCACGGTCGGGATCATGGACAGCGCCAGCAGCCAGTAAGTGTTGCGCAAGACCTGATGGCGGACTTGCTGCATGCCCCCCGACAGGTCAAAGGTGCGTTGCATGTTCTGATTCATAGTGCCTCCGTGTTGTCAATTCAAATTACTGCTTTACCCAAGGATAGCATGAGGGCCGGAATTTGCCAAAAAAGCAGCTTAAGATTTCATTAAACGGGGGCAGGGCGGCAAGATGCCCCCTGCCTGTCTGGGTGATATGGGGTGGAGTATGGTAAAATCAAAGGTTGATTGAGTTATCAATTTACCGTTTTAAACCTTACTTTTTATTGGAGTTTTCACACATGGCAATCGAACGCACCCTGTCGATCATCAAACCAGACGCAGTTGCAAAAAACGTAATCGGTCAAATCTACTCCCGTTTTGAAAACGCTGGCCTGAAAATCGTTGCAGCACGCATGACCCAACTGTCGCGCGAACAAGCTGAAGGCTTCTACGCAGCGCACAAAGAACGCGGCTTCTTCAAGGATCTGGTCGACTTCATGGTTTCCGGTCCAGTCATGATCCAAGCCCTGGAAGGCGAAAACGCCGTTCTGGCCCACCGTGACCTGATGGGCGCGACCGATCCGAAGAAAGCAGAAAAAGGCACGATCCGCGCCGATTTCGCCGATTCGATCGACGCTAACGCCGTACACGGTTCCGACGCTGTCGAAGCTGCTAAAGTGGAAATCGCTTACTTCTTCCCAGAACTGAAGGCTTAATTGCCTTAGATAACGTTATTTCCTGGCGTTATCTGTGAAATAACTTATCACCCCCTGTTCCCGCTGCGCTGTGGAGTTTTCGCTCCGGATGCGCGCGGGGACGGATTTTTAGAATAGACAAGATCATGAATACGACGACCCTCACCAACTTGCTGGACCTCGATCCCGCGCAACTCATCGCCTACTGCGCCGAGTTGGGAGAGAAACCGTTTCGTGCGAAACAATTGCAACGTTGGATACATCAGTTCGGCGCTTCCGATTTCGACGCCATGACGGACCTGGCCAAGTCGCTGCGCGACAAGCTGGCCACGCGCGCCGAAGTGCGCGCCCCGGCCATCATCAGCGACCACACGTCGACGGATGGCACGCGCAAGTGGCTGGTCGACGTGGGCAATGGCAATGCCGTGGAAACCGTGTTCATTCCGGAAGAAAACCGCGGCACCCTGTGCATCTCGACCCAGGCCGGCTGCGCCGTGAACTGCCGTTTCTGCTCGACGGGCAAGCAAGGCTTCAACCGCAACCTGTCCGTGGGCGAAATCATCGGCCAGCTGTGGATGGCGGAATTCGAATTGCGCCGCACCAAGGGCATCGAACCGGGCCCGAAAGGCGAGCGCCAGATCACCAACGTGGTGATGATGGGCATGGGCGAGCCCCTGCTGAACTTTGAGCCGACCGTCACTGCCCTGAAATTGATGCTTGACGACAACGCCTACGGCCTGTCGCGCCGCCGCGTGACCCTGTCGACGTCGGGCGTGGTGCCGATGATGGACAAGCTGTCGCAGGAAGTGCCGGTGGCCCTGGCCGTCTCGCTGCACGCCTCGAACGACGCCTTGCGCGACGGGCTGATTCCACTGAACAAGAAATACCCGCTGAAGGAATTGATGGCGGCCTGCAAGCGCTACCTGGAATTTGCCCCGCGCGACTTCATCACCTTCGAGTACTGCATGCTGGACGGCGTCAACGACAGCGACGAGCATGCGCGCGAACTGCTGGCGCTGGTGCAAGACCGCGAGTTCGGCGTGAACTGCAAGTTCAACCTGATCCCGTTCAATCCTTTCCCCGAGTCGGGCCTGTTCCGCTCGAAAAACCCGCGCATCAAGGCGTTTGCCCAGGTGCTCATGGATGGCGGCATCATCACCACCGTGCGCAAGACGCGCGGCGACGATATCGATGCGGCCTGCGGCCAGCTGGCCGGCGAAGTCAAGGACCGCACCCGGGTGCAGGAGCGCATGGAAAAGATGACTGAGTATCAACAAAAATTTGGCGCCAATTTCGGCAAGATCGTGGAGATCCGCTCCTGATGCGGGGAAGCATGGCTTATCCTGGCGTACTTGCCGTGGCTGTTGTCAGCCTGGGCGTGCTGCTGGCCGGCTGTGCTTCCACCGCAGACAAGGAGCAGGCTGCATCTGTCGAGCAGCGCGCCGCCTTGCGCTTGCAGTTGGCCAGCGCCTATTATATGCAAGACCAGTTTGTGGTGGCGTTGGCGGAAGCGGAGCAGGCGGTGCAGCTGGTGCCGGGCAACGCCCAGGTGCGCGGCATGCGCGCCCTGATTTTTGCTGCTATGCGCCAACCCGTGGCTGCTGAAAAAGATTTTCTTTACGCATTGCGCCTTGCGCCCCACAATCCCGAGTTGAGCAATAATTATGGCCTGTTTCTGTGCCAGACCGGGCGCGCGGCGCAGTCGTTGGCGTATTTTGATGCCGCATTGCAAGATGTCGCCTATGGCACGCCTGAACTGGCGCTGCATAATGCGGCGGCGTGCAGCCTGGTCATGAAAGATTACCCGCGCGCCGCCGGCTACTGGCTCAAGGCGGAGCGCATCGCACCTGGCGCGGCAATTACCTATGCCGGCCTGGTGCGCGTGTATTACCAACAGCAAGACTACCGGCAAGCGGCTCATTACCTTGAGCGGCTCGGTAAAGTAGCGACAATGGAGGGCCAGACGGCCGATGTGCTGTGGCTCGGGATCAAGGTGCAGCATAAGCTCGGGGATGCGGGTGCGGAAGCTGGCCTGGGGGCGCTGTTGCGCAACCACCATTCCGGCTCCCCCGAATATGCTGCTTATCAAAATGGGGCGTTTGATGAGTGAGACAGGGATACCAATGAATTCAGAGTGGGCAGAAACGCCTCAGCAGCAGCCCCAGGGCAATCTTGCGTTGGCAGGCGCACAGTTGAAAGCGCAGCGCGAAGCGCTGGGCTGGCCGGTGGAGCAGGTGGCCGACCAGCTCAAGCTGGCGCCGCGCCAGGTGATCGCGCTGGAAGAGGGCGACATGGCGGCTTTGCCGAATCTGGCCGTGGTGCGCGGTTTCGTGCGCGCCTACGCCAAGGTGGTGCGTCTCGACGCGGCGCCGCTGGTGGCCATGATCGAAGTCCATCCGGCGCCGGCGCAGCAGGACCCGGCCGCGCCCGTGCGGCGTGAAATTTCCGCCACGTTTTCCGAATCGCGCTTCCCGTCGATGACGCAGCGCTCGTCGAACCAGACTCCCCTCTGGATCGCCGGCGCCGTGGCTGTCGTCGTGGCGGCCGCCTTTGGCGCGTATAAACTCGGTTATGTGCCGGCCAGCCTGCTGTCCTCGCAGGCCGGGAAAGAAACGGCGCATGCGGAAGTGGGCCCCGTGGAAACGACCCTGATCAAGCCGGGCCAGGACTTGACGCCCGTGCAGTCGCCGTCCGTGCCCCTGATTTCCGTGCCGCCGCCAGGCAACGATACGCAGACGGGCGCACCGGCCGCCGTCGCTTCGGCGCCGGCCGCTGCCGTAGTGCCGCCAGCCGCCGCGACCGCTCCAGCGGCGACGCCTGCCGTCACGCCGCCCGCGGCTGCAGCTGCCGTGGGCGCGAATGCGCTGGTGCTGAAGGTCGAGCAGGATTCCTGGGTGGAAATCCGCCGCCCCGGCAGCACGCCGCTGATTTCGCGCATGGTCAAGGCGGGCAGCACGGAAACGTTCGATATCACGGGCCCGGCCACCCTGGTGGTCGGTAAGCCTGGTGTCGTGCAGGCAACCTTGCGCGGCGCCAAGCTGGATCTGCCGACCGTTGCCGGCGGCACGATTTCCCGTGTCAGCATCAAATAATTGCAGTAACCGTTCAAGCAAACTCAGAAGATAATATTATGGCTACCTCGAAAACAGCGATCGGCTCCGGTCCATCCGGCCGTCGCGACAGCCGCAAGGTGCTGATCGCGCACGGCCAGCGCCAGATCTGGGTGGGCGGCGACGCCCCCGTGGTGGTGCAGTCGATGACGAACACGGATACGGCCGACGCCATCGGCACGGCGATCCAGATCAAGGAACTGGCGCGTGCCGGTTCGGAGCTGGTGCGCCTGACGGTGGACCGTCCGGAAGCGGCCGCGGCCGTGCCCTACATCCGCGAGCAGCTCGACAAGATGGACATCGACGTGCCGCTGGTGGGCGATTTTCACTATAACGGCCATACCCTGCTCAACGATTACCCCGATTGCGCGCGCGCGCTGTCGAAGTACCGCATCAACCCGGGCAACGTGGGCAAGGGCGCCAAGCGCGATACGCAATTCGCGCAAATGATCGAGGCGGCTTGCCGCTACGACAAGCCGGTGCGCATCGGCGTGAACTGGGGCAGCCTGGACCAGGCCTTGCTGGCGCGCATCATGGATGAAAACGCGGGCCGCGCCGAACCGTGGCCGGCGCAAGCCGTCATGTATGAAGCGCTGGTGACGTCGGCGATTGAAAACGCCGTGCGCGCCGAGGAACTGGGTCTGGCGCGCGACAAGATCATTCTGTCGTGCAAGGTTTCGGGCGTGCAGGACCTGATCGCCGTGTACCGCGAACTGGCGCAGCGCTGCGACTATCCGCTGCACCTGGGCTTGACGGAAGCGGGCATGGGCAGCAAGGGCATCGTGGCGTCCACCGCGGCCCTGGCCGTGCTGCTGCAGGAAGGCATCGGCGACACCATCCGCATTTCGCTCACGCCCGAACCGGGCGGCGACCGCACGCGCGAAGTCATCGTCGGCCAGGAAATCCTGCAAACCATGGGCTTGCGCAAGTTCGCGCCCATGGTCATCGCTTGCCCAGGCTGCGGCCGCACGACGTCGACCACCTTCCAGGAGCTGGCCGACAACATCCAGACGTATCTGCGCGAGCAGATGCCGGAGTGGAAGAAATCGTATCCGGGCGTGGAAGCGATGAACGTGGCCGTCATGGGCTGCATCGTCAACGGCCCCGGCGAGTCGAAGCATGCGAACATCGGCATCAGCCTGCCCGGCACGGGCGAGTCGCCTGCCGCGCCCGTGTTTGTCGACGGCGAAAAAGTCGTCACCCTGCGCGGCGAACGCATCGTCGAGGAATTCCAGGACATCGTCTTGAATTATGTTAAAAGCCATTATGGCAAGACCGCGCCGGTTGCCGCGTAATCGGTCGGGTAGGTCGGATTAGCGCTACGCGCGTCATCCGACAATCAAGTTAAAGCAAAGAAGAACACTATGTCCGAAAATAAAAAAGCAGAAAAAATTACAGGCGTGAAGGGCATGAACGATGTCCTGCCAGCCGATGCCCCGCTGTGGGAATTGTTTGAAAACACGGCGCAATCCGTGCTGCAAAGCTATGGCTTCCAGCAAATCCGCACGCCGATCGTGGAAGAAACGAAATTGTTCGCGCGCGCCATCGGCGCCGTGACCGATATCGTGGAAAAGGAAATGTATTCGTTCACCGATTCGATGAACGGCGACAACCTGACCCTGCGTCCTGAAGGCACGGCCGGCGTGGTGCGCGCCGTGGTCGAGCACAACCTCGTCTACGAAGGCCCGAAACGCCTGTGGTACAAGGGCCAGATGTTCCGCCACGAGCGCCCGCAAAAAGGCCGCTACCGCCAGTTCCATCAGTTCGGCGTGGAAGCCATCGGCTTCACGGGCCCGGATATCGACGCCGAGATCATCATGCTGTCGCGCCGCCTGTGGGATGACCTGGGCCTGGAAGGCATCCGCCTGGAACTGAACTCGATCGGCGACGCGGCCGAGCGCCTGCGCCACCGCGCCGACCTGATCGCCTACCTGGAAAGCCACAGCGAGCTGCTCGACGAAGAAGCCAAGCGCCGCCTGCACAGCAATCCGCTGCGCATCCTCGACACCAAGAACCCTGCGATGCAGGACCTGGTCAATGGCGCGCCGAAGCTGCTGGACTACCTGGGCGAGGAATCGTTGGCCCACTTCCACGGCGTGCAGAAGATATTGAACCACAACAATATCCCGTTCACCATCAATCCACGCCTGGTGCGCGGCCTCGATTACTACAACCGCACGGTGTTCGAGTGGGTCAGCGACAAGCTGGGCGCGCAAGGCACGGTCTGCGCCGGTGGCCGCTATGACGGCATGGTGGAAATGTTCGGCGGTAAATCGACGCCCGCCGTCGGTTTCGGCATGGGCGTCGAACGCCTGGTATTGCTGATGAAAGATGCGGCCGAGCCCGAGCAGCCAGCCCAGTGCGACGTCTACCTGGTGCACCAGGGCGAGCAGGCAGGCTTGCAAGCCTTCGTGCTGGCCGAGCGGATTCGCGATGCGGGCCTGGACGTTGTGCTACATTGCGCAGCGAGCAACGGCGGCGGCAGCTTCAAGACGCAAATGAAAAAGGCCGACGCCAGCGGCGCGGCGTTTGCCGTGATCATGGGCGACGATGAAATCGCCAATAACGTTGCTACGGTGAAAGCCATGCGCGAAGCCGATGCCGGCGCGCAGCAGAACACGGTGCCGTTCGACGATGTCGTCGACTACGTGGTGGACCAGATCATCGGCGACCACGATTGCGGCCATGACCACGGTCCTGGCGGCCACGTGCATCACCACCATTGATTTGCTGCAAGACCGTACTACCCTCGATCAACTACTCATTAAAACTGACGACCCATGGCATACGATCACGAAGAACAAGAACAACTGGCAACCCTCAAGGCCTGGTGGCAGCGCAATGGCAATCTGACCTCCTGGGTCCTGATCGTGGCGCTGGCAGGCTACAGCGGCTGGGCTGGCTGGCAGTACTACCAGCGCACGCAGGCTGCGCAAGCGGGCCAACTGTACGACGAACTGCAAAACGCCATCGCCGCCAAGGACACCGCCAAGGTGATGCGCGCGGCTGGCGACATGCAATCGCGTTTCAGCGGCACGGCGTATGCGCAGATGAGCGCCCTGGCCGCGGCCAAGGTGGCGTTTGACGCGAATGACCTGAAAACGGCCAAGACCCAGCTGCAATGGGTTGCCGAGCACGGCACGGAAGAGTACAAGGCGATCGCCAAGCTGCGCCTGGCCGGCGTCCTGCTGGATGAAAAAGCCTACGATGAAGCGCTGAAAGTACTGGCGACGGCTTCCGTGGCGCAATTTGCCGGCGCCGTGGCCGACCGCAAGGGCGACATCCTGGTGGCGCAAAACAAGCTGGCCGAGGCACGCACGGCTTACCTGGCCGCACTGGCCGCGACGGACAAGAACAACCCAGGCCGTCAATTGATCCAGGTCAAGCTGGAAGCGATTGGCGGTACGGTACCGGAAGACAAGGCCAAGGCTGACAAGGCTGCCGCCTGACAGGAACACTGACGGCGTGGCCGGGCGGCGTTGTGCGCCGCCTGCCTCGCCCTTACAAGTACAAGAAAAAGGTTGGATAACACTTATGCGTGTCACTGAAAAGCTGGTAGCTGCAAGTCTGTTGGCCCTGATGGCCGGTTGCTCGTCCTGGAACCCGTTCGCCTCGAAAGATCCGAAAGTCGAACCGGCCAAGCTGGTCGAGTTAAAATCGAGCATCGCCGTGCGCGACGCCTGGAAGTATTCGATCGGCAAGGCCGGCGTCTACGCCTTCACGCCTGCGCTGGCCGGCAACAGCCTGTACGTGGTCAGCGCCGATGGCGCGCTGGCGCGCCTGGACGCGGCCAGCGGCCGTGAGACGTGGCGCGTCAAGGCCGGCAGCGACATCACGTCCAGCGCCGGCAGCGATGGCACGCTGGTGGCCGTGGGCGCTGCCAAGGGCGCCGTGCTGGCGTTCGATGCCGACGGCAAGCAGCTGTGGAAGGCGCAGGCGTCCAGCGAAGTCTTGACGGCGCCCGTCGTAGGGCAGGGCGTGGTGGTGGTGCGCAGCGTGGACAACCGCATCGTCGGTTTCGACGCCAAGACGGGCGAACGCAAGTGGACGGTGCAGCGCGCCACGCCGGCCTTGACCTTGCGCAATGCGCCGGGCATGGTGCTGGGCGGCGCGAACATCTACGTGGCCCAGCCAGGCGGCAAGCTGCTGGCTCTGACGGCGGCCACCGGTGTGGTACGCTGGGAGATCGTCGTCAGCGAACCGCGCGGCGCCACCGAACTGGAGCGCGTTTCCGATATCGCCGGCGCACCGGTGGTATTCGAAGGCGAAGTGTGCGCCGTCACGTACCAGGGCAAGGCGGGCTGCTTCGATGCCGCCACGGGCGTGCCGCGCTGGACCAAGCCGATCTCGTCCGATGTGGGCGTGGCCGTCGACCAGCGTTTCGTGTTTGTTGCCGATGCCCAGGGCGCCGTCGTGGCGTTCAGCCGCGAAGGCGGCCAGAGCGCCTGGAAGAATGAGGCGCTGGCGCGCCGCCGCCTGTCGACGCCGGCCTCCTACGGCCGCAGCGTTGCCGTCGGTGACTATCAAGGTTACATCCACTTCCTGTCACGGGAAGATGGCGCATTAATAGGTCGTGTCAGCACCGACGGTAGCCCGATTGTTTCGGCTCCCGTTGTTGCCGGTTCGAATTTGATTTTTCAAACCCAATCAGGGACAGTGACCGCTCTCGCGGTCGAGTAATACAATGAAGCCGGTAATTGCACTAGTAGGTCGACCCAATGTTGGGAAATCGACTTTATTCAATCGTCTGACCCGCTCGCGCGATGCGCTGGTGGCGGATTTGCCTGGGTTGACGCGCGATCGTCACTATGGCGAAGGCCGTGTCGGCGAACGTCCCTTCCTGGTCATCGATACGGGTGGTTTCGAACCCGTCGCCAAGGAAGGCATCATGCACCAGATGGCACTGCAGACCAAGCAGGCCGTGGCCGAGGCCGACGTGGTGGTGTTCATCGTGGACGGCCGTCAGGGCCTGACCCCGCATGACAAGACCATCGTTGACTTCCTGCGCAAGAGCGGCCGCCCGGTCTTGCTGGTGGTTAACAAAAGCGAAGGCATGCGCTACACGGCCGTCGTGTCCGAATTCTATGAATTGGGCATGGGCGATCCGTATGCGATCTCGTCGGCGCACGGCGACGGCGTCAACGACCTCGTCGAAGTGATGCTGGACCTGGCGTTCGCGCAGCGTCCGGATGAGCCTGAAGAGCTGGAAAAGACCGACCGTGGCATCAAGATCGCCCTCGTCGGCCGTCCGAACGTGGGCAAGTCGACGCTGATTAACACGCTGCTGGGCGAAGAGCGCGTGATCGCCTTCGACATGCCGGGCACGACGCGCGATTCGATCGAAATCCCGTTCGAGCGCGATGGCCAGCAATACACCTTGATCGACACGGCCGGTATCCGCCGCCGTGGCAAGGTGTTTGAAGCGATCGAGAAATTCTCGGTGGTGAAAACGCTGCAGTCGATTTCCGAAGCCAACGTGGTCGTGCTGATGCTCGACGCGCAGCAGGATATCTCGGAACAGGACGCGCATATCGCCGGCTTTATCTTGGAATCGGGCCGCGCGCTGGTGGTGGCCGTGAATAAATGGGATGGCTTGCAATCGCACGAGCGCGATGAAATCAAGATCGATATCGACCGCAAGCTCGATTTCCTGTCGTTCGCGCAGATGCATTTCATTTCGGCGCTGAAGGGCACCAATATCGGTCCGCTGATGAAGTCGCTCAACGCCGCGTATGCGGCCGCCATGTGCGACCTGTCGACACCGAAGCTGACGCGTGCCCTGATCGAGGCCGTGGAGAAGCAGGAGCCGCGCCGCAAGGGATCGATTCGTCCGAAGTTGCGCTACGCGCACCAGGGCGGCATGAACCCGCCTGTGATCGTTATTCACGGCAATGCGCTCGACGCCGTTGGCGATCCTTACAAACGCTATCTGGAAAAACATTTCCGCGATACGTTTGCGTTGGTCGGCACGCCGCTGCGCATCGAACTGCGCACGGGTAAAAACCCGTTTGCACGCACGCCAAGCAAGTAATGATTTAAATGCTGAATTAAGTGCATATTAAGGCGCCGCAGAGATAATGCGGCGCCAACAGCCAATTCAATGGCTTTTGCACGAGAATAATAAAGTGTTAATGCGCCATGCGCGACAGCGATCGCGAAAACAGGTTACAGTAGCTATGACGCATCTTTCTTTCTTTGAAAGGTGTGAGAGCACTTGAAATCAAGCGAGTCGCCTCCAATTCTTACACAACAACATAAACAACGGAGCTGTTATGAGCAACAAAGGGCAACTGTTACAAGACCCATTCCTCAATGCATTACGCAAAGAGCATGTTCCTGTCTCGATCTACCTGGTCAATGGCATTAAATTGCAGGGCCATATCGAATCGTTCGATCAATATGTCGTATTGCTGCGCAATACGGTGACACAGATGGTGTACAAGCATGCCATCTCGACAGTGGTGCCGGCCCGTGCCGTCAATCTCAATATTGAATCTGAAGCGGAGTAAAGCGTTGAGCTTGACGGCCCAGCGCCTTTCACCCTCTATCGCCCCCGTCCGCGCCAGCGGCGCTGATGCGTTTGCATCGGCGTCGGCGTCCGCCGCAACTCATCAGATGCCATCATGCGCGCGGCACTAGTCGGGGTTGACTTCGGTCACAGCGACTTCGCCGCCAGCATGGAGGAACTCATGCTGTTGTCGCGTTCGGCTGGCGCGGACCCGATTTCCACCATCACGGCCAAGCGATCCAGCCCCGATTCCGCGTATTTCGTCGGCAGCGGCAAGGCCGATGAAATTGGCGACGTCGTCGTCAACGATGGCCTGGAAATCGTCATTTTCAATCATGCCCTCTCACCTGCCCAGCAGCGCAATCTGGAAAAGCGCCTGAATGTGCGCGTGCTCGACCGTACCAGCCTGATCCTCGACATCTTCGCGCAACGCGCCAAGAGCCACGAGGGCAAGCTGCAAGTCGAGCTGGCCCAGCTGCAGCATCTGGCCACGCGCCTGATCCGCGGCTGGACCCACCTTGAGCGGCAGAAGGGCGGTATCGGCTTGCGCGGTCCCGGCGAGACGCAGCTCGAGACCGACCGCCGGCTGATCGGCGACCGCGTCAAGGCCTTGCGCGCCCGTCTGGAAAAGCTGCACAAGCAGCGCGAAACGCAGCGCCGCGCGCGCGGCCGCAATCACACATTCTCGGTGTCCCTGGTCGGCTATACCAATGCCGGCAAGTCGACCCTGTTCAATGCCGTGACCAAGGCCGGCGTGTATGTCGCCGACCAGTTGTTCGCCACCCTCGACACCACCTCGCGCCGGGTTTACCTGGGCCAGGAAGTGGGTAACGTGGTGATCTCCGACACGGTCGGCTTCGTGCGCGAATTGCCGCACCAGCTGGTGGCCGCATTCCGCGCCACGCTTGAAGAAACCATCCATGCCGATTTGCTGCTGCATGTCGTCGACGCCGCGTCCCCGGTGCGCATGGAGCAGATCGAGCAGGTCAACCTGGTCTTGAAAGAGATCGGCGCCGATCATATTCCGCAAATCCTCGTGTGGAACAAGATCGATGCGGCCGGGCTGGAGCCTTCGGTGGAGCGCGACGAATATGCTACGATCAGTCGCGTGTTCGTCAGTGCGCAGAAGGGCAGCGGGCTCGACCTGCTGCGCGATGCGATAGTCGAGATGGCCAGGAAGGCGCCCGGTTCGGCCCACCTGTACCAGAACGATGAAGCACCGCAGGAAGATCAGTTTGACGGTCAGTACGACCAGCACGATGGCGCCGCCCCGGACCAGGACGAAGAGCCTGGCGAGGACGATAGGATTTCCACCCACTCCCAAGTCGGAACACGATAGTTATGCTTGTCTCCCTACTCAAAAAAACAGGCTTGAAGTTGT
This sequence comes from Janthinobacterium lividum, assembly GCF_034424625.1. NCBI lineage: Bacteria > Pseudomonadati > Pseudomonadota > Betaproteobacteria > Burkholderiales > Oxalobacteraceae > Janthinobacterium > Janthinobacterium lividum. Next base: position 4,818,434 of record NZ_CP139976.1, on the reverse strand, counting down.
CCCTGAACGATCCCCGCTGGGGCAATCGCAAGGACGACGGCAAGAAAGCCCAAGAAGGCAAAAAGCCCGGCGAAGGTCCGCCGGACCTCGATCAGTTGTGGCGCGATTTCAATCAGCGCCTGAACGCCTTTTTCGGACAGAAGAACCGTCCCGACAACGGCGGCAATAACAACGGTGGCGGCGGTGGCCCGCGTCCCGACATGAAGGGCGCCGGCATCACCGCCGGCGTGGTCGGCGTGATCGCCGTCTTCATCTGGCTCGCCAGCGGCGCCTTCATCGTGCAAGAGGGCCAGAACGGCGTCGTGCTCACGTTCGGCAAGTACAGCCACACCACGCCGGCCGGTTTCAACTGGCGCTGGCCGTACCCGTTCCAGACCGACGAAACCGTCAACGTGTCGCAGGTGCGCACGGTGGAAGTGGGTTACCGCCAGTCGCTGCGCAACAAGCAGGCCAGCGAGTCGCTAATGCTGACGGACGATGAAAACATCATCGACATCCAGTTCGCGGTGCAATACACCCTGAAAGATCCCGTGGCGTGGCTGTTCAACACGCGCGACCAGGAAGACACCCTGCGCCAGGTCGCCGAAACGGCGATCCGCGAAGTCGTCGGCCGCAGCAAGATGGACTTCGTGCTGTACGAGGGCCGCGAAAAGGTGGCTTACGATACGCAGCAGCTGATGCAGCAGATTCTCGACCGCTACAAGGTCGGCGCCGTCATCACCAACGTGACGATGCAGGCCGTGCAGCCGCCGGAGCAGGTGCAAGCCGCCTTCGACGATGCCGTCAAGGCAGGCCAGGACCGCGAGCGCCAGAAGAATGAAGGCCAGGCTTACGCCAACGACGTCATTCCAAAAGCCCGCGGCGCCGCATTCCGCCTGATGGAGGAAGCGGCCGCGTACAGCGCGATGGTGACCGAGAACGCCGCCGGTAATGCTTCGCGCTTCAAGCAGGTGCTGGTCGAGTACCAGAAGGCGCCGGTTGTCACGCGCGACCGCATGTACCTCGAAACGATGCAGCAAGTGTTCAGCAGTGCCAGCAAGGTCATGGTTGACGCGAAGACGGGCAGCAATCTGCTGTACCTGCCGCTCGACAAGCTGATCGCCCAGACGGCTGCCACCGATGCCGCCGCTGCCGCCGCCCGTGCTGCCGCGACACCCGCAGCCAACACCGTTTTGCCACAGGAAGCCATGCCGACAGTAGAAGTCAATACGCGCCGCGACAGCCGCTCTTCGCGTGAACGGGAGAGCCGCTAATGAACCGTATCGTAGCCGCCCTGATCGCGGGCTTTATCGCGATCATGCTCTTGTCCTCGACCGTGTTCGTGGTCGACCAGCGTAAGTATGCGGTCGTCTTCGCCCTCGGTGAAGTCAAGGAAGTCATCAGCACGCCGGGCCTGTATTTCAAGCTGCCGCCGCCGTTCCAGAACGTGCTGTACCTGGACAAGCGCATCCTGACCCTGGATACGCCGGAACCGGAACGCTTCATCACGGCCGAAAAGAAGAACATCCTCGTCGACGCGTATGTGAAGTGGCGCATCGCCGACCCGCGGCTGTATTTCCGCAGCTTTGGCGGCGATGAAAAGCCGGCCCGCAACCGCATGTCGCAAATCGTCAAGGCAGCGCTGAACGATGAAATCACCAAGCGCACCGTGCGCGAAGTGATCTCGGGCCAGCGCGGCAAGGTGATGGAAGCGATCCTGGCGAAGGTCTCGGCGGAAGCCAAGGCCATCGGCGTGGAAATCGTCGACGTGCGCCTGAAGCGCGTCGACTACGTCGAGCAGATCAACAACTCCGTGTACGAGCGCATGAAGTCCGAGCGCGTGCGCGTGGCCAATGAGCTGCGTTCGACCGGTTCGGCCGACTCCGAGAAAATCCGCGCCGACGCCGACAAGCAGCGCACGGTGATCCTGGCCGAAGCGTATCGCGAAGCCGAGAAGATCCGCGGCGAGGGCGATGCCAAGGCATCGCAGATCTATGCGGAAGCGTTTGGCAGGAATCCGGAGTTCTACAAGTTTTACCGTAGCCTGGAAGCCTACCGCGCCACGTTCAAGGACAAGGGCGACGTGATGGTGGTCGATCCGAGTTCGGAATTCTTCAAGTACTTCAAGGGCGGCGGCGCAGCCGGCTCGGCCAAGAAGTAAGGCAGCATCGAGACTGCGCCCGGCCGCAAGGACGGGTGCGGCAGCAGCGGGGCCGGCGTGAATGCCGGCCCCGTTTTTTTGTGTCCGCCATGTTGTTGCGGGAAGGCGTAAAATGCGGTGTTTTTAGGGCTGTGCGGCGGCGTTTCGGACAACTTATCCCTAAAGGCCCGTGTTTTCGCGTAAAATATCAGGTTCGGCCTCTTGCCTGGCGCGCCTGCCGCTGCCTCGCATGATGCATTTTTTCAACTTTCTTCCGTATCTCGCTCCCTCATGCCGAATTGGCTTTTGCCCGAAAATATTGCCGATGTTCTGCCGTCGGAAGCGCGCAAGATCGAAGAGCTGCGCCGCCTCATGCTGGATAATTTCCGTCTGTACGGATATGAACTGGTGATGCCGCCGCTGCTCGAGTATCTGGAATCGCTGATGACTGGCGCTGGCAAGGATACCGACCTGCGCACGTTCAAACTGGTCGACCAGCTGTCGGGCCGCATGCTCGGCCTGCGCGCCGACATGACGACGCAAGTGGCGCGCATCGACGCGCACCTGCTCAACCGTGCCACCGTCACCCGCCTGTGCTACGCCGGCAGCGTGCTGCATACCCGTCCGTCGGGCCTGCACGCCACCCGCGAGCCGCTGCAGATCGGCGCCGAAATCTATGGCCACGCCGGCCTGGAAGCGGATGCCGAGATCCAGGAACTGGCGCTCGCTTCGCTGGCACTGGCCGGATTCGACGCGGTACGCCTGGATTTGTCGCACGTCGGCCTGTTGCGCGCTATCATTGCGCAAGACGCCAATGCCGAGCGCGACGAAGCTGCGCTGTACACCCTGCTGCGCGCGAAAGATGCGCCGGGCCTGCGCGCCCTCACGGCCGGCTATGACGCCGTGACGCGCGATGCGCTGCTGGCCTTGCCGAACCTGTATGGCGACATCGACGTGCTGGCGCGTGCGCGCGAAGTGCTGCCGCCGCTGCCGGGCGTGCTCAAGGCGCTGGCCGAACTGGCCGCGCTGGCAGGATCCGCGCTGGGCCGCGCCGAAGTGGCGATCGACCTGGCCGACCTGCGCGGCTACCAATATGAAAGTGGCGCGATGTTTGCGCTGTATGTACCTGGCTTGCCGAACGCGGTTGCGCGCGGCGGCCGTTATGACCACGTCGGCGAAGCGTTCGGCCGGGCTCGTCCCGCGACCGGCTTCTCGCTCGATTTGCGCGAACTGGCGCGCCTGTTGCCGACCGCGGAACGGAAGCATTCGATCCGCGCGCCGTGGGGCAGCGCGCCAGAATTGAAGGAAAAAATCGCCGAGTTGCGCAAGGCGGGCGAGGTCGTGATCCAGAGTATGCCGGGTCACAGTAATGAACAAGACGAGTTCGAGTGCGATCGCGTGCTGGTACTTGCCGATAATGGTAGTAGCTGGATTCTTAAAAACTTAGGTTGAGTGATGTCAAAGAAAATTATGGCAAAGAACGTTGTTGTCATCGGCACCCAATGGGGCGATGAAGGTAAAGGCAAGATCGTCGATTGGTTGACCGATCACGCCCAGGGTGTGGTGCGCTTCCAGGGCGGCCACAATGCAGGCCACACGCTGGTCATCGGCGGCGTGAAAACCGCGCTGCAGCTGATCCCGTCGGGCATCATGCGTCCAGGCGTCGCCTGCTACATCGGTAACGGCGTGGTCGTTTCCGTGCCGGACGTGCTGCGCGAAATCGACAAGCTGGAAGCCGTCGGCGTCGAAGTCGCCTCGCGCCTGAAAGTGTCGGACGCCGCACCGGTGATCCTGCCTTACCACTCGGCACTCGACCTGGCGCGTGAAGCTGCGCGCGGCGCGGCCAAGATCGGCACCACGGGCAAGGGCATCGGCCCGGCCTACGAAGACAAGGTGGCGCGCCGCGCCATCCGCGTCGCCGACCTGCTGAACGAGAGCCGTTTCGCTGAAAAACTGGCGGAAAACCTCGATTACCACAACTTCGTGCTGGAGCACTACCTGAAAGCTCCACGCATCGATTACCAGAAGACCCTCGACGACGCGCTGGCCTATGTGCCGCGCCTGCGCCCGATGGTCACCGACGTGTCGAGCGCGCTGTACAAGGCGCACAAGGCCGGCGCGAACCTGCTGTTCGAAGGCGCACAGGGTTCCCTGCTCGACGTCGATCACGGCACCTATCCGTTCGTCACCTCGTCGAACTGCGTGGCTGGCAATGCCGCCGCCGGTTCGGGCGTCGGTCCTGGCATGCTGCACTACATCCTGGGCATCACCAAGGCTTACACGACGCGTGTCGGCTCCGGCCCGTTCCCGTCGGAACTGCCAACGGATGCGGGCGTCGGCCACCACCTGGCGCAAGTCGGCCATGAATTCGGCACCGTGACGGGCCGTGCCCGCCGCTGCGGCTGGTTCGACGCCGCCTTGCTGCGCCGCTCCGTGCAGATCAACGGCGTGACGGGCATGTGCCTGACCAAGCTGGACGTACTGGATGGTATCGAAACGCTGAAACTGTGCACCGGCTATACCATCGACGGCGTGGCTACGGACATCTTCCCATCGGGCGCCGAAGAAGCCGCCCGTTGCGTACCTGTGTACGAAGAGATGCCAGGCTGGACGGAAAGCACGGTCGGCGCGAAATCGCTGGCGGCCCTGCCGGCAACGGCGCGCGCTTATATCAAGCGCATCGAAGAACTGGTCGGCGTGCCGGTGGACATGGTTTCGACCGGTCCGGATCGTGAAGAAACGATCGTGCTGCGCCACCCATTCGAGTAAGCTGCTGGACACAATCCGCCGCAAGGCGGATTTTTTTAATCACGCTAATAATAAGATTCCACTATCATGACTACCCCACAATCGAACGATCAACATCTCTGGGTCAACTGGGAAGAATACCACCGCCTGATCGAGCGCCTGGCGCTCAAGGTCTACGAATCGGGCTGGAAATTCGACCAGGTATTGTGCCTGGCGCGCGGCGGCGTGCGTCCCGGCGACGTGTTCTCGCGCATTTTTGATTTGCCGTTGGCCATCCTGTCGACCAGCTCCTACCGCGAAGACGCGGGCACGGTGCGCGGCGATCTCGATATCGCCAAGTACATGACGATGACCAAGGGCCCGCTGGCTGGCCGCATCCTGCTGGTCGACGACCTGGCCGATTCGGGCGTCACCCTGGACAAGGTCACGCGTCACCTGAAGGAAAACTTCCCTGACGTGACCGAAGTCAAATCGGCCGTGATCTGGCTGAAAGGCTGCTCCGTCGTGCGTCCCGACTACTTCCTCGATGAACTGCCGCACAATCCGTGGATCCACCAGCCGTTCGAAGACTACGACGGCCTGCGTCCGCACCAGCTGGCGGCGTGGATCAAGAAGGGCGAAGCAGGCAAGTAATCGCGTGTGCGCTTGCAAAAAAAAGACGATCGTGTATCGTCTTTTTTTTCGTCCAAGGAAATGCCATGACCATACTGACGACGGCGCGCCTGCGCCTTGAACCGATCACCGAGCAGCACTACGAGCGCATGCGCACCCTCAACACGGATCCCGAGGTGATGACCTATCTGAATGCGGGCCAGCCCGAGACGGAAGAAAATACGCGCGCGGCCGTCACGCGCATCACGGGCCGCTGGGCCGAGTGGGGCTATTCGTGGTGGGCGCTGATACGCCTCGATGATGGCGAGATGGTGGGCATGGCTTGCCTGCAGCATCTCGATGGCGACAAGACTAAACCGCATGAAATCGGCTGGCGCCTGGCGCGTACAGGCTGGGGCCAGGGCTATGCCAGCGAGGCGGCTGCCGCCATCATCGCACATGCCTTCGATGTCGTCGGCGCGCCCGCAGTGGTGGCCGTGGCCCATCCGGACAATGCCGCCTCGATCAAGGTCATGACGCGCCTGGGCATGCAATACGTGGGCATGGGGCGCCATTACGACCTCGATTGCGTCGTGTACCGCCTGGCACGCCCGTGACGGCGACGCGCAAGCCCTTGAAGCTGGGCTGTAGCTACGGCGTGCAGTTTTCACCCGATGGCACGCGCCTGGCCGTGCTGGGGCGCGACCTGGTGCTGTGGGACGTGGCGGCACGACAGAAACTGTGGCGCGGCAAATTCATCGCGCACATGTCGGGCATGGCCTTCTCGCCCGACGGCAGCCGGCTGGCCATCAAGAGCACGACGGGCCAGATTGCCGTGGTGGATGCCGATGCGGGACAATTGCTGTTCAATTTCCAGAACAAGAAGGATGGCGAAGGCTGCGGCCCCGCGTGGTCGCCGTGCGGCAGGTATCTGGTCGATGGCGCCTGGGATGGCCGCCTGCGGGTGCGCGACGCGCAGACGGGCGAGGCGCTCTTCACGCAGGCGCACCCGGGCGAGATGCTGCGCGGCATGTGGGCTATCGATGGCGGTCGGCGTTTGCTGCTCCTGCATGGCGTCAAATCGGTGGAGGAAGGGCAAGTGCAGCCGCCCGACTATGGCAGCGTGTGGGACTGGCCGCTGCAGGCGGGCGCCGGCCGCGTGGTGCTGTCGCTGCCGAAGCTGGCGTCGTGCGCGCCGTCGCCCGATGGCGAGCATCTGGCAGTGCTGCATTACGTTGACGGCCAAGAGTCTCTGTCCGTGCATGCGCTGGACGATGGCCGCCGGCTGGCCACGGTGGCCGTGGAGGCGGGCGGCGGCACGGGCGGCGCCTTGCGCTGGCTGCCCGACGGCAGCGCGCTGGGACGCATCGGCAAGGGCAAGCTGCTGTTCTACGCCTGGCCGGGACTCGGCGTGCTTGCCGAACACGCCGTTGCCTATCCCTGCGCGCTGGACTTCTTGCCTGGCACGCCACTGGCCGCCATCGGTTCCTGGGAAGCTGGCATGCTGATGGATCTGAACCTTCACAAGGAAACCGCATGATCACCTGTTACCTGCGTTACATCATCGACCCGTATAAATTGCGGGAATTCGAAGCCTACGGCAAGCTGTGGATACCGCTGGTCGAACGTTTCGGCGGCCAGCACCACGGCTACTTTTTACCCTCCGAAGGCGCCAGCAACGTGGCGCTGGCCATGTTCTCGTTCCCCAGCCTGGCTTTGTACGAGCAGTACCGCAGCGACTCGATGCAGGACGCCGAATGCCAGGCCGCCTTCCGCTACGCCGAGGAGACGCGCTGCATCGTCAGCTACGAGCGCAGTTTTTTCCGCCCCGTGTTTGGCTGAACAAGGTCAGTCGCGCTGCGGTGCGCCCAGGGGGAAGAGGTGGCGGTATGGGCGCGCCTCTTCCACCGCGCGGGCGAACGATGGGCGGGCCAGCAGGCGCGCGCGGTAGGCGCGCAGCAGGGGCAGCGTTGCGGGAATCGGCTGGGTCCAATCCGCATAGAACAGCGCGGGGGCGGCGGCGCAGTCGGCCAGGCTGAAGTGGTCGCCGGCTGCCCACGTTCTGCCGGCCAGGTGCTTTTCCAGCCAGGCGTAGGCGAGGTCCAGCTTTTCGCCGGCAAATGCACGGCCTTCCCTTGTCTTCACCGGGTCGCCGGTCAGGGCGGCGCCGACGGCATGCTGCACGGGTGTCATGATGTGCAGGTCGAAATAGCGGTCGAGAAAACGCACGTCCAGCGCCTGCATCGGATCGTCCGGCAGCAGGCGCAGCGGGCCGGGATGGGCCAGTTGCAGGTATTCGATGATGATGCTGGTCTCGGCGACGTTGCGCTCGCCGTCCACCAGCAGCGGAAACTTGCGCAGCGGCCAGCGTTCCAGCCATTGCTGCAGGTGCTGCGGCATGTCCGGCGCCAGGCAGCGGAAGGAGAACGGGATGGCGTTCTCGTACAGCGCGATGAGCACCTTCTGCGTGTACGAGGAAAAGGGGTGGCCGTAGAGTATCAGCGACACGGTGGGAACTCCTGTCATTGTGAAAGGTTGGCAACACGCGCGTGTGCCAACGATAGTGCAATGACAGGATCAATGCAAGCGGTCCGCGCCGTTCCCGCTTGCCTCCGTGGCGCGCCCGCCTAGCCGAGGTTCGCCAGGTAGCGCAATCCCGTGATGCTGGGGAAAAAGCAATACACGCCGCCACGCGTGATGACGCTGCGCGAGAAATGCTGCAGTTCGGTATTGCCGCTTCCCTTCGCGCCCACGCCGGGCAAGGTGAAGGAACTGACGGTCGGGTCGTTGATGCCCAGGAATACGTCCTGGCCGCTGATGTTGAACGTGGCATCGCCCGCCTTGGGACCGGCCGGGCCGACGGCCGATTTGACGAAGGCATCGTCATTGTTCCATTGCTTCATCAGGAATTCGAACTGATTGCGCAAGCTGGCATTGATGAAATAGCCGACCAGGCCGCGCTGCTCTGCGATGGGCGCTGCCGGATCATATTCGCTGCCGTAGGGCATGGCGCGCCGCACGATGCGGTGGTGGCGAGAGGGGGCACCCACGACGGCTTCGTCGCGCGGATTGTTGCGCCGGATGTGCGCGCCGATCGGGCATTTCAGGCCCAGCGTGTCATCGAGTTCCGGCTGCCCATCGACATAGTGAAAGCGGTTCAGGCTGGCGTCCGGCAGCACCGGCCCGGCCTCGTCCGGCCTGAGCACGAGCGGATTGCCGTTGCGCCAGCGCCCGCACATCTTGGCGGCCACCATTTCTGTCGTGAGTCCGGAACTGGCCGCGCCCTGGCTCAGGATGCTGTCGAACAGGGGCACGTCCTGCTCCAGGATGCGGAAGGCGGCATAACTGCCATTGGTGGATAGCTGCGGCGGCTGCACCTGGTAGGTGCCGCCGTTTTCATTCGGATAGCCGAGCAGGAATTCCCCCGTCTTCACGCTGTTGAGCGGGTCAGGGGCGTGTTCGCGCTTGCGCTGCGGGGCGCCATCGACGTCGGGCTGGGCGATGCTGTCGCGGTAGCCGAAATGCACGCGGTTGTCTGGCAGGGCCACGCCGTCGTGCGCATACAGTTCGCGCCAGCCCGCAGCAAAGGCGCGGCGTAGTGTGGCCGAGGTCGCCTGTAGCACTTCCGTCGATTCGCTGACCCACAGGCTCAGCAGCGCATGCACCTGGCCATGCTGGGTAGCCGGCCCCAGGTTGCCGAGCCAGTGTTCGGGGGCGCTGTCGCCCACGTCGCCCACGGCAGTGACGCTGGCCGGATCGGCCGCGCCCCGTTGAAATGCCTGGTCAAAGGTGGTCAGGTCGGTCGCTGCAACGCCCAGCGCCGACAGGCCGGGAGCGGTAAAGCTGAGGTTCAGGAAGCAGGGGGGCTTGGGGTGGATGTGCCGCGCGGTGGTAATGGACGGCAAGCCGTCGCTGCCGTCGAGCAGGGCCGCGATGGTGCGCCGTGCCTGCGCCGCATCCGTGATGCTGAAGATGAAATGGCGCGCCAGGTTGACGCGGTAGCCGCGCAGGATCGTGCCTTGCACGTCGTCGTAATCGATGGTGGAATCGGCCATGCTGTCTCCGGGGGCTGGGGTGGTGGCTGGCAGGGTGGTGGGGCCGCTTGCGCAGCCCCGGCGTGGCTTTCGGCTCAGGTTCGGAATGCGGCGATGATTTTCTGGACGGTCTGCGGATAGGCGCTGTACAGGCCGTTATTGGGCACGTGCTGCGCGGCGTCGTTGGCCGTGATGAAGGCTTCAAATGCGGCCACATGGTTGGCAACAGGAATCAGCGCCTTGCCGCCCACGACAAATTGCAGCAGCGCGTCGAACACCTCGCCCAGTTGGCCCACGAAATCTTCGATGTAGTCGTTGAAGTTGCCGTCATACTCGGTGATCACGCCGATGATCAGGCTATCGGAAGTACCCGCCGATTGAATGTTGGGCAGCAGATTGGGCTGGGAGCGGTCCAGCAGGGTGAAGCGGGCAAAGTGCACGGTACCGATCTCGGTGAGGGCGGCATTGATCTTCGCCTGGAATTCCACCAATGTTGCGGCGATGGCGGTCGGATTGGTGCCGGGTAGCGCCGGCATCATTAAGCACAGTGGATTTGCCATGGGAGGCTCCTCATTACGTGGTTGTCGGGAGGACCGACACTACGCCGCGGCGCCCACTGCGTCAAAAGCTATATTTTCGCATTTGTTGCTAAATGCGCACTATTGCAACATGATAGTCGATATGAAATCCGGTCTCATGTGGATAGTTGCCGAGGCTGGCCAGCACCGGCGGACACTCTGTCGCCAGGCTGTTCCGGCCTGTTTCTGGAAGCGCAAGTGGCGCCGCCGGCAAGCCGGATTCCATCGCCATTATTTTTGCAGGATGGGACGCTGACGCTCCCGATTGCCACGCCTCAATCCTCGGCCTGGAATTCGCTGGCCGAGACGAACAGATCCCACGAGGCGATGAACAGGGCCGCCACCACGGGGCCGATGACGAAGCCGTTCAGGCCAAACAGGGCCATGCCGCCCACGGTCGACAGCAGCACCACGTAGTCGGGCATCTTGGTGTCCTTGCCGACCAGGATGGGGCGCAGCACGTTGTCGACCAGGCCGATGACGAAGACGCCGAAGGCGGCCAGGCCTGCGCCTTGCCAGATGGCGCCCGTGGCCAGGAAGTAGACGGCCACGGGCGCCCAGACGAGGGCGGCGCCGACGGCCGGCAGCAGCGACAGGAAGGCCATCAGCACGGCCCACAGCAGGGGCGCGGGCACGTCCAGGAACCAGAACGCCAGGCCGCCGAGGGCGCCCTGGGCGATCGCCACGAGGATGTTGCCTTTCACCGTGGCGCGGATCACCGTGGTGAAATTGGTGAACAGGCGCTGCTTGTATTTTCGGCTCAGCGGCACGGCGCCCTTGATACGGGCTGACAGGGAGGAGCCATCGCGCATGAGGAAAAACAGCAGGTATAGCATGATGCACAGGCTGGTGAGGAATTCAAACGTGTACAGCCCCACATTGATGGCTTTCACGGCCACCACCTGGCTCACCTGCGTGGCGCCCTCGGCCAGCTTGTCCTGCAGGCTGGCCAGGCTGGTCAGGTTGAAGCGGTCGAGCAAATTGATCAGCCATTGCGGCAGCACGGCCATGATTTTATTGAAGAACATGGCGACCGTGATTTCACCCGAACGTACCATTTCCACGACGCTGGCCGCCTGATTCACCAGCGACACGGAAATGAGCGACAGCGGCAGGATCACGATGACGATGATCAGCAGCAAGGTCAGCAGCGACGCCAGGCCTGCGCGGCCCTTCGTTTTCAGCAGCAGCCAGCGGTACACGGGCGCGAACAGGATCGCCAGGACGACGCCCCAGAAGATGGCGCCCGCATACGGCGCCAGTATCCAGCCGAAGCCGATGGTGACGATGCTCAGGAGGAGCAAGAACACTTTCTGGTGCAGCGTGAGAGTATGCATGGGCGGTAGCGTAATGATAAGGGTTGAGTTGTCCCATCATAAGCGAGGCGTGGTACGGCGCGCCATACAATTGTGCCTTGGTCGTCTGTGCGCGAGCGCGCCTGGCGCCGGCGGGATGGCAACACGGTAGCGGCAATTCCAGTAAGCTGTCGCTCCAGGCGTTCCATCCCGGGCGCCTTTGACTTGGACTTCAGGAACGCGCGTGGCCGACAACATTCACTTTTATGAACCTGCACAGGGCCACGGCCTGCCGCATGATCCCTTCAACGCCATCGTGGGGCCGCGGCCCATCGGCTGGATCGCTTCGCGCAGCGGCGAGGGCGTGCTCAACCTGGCGCCGTACAGCTTTTTCAATGCCTTCAATTACCACCCGCCGCTGATCGGTTTTTCCAGCATCGGCCGCAAGGATACCTTGCGCAATATCGAGCAGACGGGCGAATTCGTGTGGAACCTGGCAACCCGTCCGCTGGCCGAGGCGATGAATGCCAGCTGCGCGCCGGCGCCGCCCGAGGTCGATGAATTCGCGCTGGCCGGCCTGACGCCGGCCGCCTCGCGCCTCGTGAATGTACCGCGCGTGGCCGAAAGCCCTGTGTCCTTTGAATGCCGGCGCACGCAGATCATCGAGCTGCAGGGCGTCAATGGCGCTGGTGTCGGCAGCTGGCTGGTGCTGGGGGAAGTGGTGGGCGTACATATCGCGCGCCACCTGCTGACCGATGGCGTGTACGACACCGCGGCAGCGGCGCCGATATTGCGCGGCGGCGGTCCGGCCGATTATTTCGAGATTGGACCGGACAGCTTGTTCCACATGCGCCGGCCCAGCTATCCCTGAGCCAGGATTTATTTCTGCATGATGGGATCGCGTCCCAGGGTGCGGGCCAGCGCGCCGCCGTCGCCGCGCCAGAATTCGCGGTCGGCCAGACGCACGCGTTCGGCCGCATGCTGCATGTGTTCCATGGCCGCCTGGCGCGCCCGCTGCGGGTCGCCGTCGGCAATCGCCTGCACGATCTTTTCATGTTCGCGCCGCACTTCGATGGAAAAGTCCGTGCGCCGCGCTTCATTCGCGCGCGTCACCTTGACGGCCGAGCGGATCGGGTCGGCGAACATGGCAACAAACTTCGGCCAGTAAGGGTTGCCCGTCGCCTCGGCGATGCACAGGTGCAGGCGCACGTCTTCTTCCACGCCATCGACGCCGGCCGCCACGGCTTCCTCGATGCGCCGCAGCGCGTGCTCGATGTCGGCCAGCTGGCCCGGCGTGCGCCGCACGGCTGCCAGCGCGGCGATTTCCGCTTCCAGTCCCTGGCGCACTTCGATCAGGTTCAGCAGCGATTGCACCGATTGCTCCGTCAGCGCATCGCCCCGTTCCCCGGCCTTCGCGCCATCCTGCGCGCACACGAACGTGCCGCTGCCCTTGCGCGTGACGAGGATGCCGTCCGCCTGCAGCAGGGCGATGGCTTCGCGCAGCACCGTGCGGCTGACGCCAAAGTGGCTGGCCATGGCTTGCTCCGACGGCAACGCGTGCCGCCGGCCAGGCCATCGTGGTGGAGCTGCTGGCGCAGCCGTGCCGCCACGCGCGCACCCAGGGTGCCGGTCGTGAAGCTGCCCGCGGCGGGCTCCGGCGCGGGAAGGGTGAAGCTGAACGTGCGGTCCATCGGGTGCATCCTTGCGCTAACGGTTTTCAAATGGGGCTTGCCTGCTTGCCATTATATGGAATATACAGCTTGACACACATAAAACACACACATAATATACATCCATACAAATTTTAGACAAGTTGCCAGCCACCACCGGTGGACCATAAAAACCCGGCACGGTCGATCCCCCAGTGATCAGGAGACAAGCATGGAAGTGTCACAGGCAATGCCGGGCCAGCCAGCCGGCCGGCGCGGCCGCAAGCCAGAAAACCATCGATGACGCCGTCTACCGCAAGGTGACCTGGCGCATCATTCCCTTCCTCATGCTGTGCTACATCGTCGCTTATCTCGACCGTGTGAACGTGGGCTTCGCCAAGCTGCAAATGCTGGCCGACCTGCAGTTTTCCGAAACCGTGTATGGCCTGGGTGCGGGCGTGTTCTTTCTTGGCTACTTCCTGTTCGAGGTGCCCAGCAATGTGATGCTGCACAAGATCGGCGCGCGCGTGTGGATCGCCCGCATCATGATCACCTGGGCCATCATCTCGGGCGCCTTCATGTTCGTCACCACGCCAACCCAGTTCTACGTCATGCGCTTCCTGCTCGGCATCGCCGAAGCGGGCTTTTTCCCCGGCATCATCCTGTATCTGACCTACTGGTATCCGTCCGAGCGCCGCGCGCGCATGGTGTGCACCTTCATGGCCGCCATTCCCGTCGCGGGCCTGATCGGCGGCCCCCTGTCGGGATGGATCATGGAAACCTTCGCCGGCTGGCACGGCTATGCGGGCTGGCAGTGGATGTTCGTGCTCGAAGCGATTCCCGCCGCGCTGATGGGCGTGGCCGTGCTGCTGTACCTCGATAACAGCATCCGCGCCGCGAAGTGGCTGACGGAAGATGAAAAAGTCATCCTCGAACAGCGCATCGCCACGGAAGCGCAGGGCAAGGTCTCGCACCCGTCGATCCGCGCCATGTTTGCCGACCCGCGCATCTGGGTCATGGCCCTGATCTATTTCTGCTGCGTGATGGGCCAGTATTCGCTGACCTTCTGGCTGCCCAGCCTGATCAAGGCGGCCGGCGTGACGGGCGTGCTCAATATCGGCCTGTTCACGGCGATCCCGTACTCGGTAGCCGTGGCGTCGATGATCCTGCTGGGCCGCAGTTCGGACAAATACCGCGAACGCCGCTGGCACATGGCCATCCCGCTCGTGGTGGGCGCCGCCGCCATCGTCTGCAGCGCGCTGGCCGGCGCCCACAACACGGGCTGGGCCATCTTCTTCCTGACGATCGCCGCCGGCGGCATCCTCGCCGCCTCGCCCATGTTCTGGAGCCTGCCGACGGCTTTCCTCGGTGGCGTCTCGGCCGCTGCCGGTATCGCCGCCATCAACTCGGTGGGCAATCTGGCCGGTTTCGCGGCGCCGTACATGATCGGTTCCATCAAGGACCTGACACAGTCGACCGACATCGCCATCTACCTGCTGGCCGGCATCCTGGTGATTGGCGCCATCATCATCATGCGCGTGCCGGCCAAGCTGGTGAACAAATAAAACTGGAGTAGAAGATGAACGTAGCAATCAAAAAAGTGGGCGTGATCGGCCTGGGCGCCATGGGCATGGGCATCGCGCAATCGTTGCTGCGCGCGGGCTTCGACGTGCATGCCTGCGACGTGCGTCCGGAAACCGTGCAGACGCTGGCCGGCCAGGGCGCCCATGCGGCGCCGTCTCCCGCCGCGCTGGCGGCGCAGGTGCAAGCCTTGCTGATCGTTGTCGTCAATGCGCAGCAGACGGAGGCCGTGCTGTTTGGCGAACACGGCGCGGCGGCCAGCCTGGCGCCGGGCAGCGTGGTGATCGCCTGCGCCACCGTGGCGCCCGAGTTTGCCGAGGCCCTCGGCGCGCGCCTGGCGGCCATGGGATTGCGCTTCATCGACGCGCCCATTTCCGGCGGCGCGGCCAAGGCGGCTGCCGGCGAGATGTCGGTGATGGCGGCCGGCGCGCCCGATGCGTTCGACGCTTGCGCCGGGATTTTCGACGCCATCTGTGCAAAGCTGTACCGCCTGGGCGAACAGCCGGGGCAGGGGTCGAAAGTCAAGATGATCAACCAGTTGCTGGCCGGGGTGCACATCGCCGCCGCAGCCGAAGCGATGGCGCTGGGCCTGCGTGCCGGCTGCGACCCGGACGCCCTGTACGAAGTCATTTCGAACAGCGCCGGCAGTTCCTGGATGTTCCAGAACCGGGTGCCGCATATTTTGAAAGGCGACTACGCGCCGCTGTCGGCCGTGAATATCTTCGTCAAGGATTTGGGCATCGTGCTCGATTACGCAAAAAAAAGCGTGTTCCCGCTGCCCCTGTCGGCCACGGCGCACCAGATGTTCATGCAGGCGTCGGCGGCAGGCTTTGGCGGCGAGGACGACTCGGCCGTCATCAAGACTTTCCCGGGCATCGATCTGCCGGCGAAAGCGTAACTGAATAAAAAGGAACAATCATGACCGTACTACTGGGATGTATCGCCGACGATTTCACGGGTGGCACCGACCTGGCCGGCATGCTGGTCAAGGCCGGCATGCGTACGGTGCAGCTGATCGGCGTGCCGCAAGGTCCGCCGCCAGCCGATGTCGACGCCGTCGTCATCGCCCTCAAGTCGCGCACGAATGCGCCCGAGGAGGCGGTGGCTGAATCGCTGGCCGCGCTGGCCTGGCTGCAGCAAGCCGGATGCAGGCAGTTCTATTTCAAGTACTGCTCCACGTTCGACTCCACGCCGCGCGGCAATATCGGCCCCGTGGCCGAGGCGCTGATGCGGGCGCTCGACACGGATTTTACGATTGCCTGCCCGGCGTTCCCCGCCAACGGCCGCACCATCTACAAGGGCAACCTGTTCGTCGGCGACGTGCCGCTGGCCGAATCTGGCATGCGCGACCATCCCTTGACGCCGATGACGGATTCGAACCTGGTACGCGTGCTGCAGCAGCAGGTGCAAGCCAAGGTAGGCCTGGCCGATTTCTCCGTGGTGGAGAAGGGCGCCGCCGCCATCGCCCAGCGCTTCACGGACTTGCGCGGCCACGGCTGCCATTTCGCCGTCGTCGATGCCGTCTCGAACCGCGACCTGGAAGCCATCGGCGCCGCCTGCGCGGACCTGAAACTGATCACGGGCGGCTCCGGCATCGCCCTGGGACTGCCACAGAATTTCCGCCAGCGGGGCCAGCTGGCGCCATCGCCTGCGGGCCAGGCGGGACGCTTGCCGCCACCGACGGGCTTGCGTGCCGTGATCTCGGGCAGCTGCTCCGTGGCCACGCAGCAGCAGGTGGCGCACTTGCGCGAACTGGCGCCATCGTTCCACGTCGACCCTTTGCAGCTGGCGGCCGGTGGCGAGGTGGTCGACGCCGTCGTGGAGCAAGCCCTGGCCTGGGCCGGCGCGCACCTGGCGCAAGGCCCGGTGCTGATCTACGCCACGGCCACGCCGGACGCCGTGCGCGCCGTGCAGGCGCAACTGGGCGTGGAGCGGGCCGGCGCCCTCGTCGAGGAAACCCTGGCCGCCATCGCGCAGGGGCTGGTGCGCCTCGGCGTGGGCCAGCTGATCGTCGCTGGCGGCGAAACGTCGGGCGCGGTAGTAAAAGCGCTGGGTGTGGCGGGTTTGCGCATCGGCCCCGAGATCGATCCTGGCGTGCCGTGGACGCAAGCCTTGCCGGCGCTGGGCGAAGATGGCGCGGCGCCGTTGGCGCTGGCCCTCAAGTCCGGCAATTTCGGTACGGTGGATTTCTTCAGCAAGGCCTGGCAGGTGCTGGCATGAGCACCACGGAATCGCGTCAGCGCGAGCTGATCGTCGACTTCGGCAAGTCGCTGTTCGAGCGGGGCTTGACGGCCGGCAGCAGCGGCAACCTGAGCGTGCGCCTGTCCGACGGCTGGCTGCTCACGCCAACGAATGCCAGCCTGGGGCGGCTCGATCCGGCGCAATTGTCAAAGCTGGACTGGGACGGCAACCTGATCAGCGGCGCGCCGCCGTCAAAAGAGGCGTTCCTGCACCGCGCCATGTATGCGGAGCGGGGCGGTGCCGGCGCCATCGTGCATTTGCACTCGACGCATTCGGCGGCCGTGTCGTGCATGTGCGGCTTGAACCATGACGACTGCATTCCACCCCTGACGCCATATTTTGTGATGAAGGTGGGGCGCTTGCCCCTGGTGCCATATCACCGGCCGGGCGACCCGGCGCTGGCGGGCGCGATTGGCGCCATGGCGCGCAAGCATTCGGCCGTGCTGCTGGCCAATCACGGTCCCGTCGTCTCTGGCACGAGCCTGGAAGCGGCCGTGTATGCGGCCGAGGAACTGGAAGAGACGGCCAAGCTGTTCCTGCTGCTGCGCGACGTGCCCACGCGCCCGCTCGACGCGGCGCAGATCGCCGACCTGAAGCACACGTTCAAACTCGAACTATAAGATTCCCAAGGAGATATCGCATGCCCCGCTTTGCCGCCAACCTGACCATGATGTTCAATGAAGTGCCCTTCCCGCAGCGTTTTGCCGCCGCCGCGCAAGCGGGTTTCCAGGGCGTCGAATTTCTGTTCCCTTACGATTACGCGCCGCAGGAAGTCGCGGGCTGGCTGCGCGAGCACGGCTTGCAGAACGTGCTGTTCAACCTGCCGCCGGGCGACTGGGCGGCCGGTGAGCGGGGCATCGCTTCGCTGCCGGGCCGCGAAGCGGAATTCCGCGCTGGCGTGGCGCGCGCCATCGAATACGCGCTGGCGCTGGGCACCCCGCGCGTGCACATGATGGCGGGCTTGCTGCCCGTGGGCGCCGACCTTGCCCTGCACCGCGCCACCTACCTGGCCAATCTGCAGTACGCGGCCAGGGCCGTGGGCGAGCATGGCATCGAGCTCTTGATCGAACCGATCAACGGACGCGACATGCCCGGCTACTTCCTCGTCACGCAGGCGCAGGGCCATGCGCTGCGCCTGGAGTCAGGCGCGTCCAACGTCAAGGTACAGATGGATTTTTATCACACGCAGATCGTCGAAGGCGATATCGCCATGACGTTCAGGAACAACTTCGACGGCATCGGCCATGTGCAGATCGCCAGCGTCCCGGCCCGCAATGAACCGGACGATGGCGAAGTCAATTACCCGTATTTATTCACGCTGCTGGATGACCTGGGCTACGAGGGCTGGATCGGCTGCGAATACCGTCCGCGCGGGCGCACCGAAGAGGGCCTGGGCTGGCTCGCCGCTTACAACAACAAACAAGGAGCATGAAGATGAAAGTACTCATTACCGGCGGCGCCGGTTTCCTGGGGCAGCGCCTGGCGCGCCAGTTGCTGGCGCAAGGCCCGCTGACGGACAGCCAGGGCCAGTTGCAAACGATCAGCGAGCTGGTATTGGTCGACGTGGTGGCTGCGCATGACTTCAACGATGCGCGCGT